>CAJYXJ010000044.1 GCA_913778085.1 uncultured Chryseobacterium sp.
TTAAGAAGGCAAAGGCAGATAAATCTGCTGCGCGAAGCGAACGTACAGCTTCTTCAATCAGCTTGCTGATTCATTCTTTGCTCCCTTAAATTATGCATTAAGAAAAATAAAAACTTTGCGTTAAAAATACAGCACCTCGGAAATGGAATTACAAGTATGAGTTTGTTATCTAGCTATAATTTAACAGAAGCAAAATTCCAAACTATTTTATAACTCTCCTTTATTCACTATCAAATTAGTAGATTTTTTTATTTTATAAAACATTATAATTCAATATCTTATATTGCTAAAAATCCATTTAATATAATTTTCGTAAATTTGCAGAGTCAATAATTAATAAAGCAATGCTTTTTATTGGCCTGCATTTTGTCAAAATGTAGAAATTCCAGTTGTATAGTATATCTATCGGATCATTATTTTTGGGATAATGATTCTCTGTTAAAAAGAAAATTTTTCTTTTCTGATCTTCTATAAGAAGTAAAATCTGCAATTGCATATAAGCATCATGCTTTATATTATTGTTTGCATTGAGGTTATCATCAACCTTTCATAGGATGCTATTCAACAAGTAAAATTTCACGATAGATTAAACGTTTAATTAAAAATGTTGACATCTATGCTAAATACAAAAAATCTGATATGAATACAATTGAAAATAAAAAGAAAGTAAAACTTAAAGTTGAGGATCTCACGATTATCTTCGGCAAAAATAAGGAGAAAGCCCTCGAACTTCTTGACAAAGGTTTTTCGAAAAAAGAAATCCTTGAGAAAACCGGCTGCACGGTCGGGATCAACAAAGCGAATTTTGAAATCTATGAAGGGGAATTCTTCGTGATCATGGGATTGTCGGGAAGCGGTAAATCCACCCTTTTACGCTGCCTGAACCGGCTGAACGAGCCGACTTCGGGAAACGTGTATATCAACGATGACAACATCACCGGCAAAAACAACAAAGACCTGCTGGAAGTACGACGGACGGAAATGAGCATAGTATTCCAGAAATTCGGCCTCCTGCCCCATCACACGGTGCTGAGCAATGCCGCTTTCGGACTGGAAATCCGGGGTGAAGATAAAAAATCCCTAGAGGAAAAGGCACAGAAAGCGCTGGATATTGTCGGGCTGAACGGTTTTGAGAACCAATACCCGGCACAGCTTTCCGGAGGGATGCAGCAACGGGTTGGCCTGGCAAGGGCATTGGCCAATGATCCTGAAGTCCTGCTGATGGACGAGGCATTTTCAGCTTTGGATCCGCTGATCAAATCGGAAATGCAGGACCAGATGCTGGAACTTCAGGACACGCTTCAGAAGACCATTGTCTTCATTACCCATGACCTAGACGAAGCCATCAAGATCGGTGACCGCATTGTGATTATGAAAGAAGGGGTGATCGAACAGATCGGGACCGCCGAAGACATCCTCACCAATCCGGCCAGCGATTATGTGAAAGCCTTCGTTGAAAAAGTAGACCGTAAAAGCATCATCACCGCGAAATCTCTGATGTTCAATAAACCTACCGTGGTGCGGTTCAGGAAAGACGGCCCGGAAGGCGCACTCCGGAAAATGCGGGCCACCGGCCTGGAAAATTTACCGGTAGTGGATTTCCAGAACACCTTCCTTGGATTCGTAAAACTGGATGATATCCTGCAGATCGCCAAAAAAAAGAACCGACGGTAGAATCGGTGATCAACAGCAATGTCCCGTCGGTATTTCCGGAAGCTACGGTGGAAGAAATGCTGCCGCTGATTTCAGGAAGTAAATCCTCGATTGCCGTGGTAGACGCAAACAATAAATTCCTGGGGCTGGTGACGCAACTGTCGCTGGTGATTGAAGCCACGAGGTTCAACAAAGAGGAAATCATTGAATTGAAAGAAATTGCAAACAACCAATAACAGTACATCATATGCATAAAATTATAGATATAGGGCAATATGTAGAAACGGCCGTCAACTGGCTTACCGATAATGCCAAACCCTTTTTTGATATCATTAAACACATCGGCAATGCTTCGATCCTCGGAATCGAATGCCTGCTGACCAACACGCCGTTTTATATTATCATCCTTCTGTTCACGCTACTTGCCTGGTGGAAGTCCGGAAAAGGAACCGCCCTGATGACCGCCGGCGGACTGACGCTGATCTTCCTGATGGGATTCTGGAAAGAAACGATGGAAACATTAGCACTTATTTTCGTGGCTACGCTTACGGCGCTCCTCCTGTCGGTTCCGCTGGGGATCTGGGCAGCAAAAAACAAACTGGCAGCAAAAGTGATCCGTCCGATGCTCGACCTAATGCAGACGATGCCTGCTTTCGTCTACCTCATCCCTGCCGTGTTGTTTTTCAGCATCGGTAAAGTGCCAGGTGCTTTTGCCACGATCATTTTCGCCATGCCGCCGGCTGTCCGGTTAACGACTTTGGGAATCGATTCAGTTCCGAAAGATATTGTGGAAGCGGCACGGGCTTTCGGAGCCACCAACCGCCAGATTCTATTCAAGGTCGAACTTCCTCTGGCCATGCAGACGATCCTGGCAGGGGTGAACCAGACCATTTTGTTATCACTTTCCATGGTGGTGATTGCCGGAATGATTGCCGCCGGCGGACTGGGTGAAAAAGTATTGGAAGGCATCAACAACCTGGATATCGGGCTGGGATTTGAAAGCGGATTATCCGTGGTAATTTTAGCCATTATTCTCGACCGTATAACCCAAGGATTTGTAAAGAAAAAAAAGTAAAATGAAACATTTAAAATATATCATACCCGTATTTTTAACCGTTATCGCCGGAATGCTGATTTCCTGTAAGCAGTTGAAAAACTCAAAATACATCACCATCGGCATGGTAGACGGCTGGGCGGAGGATGTCGCGATGACGCACGTTGCCAAAGCCATCCTTGATGAACAGGGTTATCATGTCATTATCCAGAAAGCCTCTACCGATATGATCCTGGCTTCCATGAACAATGAAGACACCGATCTTTTCATGGGCGTCTGGCTGCCTTACACCCATGCTTCGAAAGTCAACCGCTTTCCCGATCTGAAAGCGCTCGGAACAAATTACGATGCCGGCCGGATCGGTCTCGTGGTGCCTGATTATATTCCTGTTAATTCAATAATGGAATTAAACCAGTATAACGACCGGTTCAATCGCAGGATCATCGGTATCGAAAAAGGAGCCGGGCTCACGACCGCTGCCGACAAAGCGATCCGGGACTATCAGCTGGACTACCGCCAGGTAAATTCTTCCACGATCGCCATGATTACTGAGCTTCAGAATGCGATCCGCCAAAAACAATGGATCGTTGTCGCTGGATGGCAGCCGCACTGGATGTTCGGGAAAATGAAGCTGAAATTCCTGGAAGATCCGGAAAAGACATTCGGCGACGCAGAGCAGATCAGGACCTACAGCCGGAAAAGCTTTGCTCAGGACCATCCGGAATTGGCAACATTCTTCTCCAACATGCATTACACGGATGCAGACATGACCGATCTCTTAACCAAAATGGAATACAGCAAGGATAAGGAAGAAACAGCTAAATTATGGGTACAGACTCATCCGACGCTGGTGAGCTCATGGCTGAATAAGAAATAATATCTCAGGCAAGACAAAGACTTCTAAACATGATGCTGCTGATTTTCAAGCCAGACAAAGGCGCTCAGCTAATTGAAGAAATATAAAGTGAAAATTCCCTTGTATTACTTGGCTAAGTCAAACGCCTTTGTTTATCTCATATACATTCAGATAAATCCATCTTTGTTTATCCTTGCGATTAAAAAAAATCTGCATAATCAGCCCAATCTGCGAGAGAAATTACATCTTAAGTTTATTGGTCTGCTGACTTTATTCATCGCAAAGCCAAACAAAGACTTCTTAATATTATGTTGCTGATTTTTAGGCCAAACAAAGGCGCTCTGCTTATCAAAGAAATACAAAGATAGAATCCTTTGTATTAAGTGAAACACCTTTGCTTATCTCATATACATTCAGATAAATCCATCTTTGTTTATCCTTGCGATTAAAAATAAATCTGCATAATCAGCTCAATTTGCGAGAGAATTAAGCGTCTAATCCGGAATTTCCGATAATTTTTTCTTCAATTCGTCCGGCAGAAAAATGCCTTCATGATAATCGATGAGATTTTGATTTTTGTCTAAAATGATCCATAGCGGATACACCGGCCGGTTTTTATTCTTCGACAATGCCAAAGCCAGTTCGTGAATCCCGGAATTGCCGTTCGGAAGATAACGGAATGTTTTCCTCTGGAACCTGATGGTTTCCATCATTTTTTCTGCTTTAAACGGAATAAAATAAAACTTGTCATTAATGAATTCCAAAAGCTGTCGATCTTTATTCAATTTAAATTGTTCAATTTTACACACCGAACACCAGTCTGTGTAGAGATGAATAACGGTAGGTTTTGGATCCTGCTGCTGTTTATTTTCCCAATCTGCAAAACTGATAGTCCTGAGCTGCGAGAGACAGAAAAGCGGAATTACCATTAAAAAGAGACTTATTGATTTCATATACTTTTTTTGGACGGGACGGGAGTTGGAAGCCGGATGACAGGTGCCGAAAGTGGCTTCGGCTCCACTCAGACATCGTAATACAATTGAAAATCTTTGATTTTCTTCTTATGTGATCTAAAACTATACGCAATATTTTAAACTAAAATCTTATGTGACTTATGTGTTAACAGCTTTTGTGACTTTTGTGGTTGTGTTTTGCCCACTGATTTATGGATTTGCCAGATGATAATGTGACTTCGATTCCCCTCAGCCACCATAATAAAATTGAAAATCTTTGATTTTCTTCTTCTGTGCTCTAAAATATGCGCAACGCAAGCAACTAAAAATCTCATGTGATTCATGTGTTAAATAACTTTTGTGACTATTGCGGTTAATATTCTTCGGTTCAAGGTTAAACTCATTTATTTCAAAGTATACTTCACGCCCAGAAATCCTCTGATTTTCTGCATCGGCGCATAGCCATAGGTCGTATCAAAGGTATAGCCGTTCGGGTTGGTCACTGGATCATTCACCGTCCGGTCGAACGGATCAAACGGGCGCATCAGCGGATCTTTCGGGGTAAAATTAAAAAGGTTTTTGATGCCACCGTACACTTCAAAACCGGATCTGAAACTTTTGGAAACTTGGATATTCGCCAGGAAATACCAGGGAGAATATTCCGGGCGGTAATCGTTGGGCAATACCGGCAGGCGCATCGGGCCGTAAAACTGACCGGTAAAATCGATCGTCAGATCATTCGCAAAACGGTAGGTCAGGATATAGGTCCCGCTCCATTTCGGGGCATGGAGCTGTTGTGATTTCTCCCTTTCACCATCAAATTTCTGGTAGACATCCAGATAGGTCACGCCCAGATTAATACTTAATGGAAAGCCAAAATTGTAATCTATATTCAGCGAAGCACCCCTTGAAATTCCGTATCCGTAAAGGTTGTCATAAATGATCTTTCCCGGATCGGTATCAAAATCCCCGACAATTTTATTGCTGAAATACGTATAAAAAGCCGAAGCATCCAGATTGATCAGCCGGTCGCCCGCCGGAATTTTCCAGATATAATTCAAGTTTCCGTTGACGGATCTTTCCGGCTTCAGATTCGACTGAATTACGACTTCACGCGACCCCGTGAGTGCCGCATGGTCTTCCGTAAAAAGGTTCACCACCCGGAAGCCCGTCCCGAAATTGAAGCGTAGTGTATGGTACGGATTCGGCGAAAACTTCCAGGCAAAACGGGGTGAATGGACTGCATGATGGACTTTATCATAATCCAGCCGGTATCCCAGCAGCAAGGTATTCTTTTCATTAATTTCCCATTGATCTTGGATAAACGCCCCAAGGATCGGCGACTTCATCGGTTCGTTCGTGAAACCGTCAGCCGATAAGGTCCCCGGGGTATTATCATCGTAGAATGTTCTTTTTATAGTGACACCTAAAATCAGGTCGTGGTTTCCCAGCTTTTTATCCCAATAAGTCTGTATAAATGCTACTTTCTGGGTTGCAAGGAAAGGATTGTTTCCGTAAAAGGAATTCTGGTCGTGGAAATTGTAGGAAAACTGGGTCATGATATTCTCTTTCAACGGCCACTGGTAAATTCCGAACGCTTCTACCCTGCTGGTATAAATACTTTCGCCGTATACCTGATCACTTCCGCGGTACGATTTGTTCCACTGCATTTCTCCGCCGAACCGGTCTTCATACAGGTACCTTAGCGCAAAACTGGCCTGCCGGTTTTCATTCCTTTTAAAATTCCATTTGTTGAATATCGAAATCCGGTTCTGTAAAGCACCGTCTGTAAAATTATCATGGTTTTCATCAAACTTTTGGGTCGCATTAAAGTAGTTGAGGCTTACTAACGAAGCTGCTTTTTTGCCCAAATTAAATTTCGTTGAAAGATCCACATTGTTTTCATTCCAAGTGGTAGTCATCAGATCAATGCTGAATTTTGGAGCGGTCAGGGCATTCTTGGTAATGATGTTGATGACACCCCCCATGGCTTCAGAACCGTAGATCGAAGAAGCTGGCCCCTTCACGACTTCAATCCTGTCGACGAGGCTGTTCGGGATTCCACTCAGTCCGTACACCGTGGAAAGTGAACTCACAATCGGCATCCCGTCAATCAGGATAATCGTGTAAGGCCCTTCCAGGCCGTTGATGTGAATATCACCCGTATTGCAGACTGAGCAGTTGAGCTGAGGTTTGACGCCGTTTACCATGGCGATGGATTCAAAAATATTAGGCGTCGGGTTTTTCTGGAAGAATTTCTGGCTGTAAATTTCCACCGCTACCGGACTTTTGGACCGGCTGACCGGCTTGATAGTTCCGGTAATCACCACATCATCAATATCCTTTATTTTAATTTCTTTTTTCTTCTGATTTACCACAGAATCTGCTTTTAAAGATGGGCTTATATGCAGGCTGTCTGTTTCCTGCGAGAAACAAAAAGTGGAAAACAAAACAACAAAAAATAATATTTGCTTCATGAAATTAAAATTGTTAGTCAAAGCTAACAATTATTTTTTAAAGTAAAAACTTTAATTGTGGAATTTATTTAAAATGCTGATTGATTACCTTTAATGCGATGTCCGCAAGAATCTTTTCTTAACAATACGCAGAATTTGGTAGTAAAGGCGGATAAACAATTATTAATGGTAAACCTGCTTTTGATATAAATTTTGTCACAAAATCATCTACATATTCCATAAAAATAATATCTGTTTGGCAAGACAAGGTTACCGAATAGAACTGAACTCCAGCGGAGTTCTATCTCCTTCCATGGCATACCTAGCAGCTTGGTATAATAGCACACCTACGGCGTGCTGACTGACTGAAAATCTTTCTTTTCTACACAGATATTGCTCCTCCGGAGCAAATTTATTTATGCTTAGTTTTTATCGGGAATTTTTTAAAGAGCTGATTATTTGTCTCTAACGTGATGCACGCAGGCGTTTCTTTAACAATACACGGAATTTGGTTACAAGACAGATAGTGAACGGTCAATTTTTAATGGTAACCAGCCTTTGATATAAACTTGTCAAAAAATTATCTACATATTCCGTAGGAACAATATCTGTGTAGCAAAACAAGGATAGCAAATAGAATTGAGCTCCGGCGGAGTTCTATCTTTCGCACAGCATATAAGCTTGAATAGCACACCTAAGGCGTGCTGACTGACTGAAAATCTTTCTTTTCTACACAGATATTGCTCCTCCGGAGCAAATTCATAAATGCCGCATTAATGTAAATCAATAATGCTTACTTCTGATGCAAACTTTGCGAAGAATTATTCAAAATATTCCGTAGAATAACATCTGTATAGCAAAACAAGGATAGCAAATAGAATTGAGCTCCGGCGGAGTTCTATCTCTTGCCACAGCATATCAGCCTGGTATAATAGCACAACTACGGTGTGCTGACTGACTGAAAATCTTTCTTTTCTACACAGATGTTGCTCGTCTGGAGCAAATTGATATATGGCGAATTGATGTAAAATGAATAATACTTGGTTTTAATTATTCTTATCATTCACTCTATCCGCTGAACGAAGTGTCTTTACAGACAGAAAATCCATTATGATGTCAATTACCTCGGCAACGTTTACGCTCAAACATATTATGTATTTGCCGCTCATTCAATAAATCACGCCGAAACCTGCGCTTAAACAAATCCTCTTTCCGTTTCATTAAAAATTATTACATTTGAGAATCCACATATAAAAGTAAAATGAGATACCATCAGTCGGGAAATATCCCACCAAAAAGGCATACGGTTTTTAAGTCTCCGGAAGATAAATTCTATTACGAACAGCTTTTCGGGACGGAAGGATTCCACGGAATTTCTTCTTTGCTGTACCACATTCACCGCCCTACCCAAATCAAATCCATCGGAGCACCAAAGGATGTGTCGCCGAAGATTGCCGTTGACAAAAATGTGACCCCGAGAATGTTCAAAGGGATGAATGTAAGCCCGGAAGACGACGTGCTCGACAGCAGAAAGTTCCTGATGGTGAATAACGACCTGAAAATGGGACTGTCCAAGCCACGGAAATCCATGGACTATTTTTACAAAAATGCGGAGTGCGACGAACTTTTGTTTGTCCACAACGGAAACGGGATCCTGAAAACATTTGTCGGAGACCTGGAATTCTCCGTCGGCGACTACCTCATCATTCCGAGAGGAACCATTTACCAGATCGAGCTGCAGTCGGAAGATACGGTTTTCTTTATCGTGGAAAGCCATTCTCCCATCTATACGCCGAAACGGTACCGGAACGAGTTCGGCCAGCTGCTGGAACATTCACCGTTCTGCGAAAGAGATATTGTCGCGCCAACTTACAAAGCCCCGAAAGATGAAAAAGGGGAATTTATAATTAAGGTGAAAAAAGAAAACCAGATTACGGATTTCGTCTATATGACCCACCCGTTTGATGTCGTAGGCTGGGACGGGTATTTTTATCCTTACAAATTCAACATCAAGAATTTCGAACCGATTACGGGAAGGATCCACCAACCGCCGCCGGTTCACCAGACTTTTGAGGCCCATAACTTTGTGGTGTGCTCGTTCTGTGCAAGGATGTACGATTACCATCCACAGGCCATACCGGCACCGTATAACCATTCCAACATCGATTCCGATGAAGTGCTGTTTTATACGGAAGGGGATTTCATGAGCCGTAACCATATCGACCTGATGGATTTTACCCTGCATCCGGGAGGAATCGTTCACGGCCCGCACCCCGGAGCAATGGAACGCAGCATCGGAAAGAAATTTACGGAAGAATATGCGGTGATGGTCGATCCGTTCCGTCCGCTGAAAATTACCGAAGAAGCCTTAAAAGTAGAAGATCCTTCTTACAAAACTTCGTGGCTGGATGAGGAAGACCCTACCCTGAAAGACCGTTTGCAGGAATAATATAAGTGCTTATAAACCTCACAGGTTTTTGAAAACCTATGAGGTTTGTCATTGATACAAACAGAGGATTAAGTGGAATGCATTTAATCCTTTTTTTATACTGAATTCTGACAAAACATGACAAAAATCTGTACCTGTTTATCCTGTATCCGAACCAGATGAACTATCTTTAAGAAAAAGAAACAAATCTGTAATCCAAACCAAATCTATTATGGATCAATACATCAGCGCAGAAGAAGCCATTTATACCATTAAAAGCGGCAACCGTGTTTTTTTCCACGGAAGTGCCTGTACCCCGAATTACCTAATCGACGAACTGGCAAGACAGGCCCACCGCCTGGATAACGTAGAAATGGTTTCCATTACCCAGCAGGGAAATGTAGAGATCGCCAAACCGGAATATGCCGGAAAGTTTTTTGTCAATTCGTTATTCGTTTCCTCCCCGGTACGGGATGCCGTTAATTCCGAGAGAGGGGATTTTGTTCCGGTTTTCTTAAGTGAAATCCCAATCCTGTTCAGAAAGAACATCCTGCCGCTGGATGTTGCCCTGATTACGGTTTCTCCTCCTGATAAACACGGGTTCTGTACTTTGGGAACTTCCGTAGATGTCGCCCGGGCAGCAGTGGATACCGCGAAAATTATTGTAGCCATTGTCAATCCGCTGATGCCGAGAACGCATGGTGACGGGATGATCCACATCAGCAAGATCAATAAACTTGTTTGGCACGAAGAAGAATTGCCGACTGTAGATTACGGATCCAAAGTAGGTCCTGAAGAAATGGAAGTAGGAAAAAACGTAGCGGCACTGATCGACGACAAATCCACGCTGCAGATGGGAATCGGAACCATACCGGATGCCGTACTGAAATGCCTGCACAACCATAAAGACCTGGGAATCCATACGGAAATGCTGAGTGACGGCGTGATTGATCTGATCCAGAATGATGTGATCAACAACAAATACAAAGGCTACAACGACAATAAAACCATCACCAGCTTCTGTTTCGGAACCCGCAGGTTGTATGATTATGTGGATGACAATACTGTTTTTGCCTTTAAGGATGTCAGCGATGTGAATTTTCCGATCAACATCATGCGGAACAAAAAGATGGTCGCCATCAATTCAGCCATTGAAATCGATCTCACCGGGCAGGTGTGCGCTGACTCTATCGGAACGATGCAGTACAGCGGGATCGGCGGACAGATGGATTTTATGAGAGGTGCCGCCCTGAGCGAAGACGGAAAGCCGATTATTGCCATCACGTCAAGAACCAAAAGAGGGGTTTCCAGGATTGTTCCTTTCCTGAAGCAGGGAGCCGGAGTCGTAACTACCAGAGGCCACATCCACTGGGTAGTAACCGAGTATGGGACCGCTTATCTGTATGGGAAAAACCTAAAGCAGCGTGCCCAAGAGCTGATCAGCATTGCGCATCCGGATGACCGGGAAATGCTGGAGAAAGCAGCTTACGAACGGTTTAAACTGTAACTATGGTGTAGCTTATCCATAGATGGCAAGGAATCGCACAGAAATTTTAACACATAAGAAACATGAGAGAAGTTTCCGGCTTTGAAAATATATAAGATCACATGAGATAAAAATCAAAGATTTTTAAGAGCTTTTGATGGCGTATTCAACATCTGTTTATTAAACTCTATTAGGCAAGGTAATATGCTTTTGTGACTTTTGTGGTGAATTTTTAAGGTTAAATGTAACACAAGTGATGCATAGGCTCTGTTCCGCTTAGCTACATAAAGTACAACTCCATTGAAAATCTTTGATTTTCTTCTTCTGTGATCTGAAATATGCGCAGAGCAGGAATCTGAATCTTAGGTTTCCCATGTGTTAAAGCATGCCTCACATGTCGCTCTTCTGATTTCATTAATCTTCCGTAAACAAGATATCTGTTAAAGGCCAATTTTCAGGATCACTAACCATCTTCACCGGTTGCCTAACGTTTGTTTGTATATATTTTTCGTATTAGCGATAAATTCGTAATTTGCAACCATAAAAATAAAAAGTAAAAATAGAATATGTCAACACTTACATTTGCCGAAAAGATTGCTCAGGCAGAGAATTTTTTGCCGATCAACGGTACCGATTATATTGAGTTTTATGTAGGGAATGCCAAGCAGGCAGCGCATTACTACAAGACCGCCTTCGGGTTTCAGTCTGTAGCGTATGCAGGTCCTGAAACAGGCGTAAGAGACCGTGCGTCTTATGTGCTTCAGCAGGGAAAAATCAGATTGGTACTTACTACCGGGCTTAAATCAGATTCCCCGATTAATGAGCATGTAAAAAAACACGGTGACGGGGTGAAAATCCTGGCACTTTGGGTAGATGATGCGTATTCAGCTTTTGAAGAAACTACCAAAAGAGGCGGAAAACCTTATCTGGAACCGGTTACCTTAACGGATGAGCATGGTGAAGTAAGAATGTCCGGAATCTATACCTATGGCGAAACGGTACACATGTTTGTGGAGAGAAAAAATTACAACGGTGCCTTTATGCCGGGTTACGAGAAGTGGGAAAGTGCTTACCAGCCTGAAGAAGCAGGGCTTTTATATGTTGACCACTGCGTAGGAAACGTAGACTGGGACCGCATGATCCCTACGGTGGAATGGTACGAAAAAGTGATGGGGTTTGTGAACATCCTTTCTTTCGACGATAAGCAGATCAATACCGAATATTCGGCCTTAATGTCCAAAGTAATGTCCAACGGAAACGGATTTGCCAAATTCCCGATCAATGAGCCGGCCGAAGGTAAAAAGAAATCTCAGGTAGAAGAATACCTTGATTTCTATGAAGGTGAAGGGGTACAGCACATCGCCGTAGCGACCAAAGACATCATCCATACCGTAACCGAACTAAAAAAACGTGGCGTGGAATTCCTTTCTGCTCCGCCGGAAGCTTATTACGACATGGTTCCTGAACGCGTAGGACATATTGACGAAGATCTTAAAAAACTGCAGGACCTAGGAATTCTGATCGATCACGACGAAGAAGGATATCTGTTACAGATCTTTACAAAACCGGTAGAAGACCGCCCTACCCTGTTTTTTGAAATTATTGAAAGACACGGGGCGCAAAGCTTCGGGGCAGGAAATTTCAAAGCTTTATTTGAAGCACTGGAAAGAGAACAGGAGAAAAGAGGAAATCTTTAATTCAAACAATCATACAGAGTTTTGTCAGGATGAACAGTCTTGGCAAAACTTTTTTATACAGACACAGCAATATGAAAAAAATTTTAATCGGAATGCTGATCCTGGGAACTGCTTTCAGCGTAAAAGCGCAGTACGGATCGTTAAACAGCATTCTCACCAGGCTTGAAGAAAGAAAAGGAGTCAACCAAAACCTGGAATCGGTAAACATTGACAACAAAAAGTTTGTTTTCATCAAGGATGAAGCCGATCATACCGAGCGGGACTTTATCGTCATTAAAGGAAATAAGGCAACTTACGTAGAAGTTTTCGACGATAAAACAAATGGACAAAGCAGTTCTAATGTCTTTTCGGGAGATATCGTCAGAAACAAAAAAAATATCATCTCCCTGCGTGCAGATATGCTGGAGAACAAAAAAGTCCCGGTTCCGGTAGCCAAAACCCTTTTACTTACCAGGCAGGACAATATCCTGTACCTCATCGATATTAATACCAAAGACCGTTGGATCGATGAAATGTCCTTTGCCGAGGCAAAAAGAAAAGGCAAATCCAGAAAATAAATATTTTATTATATGGTGAACTGCGTGAGGCATATTCATTGATAATCCTTATCAATAAAATATTTTAAAATCAACATGTAACGGATTTTCATTAAATCCACTTAAATTCCAACTTATGAAATCATTTGTAGAATATTCATCAGATTCAGATTTTTCCATTCACAATATTCCGTTTGGTGTAGCGGTTTTTAATAAAGAATACATTGGATGCTGTACAAGAATAGGCGACCAGATTATTGATCTGGCAACACTGTACGACTTCGGGTATTTTGAAGAGATTGAAGGCCTTACCGACAATGTATTTGAAGCCTATACCTTAAATGAGTTTATCGAACTCGGTAAGCCTGTTACCAATGCTGTCCGCCTGAAGATCCAGGAACTGCTTCAGGAAGGCTCTACCCTTTCAAAAGATGAAAAGACCATCGAAGAAGCATTCTACGAACCGGATCAGGTAAAAATGATGATGCCGGTACACATTCCTAATTATACGGATTTTTACAGCAGCATCGAGCATGCGACCAACGTAGGGAAAATGTTCAGGGATCCGGCAAACGCTTTACTGCCGAACTGGAAGCACTTGCCGGTAGGATATCACGGAAGAGCTTCTTCCATTGTGGTTTCCGGTACGGAGATCAATCGACCTAAAGGCCAGATGAAACCTGCCGATGCCGATCAGCCGGTGTTTGGTCCATGCAAGCAGCTCGATTTCGAGTTGGAAATGGCTTTTATTATCAACAAAAATACCGAGATGGGAGAAAGCATTTCTACACAGGAAGCGGAAGATGCCATCTTCGGAATGGTGGTTTTCAATGACTGGTCAGCACGAGACATCCAGTCATGGGAGTATGTTCCGCTCGGGCCATTCCTTGCTAAAAACTTCGGTTCGTCCGTTTCTCCCTGGGTAGTTACCCTGGAAGCTTTGGAACCTTTCAGAACCGCTTCTCCGAAACAGGAGCCTGAAGTACTGGACTACCTGAAATTCGAAGGCGATAAGAATTACGACATCAACCTTGAAGTTTATCTTCAGCCTGAAAACAGTGAGCATAACCTGATCTCCGAAAGCAACTACAAACATATGTACTGGAACATGACCCAGCAGCTTGCTCATCACACGGTAAACGGCTGTAATGTGGAAGTCGGTGATATGTACGCCAGCGGAACCATCTCCGGAAGCGACCCGAAATCATTTGGATCCATGCTTGAGCTTACGTGGAGGGGCCAGAACCCGATCCGGCTGAGCAACGGGGAAGAAAGGAAATTCATCAACGATAACGATACCGTTACCATGAAAGCCTGGGCTGAAAAAGACGGGGTACGGGTAGGCTTCGGTGAAGTTTCCGGTAAAATCATCCCAACCAAATAATTATAAGATCGAGCATATTAAACACATAAGTCACAAAGATATTTTATTTTAGATACGTTAAAAAAGAACACATTAGATTGAAAATCTGAGATTTTCATTTTTTAATACACAAACAGATGAAAAAGCTTACAAAACGGTATGTTAATGAACTTACCTATAAAATAATCGGTGCATGTATAGAAGTTCATAAAGCTGCAGGCCCTGGACTTTACGAAAATGCTTACCACAAATGTCTGGAAAGAGAATTCCAAATATCAGGTATAAAGTATGAAAGTGAACTTGAAATTCCTCTTATTTATAAAGATGTGAAGATTGACTGTACGGTAAAATGTGATTTTTTAATAGAAAATGCTATTGTTCTGGAAATAAAATCCGTTGCAGAAATGAATAAGATTCACAAAGCGCAGGTCATCAATTACATGAATCTCTTAAAAGTCCCAAAGTCCATATTGGTTAACTTTAATGTTTATAATCTGTATAATGAAGGGACAGAAACATTTGTAAGCAAAATTTTCGAAACACTTGAATAAATGAAAATCTTTGATTTTCGATCTTATGTGTTCTGAAATATTTTCAAGGTATAAGATATAAAATCTAATGTGACTTATGTGTTAAAAGAATTAATGTAATAATGAAAACACTCATTCCATCCGAAATAACCTCTGTACAGCTGCAGACGGTAATGCAGACGGCTATTTCACCGCGGCCGATTGCTTTGGCTTCCACGGTTGATAAAGACGGAAACAGCAACCTGTCTCCGTTCAGCTTTTTCAATATGTTCAGTACCGTACCGCCGGTATTGATTTTCTCGCCATCCAGGAGAGTGCGGGACAATACGACGAAACATACCCTGGAAAATGTACTGGAAGTGCCTGAAGTAGTCATCGGAACCGTGAATTTCCCGATCGTACAGCAGATTTCACTGGCCTCCACCGAATACGGAGACGGCGTCAACGAATTCATCAAATCCGGACTGACCATGAAAGAGGCCGATCTGGTACAGCCAAAGCTGATTGAAGAATGCCCGGTCAACTTTGAATGCAAAGTACTGGAAATAAAATCATTGGGCGATCAGGGCGGTGCCGGAAACCTGGTGATCTGTGAAGTACAGAAAATCCATATCCGCGAAGAATACCTGGATGAAAACGGCAACCTGAATCAGGCCAAACTGGATATGGTCGCCCGTCTCGGCAGCAACTGGTATTCAAGGAATAATGAAAACAATCTTTTTGAAGTTCCGAAACCATTGGTTACCAAAGGCATTGGCTTCGACCAGTTGCCGGAGGCGATCAGATACAGCCGCATTTTTACCGGGAACGACCTCGGTATGCTGGCCAATGTGGAAGTGCTGCCTGAAGGGGACTATCATTCCGACGAAGAGATCCACCTTAAGGCTCAGGGACTATTACTTGAAAATAAAATTGATGAGGCCTGGAAGATCCTGATTAAATAACAGCCATATATAAATATAAGAATCCGTCTCACAACTGAGGCGGATTATTCTTGGTTATTATTTTAGATTTTTGTATATTTACATCTGACAATCAGGTATTTATATATGAATTTCAAGTATTATAACCAAAATCAGACTGTGTTATTTCCGTATAGTTTTGAGGAGTTGATTCCCGATAATCATCCTGTTCGGATTGTCAATGATATTTTGGAGAGGATCAATATAGACCCGCTTCTAAAAGCCTACAGC
>CAJYXJ010000045.1 GCA_913778085.1 uncultured Chryseobacterium sp.
GGCTGGATAAAGACCATGAAAAGACACCTGAAAGTCAGCAATATTGGATATTATGGCAGAATTGTCAAATTATCCTCAATAAAATCAGATAAATAATACAAATCTTTTTTAAACATACTCTTAATAAACTATCAAAATGTAAATGTGACATTGTCAAATTTTTTGCGCCTTAAAAACACGGTCTTTTTTCCAGATCTCTGCAGCTTTGAGCAATCCGACAAAACGTTCCGCTCTGTTATAAAACTTATCCGCCAATTACCGTATGTCTTGCAGGCGAAAATTAAATTTTGTATATTTTTGCGCATGATTTCTAAGCAGACCATTGATAAAATATTTTCCACCATCCGTGTTGAAGAGATTGTGGGTGAATATGTGCAGCTGAAAAGGGCAGGGTCTAATTACAAAGGGCTCAGTCCGTTTCATGAAGAGAAGACCCCTAGCTTTGTGGTGTCTGCCAGCAAGCAGATCTGGAAAGATTTCTCTACCGGAAAAGGCGGAACGGCGATCTCTTTTTTAATGGAAATCGAAAACTTTACCTATCCTGAAGCGCTTCGCCATGCCGCTAAGAAATATGGCATTGAGATCGAGGAAGACCAGAAAGATTTTTCCGAAGAGGCTAAAATGGCACAATCGGAACGGGACCAGCTGTATAAAATCCATGAGGTAGCCAATGATTTCTTTCAGAATTTCCTTTGGGAAGCAGAAGAAGGCAGGTCTATCGGTCTTTCTTATTTTAAAGAGCGTGAGCTCCGTGACGATATCATCAAAAAATTCCAGCTCGGCTATTCTCCGGAAAAGAAAAACGCATTCACCGAATATGCCCTGGAAAAAGGCTATTCCAAAGATCTACTTGAAAAATCCGGACTTTCTATTTTCCCTGAGAATTCACCGGCAGGAATCGACCGTTTCCGGGAAAGGGTTCTATTCCCGATCCACAGCTTTTCGGGAAGGGTACTGGGATTCGGGGCGAGGATCCTGAGAAATAACGTAAAAACGGCTAAGTACCTCAACTCTCCGGAGACGGAAATTTACCATAAATCTAATGTCCTGTACGGTCTGAACCAAAGCAAGCAGGCCATTTCGCGAAAGAATGTCTGTCTTCTGGTGGAAGGGTATATGGACGTAATCTCGCTTCATATGTCGGGGATTGAAAATGTGGTGGCGAGTTCCGGAACTTCCCTGACGACGGAGCAGATTAAACTGATTAAGAGACTCACGGAAAACGTTACCATTCTCTTTGATGGCGACAATGCCGGAATCAAAGCCAGTTTCCGTAGTATCGATATGCTGCTCACCGAAGGGATGAACATCCGCGTCCTGCTGTTTCCAGACGGTGATGACCCGGACTCATTTGCCCGAAAGCATCCTCAGGAATATGTAGAGAAATTCATCGAAAATGAAGCGATGGATTTTATCGATTTTAAGGCGGAAATCCTGTTGAAAGATGTAGGAAACGATCCTATTAAAAAAGCCGAGGCGATCCGGGACATTGTAAAATCGGTTTCTTTTGTACAGAATGCATTAAAAAGGGAGGTCTACCTGAAGCAGGTTTCGGGTAAATTCGGACTTTCGGAGCAGAGTTTATTTAATGAATTGAATGTCCAGAAGCAGATCACGCAGGGCCAGACGCATCATGTGCAGCAGCAGCAAAAGGAAGCCGCTCCGGTAAAAATGGATGTAGTTCCTCTGGATGAAGAAAAATCCGATCCGTTCCTGTTTGAGGTTCTGTTCATGGAAAATAAGCTGATCGATCACATGCTGATGTTCGGCGATATCGTACTGAAAAGGAGAAACGAAAAGGAGGAGGAATACCAGATTACCGTGATCGAGGAAATCCTTTACCATTTCGATGAAGAGGAATACCGTTTCCTCGTCAAAGGGAATGAGATTATCATCGGACACGTCAAAGAAGGCATTCAGAATGAAGAATTAAGGAGTGGCAATTTCTTTATTACTTTTATGGATGAAGAAATTACGACAAAAGTAGTAGATGCGCTGCTTCCGGCCAATGAACTTGAAAACTGGGCCTCCAGAAATATATTCCCACCGAATTACGGCGACAAAATTGCCGATCAGGTGAAAGGAGATATCCTGCTGCATAAATACCGGTACATCGATTATCTGATTGCTGAGACGGCGAAAGAGCTCGACCAATACAGAGATTCCGACCAGGCAAAATATTTCGAGCTTTTGCAGAAGATCATGCTGATGAAGCAGGCCTCCATCAAATTAAGCCAGATGATCGAATATTCGCCTATTAAAGGGATATATGTCAACAGAAAAAAATAGTCGCGGACAATCATACTCACTTCTATGACAAAAAGTCCTATAAATTTTTAGGAATAAAAGTTGTAACTTCATCTTCGTAACATATAATAATACAAACAGAAATATGGACATTAAAAAAGAATTCAGAGATTTTTCTACGAAACATTTAGGAAACAACGGTCTGGTTACCGATCAATATATGAATATGTACGGCCCAACGAATCTTACACCGTATATTATGGAAGAAAGAAGGCTGAACGTAGCGCAGATGGATGTTTTCTCCCGTCTGATGATGGACCGGATTATTTTCCTGGGTACCGGGATCGATGATCAGGTGGCCAATATCGTAACGGCGCAGCTTTTATTCTTAGAAAGTGCCGATCCTTCAAAGGATATTCAGATTTACATCAATTCTCCGGGCGGAAGCGTATATGCCGGACTGGGAATTTACGATACGATGCAGATCATCAAGCCGGACGTAGCGACCATCTGCACAGGGATTGCTGCTTCCATGGGAGCTGTTCTTCTGGTAGCAGGAGAGAAAGGCAAGCGTTCTGCATTGAAACATTCAAGAGTAATGATTCACCAGCCTTCAGGAGGTGCTCAGGGAGTAGCTTCGGATATGGAGATCAATTTGAGAGAGATGCTGAAACTGAAGAAGGAGCTTTACGAAATTATTTCAGAACATTCCGGACAGACGTACGAGTGGGTGGAAAAAGCTTCAGACCGTGACTACTGGATGACTTCCGAAGAAGCAAAAGGCTACGGAATGGTAGACGAAGTTTTACAGAGAGCAAAAAAATCATAATCAGCACAGGCTGTTATAAGGAAAAGCGCACCGGGAACGATGCGCTTTTTTTAATTATGATATCAGCCATAACAGCTAAATATAAAGAGCATTATTTTGAATAAGCCGGCAACATCGGATTGCTGATCACCGAACATTTTTTTACTGCAATGGAGGAGGTCGCCGTATTATTGGTCGTATCAGTATCGGTGATCTGGCTGGAAGAAACAGTGGATACCATTTTAAAATTACGGTTCGTTCCGATCCCTCTTTTAAAATATTTTCCGATAATGGTAATGATGCCGGATGATTTGGCCGTCAGTCCTACTGTACCGCTGACATTGTTGGATGTAAATCCGGAAGTCGGTAAGTTGGAGTTGGTAAATCCCGTTGTCGAAAGGCTGGTGATGGAAAACTTGGACAGATCCACAACATTGTTGTTATCATCCGTTATTTTCCCGTTAAAATCAATGCTGTTAAGCGCAGCATCAGTATCGTTACTTACTTCCACTTTAAAGGTAATGTTGCTCGTATTGTCGCTGCAGGTAAAATAGCTGTCTGAGCGACTGTCTACCCTCAGGTTTCCGGGTGTAGTAAGGATAATATTTCTGATTTCCTGAAAATTGAATCCTCCTCCTGTGGATGCTGCAAAACCCAGTTTGAGATTGGCGGGAATAGGATAGGCTGCTGAGCTCAGGGTATAAGAAAGAACCTGTGTAAAAGTTGTCTGGTTTTCCTTTCTCCATTTAATGGTCACGACATAATCATTACCCGGCTTGGTAACAATAACCTGTACCCTTCGGTAGAAAATATTGTCTGCAGGCCTGTTTGCAGTAATTGTATTATAATCGATCTCGTTGCGTTGACGGATATCATCAACGGTTCCGGTGCGGTTTCCCAGTGGCGTACTGGCCAGATAAACGTTTGAATTGGAATACGTACTGCTTGTCGGTCCTCTCACGACAAAAGCATTGGGAAGCATTCCCGAAGTCAGCGTATTTGCGGGGGCGGATCCGTGGCGGTTTTCTCCGTCATTGGCATAATTTCCGTAAGCATCAAGCCCTACACCCAGGTATCCGCCGGAAAGTCCGGTGGTTCCGGCCGGATTACTGTAGGTAGCGTAGCCTAACGATCCTCCAAAGCCTCCCAGCTTAAAGTTGGCATCTGTTACAGCAGCATCAAAAAGGTACACGGAAAAGCCATCCGCACCGAAATAGCTGTCTGCTACATTTCGCCAGTCCTTATATTCAAAATCCGCAATCACACCCAGGGTGGTAGGGAATCCCTGCAGCACGTACATATATCCTTTCTGGTTGGTTTTGGCTTCCGTAAGCCTCAGCCATCCTGCTCCGTCGGGATCTGCTCCGGTAGCTGCGGTAAGATAGGCATTGTCTCCAATCCTTATTCCTGTCATATCCCTTGTCGTAAGAGGATTAGTAATGGTAAACTGTCCTGAAACGAAGAGGATGGAAACGGAGAATGTGGCCGTTAACAGCTTCAGTATATACTTGTGAATATTGTTCATACCTGGTTTTTTTATTTTACCACGAATACAATGTTCATAAAACTGGCATCCGTTGCATTGTTGCTGACGGTATAATTCATAAATCCGCTGGCATCAATCGATACATTGCTGAAAGTATTGGTATCATAATATGTGATATAATATTCAAGATCATTTTTTCCGAGCACGGGTATTTTTCCGGAAGCACCGGTACTGGATACCTGCGGGGAGGTAAATTGGTCGTAATACAGCTGGTATAAATCTTTGGTTTTGGCACCCAATGTAGTCGTATCAAATAAAATGGAAGGCATATAAAAGAATTTAGGCATGCTAAGCCCCACCCACTTAGAAATGGAACTGTTATAAAAATAAAAGCCGGGTGTGGTAATGTTGGAGGTTTTTGATGTTGAAGTACCAGGCACCGCCGTTACATACACAACGGTAGCGTTCTGATCCGCACCGTAGAGGTTATCTTTAGCGGCAAGTTCCGTACCGGTCATGCGTACGGTAAGCAAGCCATCCGGTGTGGCAGTGGCCGACTTACTAATATCCAACGTAGATTTCGGGGTGTTAGTATTAATGCCTACTTGCCCACTCATGTGTAAAATAAGGAATAACGAGAGGGTCGAAATGATTTCTTTCATGTTTTTTTGGCAAAAGTATAAAATTAATTATTTGTTAACAAGAAAGTTATCCTATTTATATGATTGAGATCATAAGCCGATATGGCTAGAGCCCGTTACTCTTGTTACTTCATTTTTAATTTATTTTAACCTGAACTCGGGATAAGAAATGTTTTAACTAATTGATTTTCAAAATGAAATTATTTTATCGCAAAGGAAAACAAAGAAATATTACTTTTTTGAAATGCTTTCAAGTTAAACAATGCCACTTCGTTTATAAAGAATCCGTCTCACAACCACCAAGTGAGGCGGATTTTTATATTCATTAAATTCCGGCATTCTTTGGAAAAGAAAAAGTTGTCATCATCATGCAACCTTCTTTCTTAAATTATGGGCTAAAGCGTG
>CAJYXJ010000046.1 GCA_913778085.1 uncultured Chryseobacterium sp.
AGTTTTTACTTCACGATCAAAAGATTTATTAAATAAATTTAATATCAAGCTGATCATTATTCTGCAAAGCTATGACAGCAATGCGACAAAACGCGACGTATTATTTTTTAATCGAAAAATTATTAAGAAAATGCAAAGAAAGAGATCGAAGATATTTTTTCATATGGAATTATTTGTGTTGTTTGAATACAAAAATAATAAAAATGTGGTATCACGCAAAAAAAAATAATTACTTGCATTAAATTCATGCTGTTGATCCTTTTTTGATGTGTTACGGCCGTTCTTCCGGTACGTTTTCTAAACCTATTTTGGATGAGCAATGATAATCTGGAGAAAACTGAAAGAATACATTGTGTTGGTTGAATCAGCAAATCCATGAATAGAGGTATCATAAACGTTATGTCGACAGCATTTGATTTAACGTGAACGCGATGCAAAAACCGGATTAGCAGGCAGAAGGATGCCGGAAATTTATTTTTTTAGCAATACAGTTAAAAGTATTGTTGATACAGCAAGATTGTTTATTTATTCTAACAAAAGTAATTTTATTTAAAATTTAACAGCCTTGCTTTTATTTTTAACTTCGATGATTAAGTAAATAAATTAAATACGGTTTGCTTCAAGTCTTTTAAAATTCCGGAGAAACGGCTTTCTGTAGGATAGGATAAATGATGTGATTATCTTGTCATGAAATCAGTTAATAAACCAAATGCCGCAAGTACCTCTTGTCAGATTTTAGAAGGTATTGAGGATCAAAAAAATCTTTTGTCATTCTATTAAAGAGAATCTAATTTTAAAAATTCTAACTTCATAATCTGAATTGTACGCTTAAATTAATTAAACAACTGAAAACAAACTGATTAATTTCAACTTTGCGCTAAAAAATACCGGAATATAAATTTCTCTGAATTCCAATATCTTTTTATTGATCGGTATTCCAATTCAGAATTTCGATATTCCGTTCCGCATAGCTTATCGCTTCCTGTATAGACAAAAACGGACGTGAGCTGCTGTCTGCTGAAATATAGCCTTGTTCATCAATAAGGTACTTTCCGAAATGCAGGTAATAGATGGTGCTGTCTTTTCCGATAGTTGATGAAAAAGCAGCAGATCCCAATGATGAAAGGTTACCCGGATCCTGCTCTACCAGCAAAATCGGCAGATAGGTATTTCCGGAATACTTTCATTCGCCGGTCTTAATTATTTTGTGCATGATCTGAATGTTTTTTTAAAGCATAAAAATAAGCTGTTCAAAAACTTTCAGGATTTCAGGAATATTAATTTCATATTAAATGATGTATAAAAACAGAAAACGCAGTTTGCACTGCGTTTTCTATTTTTATAGGTGAATAGTCAATGGTCAATTTTGCTGCGCAAGTCAATTGTAAAGTAAGCCAGAAAATTCACTATTCTTCCAAAGGATTTGATCATAATAATTAATCATGAATGCTTTATCTTGCTTTGCAAATCAATTGTAATCAATAAAAAATGCACCATTTCCCCGAAGGAATTCACCATTGACCTCTTAAGAGTACTCGAATTTTCTCACTGCTTCCAGCGTTCTATCGATCTCGTTATCTTTAATAGCATCACTGATGAAATAGGTTTCGTAGCCGCTCGGCGGAAGGTAAATCCCGTTCTGCAGCATCTGGTGGAAGAAATTATTAAATAAAGCATGGTTGGCTTCCTGGGCTTCATCAAAATTAGAAACCCTGTTCGTATGGAAAAATACCGACATCATCGATCCCTTTCGGTTGATTTTATGGGCAATTCCTTTTTCACTCAGGATTTTACCGATCTCAAAGTCCAGCGTTTCCGTGGTTTTTTCAAGTCTGCTGAAAAATTCAGCATCGTTTTTAATCAGCTGTAAGGTTTTCAATCCGGCTCTCATGGCCAGAGGATTTCCGCTTAAGGTTCCTGCCTGGTAAACCGCACCTTTCG
Source organism: uncultured Chryseobacterium sp. (assembly GCA_913778085.1). GTDB lineage: Bacteria > Bacteroidota > Bacteroidia > Flavobacteriales > Weeksellaceae > Chryseobacterium. The sequence continues at coordinate 1,942 of CAJYXJ010000046.1, forward strand.
GCGCCAGATAGTCCATGATTTCGTTTCTTCCGGCAAAAGCCCCTACCGGAAGTCCGCCGCCGATTACTTTTCCATAAGTTACCAGATCCGCTTTTACATTATAAAGTTCCTGAGCTCCTCCGAAAGCCAGTCTGAATCCGGTCATTACCTCATCAAAGATAAGCAATGCTCCGTTTTGGTCACAGATGGTTCTCAGTTTCTGAAGAAATTCGTTTTCCGGGAGGACACAGCCCATATTTCCGGCAACGGGTTCAACAATCACTGCTGCAATCTCGCCCTGGTTATGTCTGAAGAGATCCTCCACCTGCTCCATATCATTGTATCTGGCCAGCAAAGTATCTTTCGCCGTTCCTGCCGTTACACCGGGGGAATTCGGGTTGCCGAAAGTAGCCGCCCCGCTTCCCGCTTTGATAAGGAATGAATCTGAATGCCCGTGGTAGCAGCCTTCAAATTTCACAATCTTATCCCTGCCGGTAAAGCCTCTCGCCAGCCTGATCGCACTCATACACGCTTCCGTACCTGAAGACACCATTCTGATCTGATCGATATTCGGAACATTTTCGACGATAAATTTTGCGATTTCCGTTTCAAGTTCCGTCGGTGCACCAAAAGAAAAACCTTTTTCGGCCTGAATTTTCAGCGCTTCCAGAACCTCGGGATGGGTATGGCCGAGAATGGCCGGCCCCCAGGAATTGATGTAATCGATATAGGTATTGTCATCGGCATCAGTAAGGTAAGCTCCTTTGGCAGACTTCATAAAAACCGGCACTCCTCCTACGGATTTGAATGCACGGACCGGGGAGTTTACACCGCCGGGAATGTATTGGTAGGCTTCATCAAATAAAGCCGAACTTCTTTGGTATCTCATTTTAAAATCTTTCTGTATAATTAATCCTTGAAATAAAGGGTTCCGTCTTCTCCAGCATAATTCCTGACTCCGTTGATGATTGTGTAATATAACTGAAAAGCATGGCCGTTCTTCGAAACCGTTCCGAAAGGCTCAAATCTTCCGTTCAAAGTAACCCCATTGGCAAGAATGGTTTTAAAGCGTACATTTTCTCGGTCAGCAGGATCAGGTTCTGAGAGCAGGATCAGATGATGGTGGTCCATCATTAAAATGGAAGCATATTTTACAGGATAAATCTCGTGGGAAAATTCATCGGTTAAGCCGAACAATCCTGAAGAATCTGTAGTTAACAGATAGGGTTTTCCGCTGAATACCTGCCATCCCACATATGCAATATCGGGTGTGCTTCTGTACATTTTCCCGATTTTAGGAATATAAATTCCGATGTGGTCATTTTCTGACAGAATTTCAATATAATCAGCTTTAAAGTTGATCCGGTATTTTGTTTCATCTTCATAGGGTTTCAGCATTTCAAGATCTCCCGAACTTAGGTCATCACGGGTCAGTGTGGGTATTTTAACGATTTGGGTACCTGAAAAGCCTTTGTCTTCCATCCACCGGTCACGGACAGGAAATTTTTCAGGGTTTGCGTATTCGCCGAGCCGCATCCTTGTTTTCCTGGAATAGCGGTAATAACCAAAGCCATCAAACACTACGTAATCGGTGCCCTCCACAAAAACCGGCTGTTCCGAAATAAACGGCATCACCTGTACCGAATGATAATCTATAATTCCGAATTTCCTGTTCTGTTCTGCATGAAACCCCTCTACCGACGGATCATACCAGCTGATGCTCTGGTACTGTGGCTGAACCACAATGAATTTGCCGGCATCACACAATCCCCACAAGTTTCCCTGCCGGAACGGAATATACTTATCCAGATCCTGTGAAACGATTTGTATAGGAAAGAGCAGTAAAAACACCCAGTAAATCCCGGATTTTATGCTGTAAAATTTCATTCGGACATCCAATTTATAAGGGTTGAAAAATATCAGCCGGATATTAATTTCTTGGTTTTTTATCAATTAGGTAGATCAGCTGCCCCGGGGTAGGTTTCTGGCCTTCATCCATTCTGTTTTTGGCGTACAGCTTATTCAATTTGATGCCGAATTTCTGGGCGATATCGTGCATATCTTCACCGGGTTCAGCCTTATAGGTTGCTGTGTTGCCATCCGAATTTTTGGATTCAAGGAAAACAATTTCATTTTTCTTCAGCACATCACCTTCCAGCTCATTCCATTTTATAAGCTTGCTTTCGCTGATTTTGAATTTTTTGGCAATGAATTCAACGTTGGTATCTTCAGGAATGATAATGTATTTCAGGCCGTCGTTCGGGTGGCTTTTAATGAGAATGGTATTCATCATTTCAGCCCTTGTCTTGATTCTTTCTACCCTTTTCTGCTGCTGGGCATAGGAAGTCTGCTTGTACGGGACCTCAACGGTAACCGGAACTTTTGCCTTTTTGGTATATTTTTCAGGTTCCATCTGAGCCATGAAACTGACGTCATTTTTCAGATCGGGATACATTTTAAGGACGGCATATAATACCTCTTTGGAACTGGTATTATCAAATTCATATAATTTGTAGCGTTCAATCTTGCCGATCAGGATCGATGCGTAGCGCGGATTGGTGGCATATCCCGCCTTTTTCAGCCCGGCAGCCCACGCTTTATAATCTTTCATATCCAAATTAAAAAGGCTGGCGTAGTATTTCCTTGTAGATAAAAAAATGGAATGGTCTTCATAAGACTGTCTTGGGTCATCGTAAACACGGAAACATTCATTAGGGGCATCATCGGTATGTTTCATCGTTTTTCCGGTCCAGTCTTCCTTGCATTTTATCCCGAAATGATTTTTGCCTTCCAGTGCCAGCCGGCTCTGTCCGCCTCCGGTTTCCAGCAGCCCCTGCGCCAGAGTGATAGAAGCCGGAATCTTGTATTTTTCCATTTCCTCTACCGCGTATTTCGCAAATTTCTGGATGTATTGATCTTCAGTAGCCCAGGTCTGGGCGGAGAATGTAGATAAAACCAAAAGGCTTATGAGCGTGAAAAGTCTTTTCATCTTATAATTTTTATTGTTTTAAAATGAAAGATGGAACACCTGGTGTTTCATGCTTTTCCAATTTTACTTTATACAATTAATGTTCTGTTCTGTTTTTTCAAAAGCAGATTTGCCCCTTCTATTCCCTGCAGTCCGCCGGTATGAAAGCACAAAATCCTGCTGTCTTCAGGAAAAAAACCATCCTTAATCAACTCAAAAATCTGCTGCATCATTTTCCCGGTATAAATCGGATCCAGAGGAATGTTGTATTTCTCCTTAAAATCATTAATAAAACGGACATTATCATCTTTTATTTTTCCATAACCGCCGAAGCTTGAATCTATTAGACTGAAATTCTTCTTCGAGGTCAATTCCAGGATCTTGTTTTCCAGTGAATCGTCGTCTACTGCCTTGAATCCTATAACTTTCTGATTGTCTTCGCAGTATTTGGAAATCCCGGCAATGGTTCCTCCGGTTCCCACTGCAGTGCAAAGATAATCAAAATCTTTTGTTTCGTCATTCAGCATCATTTTTACGCCGGCTACGGCATCTTCATTGGTTCCGCCTTCAGGGATAATCAGGGCCTCCGGGAATTCCTTCTGTAAAAATCCGGTTAATTTGTCTTTGTGCCGGTATTCTTCACGGGTAACGAACTGTAGATTCATACCGTTTCTTCTGGCAAAAAGCAAAGTAGGATTGTCGCGCCATTTATCTCTCAGTTCTTCTCCGCGGATAATCCCCAAAGTAGCAACACCGGCAAGATTTCCCACGGCGGAAACGGCAGCGATATGATTGGAAAATGCCCCTCCGAAAGTAATGAGGTAAGGTTTTTCCGGGTTTTTATCGAGATAATGATTGATATTAAAGAACAGCTTCCAGTATTTATTCCCGGAAACCTGGGGATGAACCAAGTCTTCTCTTTTCATAAAGAGTTTTACTTTATTCTCTAAAGGAATTTCAACAACAGGAATATGAATCTCGGGAATTTTCATCTTGTGCAAATTTCCGAATTTATTTTAAATGATAATTTTTTAAATTCGTTAAACTAAACTTAAAAATCACTGCCATGAAAAAAACTGTTGTTTCTCTTCTGATCGCTGCCATTTTGATTGCCTTTTGCGGTGGAATTGCCTTTATTACCTTCAGGAATTACTTTCCTTCCAGATCGGAATTTGATACCCCTACCATACTGAATGATAAAATAGTGAACATGCTGAACAGCGAGATCGAAACAGAAATAAGCCGCCACACAAAAAGTGTTATGTATCCCGGTTACATTCCGGAAGCAGGACAGAACACCGTCAATTATTTAAAAACGATAAAGTCCATTGAAAGCTATGCAAGATACGGGGTCAACTCTACCCAGCCGCGGAATTATATCGAATTGAAAATTACCTTTAACGACGGAAGCCAGGCCAGTGAAATTTATACAGGCCGTCCCTGCAGTGCCTATATCGAAACCTGTCTCCTGATAAAAGCCGAAATGAAAGATGGCAAAGCGGTAAAGGTATACACCAACGGCCAGGAAAGAAAAGGTTCGCCAGACTGGATAAAACCTGATCTGAACTTACTCATTGATAAAGCCATTGCCTACGACATCGACAGGAATAAAAACCACTACTTCGAGCCTGAAAAGACTCAGAAAGATTTTGACAGGGAATGGGAAAATCAGAAATGATATTTTTATAAGATGCCCGAAGGTATGTTTAAAATAAAAATTTCATTAGCAACGCAACTTTGTTATCATTCCCCCAAAGATCTGAACACAGTATTAGAAAAAAGTGCGCAAAGATTTGTGTTTGGATTCTTTCAGAATGACAGATAAGCCGGGAAAATATGGCAACAGATATTCAATACACTGCCTGTCATTCCCGCAGGGAATCTCGACATAGCATAAAGAAATCATTGTGAAAAGATTCGCGCTCAGATTCTTTCAGAATGACAAACAGGCTGGGAAAATATGGCAACAGATATTCAACACACTGCCTGTCATTCCCGCAGGGAATCTCGACGTAGCATAAAGAAATCATCGCGGAAAGATTCGTGTTTGGATTCTTTCAGAATGACAAATATACCGGAAATACCAAAACAATAAACTCTATAGTATTTAAATACAAAACTTTAAACATTGAACCTTAAACTCTGAACCTAAAGGTATTTCCTAAAACCCCAGAATCTCCTTTTGTTCAAGTACTCCATATTATGCTCGTTGACATAAGCCTCCCTTTCAAATGAAATTCTAAGGTAGGCCTGATCTGCATTCTTCAGCCTGATCAGCCAATAATAATACTCGATTACGTAAAAGATATAAAAGAAAATAATCAGCATTTCGATCTGCTGCCTCAGATGGATTTTTTCGTGGTTTATCAATACGTTATTTTTCTTATCTTCGGGGTTCCTAATGAAGATAAAAGGAAAAAGAGCAATGCCGTTAATTTTTAATTTTTTTAAAGGCTTTTGGCATATAATTATCATAATAACAAATATAAAGTTTTTTGACTTAGAGATTTAACCTATGGCACTTTTTGACATCAAAGAAGGTGAAGACTTTTACTACAACGAACAGGGTTATAAGGTTTTTACAGAGAAATTTCACCTCAAAAGAGGACATTGCTGTAAAAGTGGCTGTAGACATTGTCCTTACGGATACGATAAAAAGACCGATACATTTATTAAAAACGATAAAAAAAATAAATAAAATGAAGCGCTATATTTTTATTTTGCTAGCTTCGGCTACTTTGGGTTTAACATCATGCAGTCCTTTCAATGTACGCTCCGATTATGCGAGTACGGCTAATTTCAATACGTACAGAACCTATAAGCTTAGAATTGACGATCTGAAACTGAATGATATAGATAAAGACCGTGTTCTGAACGAACTGTCGAAACAGCTCCAGACAAAAGGTCTTCAACCGGGCGAAAATCCTGATCTGATCATCAATGTAAAAGCCAACCACAAAAAAGTAACCGACATCACCACTACTTCGCCTTACGGAGCCTGGGGCTGGGGAGGACCCTTCGGATGGGGAATCGGGATGAACAGAACATGGACCAGCAACTACAACGAAGGAGCCATTATTGTTGATATGGTAGATGCAAAATCCAATAAACTCGTTTGGCAGGGAATCGGAAGCGGAATTTCCGTGGACCGTCCGAAAGCCAAACAGAAACAAATTCCTGAGATCATGATGGAAATTATGAAAAACTACCCGCCACAACCCGGGAAATAAGATTTCAACTAATCAGATATATAGAAAGTCAATACCTTGTTGTATTGGCTTTTTGTTTTCACAAACTAATTACAGTTACGAAACTCTTTACTTTAAACAGCGACTTCATAAAATTATAGCCCACCATAACTTTCAGGCATTTTTGCCGGTTGCTAATATAGATCACTTTATTCTGAAAAAAGTAAAAATAATCTCTTCTTACCTCGAACCGGCATCGGTCAATGTCCATTATTATCAATTCTTTTTGTAAGTTATCCCCTATATTTTCAATTCCGTACTGATGAAAATTTTTATTGGAATGATGCCCCAGATATGTAATATTTTTCGTTTTTACTTCTGAAAAAACATAGTTTAATTTTTCTTCCAAATACAAATTACAGATAAAAGAAAGAACAGGCAATAAAACTAAAAGAAGTCGGATTTTCTTCACTTGGCTTTTACTTAAATAAATGATTTAGCCGTTAAATTTAATTAAAAATCATTACTAAAAGGTCCTAATTGAATGTGAACCGAAGGAGAAACCAGATTGAAAGCTGAAATTAGAGAAGCCGGAAGCTTCTTTTGCCAACATACTCCTATCAATTCTTAATGGTGTTGATTCAAGAACAGCAGATTGCAGATTCAACCGTTTACTTTTCTATTAGAAATCATAACAGCTTTTGTTGGTACAAAATATGGTACAAATAAATTTTTAATGATCTTTTTATCTATTTAAAAGTTCAATATATTTGTAATTAAGACAAAATTTCTTTATATTTTAAATTAAAACGTGCCATTCAATGAATTTTTTTTGGTTCTTTAATTTTATACAGCCCGTGCTGATCGAATAAATTTTTCAGTTTATCTTTTGCCGCTCCTGAAAATTTCTTCTCCAAATCCACCAGCTTCTGTAAAAACAGATTCCTGAAAGAAGAGCGCTCCGAAAACCTGCGGAATTCGTTATCGGAAGGCTGGTCCTGATCGTCATACACAATAACTTCGGATATTTTCCGGTTGATGATTTCCGACCAGCCGGATGTGCGTACCGATTTCTGATACTGAAAATACCGTATATGATTACACATACGATCAGCAGAAACACCAGCAGCAGGATTCCAGACAAGATTAGGACAAAAAAATGTACGGAAACAGAAAGCAGCATCGTATTTATTTAGGCATAAACCGTTTAATTCGAAGCATCAATTCATTAGGACTGAATGGTTTTACAATAAAGTCCGAGGCTCCGAGGTCAAAAGAATTCAGTACCACTTCTTCCTATCCCATGCTGGAAAGCATGATCACCGGGGTGCCTTTTCCCATCGATTGTATGGCAGAAAGAATTTCGATTCCCGAAGCAAAAGGCATCATAATATCGGTAATGGCAAGGTCTACATCTTTTTCTTTCAAGGTTTCGATAGCCTCTTTTCCGTTGCGGGTCAGAATGACTTCGTGGCCTTCTTTTACCAGTTTGTACTCAATCGTTTTTAGAATCAGTTCATCATCTTCAGCGATCAGAATCAGCATAATTTTTTATTTTTTTATTAAATCCTGTATGATCTGCAACCCTATTGATATTTGATGGATCACCTCATCTTCCAGCGATGAAAAATCCGTAGTCGGGCTGGTCCTGCCTTCCCAGTTTGCCACTGTTTCGGCAAGCTTAACCAATCCGGCGGTTCCGGCGGTTCCTTTCAGCTTATGGAGAGTTCTTTTAAGATCCTCCGCATTTTTCTCTGAAACGGCCTTACGGATATTGTTTTCGGCCTGACGTATCTCACTGACCACCAGATTTAAAAACATATCTTTAAAATCCTCATCGTTTCCGGTCTGTTCATGCAGCAAGTTTATATCGAGATAACTTTCGGTGGCTGCCGTATTCTGAACGGTTTCATTTTCCTGGGTCAGGTATTTTCTGAGCATTTCCAACAGGTCGGCCTGACGGAGCGGCTTAGGAAGAAAATCGTCCATTCCTGATGCCAGGCATTTTTCTTTTTCTCCTGCTATCGTCCCGGCAGTTACCCCGATGATTGGCACCTGAGCATAGCCCGGCAGCTGCCGGATTTTTGTTGTGGCTTCCATCCCGTCCATTACCGGCATTTGCACATCCATCAGGATCAGCGAAAAATCCCGGTTCTTACACTGCTCCCAGGCTTCCAGCCCATTGACCGCTTCGGTAAGCTGTGCATCAGGGATCAGGGAGGTCATCATTTTATGGTTCAGGATCATATTTACCGGATTGTCATCTACCAGCAGCACCTGCAGTTCCGGCATTTCTAAAACAGGCTCCTGCTTTTCCTGAGTAACCATTCCCGGGATTTCATTTTCATTGTTTTCTACTGCTCTTCTGAGGGTCCTGTACAATTCTTCCGATTTGATGGGTTTCAGCAGGAAATAGGAATTCTCTTCCTGACGGAAAGAATTAATGACATCATGTTCCTCTGAGGAAGTGTGAAGAACGACCAGCGGAGAAGTTTCGTCCTGTTTGCTGAATAAAGCTTTGATTTTTTCGATGGTTTCCAGCCCTGAGATTACCGGCATGTGGTAATCCATCAGAATAATATCGAAACGTTCACCGGACAACAGGATCTGCAAAGCTTCCATCCCGTTAGCTGCCAATTTTGACTCAATATTTTTATAGGCAAGCATATGCTGAAGGATGATCCTGTTGGCTTCATTATCATCTACTACCAGAGCTTTCTTGATTTTCAGTTCTTCATCATTGCTCGCTTCGGACAGTTCGTAGGGAACTTCAATATCAAAATAGAATACGGAGCCTTTACCGGGGCTGCTGTTTAATTTAAGGTAGGTGCCCATATAGCCCAGGATATTGTTGGAAATCGTAAGTCCCAGCCCGGTTCCGCCGTATCTTTTGCTGATCGAGCTGTTTTCCTGGGTGAAAGCATTGAAGATGTATTGCTGCTTTTCTTCTGCAATGCCGACACCGGTATCGCGTACGGCAAACCGGAGCGCAATTTTTTCACTGTCTATGTTCAGCTTTTCTACTTTGAGCTCAATCTCGCCCTGTTCCGTAAATTTTACGGCATTGCCCAGGAGGTTGATCAGAATCTGTTTTAGCCTGGATTCATCAATCCATAAGGTTTTAGGGAGTCCGGGCTGAATGTTCAGCAACAATTCAATATTTTTCTTCTGAGACTGGTAAAGAATGACATTGATGACCTGGTTGACGAGATCATAGACATTGCACTTCTCGATAACCAGCTCCATTTTACCCGATTCTATTTTCGAAAAATCCAGAATATCACTGATGATGGCTAACAGATTTTCTCCTGATTCGTTGATGTAGTTAAGGTACTGCTTCTGGGTTTCATTAAGCGGTGTTTTCAGCAGAAGGTCCGAAAAACCGATAACCCCGTTCAGCGGTGTACGGATTTCATGACTCATATTGGCTAAAAATTCCGATTTCGCCTTGCTTGCGATATCTGCCATTTTCTTGGCTTCTTTAAGCTCGTTATTGGTTTTTATGGTATTCGTAATATTCTGTACGGAAACGATGAGCCCTCCGATGACTCCATCAGACAGATACCAAGGTCTCACTTCAAGGTTATAATGCTGGAGCTCTTCCTTATGGCTCACCGCAAGGGTGAAATCCTCATTTTTATAATCTTTGCCTCTGATGGCATCCCTGTAGATGGTACGGATCTCATCGGAAACGTTTGGTGATATGGTAAAAATGTTTTGGCCAACAAGCTCCAGATGGTTCATGTTAAATTCCTCTTTCCAGCAGCTGCTTGCGGAAATGTAATTAAGATTCCTGTCGAACATTGCTACGGCAACCGGAGCATACGTTACGAAAGACTGCAGCATGGCTTCTTTCTTGGACAGTTCGAGGTAAAGCTTTTTAAATGCATCGATATCCTGAATAATCCCAAACACCCTGACGCAGACGTCGTTTTCAAATTCAGGGATTGCCTTTACGCGTACCCAGATCATAACGCCGTCCTGGCGTACCAGCTGAAATTCTTCATCATAGCCGATTCCTTCCGAGATCGCCCTATTAAATAAAAATCCTACCCGGGCCTGGTCTTCTTCAAGATAAAAACGCACTGCTTCCTCAAATTCAGGCTGATATCCGGCTTCTACTTTATGGATTTCTTTAGTGGTATCGGACCAGAATACAGACTTATTTTTCAGGTTGACTTCCCAGCCTCCGACCTGAGCCGCAGCACTGGTCTGTTCCAGTATTTTTTTCGTATAAAGCAGGTCTTTTTCAAGCAGCATCCTTTCGGTTATATTCAGGGCGGTACTTAAAACATAAGGATTCCCTCCTTTGTCCAGCTCCACACGGTTGTGATACATCCAGATCAGCTCGTCCCCTTCCTTTGTTTTCAGGACCATTGTCCCCAGATGCTCTTTATTCCGGTTTATATGCTGCAGATATTCCTGAAGATGCTTTTGGTTTTTTTCGGGAACCAGATCCTTCAGATTCAGGCCTTCAACTTCTTCTTCCGTATAATGAAGGATTTCTCTTCCTTTTTTATTTACCTCCAGGATGTTTCCCTCCATATCATGCATGCTCATCAGGCCGATCGCATTTTCAAAAAACCGCCTGAAGCGTCTTTCGGAACTCTCCAGCTGTCTTTTTTCTTCAATATGCTGGGTAATGTTGTTTCCGAAGCAAAAAATTTCAGAATGGGTGTGGTTGCGTTTCATATACCATTCGATGATCACTTCATGCGTGTCGTCTATTTTTGAGGAAGTAGTAATCATCAGCTCCTCATTTTCTCCGGAAAAGTTTTCGATCTTTTCCTGAATCCCATCGGACTGGTTTCCTAAAAGTTTCAGAAAGTGTGCTGCAGATAACTGATCTCTGTCTATCATAAAAGCCTTCTCAAAAGCAGGATTAATATCCTTAACGATCAGCTGATCGTCCAGAACGCAAATGGGATTATTTGAAATATCGAAAATCTGCTGAAAATACTCCGCCTGAATATTTTTTCTTTTGGCAATGAGCAGTTTGGTAACGGCTTCCGCCAATTTTTTAAGTGTGGCCATCTGCTCGGCCGATAAGGTTCTCGGCTGATAATCCAACACACAGATTGTACCAAGTGCAAATCCCTCCTCTATAAGCGGTATTCCCACATAGAAACGGATTTTATTTTCTAAAACTACCTGATTGCGGGAAGTTCTGTCGTCGAGCAGTGTATCTTCAATGACAACGATATTGCCGCTTGCTATCGAATACTGACAGACTGTATCTTTACGATCCAGAATACCGATAGAAGTACCGACACAGCTCTGAATGGTTTGGGTACGGCTTTCCATCAGCGCTATATAAGCAGCAGGACAGCCGGAAATGAGACATGCCGTTTCTGCAAATATATCCATCTGCGGATCTTCAGATTGATGCAGCAGATCAAAGAGTTGTAGTTTTTGGACCCGTTCTTTTTCGTTATCAGGAACCGGAAAATTATTCATATTGCTAATAATAAATCATTATGAGTTTAAATATAATAATAAAATCAGCAAAACAAATATTTTCTCTGTAAGTATGCGTGTAAATATACAACTAATATATCACAAAAAAGAGACAAACAAAACAATCTCCGCTTGTGTATATGCTTTCTTTTCATACGCCGGAAATGATGATGCAAAATTCTTATCCTATCATTTACTGACTAACTTTATGGTTATGAACGATGTAAATTTGTCAATTCGGCTTTTCTTAGATATCTTTAAAAAATTAATCTAAATTTATTTTTATAATTAAAAAAAACATCCTATATTTGCACCCACAAAAAACAAGGTAATTCTTGTTACAAGATGACCTCAATCGGGGCGTAGCGTAGTCCGGTCATCGCGCCTGGTTTGGGACCAGGAGGTCGCAGGTTCGAATCCTGCCGCCCCGACTTCAAAAAACACTTTAGGGTGCGTAGCTCAGCTGGATAGAGCATCTGCCTTCTAAGCAGACGGTCAAAGGTTCGAATCCTTTCGCGCTCACTTTAAACCTTACAACTTCCGTTGTAAGGTTTTTTGTTTTAAGGAAGCTAAGCTGGCAGAGCATTGTAATGGATCAGTTACAAAAGTTGGGAGAATGAGCCGCGAGAAGACAGGTCGCTCCTGTGGAACTTGATTTTCCTCTTCATCTTCCTGAAAGTAAAATTACATTTAAATAACTTTCCTCCGACTTTAGCGATTGATACCTTACCATTTTAATCCAGGCAAAAGATCAATTATTAAATCCGGTTTAACTTGGCATACATTTCCAGACTGATGAATTTCCCATCTTTTATTTCGCAGTCTCTCATGATACCTTCCAGCTCAAAACCAAGCTTGTTCATTATTTTTTTACTGTTTGTATTCTCTGTTTCCACTACCGCCTCGATCCGATGGACCGACATTTTCTGAAAAGCATAGTCACAGACAGCCCTTCCGGCTTCTCCGATGATTCCCGAACCCCAGTATTCGGGCAGCAGCCAGTATCCCGTTTCGATTTTCCGGTGCTCTTTGCTCCAGTCGTTGAATCCGACGGCTCCCAGAAAGGTCTGATCGTACCTGTTGCAGACCGCCCACCAAAGACCCTTTTCTTCTTTTTCGATCATAACAAACCAGCTCATTTGTTCCTCAGTGGCTTCCAGACTGTCATAGCTTACCCCATAATGCCTGATTACCTCCGGATGCGACAGTCCTCTGTATACGGATTTAATATCATCCTGCTGAAATCTCCTCAGCAATAGTCTTTCGGTGGTTAGAACCGGGAAAAGATTTTCGCCGTCGTGGCTTGTATTCTTTTTCATTAGTCTTATTTGGAATTAACGGGTTATTTCAGCAGGTAAGCGGTTCCGTCCCAGAGGTACGTTTTTGAATTTTTTTTCTTTTTTTCGCGGTCTTTTTCATCTTTTTCCATTTCCTCCATTTTATAGACGAATGCACCGGCGATTCCGCTTTTATCATTGGGGAAGATAAATTCTTCGTGATGGTAGTAGACATCGGCATCTCCTACGCTCATCAGCTGAGGCAGGGCAACAAGTTTTTTACCGGTAACTAAAATATATTGGTCGTACCCGGGAATTCCGCATGCTTCCCCGGAAACAGTAGCTTTTAAGGTAAATTCCACATTTTTGAGTTTATGGCCGCTTTCTACCGTAAAAGTTCCGTAGCTCAGACTTTCTCCCGAGCCCGTTTCAAAGGAAACCTCATCGATCACGCTACTGCCTTCCATCATCCTGACGGCAGCCATGTTCTGCTGAATGGTTTCGGTGGGAAACTGCGGATCTTTTTTGGAAATGGTCTTTGTCAGGCCCCACAGGAAATCATAGCCGTTTTTATTCCGGTAGCCTGTGCAGAGATTACCGCCCCAAATATAACCTTCGGAATTCCGGCCGTTCTTATCGTAAGAGATTTTGTACCAGTTGGCCATTCTTTCACCCAGCTTTAGAACCTTTTCTTCTTTTTTAAGGATTAAAACCGGCTGATTGGCCTGCAAAGAATCCAGAATCTGTGCATTTACCTGAGGAGACTGCCGAATCCTTGCACCGGCGGTAAATATTTTCTGCGGTTTATTTTCTTCGAAATTAAAAATTCCGTTGGCATACATTTCTTCCTGCGCCAACAGGAATTGAACGGTAAGCAGAAATAAAGCGGTAAAAAAGGTTTTCATATCAATATTTTGTGGGTATTTATTTTTCGAGGAGCAGGCTCACCCACTCTTCCCGCTGCAGCTGCTTTTTAAGTTCCAATCCGTTTTCCCGGCAGACTTCCAGGATATCATCCACATCGAAGAAGCACAGTCCGGAAAGCAAAAGTTTCCCCCCGTCATTCAGTACGGTCACGTAAGTGGGGATATCGGAAATCAGGATGTTTCTGTTGATATTGGCCAGAATAATATCGTAATTTTCATTTCCTAGGTTTTCAGCGGTTCCTAATTCGATATCCAGCTCTACGTTGTTCCGGGCGGCATTTTCTTTTGAATTTTCCACCGACCATTCGTCGATGTCGATCGCTTTGGTTTCCGCGGCACCGTTCTGTTTTGCATAAATGGCAAGCACGGAAGTTCCACAGCCCATATCCAGCACTTTTTTATCTTGGAAACCGATATCCATCATCTGCTGGATCATCAGGTGGGTGGTTGGATGATGCCCTGTTCCGAAAGACATTTTCGGCTGGATGACAATTTCATGCATTCCAGGAACCGATTGATGGAATTCGGCACGGATCAGCACTTTATCATCGATGTTGATCGGCTCGAAGTTCTTTTCCCACTCTTCATTCCAGTTGATGTTGGGCATTTCTTTGAACGTATATTGAATTTTTACTTCTTCGTTTTCAAAAATCGGCAACGCGTTCAGTTCTTCTTCGTTAAAAAGGTCTTTCTGGATGTATCCTAAAATCCCTTCCAGCTCTTCGGTGAAACTGTCGAAACCGATCTGGATCAGTTCGGCCATTAATATTTCGTTCCACGGCTGAAGCGGGGTAATTCTGAAATCGAATTCTAAATAATTTTGCATGTGAATAATTTGGTGCAAAAATAAATATTTAAATATTGAATTTTCCACATTGACCGGTTAAATTACAGATAGTCGGCTTAAAGCGAAGTGATGCCTGTATTAACACATAAGAAACATTAGTAGTAGATTTTATAATTTGAAAATATTTTAGAGCACATCAGAATGAAAATCAAAGATTTTCAAATGAATCCGGACGGTCTAAAAAGACTGGAAAAAATTTAACCGCAAAAGGGTCAAAAGAAAATGATGCGGATTAAAAAGCTGAATAATTCATGCTGATAAAAGCCCACAAAAGTTTTTAAAAATCTCTGATTTTTATAGTCCTCTGACTATAAGGAATGGCTATATGGTTGCTGAGCAGAGCCGAAGCCACATCATCAAAGGAATAAATACCAATTTTTTCCAAGTGATGCTCTAATACTATGTTGAGATCCCTACGGGATGGACGAAGATGGGATGGCATCAAGAAGGATTGCATTAAAATATGTGCAAACATCCGTGAAAATCTGTGAGGATTTGTGGTTTGAAATAACCGGAAAAATTTAACCGCAAAAGGGTCAAAAGACATGAATGCTGTGTAAAGAAGCTGAATGATTCATGATGACAAAAGCGCGCAAAAGTTTTTAAAAATCTCTGATTTTTATAGTCCCCTGACTATAAGGAACGATTATACGGTAGCTAAGCGGAACCAAAGCCACATCATCAAAGGAATCCATACCGATTTTTTCCAAGTGATGCTCCAATACTATGTTGAGATCCCTACGGGATGGACAAAGATGGGATGGCATCAAGAAGGATTGCATTAAAATATGTGCAAACATCCGTGAAAATCTGTGCGGATCTGTGGTTTGAAATAACCGGAAAAATTAACCGCAAAGGGTCAAAAGACATGAATGCTGTGTAAAGAAGCTGAATGATTCATGATGACAAAAGCGCGCAAAAGTTTTTAAAAATCTCTGATTTTTATAGTCCCATGACACCAAGGAACGGTTATACGGTAGCTGAGCGGAGCCGAAGCCACACCATCAAAGGAATCAATAAAAATTTTTTCCAAATGATGATTTAGTACTATGTTGAGATCCGTGCGGGATGGACAAAGATAGGATGGCATCAGGAAGGATTACATTTAAATATGCGCAAACATCCGTGAAAACCTGTGCGGATCTGTGGTTTGAACATCCGTGGACTCTGTGGGATAATAATATGGCGAATGTTGATTTATTCCCGGACGCCCCATCTTCCCGCCAAGGCCATAGCCCGGATAGCAACGGTTACCCCACAGCGGGCGGAGGCTTTAGCGGCGGCGCGAGGAGTAAGAGTGGATAGCCGGAAACAGCTCCGAAATATATGATGACTGATAAATAATGATTAGTTTTTATAGAATTTTTGTGCTTTATGGTTCATCTGCAATAAAAAAGCGGACCGAAGCCCGCTTTAGATATACGATCAGGTTCTTAAACTTTGAACCTGAAACTTTAACCGATTAAGGATTCGTTGAAAAAATAGACCCGTTGGCAATCAACGCGCGTCTGTTCATTTTCAGGATGTCTCTTACCCACTCGGCGAAATCTTCCGGCTGAAGAACTTTTTCGGGATTTCCATCGGTTAAACCGCCTTGGATGGACATATCGGACGCGATGGTGCTCGGCGTCAATGTGATTACCCGGATGTTCTGTTTTCTCCATTCCGCCATCATGGATTGCGACAGGGAAACCACCGCCGCCTTGGAAGCCGCATAAGCGGACATGTTCGGTCCGCCTTTCAGGCCGGCTGTTGAAGCTACGTTGACGATGTCCCCTTCTCCTTTGGCCTTTAGGAAAGGATAAGCCGCTTTGGCTGCATAATATACTCCGAAAAGGTTGGTTTTAATCACCTGTTCCCAGGTTTCGGACGGCATTTCTTCGATGGAACCGAAGTCGCCGATCCCCGCATTGTTGATCAGGATATCAATGCCGCCCATCTGTTCGGCCACCAATTCTATTCCCGCTTTCACCTGGATTTCATTGTCTACGGAAAAGACCGCATACGTGGAGTTTACCCCGAACTTTTTGATCTCTTCAACCGTCATTTTAAGATTTTCTTCATTTCTTCCCGTGATGGCCACGTGGACGCCTTCGGCAGCCAATGCTAAAGCCACTGCTTTTCCCAATCCTCTTCCGCCTCCTGTAACGACGGCATTTTTTCCGTTAATATTCATTTTTTAGAATTTTTTAATTCGTATGTGCAAATTTACAAAAGATGATCCGGATATCCGGCCCCCTGTCGATATGGAGACGATTGATATAATAAATTTTTAAGGTATAGAGTTAGATATGGGTTTAAAGCAAACCCAAAGCAGATCAGACTGGAAGAAGGAAGCCGAATGCTGAAAGTTTCTTTTGTCAATAGTACTATGAAAGAATTCCATTAAATCATCTGTTACTTATCAACAGAAATTAATTTAAACCCAGGCCACTAAACCAAATCTTGATCTTCTTTAAATAAACAACAGAAATAAATGAAATACGGCCAAATTCACCTTAGGTTCAGGTTAAAATTAAAACCGACCCAAAGGCGGGCCGGTTTCGTTGAAAGTATAGTAATAAATGAAAATTAAGGAATAAGAATCTGGTTCTGCACATCGAATTCTTCCATTGCGGAAAATTGGTTGCCGTACCTATCTGTTGCTTTTACCTCAACCTTATGTTTTCCCAGGGAAAGTTTTTTCGGGAATTCCCCTGTCCATATATGCCGGGACATTTCCGGGTTGGAAGGCCTCCTGCCCGCCAGCATGGTCTGCGTAGTGTCCCATTTGAACACAGACATGGCAAAGCTCGGATCTACAGTTTCATCATACTGCATCTCTTCCCATTTGTCGCCATCGATTCTGTATTCCACTTTGTCTTTTTTGCTTCCCATAAAGAAATTAGCAAGAACTTTAGCCGAAGTTTTTGAAGGAAAAGGAACGACTTTCGGTACGTACAGGTTGATCTGGTAGTCTTCCGGTTTTCCGGCAGTCTTGTATTTTACTTTATAGTTGTTATCACTGAAGCTGATGAATGAATAGCCTTTGGCCGTACCATCCCTCATGGTAGAGGTCGGCAGCCCCAGATCATCCGAAGTTCCGGACCACCAGTCGCCGCAGGTTGTCCCGACGTTGTATTCGTGAAGTTCTCCGGAACCGTTCCATCCTGCTTCTTTGCCGTAGAACAGCTGCTGCTGGATGTGGGTGTGCGCCGATAGAAGCAGGGCATTTTTAAAAGGGGCCAGGTTATCGAATAATTTCTGACGGTCGGAGTTCCTGAAGTTGTCTTCGTTCTTGTGATCCAGAGGAATATGGAAGGAAACGACGATCAGTCTGTTTTTATCCACCAGTTTCAGGTCATTCTCAATAAACTGCAGCTGGTCTTCGCGGAAACCGCCCCAATAGCCTTTTCCGTCGCGCGGATCCGGATACAGAATGTCATCCAGTACGATGAAGTGAACATTTCCGTAGTTGAAGGAATAGTTGGCCGGGCCGAAATTGGATTCAAATGTTTCGTCGGAAAGCCTGTCTTCTTTTGCATCGTAATTCATGTCGTGATTTCCCATTACGTTGTACCAGGGCAATCCCACTTCTTTCATCACATCGGCATAAGGTTTCTGCAGGCTCAAATTGTCCCCTACGAGATCTCCAAGACTGATTCCCAATACGGCATTTTTCTTGGTATTCTTCACCTCATTTACGATCGCTCTCCTGAAATAATCCAGCTGCTTTTCCGTGTAAGGCTGTGGATCCCCGAAGACCAGAATATCGAAATTTTTGCTTTCGTTCTGCTTATTCAGCGCAAAATTGATTTCTTTCGGAAGCTCTCCGGTAGGTGCCGAACCTTTATATTTAAAATCGGCTGGTGATCCTTTCGGTTTATACTGATAGTAATACAGGGGGAGATTGTTGCTGTTTACCGGGGTCATGTATCCTGAAGGTTTGATCACGAAGATGGTCTGTCCGTCCTGAACCGGCAGGCTGTACCTCCCGTTTTTATCAGTAAGGACCACCTGGGCGCCATTGGAAACGGCTACGCCTTCAATTCCTCTTTCGCGGTTTTCTTTTTTCTGGTTTTTATTACCGTCTTCATATACATATCCCGAAACGGAAGCCTGGGAGAATGCCATGGCTGAAATCAGCATGCAGGGCATTAAAAATTTTATGTTCATTGTTAATCTTAATTAGCTTGTTTGTGACTGCTTGTTTCTAACGCTGCGTCTGCAAAGAATTTTATTTAAAAACCGTTGATTTTTTTCGTTCGCAAAGGCATTAATATTCAGCAATGGATTGATGATGTAATTCTTTCAATTAGGGTTTATCCCACCACATTTTTACGTTGATGTTGTCGCCGCCCATCTGTTGTACCGCTGCCTGGTAATTGGTGGCATTCAATACTCTTGGATTTGGCGGATACATCAGCCGTGATGGCATGATGCCGTTATTCAGCAAGCCTCCGTTGTTTGGCAATACCGGAAAGCCGGTCCTTCTTTTTTCAAACCACTGCTGCTGGTCTACGAAGAACAGGGCCACATACTTCTGAAGCATGATCCTTTCCAGAGTTCCGTTGTATGCTACTTTGGGGTTGGAAAAATAATTGGAAGGCATGGTAGAACCCCACTGTTCGATAGTGGCTTTTACTCCGTTTTCATAGAACGTTTGGGCATTTCCCGAAATAATGCCTTTAAGAGCAAGCTCCGAAAGGATAAACTGTAATTCCGCATAAGGATATATGAGAATATTCAGAGGAGCTTTGGCCAGGTTCTGGTTCATGTTGGAAGGCTGATAATCGAAGACCATCCCGTAAGCATAACCTGAGGGAGCCCCTTTATATCCGATATTCGAACCCTGAAGGTTTTTAGCCTGGCTGAAAAACAGAGCCATCCTCGGATCATTATTCCCTTTCAAAGTTTCAACAAAAAATTCTGAAGCGGCACGTCCGGTGGTAAAATCCTGCGGTCTTGCAATCGGTGGCATCAGCGGAGCCACTCCGGTAATATTCAGTTTTGCCGTTTCCGAATTGCTCTGGAATACCGGATAAACCGTTGGATTATTTACAATTTCCTGGATTCTTTCATAGACATTCACTTCACCGTTTCTCTTCAGGATTCTTGTCAGAAGCCTCAAGCTAAGAGAATTACAGAATTTCTTCCAGGTTGTTATTCCGTTAACATCGTTGTTCGCATTGTAGAACAGGTCGGTTCCTGTTAAAGTTTTTGTCGTAACAAAAAGAGAATTTGCCCTTTTAAGATCTTCCAGCATCTGGATGTAGATGTTTTTTTGCTGATCAAATTTCGGTTGGCTGATTCCTTCATCCAGTCTCGATGCTTCGGTAAAAGGAACGTCTCCATACGTATCGGTAAGATTGGAATAGGCCCATGCATTCAGAACCAGGGCAATGGCTTCATAATTTTTATCGCTGCTGTTTACTGCAGATTTTTTCATTTCGTAAATCTGCTTGGCCCACTTGTAGCTGTTGTTCCAGTAACCGGCTCCTGTATTCTCGGTAATATTGTAACGGCTCAGGGTATTTCCTTCATTTGGAAAATCCAGGGAAACCTGCATGATATCGAAGGTAAAGTCATTCGCTCTCGAATATCCTACAGATGCAAGATTATACTGTAAAGGTGCCAGAAAGCTGGATACTTCAGGCTCATAGATTTTGCTGTCGTCTGTATTTATTTCATCAGACGTTCTGTTGCATGAAGCTGCTGTACAAGCAATGCCTGCCAGAAGCATGTATTTAATTATTGTTTTTTTCATGTCTTAAGATTTAAAATTTTACATTAAGCTGGAAACCGATGGTACGTGATGCCGGCAATTGCCCCATCTCCACCCCCGGTGTAATGGTAGCGTTATCCAGCGTTGCGGCTTCCGGATCAAACAGCGGAAACTTGGTCCACATCCAGAGATTTTTTCCGAAAAGTGCAAGGGTTAAGTCTGTAATTTTTAACGGACCCGTAACTGATTTCGGGAATGAATAGGCAATTCTTGCATCCCTCAGCTTAATAAAGGAAGTATCGAATGTATTGGTTTCCACGTTGGCCCTTCTGTAATAATCCGCATAGTAAGCAGATACAAGGATTCCTTTTGTATTTGGAACGTAAGAACCGTCTGCATTCTGCACAACGCCCTGTCCGACAATCAGACCTCCGGGGTTTTCCCTTCCTTCAAGCGTATGAGCAAGCTTCCCCTGTTCAGACATTTTGTGGTGCGACTGGGAATAAGCCATTCCTTTATACTGCCCATCGAAAGAAAAGCTTACGGAAATATTTTTATACCTGAATTCGTTCTGAATTCCGGCCCTCCATTTCGGGTAGGCATTTCCGATTTTTTTCATCTGCGCCGGCTTGGCCGTTAATCCGTCGCTTCCGTATACGACCTGACCGTCCGGAGCGTACATCAGTCCGTACCCATACAAGTCTCCGAGAGATCCTCCTACCACAGCGTTATAATATACCACTCCTCCGACACTTGCGTAAGTATACGGCTGCCCGTTGAATTCTTGAGGAAGCGATAAGATCTTGTTTCTGTTCATCGACCAGTTTGCGGATACATTCCAGGTAAAATTTTTGTTTTTTACGGGGTAGGCGTTCAGCATCATTTCGATTCCGCGGTTCCTGATTTCACCGGAATTGATTACCCGCTGGGTATATCCTGTTTCCCAAAGCACCGGAACATTCCTGATGATCTGATCTACCGAGTTACTCTGATAAGCGGTAATGTTATAAGTTAACCGGTTGTTGAAAAGGCTGAAATCCATTCCGCCCTCTATATTGGTAAGCATTTCCGGACGCAAATTCGGGTTCAGGTAGCGGCTAGATACCTCAACGGATCCCGGAAATGCAAGACTCGGATTGTAATAGTTCAGCAGC
Source organism: uncultured Chryseobacterium sp. (assembly GCA_913778085.1). GTDB lineage: Bacteria > Bacteroidota > Bacteroidia > Flavobacteriales > Weeksellaceae > Chryseobacterium. Next base: position 23,442 of record CAJYXJ010000046.1, read on the forward strand.
TGATAAGGCTCGGTATCATTTCCGGTCTGCGCCCAGGAAGCCCTAAACTTCCAGAAGTTGAACCGGCTGCTTTTCAATGCGAAAATATCGGAAAGAATGAACGATGAAGATACCGATGGATAGAAATAAGACCGGTTGGCTTTCGGTAAAGTACTGCTCCAGTCGTTACGGGCGGTAACATCCAGAAAGATTTTATCTTTATAGTTTAATGAAGCCAGTCCGTACACACTGCTTACCATTTTATCATATGGCTGCGGGATGTCGAAGCGCTGCGATATGGCATTGGTAAGGTTATAAACCCCTGCTTTTTTAAGACCCAGTGCATAATAATCTTTGGTCAGCTGTTCAAAATACTGCGTAGAACCTCCCGCCGTTGCAGAAAAGTTGAATGCACCGAAGGTATTTTTATAATTGATCATTAAATCATTATTAAAATTGAACCCGTCCACATACTGCTCCCTGTAATACCCCTGAAGGAAGTTTGCTGAACTCCACGGCCTTTTCTGGGTACGGAATTCATCATTGACGGCCATCCCGGATCTCAGCAATACATCGAAATGTTTATCAATCTGGTAGTTTAAACTTACATTTCCTACAATGTTCTGCTTATCCAGGCTGTTTGTCATTTCATAGGCAATAAGATAAGGGTTATCAATATAGGAACTGAACGGGTGGATCTGGTCAACCTGCTCCTGCCCTGCTTTCCAGATCGGCCGGTACCATGCCAGATCCACATTCGGATTCTGGAAGATCATGAAGTAGGAAATCGATTGGTTATTGTATCCCGTAGCAGGAAGATTATCGCTTTTCGTCTGGTTATAGGATAATTTGATGTTGGCCTTGAAACGATCATTGATTTTATGATCGACAGATATGGCTGCACCCCATTTTTCAAGACCTGTATTCGGCATCATCCATTCATTTTTAAGGTAAGAAAGCGATGCCCTGAATGCGGTTCTGTCATTGGAATTTTCGATGGAAAGATTGTTTGAGAAAGTGCTTCCCACTTCCCAGAAATCCTTGATGTTGTTTTTGTAAGGTCTCCAAAGCTGTCTTTCTTTGCTCTGTCCCTGTACCGTAGGATCATACTGGAAAAAAGACTGCCCTTCAAACTTCGGTCCGAAGGCACTGCTGGTAGATCCTGTATTTACGCCATCGGGTGATAAGCCATAAGAATAATAATAATTTCCGGTTTTATCCTTTTGCAAAGTTCCCTGGCCATATTCATACTGATAGTCGGGCCACTTCAGGACCGATTCGAAACTGGTATAGGAGTTTAGTGTTACCTGAATCTTACCGTTTTTTGTCTTTCCTGATTTTGTTGTAATCATAATGGCACCCAAGGCACCTCTGGATCCGTATAAAGCGGAGGCACTCGGCCCTTTCAGTACCGTGATGCTTTCAATATCATCAGGATTGATGCTGCTGAGGTCGTTTCCGTAATCAATCGGGACATCACCTCCCGCACCCGCACCATAGGCCGGCGTTCCGGTACCTACTGTTCTTGAATTCAACGGGACACCATCCAGAACAATAAGAGCCTGATTATCAGCCATACTGCTCATTGAAACGTCTCCTCTTAAAGTAATTCTGGGTGTTGCCAGAGGTCCGGCCCCGGCAGTCTGAATTTTAAGTCCCGCAACCTTTCCTTCCAGTGCACTTGTCCAATGCGTATTCTGTGTTCTTAACAGCTGGTCCGAATTGATGGTTTCTGTAGAATATCCTAGCGCTTTGTTTTTTCTTTTAATTCCCAAAGCGGTTACCACTACCTCATCAATGTTTTTAATGGTATCTTTTTTTGCCTTTTGCTGGGCAGCCACTTCTACACTGACGAGTCCTGCTAATGATAAAATGAGTACTTTTTGTGTTGCTTTACGCATATCCTTTTTGTTTGCGCAAAAATAAAACGACAATATGAGTACGGGTTTAACACGGTTTTAACAGATATTAAAGAATTATTAAACGAAATATTAATTTATGTTTAACTGGAAATGATAGATTTTTGATTAACAGCAGATTAAAACAATTAAGCATTTTTAATATGATAAGGTGGTTTTATTTACCTACCTTCATTGTCTTTTTACGAGATAATGAAAGATACCATATGCATACCACGAAGCATTTACCATTCATTATTTATAAGTATTTAAAGAATTTCCAGTTTTCATAAAAAATACTGTACTGCTTCAAATTATGATAACCGGGATCTTTATTGAATTTTATTAACACTGCTTTAATCTTAAACATACTTCAATTACCTCTGTTCAGGTATTAATAAAAACAACCCGCCTTAAAAGAGACGGGCTGTTTTATTCTAAGTTTTTAAATAAAACCGGTTTATTTTTTAAGCTGATCCGGGATATTTGTCGTAATGAATCCGATGCCCTGCTTTTTCAGTTCGTCGGCCACCGCTGTATCATTTACCGTCCATGCATTGGTAATCAGTCCCAGAGCTTTTGCATCGGCAATCCAGCTCGGGTTTTTCTGGAAAATGCTGTAATGGTAATCGATTCCGTCCAGTCCCTCGTCTTTGATCTGTTGTGGAGAAAGCTCTCCTTTCAGGTACTGTACTTTAAAAGAAGGTTCCAGCTTTTTGATTTCCTTACAGATGTTCAGGCTGAAAGAAATAAATTCACACTGGGCTCCCAGTTTCATGTCTTTAATCATTTTAATCGTCTTTGCCGTCAGCTCATCCTCTTTTTCCTTGGTTTTGTCAGGCTTTATTTCAACGATCAGTTTCAGGGCCTTGTCTTTTTTTCCCTGTTTCAGATAATCTTTTAAAGTAGGAAAATCTTCGCCGTTGGACAATTTCACCTGTTCAAGTGTTTTAAAATCGGTTTCGGAGATTTCCATTTTGGCGTGGTGCTCGTCATGGTTTACCACCAGAACCCCATCCTTCGTCATCCGGACATCGAATTCGGAACCGTAGATCTTCAACTTCTGTGCATTCTCCAGCGACTTCAGAGAATTTTCCGTTGTCGGCGGCTGGGTCTGCCAGTACCCTCTGTGGGCGATAACCTGGGTTTGTGCCTTCATAACCACTGTGCTTAAAACTGCTAACCCTAAGATAAAATTTTTCATAATATAAATTAAATATTAAACGCAAAAGCTTTTCAACTTTCAGATAAAGGTATATAAATTTAAGGGAATGGTGAATTTTGCTTCGGTAAGTGAATGATGAATTTAAATAATTTAACATAAACTCAAAGTAGAAATCGGATCAACAGACTGAAAGAAGGAAGCTGGATGTCGGAAGTTTCCTTATTAACATAAATAATTAATAAAAACCCTGTCTAAAATCCTGATTCAACCAACTGGATTTCAATTTCACATTTAAACAAACAACCGAAAATAAGTTAAATACAGTCTATTTCACGTTAATTCATCTTAAGTAATTCACGATTGACCGTTCACCATTCACTATTGACCATTGACCATTCACATTATCAGAACGTATACTTCGCTCCGATCTGGATCTGGTATGGGTTTCCGCTCAACGGCTCCAGACCGCTGGTATTCAGGCTGTACTTGAACTGTTTGGTGGCCTGGTCGAATCCGGTGATCCTGTATAGCGAGGTGTTGCCATAGGATTTGTTCACGCCCCACTCTTTATTCAGTAGGTTAGCCACGTTGAAAATATCGACTGATAGTTCAAAAGCACCGATTTTTTCAAATTTGATCTTTTTTACGACACGCACATCCCATACTCCGTAGAAGCCATTCTTTCCGCCATTTCTTTCCGCAATTTTATTATTGTAATCGGTAATGTAATTCTTCAGTGCCGTTCCCACTTCAGGATTATCGATCAGCGTCTGGGTCAGGTTCGGGAAGATGTAGGCCAGGTCGTTGGAATCCACAAAATCCCCGTTTACATTTCCGCCGGCCAGTACGGAGAAACGCGTTCCTCCCATTCCCGCATAGCGGATCCCCAGGGTAAATCCTGCAATCGTCGGCGAATTTCCGTAGATCACCACTTTATTCCTGAACTGGTTATCGGAATACGACATTCTCAGGTTTCTAGGATCGCTGGCTACCGGCGTAGATAAAGTGGCCGAATTGGCAACGTTTCCATTGTAGGACGTATTGTCTTTAATATCCGCCCAGGTATAGCTTGCCGTAATTTCCCCGTCTCTCCAGTAACGGTAGCTGGTGTCTGCCACAAAAGAGAATTGGTTTACTTTTCCGTCACTCACCAGTTCCAAAACCCTTCCGAAGTTTTTGTTGATCCTTCCGTCTTTCCAGTTCAGGGTTCCGTTAGCGGCAATAGAAGCGGCCGGAACAAACACACCCCTTCCTCCTTCGTTATCCAGTGTGAAATACGGATTGGCCACCATATTCCGGTCATAATAGAAATAGTTGTTTCTTCCCAAAGCCATGTAAGCCGCAATGCCTGCCCTGAATCTTTCATTAAAGAAATGGGTATACGAAACGTTTGCTTTGTAAACCACCGGGATTTTAGCATCTTTCCCGGTATAATTAATGGTGGGAAGCTGGTATTGGGATAAGGTAGGAACTGTTCCGTAATCGTTCCGGTAGCTGATGAAATCCGGTTTCAGACCGATCTGCGAAGGATTGACATCCACCGTTGCCAGATGCCTTCCGTCGAACACCAGGTTGTTGATGATCATATAATTGTTGATATCCGATGAAAATATTCCGGCTCCGAATCTCAAAAAATCTTTATTTCCTTCATTGATATTCCAGTCAAACTGAAATCTCGGCTGTATGATGAACGATTGGATCTGGTTATCCGTCCTTATTCCCATTTCATCATACAGTTTCTGGTTGAATCCGGCTTTCGGATAGCCGCCGTAATCCAGTCTTAAGCCGGCCATCAAATCAAGTCCTTTGGCCACCTTCGTCTGGATCTGCCCATATACCCCAAGGTTATAAATATTGGATTTTACGGACGGATCAGCCATTAAAGGAACTTCTCTGTAAAAACGGTATGCGATCTGGTTATTGAAATTATACAGGTTATCGCCAGTCTGTGCAGGATTTTCCCGGAAATGGAACCTTCCGTTTACCTCACTTCCGTAGACGGACTTGGCCATGGTATACATTAAATCGGCCCCGAAAGTATATTTAATTTTATCGGTATTGTAATATAAATTGTCTACCAGCTGGAATACATTGTTTCTGAAGCTTTCCTGCGCGAAACGGTGGCCTCCGATCTGGATATTGGTTGCTTTGTCCTTCCCGTCGATGCTGGTAACGATATTTTCAACGATGGCTCTCGGTACCGGATGCCCCAGCTGATCATTCTGGTAACTGTCCTGGAACGTGTACAGGTATTGTGCCTTCAGTTCGTTCGTTAAATTAGGCTTCAGGTTCGAACGCAGGGTAAGCAATAAGCTGTTGTCCAGGTTCTTATCGTTTCCATACGATTCAAAAGCAGTAATGGCCGTATTGTCTGCCAATCCGATTTTGTTCAGATCGTAAGTAAAGTTGTTTCTTAAGGTCAGTAAGTTCTTGTCATTAATCTGCCAGTCCAGACGTAAAAAGGCGGCATCGGAATTTCTTACCTTATCGAAACTTCCGAACTGAGGGCTGCTTGCCACGCCGTATTTTGCCCTTGCCACGTCCAGGAATTTATTTAAAGTGGCGGTCGTGGTATTCAGCCTCAGCTCATCCTCATGTGATTGGATGTCGGCAATCTGTAACGGACGGGAATCCAGCTGGTGATCCCACGCCATGAAGAAATGGAGTTTATTTTTAATGATCGGTCCGCCTAAAGAGAAACCGAACTGCGAGGTTGAGAAATCGACGTTTCTCTTATTTCCGCGGATGTCATATGGGCTGGAGAGCCAGTTTGTTCTTAAATATTCCCAGGCACTTCCGGAAAATGTATTGGTTCCGGATTTCGTAACGGCACTGATGGTTCCGCCGCCGCTTCTTCCCAATGTCACATCATATTGGTTGGTGGTCACTTTAAATTCCCTCACCGCTTCAATGGAAATGGAAAACGGCGCATTGCTTCGGCTTGTGGTTGCGCCAGCAGAGGTCGGGTTTTTGGCCGTCATCCCGTCAATAGTAAAGTTTGTGGAAGAGCCCAGCTGTCCTGAAATACTTCCGTTTTTACCGCTTAAAGGGGATAATTCCGCGAGATTGGCGAAATTCCTTCCGTTCACCGGCAGTATCCCGATATTTTTTGTCGTGATGGCAGTTGCCGCTCCTAAATTTCCGATTTTATTTTTCAGGTTTCCTACGACAACCACTTCTTCTATGGATTTTTCACTCGCCAGGTCCATGTTTACCGTTACCTGGTCGCCAAAGTTGACGTTATAGCCCTCCCTCTTTTCATCATTCACCATTACGGTGTAAGGTCCGCCCAAAGGAATTTCCTTAAAGATATATTCTCCTCTGGAATTGGTTTCCGTTTCCGTTCTGAATCCTGTGGATTCATTAACGATCGTAACTTTTACCTTTTCCTGCGGGGCTTTTCCGGTACCGGTTACTTTCCCGGTAATGGAAGCCTGCGTGGTCTGTGCATAAGCCAGTGTCCCGAAACTCAGGAACAATAATCCTAATACAATTTTTACTCTTTTCATATTTTTCAAATTAGCTGCATGCAAAGGTATCCTGCCTTATCGAACCCTGCGTTTAAGGGAGTTTTAACATTTTTTAAACTTTATCGAAACATTATGTTAAATAAGTTTTAACATGTAATTTATTTTGTAGACAGTCAGTTTGTTGAATGATGTTACATCTTTTTAATTTTCTCAGAATGAGCGATTGTCTTATTTTTTACACCGGATTTAGCTATTTTTGCTGAAAAGATAGAAACCCGATGTCCGAAAATATCCAACAGAAAATAGAAGATCTCCGCAAAGAACTTCACCAGCACAACGAAAATTATTACCTCCTCGACATGCCAACCATTTCAGACTATGATTTCGACATGCTGCTGGAGGAACTTCGCGACCTGGAAGCCAAACATCCCGAATTCTATGATGAAAACTCCCCTACGGTACGCGTAGGCGGCGGCATTACCAAAGTGTTCCCGACCATTCAGCATAAATTCAGAATGTATTCCCTGGACAATTCCTACGATTTCGACGATCTTGAAGACTGGGAAAAAAGGATCATCAAAACCATCGACGGTCCTGCGGAATTCGTTGCCGAGCTGAAATACGACGGAGCTTCAATTTCGATCCTCTATGAAAACGGAAAACTGGTACAGGCGGTTACCCGGGGCGATGGTTTCCAAGGGGATGAAATTACAGGGAATGTCCGCACGATTTCTGATATCCCGCTGAAGCTGAAAGGCGATTTTCCACAACATTTTTTTATGCGGGGCGAAATTTATCTCACCCGGAAAAACTTCGACAAGATCAATAAACAGCGGGAAGAGGATGGCCTGGATCCGTTTATGAACCCAAGGAATACAGCCAGCGGCAGCCTGAAGATGCAGGACAGCGGCGAGGTACGCAAACGCGGACTGTCTTCCGTACTGTATCAGTATATTTCAGAAGAAATCCCTGCCGAATCGCATTGGGAGCTTCTTGAAAAGGCCAAATCCTGGGGTTTTAAAACCTCCCGGGAGGCCAGATTATGCAAGACCATGGCCGAAGTACAGGAATTTATCACTTTCTGGGACCTGGAAAGGCACAACCTGCCGTTTGAAATCGACGGGATCGTTTTGAAAGTAAATTCATTAAAACAGCAAAGACAGCTTGGATACACCGCAAAATCCCCGCGATGGGCCATGGCTTATAAATTTAAGGCTGAAAAAGTGGAAACCCAGCTGGATAAAGTAACCTATCAGGTCGGAAGAACAGGAGCAATTACCCCGGTGGCCAATCTGAAACCGGTCTTACTGGCCGGAACCATTGTAAAAAGGGCATCACTTCATAATGAAGACATCATCAAAAAGCTGGATCTGCATGAGTATGACTTTGTATACGTAGAAAAAGGCGGTGAAATCATCCCGAAAATCGTTGCCGTGAATCCGGAAAAAAGAGCTGAAGACAGCAAGGAGATCGAATACATCAAAAACTGCCCGGAATGCGGAACGGAGCTGGTAAAAATCGAAGACCAGGCCATCCATTTCTGCCCGAACGAACTGCACTGTCCGCCGCAGGTGGTGGGAAGAATGATCCACTATGTTTCCCGGAAGGCTTTAAATATCGAAAACCTAGGAAGCGAAACCATCGAGCAATTATACCGGGAACGCTTAATTGAAAATCCTGCCGACTTTTATGCCTTGACGAAAGAACAGCTCCTTCCGTTGGAAAGAATGGCAGAGAAATCGGCCCAGAATATTATTTCAGGAATCGAAAAATCGAAAGAAATCCCTTTTGAAAAGGTCCTGTACGGCATCGGCATCAAACATGTAGGGGAAACCGTTGCCAAAAAGCTTGTGAAAAATTTCCCGACCATCGATGAGCTGAAAAATGCAACCGTTGAGGAACTTTGCCAGGTGGAAGACATCGGCGCCAAAATCGCCGTCAGTCTGTACGATTTCCTCCATAATTCCGAGAATATCCTGATGCTCGAAAGATTAAAATCTTACGGGGTTCAGCTGGAAAAAGGCGAAAGTACCAATGAAGTTCTGTCGAATGTACTCGAAGGAAAAACCTTCCTGTTTACCGGAAAATTATCGTTATTTACTCGGGAAGCCGCAGAAGAAATGGTGGAAAAGCATGGCGGAAAAAACATTTCAGCAGTTTCCAAAAACCTGAATTACCTGGTGGTAGGCGAAAAGGCCGGCAGCAAGCTGAAAAAAGCGCAGAGCATCGGAACGATTGAAATTTTGGATGAGCAGCAGTTTCTGGACCTCGTGGAGAAACAATAATTCTAAAAACCAAAAAATATTAAAAGACTGTCTCCGGACAGTTTTTTTTTATTCAAATAACTACAGTCATAAAACCATCCGTTTTTTTCATGTAACTTTAGATGAAAAGTAAAGATTTTAACAATGGAATTTCTAAATGATCACTCGATTCAGAACGAATTGCTGCTTATTTTCATTTCCGTGGTCCTCGGAATCCTTATCGGTGCAGAACGCGAATACCGGAATAAATCAGCGGGGCTGCGGACCTTCATTCTCATCTGCTTCGGCTCGTGCCTTTTCACTGTTCTTTCAATTAAAATCGGCATTGATGACCCCGACCGAATCGCCGCCAACATTATTACCGGTATCGGGTTTCTGGGAGCCGGCGTTATCTTTAAAGGAGATAACAAAATCGACGGAATCACCACGGCCACGACGATCTGGGCAACGGCTTCTATCGGGATGGCCGTGGGTTCGGGCTATGTCTACCTTGCTGTTCTGGGCACTCTCCTGGTACTCGTTATTTTAAGTTCGCTGACTTATTTTGAAAAGCTGATCGACCGCGAGCATAAAATCCGCGAGTACCAAATAGCTGTTGTCAACCCTCATGACCTTGCCTATTGCGAAACGCTGTTTAAAAAATACCACCTGAGATTCATGGTCTCAAAACAGAAGTATGATCAAGGGAAAGTGATTACCTCTTGGATCATTGTCGGAAAAAATGCACACCATCAGGCTCTTACGGAAGCCTTAATGGAGGACAAAAAAATCATCAGTTATGAATTTTAATAAAAAAGAGGCCTCAAGCCTCTTTTATTATTTCTTTTTAAATACATACAAATCCTTATTCGGGCCGTCGATCGGCTGACCGCTCATATCAAGCTGGGTTAGGGTATTTTCGCCCACTTTGTATTTGTAATTAGAATCTTTTCCTTTTAGGGTGATCACTTTTCCGACAGCATCCCACTCAAAGCTTCCTTTGTCCTGATTTTTGGAGTTTCGTTCGAGGTATTCTTCAGTGATGCTGAAGGTTTTATCTTTATTTAATGTTAAATCCGTTTTTATTCCCGGACAGTCCGCGCATGGGACCACCGCTTCGTAGGTGCCCGCCCAGTCCAAAGCATTTTCGGACGTATCGCCTTTTGCCGAAGTTGTCGTATTGGTACTGTCAACAGGAGCCTGGATTGCCATCGGATCCGACTTTGCCGTGACATCAATTTCCGGATTTTTATCTTTCTGGGTACAGGAAGCTAAAAGCGTAATGGCAGCCATACCTAGTATTTGCATCGGGTATTTCATAATGAGTGATTTTGGTGTTGAATGCTTTTTCAGCAGCAAAAATTAAGCCGGGGGAAAATTCAAGATTCAAGATTCAAGGTTCAAGGTTTAAGGTTCAAGGTTTAATATTGTTTAATAAAATAAGAAAAGCTGATGAATCAAGACTTCGGACCGAATTTCTCTTAGCAGCTAACTTCGTGTGCTTCTATAAGTGAAACGGCTTTGTGAACCTTACAACAGTCCTCATTAAAAAATCTCTGTGCCCTTTGTGTTCAAAATATAAAGCTTATAAGTTCAAATTAGTCACAATTAAAGACATTTTTATCAAGACTGCTGCAAAAATTCACAATTCAAGGTTTAAATTTAATAAGATAAGAAAAGCTGAAGAATCGAGAATTAGGACCGTATTTCTTTTAGCAGCTTACAAAAAATACTCTTCAATACTTAGGTATTACATTGAACTTGGTGTGCTTCTATAAGTGAAACGGCTTTGTGAACCTTACAACAGCCCTCATTAAAAAATCTCTCTGTCCTTCGTGTTCAAAAATATAAAGCTGATAAGTTCAATTTGGTCAGAATTAAAGACACTCCTATCAAGACTGCTGCAAAAATTCACAATTCAAGAGTTAAGGTTTAATATTATTTAATAAGAAAAGCTGATGAATCAAGACTTCGGACCGCATTTCTTTTAGCAGCTTACAAAAAATACTCTTTAAATACTTAAATCGTTGGTATTCTATTGAACTTCGTGTGCTTCTATAAGTGAAACGGCTTTGTGAACCTGACAACAGCCCTCATAAAAAAATCTCTGTGCCCTTCGTGTTCAAAAATATAAAGCTGATAAGTTCAATTTAGTCATAATTAAAGACATTGCTATCAAGGCTGCTGCAAAAAATTCACAATTCACCATTGACCATTCACTATTAAACTTCCGTGAATATCGACATGAAAAAACTTCAATCATCCAGCATCTCTCTTTCAGCCTTCATTCTGAAGTTTAAATCGAGTTCAGTTCATCTGTAAATTTTAACCCGGAACTTTAACCTCTTAAACATGAAATTTTCTTCGTAAATTGGGACAAAATTTTGATTATGACAAAAAAGATACTCTTATCTGTATTTCTTTTGCCGGCTGTAATGACGTTTGCACAGCAATACGGCGGAATGTGGATTCCGACAGAGCTTAATGAAAAGGAGATGAAAGATTTGGGAATGAAGATCTCTGCCAAAGACATTTTCAATCCGCAGAAACCCAGCATTAAAGATGCCGTGGTGCAGTTCAACGGCGGGTGTACGGCAGAAATTATTTCGCCTAAAGGCCTTCTGCTAACCAACCACCACTGCGGATACGGACAGATCCAGGCGCATTCTACGGTTCAGAACGACCTTTTATCCAATGGATTCTGGGCTAAAAACATGACGGGCGAACTGTCGAATCCGGGATTGACAGTAGATTTTATTGTCGACATCAAAGAAGTTACCCCTCAGATCCTACAGGGAACGGATAACCTTCAGGAGCCTGAGCTGTCCAAGCAGATTGCCAAAAATATCGAAGTCTATAAAAACTCCCAGAAAACCGAGCCGTATCAGTCGATTTCCGTAAAGTCCATGTATTATGGGAATAAGTTTTACGCGTATACGATAGAAACCTTCAAGGACATCCGTCTGGTGGGGGCACCGCCGCAGAGCATCGGGAAATTCGGTTCCGATACGGATAACTGGGTTTGGCCCAGACATACCGGGGATTTCTCCATGTTCAGGATTTATGCCGATAAAAACAACAAACCGGCAGAATATTCCAAAGATAACGTGCCGTATGTTCCGAAGCACTACCTTCCGGTTTCCATCAAGGATAAAAATGAAAATGATTTCACTTTTGTTTTCGGATTCCCGGGAAGAACTACGGAATACCTTCCGGCGATCGCCGTTGAAAAGATCATGACGGAAATTGATCCTGCCAGAATTGCAGTACGGGACGTGGCATTAAAAACACTGGATGAAAAAATGCGTACGGATGCTGCCACGCGGATCCAATATGCTTCAAAATATGCTTCAGTAGCCAATTACTGGAAAAAATGGATTGGTGAAGTGGAAGGATTGAAAAAATCAAATGCCGTACAGAAAAAAATAATGTACGAAGGGACGCTGGCGGCCAAAAATCCGGAGATCAAATCCACCATCGACCAGATGAACAGGCTATACGCCGAGCAGGCGCCTTATGCTTTAAACAATGCATATTATTCTGAAACGGTAAGAAATGCAGAAACCCTGATGCTGGCCAACCTGTACTACGGGTACATTACCGCGGTTGAAGCCGGAAGAGCCGATGAAAAAAGCACCGCGGCATTCAAAAGCAGGCTGACTTCTTTCTACAAAGATTACAATGCAGAGCTGGATGCCAAAGTAACGGCCAAACTGCTTGCTCTTTACGCCAACAAAACGGCACCGCAATTCCTGCCGTCCGGATTTGATCAATATAAAAACGAGGCCAAGAATATCCAGATCATCGAAGATATCTCCAAAAACTCCGTGATTACAGGAAGAAGCGAAATTAATGGTGCTTCATTAAGCCAGGATATCGATAAGGCTTTCTCCAATCAGGACAAGCTGATCAAAACCATTAAAAAAGACCCTGTTTATCAGCTTTACCTGTCGATGAGAGACACTTATATGACGAAAGCAGATCCTCAGTTTACTACTTTACAGACGAAGATCGACGCTTTACAGAAAACCTACATGGCACAGCAGATCAAAACGGATAAAGACCGAAAGTTCTTCCCGGATGCCAATTCCACCCTTCGTGTAACCTATGGAAAAGTAAAAGGTTCTTCACCGAGAGATGCGGTTTCCTACAACTACCAGACGCACCTGGCAGGGGTGATGGAAAAATATGTTCCGGGAGATTACGAATTTGATGTTCCGAAGAAACTGATTGACTTGTACAGCAAAAAAGATTTCGGCGTGTATAAAGACAAAACAGGTGACGTTCCGGTAGGATTTACCGCGACCAACCATACCACCGGCGGAAACTCCGGAAGCCCGGCCCTTGATGCATACGGAAACCTGGTAGGACTTAACTTTGACCGTCAGTGGGAAGGTACAATGAGCGATATCAATTACGATCCGCGATTCAGCCGAAACATTATGGTAGATACGAAGTACATTCTTTTCATCATCGATAAATTTGCCGATTCCAAATGGCTGGTGGATGAAATGAAGATTGTAAAGTAAATTTTAACAACATATCTGAAGAATCTATTTAAATATTTCAACCATTTAAATAGATTCTTTTTTATTTTTAACATCTGAATGAAAAACGGAATCATCAATTTCTTGTCAAATTTTGAAAGGGAAAATATTGCAGAAACATTTCCTCTGGACTATTGTCTGCCCGTTTACCACTGTGTTTCCGATGAAAACCTTCCACATCTTAAAAGCATTATTCCGTATAAAAATACTAGACAGTTTGAGCAGGATCTCGATTTTTTAGGCAAACATTTCCAGTTTGTCACCTGGGAGGAATTTAAAGATTTTGTGCATGGTAATTTCCGGCCTAAAAAGAAGATCGCACTGCTTACATTTGATGACGGATTAAGGGAGTTTTATGAGGTCGTAATGCCTATTCTGGAACGGAAAGGGATTTATGCCATCAACTTTATCAACCCGGAGTTCATCGATAATAAAAATCTGATGTTCCGGTGCAAGGCAAGCCTGCTGGCTGAAAAAGTTAAGGCAAATAAAAACATCCATCCTGATCTGTTCAGCATTCTGCCATCCAAAGAATATCCCGTACGGCAAATTTTAAAGACCGGCTATTTGCAGCAGGAACTTCTCGACCGGCTGGCGGAGCTTCTGGAAGTTGATTTCAATACATTTTTGAAACAACAGCAGCCTTATATGACGCTGGATCAGCTGAAAAATGCTGCCCGGAAAGGCTTCGGGATCTCTTCCCACAGCTGGGACCATCCTTTGTACCATGAATTATCCGTTGGTCAGCAGCTGGAAACCACCGGCAAAACGTTCGGTTACCTGAAACGGTACGGTTTCTTATATGAAAGTTTTGCTTTTCCTTTTACCGATTTCGGGGTAAGAAAAGAATTTTTCGATCAAATGTTTGAAAACAAAGAAGTCTTTTGTACTTTCGGATGTGCGGGCATCAAGCTCGACAGTGTCGAAAGGAACTTCCAGCGAATTCCCATGGAAAACGGTGAACCGGCCGAAACGATACTGAAGAAAGAGGTCGCTTATTTCAGGTTAAAAAAACTGCTGAACAAAAATAAAATCGTAAGACCATGATCCATCTGAAAACGTTCAATAAAAAACAGCTTGAAGCATTTGTATCATCCGGCGATTACAAAAAATACGATTTTCGTCCGATCACTCAGCACCGCGCGGTTTCCCATATCAGCAATCCGAAAGCAAACGAAGATCAAACGTTACTGATCCTTGCTTTTGATGACGATAAATTGGCGGGCTACCTGGGCTGCTTTCCCGATCAGTTTGTAACAGAGGGAAAAACCTTCCGTTATGCCTGGCTGAGCACGCTGTTCATCAGCAATGAATTCCGCGGAAAAAGGATTGCCCAAAATCTACTGAATAAAGCGTTTGAAGAATATGACGGAAACATTGCCATCACGGAATTTACCAAAGAAGCAGAAGGCCTTTACAATAAAATGGGCGTTTTTGAATATATACAGCCCAAGCACGGAAAAAGATATTATTTCAGAACGGATCTCGCGCATATGATTCCGTCTAAAAAGCCTAAGACAAAACCTGTACGGCCTTTTTTCCGGGTTGCAGATTCACTAATCAATTCACTGGTTTCAGTAAAAAATAGTTTTGCTAAAAAACCGGATTTCCGGTTTGAAATCCTGAACCAAATCGATGAGGAAAGCAAAGTTTTTATTTCTCAGTTTAAAAGCAACCGTAATGCGGCCGAAATAAAAGGTCTCATCGACCATCCCTGGGTGCTGGAAGGTAAGCTGAAAGATGAGAACTACCTGTTTTCAAGTTATTCGAAGCAGTTCCGATATTTCTGGATCAAAATCTTTAATGAAAATAATGAGCTGGTTTCCGGTTCGCTCCTGCTTTTACGGGACGGCCATTTAAAAATCCCGTATGTCTTTTCAAAAGCAGAGCCGGAACGATTTATCGATTTTCTCAGTTATTTTATCTTAAAACACAAAGTGATAACATTGACCAGTTATCAAACTGATATAAACCGTCTTATCGAAACTTCAAAGAAATTTCCGGCCATCCATCAACGGGATATCGAAAGAAGGTATATGTTCCACAAAAACCTCATCAGCCATCTTCCTGAAAACTTCAACCCCGGATTTCAGGACGGCGACGGCGACTGTGCCATGACGTAAAAAACAAAAGAGGCTTTTCCAAGCCTCTTTTTTTAATGTCCGAAGATATCCTTCAGACTTACTTCTTTAAACGTTCCCATTTGGTCCACGGCATCCCTATTCAGGTTTTCTTTTTTACCAATGATGGCGGTATTGAAATCGACAGGTTTGATGTATTGGTTGTAAAATGTTTTTAAATCCTCAAATGTCAGGCTTTCGATCTGATGATAAATATCTTTCCTGAAATCATGATGGATGTTCAGTTTTCTCAGCCTTAACGTATTGAAGAAAATATTAGTTCTCGTTACTCTTTGGGAAGCGATCTGCTTCAGAGCCGAATTCCTTGCATTTTCAAACTGCACCGGAACTTCAGGAAGTTCAGCCATCAGTTCCGTCATCGTATCTACGGCAATCTGAAGCTTATCCGGCTGTGTTCCCACGTAAGTCGTAATATAATCCGGATGGTTCAGTTCCGAATTCGCAGCATAAGAAACATACGCAGAATACGCCAGGCTCTTGCTCTCACGGATTTCCTGAAAAACAATCGACGACAGCCCACGGCCGAAATACTCGTTGAAGACATTAATTTTCCCGAAGTTTTCAGGAACCACTTCTTTCCCCTTTCCTACTTTGCTCATTTCCATCTGTACCATATCGTAATTGGTAAAATAGACATTCCCTCCGGTTTCCGGCTCGGGATATTTCCTCGGTTCCGGGATCTGAAGCGTTTCCTGCTCTGTATATTCTCCAATGTATGCCGTAAAATTCTCAAAGTTTCTGCCATAAAAGAAAATCTCGTATGGAAATCTGAGTAACTTTTTTATCCGGTCGGTAAACACTTCAACACCGAAACTTTCCAGTTCCTCTTTCGAAATCACATCCGTAAAGCGGGAAAAGGCTCCCAGTTTCGTATAGTTCGTCAGTGCAGTCATGATCCTGCCTTTGTCTTTCTTCATGGCTGCCCGGTTTTCCAGGACCGTCTGCACGAAATCTTTGTAAATTTCCTGATCCGGCTGTACATTTTCCATCCAATGCCGGAGAAGCGCAATTCCCGCCTCGATATTTTCTTCCAGTCCGGTTAAAGAGATCAGAAGCTGGTCATTGGTGGTTTTAAAATCATTCGTCACTCCTATTTTGAAGAATTCCTTCTTCAGCTCTTCTGGAGCATAACGATCGGTTCCCAGGTATTGCAGCACCTGCATCGAGATTCCGAGATCACGTTCATGATCGCTTCCGAAAGGGAAAATAAAGTGCACTTGTGCAATATCATTGTATTTATTTTTAACGAAGCTTATTTTCTTGCCTTTTACCGAATCGGTTTTAATTTCTTTTTGATAATCAATAAATGCCGGCTGAATATCCTCCGTTTTTTCCGCAAGGATTTCTTTCAGGAATTCCGATTGTGCTTCGCGGTTTATTTTAATCGGCGTAATACCAGGATTCTCCACCCGGATCAGTTTCTCGTTAATGCCTTTTTCTTTATAGACGATGACATAATTATCCTTAAAAAATTCATTGGCAAAAGCCACTACATCCTGTTTTGTAAACTGTGCGTAGTCGTCCAGTTCATTCAGTTCCTGTTCCCACGTCCTGCCTTTGATGTAGGTATCGTAAAGATTGGTGGCCAGTCCGTCCGCTGTTTCAAGGGACTTCATCCGTTGGAGCCTGAAATCGTTGATGATGGCAGGAAGCATCCAATCCGGGAATTCCCCCTTTTTCACCAGTTCCACCTGCTCCAGTACCCGTTCTTTCGCTTCGTCCAGCGTCTGGGTTTCTTTCGGAACGGCAACAATGGAAAAATAACCATACTGTTTCAGCCCAACCGAATAGGCCTGTCCCCAAAGCAGTTTCTGGGTCTGGTTGATATTTAAATCCAGCAATCCCGCTTCTCCCCTGTTGCTTAAAATATTGGCCACAATATCGGCCAGTATGGCTTCCCGGGTTCCGTAGCTCTCCGTTCTCCAGGCCAACTGAACACGTGGGGTTGTCGGACTTTTTACCGTTCTATTTACAATTCCGGTCAGCGGCTGTTCAACAACGGGTGTTTTCTCCGGCAGTTCCCGGTAAGGGATCGTCCCGAAATAGCGGTCCACCAGCTGAATGGTATCCTCAAAATCGAGATCGCCTACCAGCACCATCGCGTAATTATTAGGAACGTAATATTCGTCAAAATACTTATGAATGGCCTTCATGGAAGGATTCTTCAGGTGTTCCGCTTTTCCGAGGGTGGTTTGCTGCCCGTTGGCATGCGTCGGAAAGAGGGCATCCATCATTTCATACTGCACCAGTCTGGAATCATTATCCTGCGCCCTGTTGAACTCTTCGTATACAGATTCCAGCTCCGTGTGGAAAAGCCGTAAAGTAAGTTCCGAAAAACGTTCCTTCTCGATCTTCAGCCATTTCTCCAGCTCATTGTTCGGAACGTTATTCTTGTAAACGGTTTCATCAAACCAGGTATGGGCATTGGTTCCCGTAGCGCCCAGCGACGAAATGGCCTTGTCATATTCATTGGCAATCGCATACTGGCTGGCTTCCTGGGAAACCTCATCGATCTTACGGTAAATTTCTTTCTTTTTCTCCGGATCCTGTTCTGCTTTATGGGCTTCATATAAATCCGAAATCCGGTTCAGCAGCTCGCTTTCCTTCTCCCAGTTTTTGGTTCCGAGCCGTGAAGTCCCTTTGAACATCATATGCTCCAGGTAATGTGCCAGTCCGGTGTTATCGGCAGGGTCGTTATTGCTTCCCGTTCTTACCGGGATATAAGTCTGTATCCTCGGTGCATCCGTATTTTGGGCCAGGAAAACCTTTAATCCGTTTTTTAAAGTATAGATCCTTACTTTATTTTCGTCATGGGAAACCGTTATATATTCGTAGTTGTTTTTATCGGTATGAATTTCTTCCTTAAATCTTTTCTCGATCATAAATTTCATTTTTCACCCTTACAATTCAGAGTAAATACAAAGGTAAGCAATCGTGAAGGAAGAATCCTTAATTTCCTTATTATTACGTCTATAGTTTTGATTTATATTAAAATTGAACCTGATGTTCGGGATTGCTGATGAAGCATTTAAACAAACGAATTGGACAGAATATCAACGGCCTGTCTAAATTTAGCGTTTATTTTTTTACCATTAAGAAACAAAGGTATGTTAATTTAAAAGTCAATTTATAGTTGCTCAATGCTGTTTACTCTACTCATTGAGATTGAGTTTGTCAGTCAAAATATTTTATCATATTAAAATGATGAATAAACGAAGTTTATTTTAATTCAGATAATTAAGAAAGATGACGGAAAGTTTTCTGAATTAAAACCCGAACAGGTTCTGAGAAATCCCGGTAAGTAAAGACCCGGATCTTTCCTTCTTCATTTTCTTTCCCGAATCCAAAATAAATTTGATAAGTTTGTACCGGTTTTACAAAATCGCACCATGCACGGAAACATTCTGATCATCGATGATGAGATCAAACTCCTGAAATTATTGGGGATGATCCTTTCCCAGGAAAATTTTAACGTAAAAGAAGCTTCCACCGCCCGCTCGGCCCTGACGATGCTGGAACAGCACGACTTCGATATTGTCCTGAGTGATGTCCGGCTCCCCGATGCTTTCGGCATTGACCTGGTAAAATCCATCAAAACCAAATACCCACACCTGGAAATTATCCTGATGACCGCTTTCGGAAATATCACCGATGCGGTTCAGGCGATGAAAAACGGAGCCTACGATTACTTGGTGAAGGGCGATGACAATGATAAAATTATTCCGCTGGCCTACAGAGCCATGGAAAAGGCGAAGGACAACCGGTCTAAAACCGTTCAGAAAAGTACCGCTGCAAAAGGTTTTGAAAGCATCATCGGAAATTCCCCGCTGATCCTCCAGGCGAAAAGGCTGGCAGAAAAAGTAGCCTTAACGGATGCTACCGTCCTGCTGACCGGTGAAACGGGAACCGGGAAAGAAGTTTTTGCCAATGCCCTCCATGAAGGCAGCGACCGGAAAAAAAACAGTTTTGTTGCCATCAATTGTTCCGCCTTCAGCAAAGACATTCTGGAAAGCGAGTTGTTCGGGCACAAAGCCGGAGCCTTTACCGGAGCCATTAAGGATAAAAAAGGACTGGTTGAAGAAGCCAACGGCGGAACCCTGTTCCTGGATGAAATCGGGGAAATGCCAATCGAACTGCAGGCCAAACTGCTGCGGGTGCTCGAAACCAAACAATTTATCAAAATGGGAGAAACCAAGATTTCCAAATCGGATTTCCGCCTGATTGCCGCCACCAACCGTGATCTGGAAGAAGAAATAAAACAGGGTCATTTCCGGGAAGACCTTTATTTCAGGCTGAATATTTTTGAGATCCGGCTTCCGGCGCTTCGTGAGCGGAAAGAAGACCTGAAAGCGCTGGCTAAAAATTTTATAGATATTTTTACTCAAAAACTCCACTTGAACCCTATTCAGGTAAACCCGGAATATTATAAAACCCTGGAGAAAAACGACTGGAAGGGAAATATCCGTGAGCTGAGGAACACCGTCGAAAGAAGCCTGATCCTGATGAACGGAAATATCCTGGATGCCGAAAGCCTTCCTCATTATTCCGAAAAAACACCGGCGGAAAAAGACTCCCTGAGCATCCGCTCCCTGGAAAAGGAACACATCCATAAAGTTCTGGAATATACCAAAGGCAACAAAGCCGAAGCTGCCCGGCTGCTTGAAATCGGGATTGCGACGCTGTACCGGAAACTGGAAGAATATCATTTGAGATAGGTTAAAACTAAATTTTAGATTTTAAAAGCACGCAAAAGTTTTTAAGATCTCTGATTTTTAAGCTGATGTGCTCTGAAAATGTTTTCAAGTTATTCAAACGCTTTTGTGACTTGTATGTTAAAATAAAGCAGCAGCATCTGTGAAAATCTTTGCAGATCTGTGTGAGATTTTCTTACCATCAATAGCCATCCAGACCAAATTTCCGTTATTTCTCTAATACTAAGTTTAGATTCCCTGCGGGAATGACAGATTCGACACAATCAATGACAAACAAAGTTTTGAAATCATGACTCGCTACAATTCTAAGGAACATCTTTCCCGTGGCTGAGCAGAGCCGAAGCCACTGGGATGGAATCTCAGCACTTAATCGATACATCCTCTCATTTTAATAATGGGCCTATCATTTTGATAGGCTTTTTGATTTTTACAATCTTTTACGAAACGACACAACACACTACCTATCAATGAATTAATTCAAATTTAAATACATTGGACTTTATTTTGGCATTACCGGTTCAGAATAAAATATTTAAAAATGACCATTCCAAAAAAAATGTCCCGCCAACCTGAGCACATCAACCTGAGCCTGCTGATGGGATCTTATGCAGTTTTCACTTTATTAACCCTAATTGTTTCGTTATGATGCTGACCGGTTTAATCGCACTAAGTGCCGTCCTGTTCTGGATCTCGTATAAATCCGTTGAATTTTTTGATAAGATATAAGACCATGTGGAGTTTATTTTTCCTGTCCGTCCTTGCCTTCGGGTACATCTGCTACGTCCTGATAAAACCCGAAAAATTTTAACCTGAACCATGAATACAGAAATTTTAGGCCTTGTGGTCATGTTTGCCCTGACTTTGGTAATCGGTATTTTCCTTGGAAAATATATTGCTGATGTATACGGCTATAAAAAAACTTTTTTTGACACAATTTTCCAGCCGGCTGAAAAGCTGATCTATAAGATCTCAGGAATCAACCAGGATAAACAGATGACCTGGAAACAGAATATGTTTGCCATGCTGGCTATTAACCTCGTCTGGTTCATCCTTGGATTCTTCATCCTGATGAACCAGTCCTGGCTTCCTTTAAATCCCGACGGAAACCCGGATATGTCACCGGACCTGGCCTTCAATACGGCCATTTCGTTCCTCGTGAACTGTAACCTGCAGCATTATTCCGGTGAAACGGGCGTAAGCTATCTCAGCCAGTTGTACCTGATGTTCCTGCAATTTGTAACCGCGGCTACGGGAATGGCGGCGATGGCCGTGCTGTTCAAAGCTTTTAAAGACAAAACCACCACAGAACTGGGAAATTTCTACGATTTTTTCACGAAATCCATTACCAGAATTCTGATCCCGGTCAGCATTATTGTGGCTTTCATCCTTTCTGCCAACGGAAGTCCGATGACCTTTGAGGGCAAAGACCATATCACGACCCTGGAAGGACAAAAAGCCGATGTTTCCAGAGGTCCGGCGGCAGCTTTCATTGCCATCAAACATTTAGGAACCAACGGCGGCGGATTTTTCGGAGCCAACTCGGCGCATCCGCTGGAGAATCCGAATTACCTGACGAATATGACGGAAATGGTGACCCAGATGATCATCCCTTTTGCCCTGGTGTTTGCGCTTGGATTTTATTTAAAGAAAAGAAAGCTTTCATGGACGATCTTCACCGTGATGACCATCGGCTTTCTGGCTTTGACCATACCTAACGTAATTAACGAAACCCATGGAAACCCGCTGATTACCCAGATGGGAACCGACCCTCACCTCGGAGCCATGGAAGGTAAGGAAATCCGCTTCGGAAGTGCATCTTCCGGTTACTGGAGCATTGCCACCACGGTGATTTCGACAGGTTCCGTGAATGCGATGCATGACAGCACAATGCCACTTTCCGGGATGAACCAGCTGCTGGCCATGATGATCAACTGCTTTTACGGCGGCTGCGGCGTCGGGATCCTGAACTATTTTATCTTCATCATCCTGGCCGTATTCATGAGCGGACTGATGGTCGGAAGGACCCCGGAATTTTTAGGCAAAAAGATCGAAGCCAAAGAAATGAAGATTGCCATGATTGTGGCTTTGTTCCACCCATTTTTAATTCTGGTAGGAACCGCTTTAACCGCCTATCTTCCGGAATTCGGGGCAAAGACCTTAAACAATCCCGGATTCCACGGCTTCAGCGAAATGCTGTACGAATTCACTTCCTCTTCCGCCAATAACGGTTCCGGATTTGAAGGGCTGGGCGACAATACCCCGTGGTGGAATATTTCCACTGGAATTGTGTTGCTGCTGTCCAGATTCATCCCGATCATCGGTCCTGTTGCCATCGCCGGATTGCTGGCTCAGAAAAAGTATATCCCGGAAAGTGCCGGAACCCTGAAAACGGATACCGCTACTTTCGGATTCATGACCTTAGCCGTCATCCTTCTGATTGCCGCGCTTTCCTTCTTCCCGGCCCTTACACTGGGACCGATAGCAGAACAATTACAGTATTTTTCAAAATAAATTAAAATAATCAAACCGCTAAGATCTGTTTACATCCATCTTAAGGTTTCAGATAAAAATAAAATCATTCAAAGCAATGAAAAATCAATCACAGACATTGTTTCAGAAAGATCTGGTTAACGAAGCCATCCGACAGTCTTTCGTTAAGCTGAATCCGAAAATCATGTTTAAAAATCCGGTGATGTTTCTGGTGGAAATCGGAACGGCGGTCATGCTTATCGTAAGCCTGTTCAGCCTTACCGGAGACCGATCCCAGGGAAGTTTCGCCTATAATTTTTCGGTATTCGTTATCCTTTTTTTTACAGTACTTTTCGCCAATTTCGCCGAAGCCATCGCCGAAGCAAGAGGAAAAGCCCAGGCAGATACGCTGAGAAAAACGCGCGAGGAAACCCCTGCAAAAGTAATTACTGACAATAAACAAGGGTTTCAGATCGAAACCGTCCTCAAAAAATCAGCCGATATGAAGCTGGGAGATATTTTCCTCTGCGAAGCCGGAGACCAGATCCCGATGGACGGAGAAATCATTGAAGGGCTGGCCACCATCGACGAATCGGCCATCACCGGGGAAAGCGCTCCTGTAATCCGGGAAGCCGGCGGTGATAAAAGCTCCGTTACCGGCGGTACCAAAGTTCTTTCCGACCGCATCAAAGTGAAAGTCACCACCCGCCCGGGCGAATCTTTCCTCGACAAGATGATTGCGTTGGTAGAAGGCGCGTCCAGACAGAAAACACCCAACGAAATCGCACTCACTATATTATTGGCCGGATTTACGCTGACGTTCATCATCGTAACCGTTACCCTGAAACCTTTTGCAGATTATGCGCAGACGCCGATCACCATCGCAGCATTTATTTCACTTTTCGTTTGTCTGATCCCGACAACGATCGGCGGTCTGCTCTCTGCCATAGGGATTGCGGGAATGGACCGTGCCCTGAGAGCCAATGTAATCACCAAAAGTGGTAAAGCCGTAGAAACCGCCGGCGATATCGACGTCCTGCTGCTGGATAAAACGGGAACGATCACGATCGGGAACCGTAAGGCTACCCAGTTCCACCCTTCCCATACGATTGAGATGAACGACTTCATCAAAGCTTCTGCGTTGAGCTCAGTCGCTGATGAAACGCCGGAAGGAAAATCCATCATTGAACTCAGCCAGTTGAAATCAGAAGATTTACTGGTTCACAATCCCACTTACATCGACTTCACGGCAGAAACCCGGACTTCAGGCATCGATTTTGAAAACACAAGAATCCGTAAAGGAGCGTATGATACGATTAAAAAACTGACGGAAAAAGCAGGAAATATTTTCCCGCAGGAAACGCAGGAGGCCGTCACCAAAATTTCAGAAAACGGAGGAACGCCGCTAGTGGTTTCCGTAAATGAAAAAGTCTGGGGCGTCATCGAACTTCAGGACATCATCAAAACCGGGATCCAGGAACGTTTCCAGCGGCTCAGAAAAATGGGTGTAAAAACCGTAATGGTTACCGGTGATAATCCTTTAACCGCGAAATTCATCGCTGAAAAAGCCGGGGTAGATGATTTCATCGCCGAAGCGAAACCGGAAGACAAGATGAACTACATCAAAAAAGAACAGCAGGAAGGAAAGCTGGTCGCGATGATGGGAGACGGAACGAATGACGCGCCCGCCCTTGCCCAAGCCGATGTGGGAGTTGCCATGAACAGCGGAACCCAGGCGGCCAAAGAAGCCGGGAACATGGTGGATCTGGACAACGACCCGACGAAACTGATCGAAATCGTGGAAATCGGAAAACAACTGCTGATGACCCGCGGAACACTGACCACCTTCAGTATTGCGAATGATGTCGCCAAGTATTTCGCCATCATCCCTGCATTGTTCATCACTTTCATCCCGGCCCTTCAGAAATTGAACATTATGAATCTCCACAGTCCGGAATCGGCGATTTTATCTGCGATTATTTTTAACGCGGTCATCATCCCGATCTTGATTCCGCTCGCTTTAAAGGGCGTGGCCTACAAACCGATCGGTGCCAGTGCCCTGTTAAGAAGAAACCTTCTGATTTACGGCTTAGGGGGAATTATCGCCCCGTTTATCGGCATCAAGCTTATTGATCTGGTGATTAGCCTGTTTTTTTAATAAAGATGGAAGCGGGATGCCGGGTGCCGGAAGTTTGATAGCATGCCGCTTAATTTAACAGGACTGGAAGATGGGTGCCAGGTGCTGGAGGTTGATAATATACCGTTTTAATTAATTAAACGATAATAAGATAAAGGCTTTCCTATATTAATTATAACTAAAGTGACTCCCATCATCCAGCCTCCATCACCCATCCTCTAAACCGACTAATATAGCTTAAGAATGCCGGAAGCTCATAATAGGACTATTTTAACACCCATCATCCCGCTTCCATTACCCATCCTTTTACAACAACAAAAATTTAACTCCAATGAAAAATCATATTTTATCCGCCTTACGACTGACTTTGGTTATGCTTGTGATCGTCGGAATTTATTTAGGCATTGTTTACGCAGGTTCCAAAGTATTACCGACTCAGGGAAATGCTGAAATCATCCATTACAAAGGGCAGAAGTTTTACGCCAACATCGGCCAGGAATTCAAATCCCCGGAATATTTCCACGGGCGGCCGTCTGCGGTGAATTACAACGCCGCCGGAAGTGCCGGAAGCAACAAAGGACCGAGTAATGAAGAATACCTGCAGACGGTCCGGAAAAGAATCGATACCCTGAAAATGCAGAATCCTGAAATGAAAGAGGTAAAAGTTCCCGTAGAACTGGTGACCGCCAGCGGAAGCGGACTGGATCCTGATATCTCCCCGGAAGGAGCCTTTTATCAGGCCAAAAGAATTTCGAAAGAAAGAAATATCCCATTGGATCAAATCGAAAATCTTATTGCCAGACAAACGGAAAAATCAACTTTCGGTCCTTCGAAAGTGAATGTCCTGAAACTGAATATTGCACTGGACGAACTGAAGTAAAGCCCATTCTTTTATAATCGCAAGGACAAACAAAGAAGTATCATCGCTTCATGCCGTTTTAAAGGTAAACAAAGACGTTTCACTTCATTCCGTAATACAAGGAGCTGTTTTGTATCATTAATCAGCAGATGCTTTGCCTGTCAATTCTATAAATTTGATGCACACAGAAGAATAGTATCAATAACAAATGAATCCTATCTTAAAGATGATTCTTTCAAGCCATTTAAATTAATCCATATTAATCCAATTATGTACAGTATTTGCTGTACCTCCATTAACCCATGAAAAAATATATAGTTGCTGCTATCCTGTCCGGGATCTTCTTTCCGAAAGCACAGTCGGCGGATTCCGTAAAAACAAATAATAAAATTACCTTTTCCGCTTATGCAGAAATATTTTATACCTATGATCTCAACGAACCGTCGAATCATATCCGCCAGAATTTCCTGTATTCCTACAACCGCCACAATGAGGTTAATCTTAATCTCGGATTGGTAAAAGGTTCTTATCAGGACGATCATTTCCGGGCCAACCTGGCCTTGATGGCCGGAACCTATGCCCAGGACAATATGTCGGCGGAACAGGAAGCCTTACGGTACGTGAACGAAGCGAATATCGGAGTAAAGCTTTCAAAAACGAAAAACCTCTGGATCGATGCCGGGATCATGCCGTCGCACATCGGCTGGGAAAGTGCCATCGGGAAAGACAACATCAACCTGACTCGGAGCCTGGCGGCTGAAAACTCGCCGTATTTTGAAACCGGTGCCAAGATCTCTTATACTTCGGATAACGGCAAATGGTTCCTGAGCGGACTGGTACTCAACGGATGGCAGCGGATTGCCAAACCGGAAGGCAACCAGACGGTTTCCTTCGGCCACCAGCTGACCTATAAACCGAATGAGAAAATCACCCTGAACAGCAGTTCGTTTATCGGAAACGATAAAGCCAAAGCTGATAAGAGAATGCGGTATTTCCATGATCTTTTCGGAAGTTTCCAGCTGACGGATCAGTTTTCCACCACCATCGGATTCGATATCGGTGCCGAGCAGAAAGAGAAAGGCAGCGAAAGCTACAACCTCTGGTATTCCCCGAATGTTCTGTTGAAATACCAGCTGGACAGTCGGTGGGCACTGGCCGGAAGAGTTGAATACTACAACGATAAAAACGGCGTGATCATCAATACCAAGACCCCGAACGGATTCCAGACCTTCGGCTATTCCCTGAACGTGGATTATGCCGTTTCCAAAAATGTCGTTTTCCGTACGGAAGCGAGAAGTTTCAGTTCCAAAGATGCTATCTTTATGAAAGATGAGGCGCTTAAAAACAACAACTTTTTTATAACGACGAGCTTGGCGGCCTGGTTTTAATGGGCCGGAAGCTGGGTGATGGATGCTGGAAGTTAGTGAACAACAGATGATTGTTTAAAAGGATGGTAGTTGGATGAGTGAAGCTGGATGTTTAGTAAATGTATAATTTTATTAACCACAGATTTACACAAATTTTCACAGATGATTGCGTGACTTCAATTCCGATCAGCTAACCATTTCTTTAAAGCTGCTTTCTAAGAGCTTCCATCTCCCAGCAACCATCTTCCAGCATGTAATTCAATGCAAAAATTCAATCTCAAAAAAATAAAATCCATGTCAGCAGCAACCGATTTTTTAGAACTGATCCAAAAGTCCCGGAAGGGGAAATTCAAGATCTACATTGGGATGAGTGCCGGTGTAGGAAAAACTTTCCGGATGCTGCAGGAGGCCCATGCCCTTTTACGGAACGGCATTGATGTAAAAATCGGTTATATTGAAACGCATGGAAGGGAAGAGACCGTCGCTTTAACGGAAGGGATTCCTGAAATTCCGAGAAGATCTTCGTTCTACAAAGGGAAAAACCTGGAGGAAATGGATCTTCAGACAATCATCAATACCCATCCCGAAGTGGTTCTGGTGGATGAGCTGGCCCACACCAACATTGAAGGTTCCAAAAACAAAAAAAGATGGCAGGATGTACTGGAAATCCTTGATAACGGGATTAATGTGATCAGCGCGATGAATATCCAGCACATCGAAAGCCTGAACGAAGAGGTAAAAAAAATCACCGGGATCGAAGTTTCGGAACGGGTTCCCGATAAAATCCTGGCCCTGGCCGATGAGGTAGTGAATATCGATCTGACCGCCGATGAACTGCTGACCCGACTTAAGGAAGGAAAGATTTACAAGAAGGAAAAAATCCAGACCGCCCTGAACCACTTTTTCCAGAGCGGGCACATCCTTCAGCTCCGGGAGCTGGCTTTAAAGGAAGTTGCCACCCATGTGGAAAGAAAAGTGGAGACCGAAATCAAAACCGAAAGCTTTAAACCCGTAAAATTTCTCGCCTGCATCAGCAGCAACGAAAAAATAGCGAAAAACATCATCCGTAAAACTGCCAGGCTAGCGAGCTATTACAACAGTCCGTGGACCGTACTCTATATTCAGAAACCTTCCGAGAATCCTGAAAAAATAGCCCTGAACAAGCAGCGTTTTTTAATTAATAATTTTAATTTAGCCCAGGAATTGGGCGCCAAGGTCGTCCGGCTGAAAGACAGCAGCGTTCATAACGGTATCCTCGAGTATGTAACAGAACACAATATGACGACCGTCTGTATCGGAAAGCCCCACGAGAACCTTTTGCAGCGGATCTTCGGGTACAGCTGGGTGTATACGCTGATGAACCGGCTGAATGAAAGACAGATCGATATTATTATTTTATCTTAAAAGAGAATGAAGCTTAAAACAAAACTCACCCTCGGCGTAGGTCTTTTATTCGTGCTGATCGTTCTGCTTTCAGTAATCGGCTCCGTCTATATCAATAAACTAAAATCCGACACCGAAAAGATCCTGACCGCCAATTACAACAGTATTGAATTCTCCAAAAATATGCTGCTTGCGCTGGATAAAATACAGGCTGACAGCGCAGTAGCCATCAAGGATTTCCGGAAAAACTCGGTACTTCAGGAAAAAAACCTGACGGAATTCGGGGAAAAGGAAGCCACCCAAAACCTGAACCTCCATTTTAAAAACTATCTCCTGCAGCCAACGGGTGAAAAGGAAAAGCTGATCCGCGAAGATCTGGTGACCATCATGTCGCTGAACATGAAAGGGATCGAAAGGAAAAGCGATATTGCGATCATTACCGCAGGAAATGCCACCTTCTGGATTGTCAGTCTCGGGACTGTCTGTTTCCTGATTGCTTTTGTGCTCCTATTTAACCTTCCGCAGACCATTGCCGAACCGATCCGGCAGCTTACGTCCAGTATCCGGCAGATCGCCAATAAAAATTACAATGAAAGAGTACATTTCAAGGGCAGCGAGGAATTCAGCGATCTTGCCAACTCTTTTAACGTAATGGCAGAAAAGCTTCAGGAATATGAAAGCAGCAACCTTTCGGAACAGCTGATGGATAAAAAGCGCATCGAGACGTTGGTGAATAATATGCACGATGCCGTAATCGGGCTGGACGAAAACAATTTTATTTACATGATCAACGACGAAGCCCTGAAAATCACCGGGCTGAATAAAGACGACATCATCGGTAAAACTGCGCATGAAGTAGCCGTTAACAATGACTTGATCCGGGAGCTGCTGAAAAACGCAGATACTCCGGTAAAAGAACCTATTAAGATCGTTTCCGACAACAAGGAAAATTATTTTGACCAGGACATCATTCCGATCAACATCGTGAAAACCGGTGAAAGAGAGAAAAAATACATCGGCCGGGTGATCCTCCTCAGGAACATTACGCCTTTCAAAGAGCTGGATTTTGCCAAAACCAATTTCATTGCTACCATTTCCCACGAGCTTAAAACACCGATCTCAGCCATTAAAATGGGTGTCCAGCTGCTAGAAAACCGGAAATTCGGCGACCTGAACGAACAGCAGAAAGAACTGCTGAAAAGCATTAATGAAGACGGACAAAGGCTGTTGGACATTACCGGCGAGCTGCTGAATTTGTCCCAGGTGGAAACCGGGAACATCCGCCTGACGATCGAAAACTGCCGGCCGGAAGAAATGGTTGCCGCCGCCATCAAAAACGTGGAAAAACTCGCCGAGCAGAAAAATATTTCGATTACGTCCCAGTTTTTTACCGATGACCAGGATCTTGTCCTGGCCGATTTTGATAAAACCGTCTGGGTGATGAATAATTTCCTGAGCAACGCCATCAAGCATTCTTTCCAGGACGAAAGCATCCGGATTGACGTTGAAAAAGCGGGATCGAAAATCAGATTCAGCATCACCGATACCGGAAAGGGGATCGATGAAAAATACCATCGCCAGGTTTTCGACCGCTATTTCCAGGTTCCTGGCGAACACCAGAACGGCACCGGCCTCGGACTGGCCATTTCAAAGAATTTCATCGAAAAACAACACGGTGAAATCGGCGTGAAAAGTGCACCGAATCAGGGAAGTACTTTTTATTTCCTGCTGCCTTTGGTTTAGATAAAATTTTTTACATTTGATATAAATTCAAACAGATGAGTACATCAAATTTAAAAGTTGATTTGATTCAGAGAATTGCACAGCTGAAAGAACCGGGAATTATCGCAGAGCTTCAGAAGCTTTTGGATTTTGAACTTGCCTCTGATGAATATATCCTTACCTATTCCCAAAAAAACCGTATTGCAGAACGGCAGGAAGAATATAAAAAATCTGCTTTTCTCACTGATGAACAGGCTAATCAGGATATTGAGCAATAGTTGAAAAATTGCTATATTTCATTTAATTAAGTTGTGACTATATTTTTTAAGTATGCCGTTTGATCTGTTACCTTATTTTTTTTCAATATTGTTCATATTTAAAATATTTTCTGGTATTTTCTTTTCTCTGCAGAAAAAACAAATACTCAATCATTATAAACATTCAGATTCTAAAGAGATTAATAATATTTTCGGAAAAATTATAATTGAAAGAGGGTTTTTAAGGAAAAATATTCAGTGGTGTAGCTATACCCTATTGGTAAATAAAAATTCGCTGTTCATTTTTCCTAAAGACTTTTATTTTATACCCAGCCGTTCAATCAATATCATTTTCTCTAATTCTGACACAAAATTTACCCGGCATCCTATCATGCTCAGGAAGATAACTTTAAGCAAAAATAGCGTGGAGTTAATTTGTTGCCTAGATGCTATTAGAGGCTCAAAGAGAATTCAGATACAAAATCTGAATAAGGAAGAAGTTTCTGTTTTTAATGAAATTAGAAATAATAACAATTATCATTAGCTCCAACTAATCAATTGAAAGACAATAAAATTTACTAAGAAGCTGTTTGAATTAAATTCTATTGACTAGTCTTCTGATGTTTGCGATGACAATAAAGGCATTTGCATTTTCAGTTTTCCTTTCATAATCTTTGGAACACCTTCTGTTATTGAGTGTCCAGGCA
>CAJYXJ010000047.1 GCA_913778085.1 uncultured Chryseobacterium sp.
AACTTTGAACATCAAACGAAAAACCTTAAACCTATATACAACCTTTAGGGTGGTTTTAGCGGTGGGGCTCACCTGTTCCCATTCCGAACACAGAAGTTAAGCCCACCAGCGCCGATGGTACTGCGAAAGCGGGAGAGTAGGTCGCCGCCAGTTTTTATTAAACCTCATACAGCAATGTGTGAGGTTTTTTTATGTCCAAGATTCAACGTTCAAAATTCAAAATTCAAAATCCGGGATTCAAGATTTAAGTATTTATCCTGATGCTGAAACAGCAGCTGTAACAGGCCTTGTCCTGGCTGATGGATGTAAAATTACCCCAATGCAGGGCTTTTATTTTCTCATTCCCTGCATCCTTTGTATCTAATGATTAAAATTCATGATTAGAACTTATTGTAACAAGCGTAATTTTATCCGTAACCCATAACTCATAATTTATTCTCATACCTTACAGGGCACTTATCGTGAAAACAATTCGGCTGCTGTACGTTGCAGCGGGAATCGTTACTGAAACACCTGTCAGCTCCAGCTGTACCGGAATATTGGTATAAGAAGCTAATGCAAGAATGGCTGTGATCCTGAATAACTCGACATCAGTAGTCAAAGGAACATTGGTATATGTTGTTCCGCCGGTAATGGTGCAGGCCACGCAGGATGTTGTCCCGTTACCTGTTCTTCTCGCATTTAATATAAGGCTGGAACTCCAGGTGGGATTTACTTCATAATGCATTGTTACCTTTCCACTTCCTAATACCAGTGGAACCACAGCATTCAAAAGGATTTCACCCGGTGTACTTTCATATGTTCCGGTATAATTTGTCCCGGCCTCTGTAATAGAAGGAATATTTACAGTCCAGTTCGTGCCGCTTACGGTTAAGGTTCTTTGGGATTTTAACATTGAAAATGTCAGTAAAAGAATAAAGAATATATTCTGTTTTACCTTTATTTGCAGAAATTTCATCTTTATTATTCGGTTATGGTATATGTTATTACGATAGGGGTGTTAGATCTTGATGTAAGATCAGCATAGGAGTTTATGGTGAGAGAAATTGTCAGCTGATGTCCGTTATTGGTTCCGTTGCCCGTAAATGCTCCACCGATTCCGCTGATGATGGTCTGTCCCGTAGTTGTTAATACAACCTGACCAGAAGGTAGGCCTAGAGCTCCGCCACCGGACCCTGAAGCAGCAGCAGCCTGAATTCTGATATCGGTTCCGGGAATAATCTGGCTGATGGATGCAGCAATTCTCCTTGTAGCGCCTGATAATGCAATTGCAGATGTATAATTAATCCATTTCGTTGTATTTACCAAAGGAACAATGACGGGGTTTCCCGCTTCGGTAGGAGCTGTAAAATTTAAAATGATGCTTCCTGCAGGTTCTACATCCATCTGTGTTACAACTGGCAGGGTTAAAGTTATCGTCCTGCTCCCTGTGGTCTGCGAAAATATGCTGTGGGTGAGAAGGCAACTGCTAAGAAATATAAATTTTGCAATGTTCATTCCTGTTTTCTGTTTTCATTATAACTTACGTTGATAGATTCCTGCTGATACTTTACTTCGGTCTGTTGTTTAATAACATTAAATACAACCTTTTTTGTTTCTGAAGGCTGTAAATGAATATCAAAATGCTCAATCGGAATTTTATACTTTTTATCAAGACCATTACGGTAAATTTTTACTTTCCATTCACCGGGCCGCAGATATGTAAAATCAAATGACTCTCCCCAAACGACCATTTTGCGGTAAGTGTGTTCACCATCTGATGTTTCCACAATGAGGTTTTCTTTTTTCTTTCTTATAACGGGCAACTGGGCTAAGCTGGAGTGACCTGTTTCAGAGTAATCGATGATTCCTTGTATCATTGCTGCTTCAGTCAGTCCGAAGTTGAAAGTATTTTCTTTATCGGTTAAATGAATTGAAGCCGGAATATTCACATTGGCAATATCGTTGATGTTGGTCGTAGACCGGTCGATTTCTAAAACATATTCTCCGGGAACGACATTTTTAAAAACAAAATTCCCATGTTGATCGGTTACCGACAAATGGGTTCCCAACATCAGGCGGATACCTTCCACCTTTTCGACGCCCAGATTATTTATAGTGCCGTGTAGGCTGGTATATTCTGCCTTTTTCTGTGTGGGTACATTCAAACGCATGGTATAACGCAGCGATAAAATAAAATCTTTGTTGCCTAATTCGCCGCGCTGCAGAGTATATCTTCCGGAAAGATCGAATTCATGGCCTGGAAAAATCTGCTGATGGAACAGCAGTTCAAAAAGATTTCTATCCGCAAAATATTCTTCGGGCATATAATTGTTTTGGTAAAATAGGCTCAGTCCGGTTTTATCAGAAAACCGGCTCAATATTCTGGTGCCATAATAAAACTGCTTCTGATTCGGCATCTGATAACGGGAAGTAACGGCATAACTTCCGTACAGGTTAAATGAAGTACTGAATTTTTCGAAACTGATATTTACCGTATAAAAACTTGAATTTCCGGCAAAGCCCAGAAGATAATTATCCGTTTTGCCAAACTGACCCTGTAGGTTGACCTGGAAAATCCCCAGCTGCTGATCGAGAGCCAGCCTGAAAAATTCTTCTTTATAATCAAACTCTTTGGGCATCAGCCGGTCTTTGTACCGCTGGAATCCATTATACAGCATGAGCGAACCGCTTTTTGAATACCGGTAATGGATTCCGTACTGGAGGTATTTCCGATAAGGAGCAGCCAAAAATAAGGTGTCACGCTGAAAGTTTTTGGCGTCCTGTACATAGTTGGCCATTATACTGACTTTCTTAAAAATCGGGTATTGGAAATTTCCGTTAAAAGTACTCGTATTGCTGAAATATCCTGCATATTCCGGACTTGTCCGCATATACATTATGGTACCGCTGATTTGATTAATATTTAAAATACTTTGAAGCATCAGGGCATTTCCATGCGTCTGATCCGTTTTGCTGTAAGAAACTTCTCCTGAAACTTCGATATTTTTAGTAAGCTTAAATTTTCCCATAACATACGGCAGAAGCGCATCAGAATCCAGTCTGAAAGTAGAAAAACTTAATCCGGTATTCGACGTTCTCGGAATTTTGTACAGGTAACCGGCAGTGAGTTCTGATTCTTTGGCAATTTTATATCTTGAATAAAGGTTGAATTCATCTTTAATATCCCTGAAAAACCTGGGATGATTATAGAATCCCCCGAAACTGAATTTTTCAGTATCCAGCCTGATCTCTGCACCCCGGCCGTATCTTGCATACTCCGTTAAGAATGATGATGAGTAATTTTTATCGCCAAGATGAATGAAAAAATGATCCCGTTTATAATTCACGAAATATTCTTCATAGGGAGTAAAAGAATTGAATTCTATAGGATTTTTTGTCACGGCACGGAACTCAAAAAGATTTTTATGGTCTTTATCCAGGCTTCCCTTTCCGTAGATTTCTCCCTGAAAGCCATCATGGTATTCCCCACGGTTCCGCATGCTGATGAAAGATAACGAAGCAGCCGCCGGTAACCGGTGAAAAATATCTTCTTCTGCCGGATTTACGGCAATAACTTTGATACTGCTGTAAGCACTTTGGCTTTCTTTCGGATTGCCGGAATCATATATGGACAGATTTACGTTCTGAAATTCATTGGTCTTCAGTTGCGGACTTGTACTCTTCATCACGGTAATTATTTTTTCTTCTCCTCCCGATAACATAACAGTTGCAGCATGATCGATTACCGCATTTTTACTTTCCAGGATCAGGTTTTCAGTTAGGTTTCCGTTGTTTTTTAAAAGGAAAGTGGAAGCAATAGTCTCACCGGCTTTTACAAATTCGGGAGAACTTAATGCGGTCAGGACGATTTTTCTTTTACCGGATACCGTAAATTCAGTATGCTTTGCAAATTTTTCACCGGTAGTTTTTTCCGTACCGTTTAGAGTTACGGAGTAATCGCCCTGTGGTGTCTCGGTGGCAATTTTCAAAGGAATGAGGTAAACACTCTTTCCGGAACCCGTAATTTCAATTGAACCATGAGTAATAACAGGCGTTATTAATGGATCTGATGCTGCCACCTGCAGGTCATAGATTTTAGTTTTGATGTCCGTGTTTTCTATAATGAAGGAGATGGAAGTAGTGCTTCCCGGCTGCAGATCATCTTTCTTGTTAACAAAATCCTTTTTTTGCGAAAAGATAAATACGGGAAAAAATATAGATAAATATAATGCACAGTTCTTAATCATCCTTTACTTCTAATTCCACATTCAGGGCAAAGGCATTTTCATCTTCATCAGTAGCGATGAGGACGGCATTGTATTTGCCTACAGCAACCTTTTCAAGATCGATGGGAAACAATTTTGAGGTTTGAGGCAACAAGCCCATTGCCTGACTGGAAAATGTCCCTATTTTCTGTCCGTCTGATTTATTATAAATTTCTACAGTGACCGTTGGCTTGCAGTAGAGATTCCCTGTGTTGGCAACTGCTGCATTCAGCAGTCTTTTCCCGTTTTCTTTCTCCATTTTTATCCCTTCAAATTTCAGGTCAGGCTTTGCCTTTTCGGAATCCAGATCCGTAATTATCTGAACGGCATATCGTATGACCGAGGTGATGCTCACGCCCTGTATTTGGTCATCGGGTTTTATCTCTTCTACTGGTTCCACTATAATGACGCTCCAGTAGCTACCGGGACCTGAGATCTTGTCGGGAACGGTAATTTCATATAGAATCTCTGTTTTTTCTTTTGCTTTTAGATGTACCAGATTGGTATTTATCCGGAGCCAGGAGGTATTTGTTCTGATATTGCTGTCCGGTGCTGAATACTGTATGGTCCCGTTGGACTGATAGCTGAAATCCTGAAGAAAAAGTTTTACGTTCTGAGGCTGTTTCCCGGTGTTCTCTATAGAAATTTTTCCCCGGTATACTTTTCCGCTTTGTACTTTATGGGTATGGGAAAGCCCGTTCAGAACAACAATTCCTGCCTGTAAAAAGCAAAACTGAAGGAGAAAAATCAGCACGAACAAAGTATGCTTTATCATATTTATGTAAAGTTTGAGTTTAAATGGCAATTAATCTAAGTTTGAAGGAGGCATTATGATGCTTCTTCCAGTTTCATTCTGAGATAATCAGTTATCTGAAATGGTATAGGTAACTGTAGCGACGGTAGTGGCGGTGGCCTGCAGATCAGCATACACGGCAACACCACCGGGACCGCTTCCTGGAGCCAGGGAATACGTAAGATTATGTCCGTTATTGGCACCATTTCCCGTGTAGGCACTTCCTATTCCTGAAATAATGGTTTGGTCTGCTGCACTTAAAGTCAGCTGGGCAGCCGGGGTTCCCAAAGTGCCGCCTCCTGCACCTGTAGCCGCTGCTGCCGTCACACGGATATCAACTCCCGGAATAACGGCATTGAGTTTCACGGAAACATTACGGGTGGGGTCGGCTACGGATTTAATGGAAGAATAATTAAGCCACAGGGTGTTATTGGCTGCATTTGCTACAAGCGGGTTTCCGGCTTCCGTAGGTGCGGTAAAGCCTAGAGTAATGTTTTTTGTGGCAGCTGGTTCAATGTCTACTAGGGCGACTTCCGGGACGGAAATAGTGATGGTGTGGTTGTCTGTATTAGTGTCCTGTGCGTTAAGACCTGCAGAAGCGGTAAGCGCAGAAAAAGAAAAAGCTAAGGTAATTTTAAATCTTTTCATGGTGATATATTAAGTGGTATGAAAATAATAAAATTCAGCATTATATAAAAGTTTTTTAACATTAAATTGGTGTTAATGTTTATTTATCAGCTAGTTAGGGAAGTGAACAAGGCGGAATATAATAAATACTTATACTGACTGATCTTGTGAATTTTTGATTAAAATCAGTGAATTTCACTTCATCGGATTATCCGAATAAATAAGGCTTATTCTTAATTTTTTAACATTAAAAAATTGTTGTTAAGCTGAAAAATTTACACTGAATTAAATTAGTTAAGAAAATACGCATCTTCACTGCTTACCATCGAAAGCCTGTTAAATACAAATAGGGGGTATTAGCTCAGGAGCCACCCATCTTTTAAAACCGGCTCAAAATTCCCCAGTGGATTTTAATGTCGTTGAATTTAAAAGGATTTCCAAATTCATTACCGTTAGAAAGCTGGAAACTCATCAGGCCGATCGGAATAAAGAAATTGAATCCAAGACCGACACTATAAAGCTTTGGCTTAACATTCAAGGATTTATTGTTTAATTGGCCATATTGCCCGAAAAGATCAAAGAAGGCCTGGCTGCCGATAAGATACCGGTATTCCAGACTGCCGTAATAATAAAAGTCGGCGGCGAGGGAATTTTCATTGAAGCCCCGCATCGAGTTCCAGCCTCCGAAGCGGTAGAGTTCATTCGCTGAAAAATCGATTTTGGAATCCATCATTGCTCCTTCTGCCTTGATATTCAGGAAGTGGTTGCCATTGATATGGTAATTATGTTCTCCAAAAAAATAGAATTGGTTCTGCGGTGCTGTTATATTGTCTTTGGTATAAGTCGTGGTCAGGTAATCATATCCGCCATTGATCTTTGTTTTGTAAAGAAACAGGTCAATATCCGTAGGCTCCACCATTTCAAACCAGATTCCGATTCCTTTTTTGTTATAATCTTTCCCCTGCACATACAGTGTATCGATAATGCTGGAACTTTCAAAAGTTCCTCTCAGACCAATCTTATTGCGTGAATTGATATGGTAATAAAAAGCAGGAAGTGCTTTTACATTGGCAAAGGTAGAATCCTGGCGGAAAATATTCACCTTCATGTTCAGGCCGACATTGGATTTGAAAAGATAGGGGATATCCGTCTGCAGGTCGAATGTCTGGCCTTTATCGGGATTCCGCTGCCAATAGAGGTTTACGGTTTCAAACCCGTTGAAAATGTTTCTGAAGTTTACGTTCAATGTACCGTTTAATGTAAACTTATCGGTTTTATCATTTCCAAAACCGATCACCCCGTCGAAACTGTTGGTTTTCTTCTTCTCCATGAAAAGATAGATGCTCGTAGAATCTTTGGTAAAAAGCGTCTGCGGCGGACGTTCGAGGCTGACAAACTGGTGGCTCTGAAAGCTTTTGTTGATTGCGATCAGGTTCTTATCATCGTAGGTTTTTCCTTTGAATTCCTTTTCCAGGTTTTTAATAAATCTTTTGGGAACACTTGTGTAACCTTTTACAACAAAGGCGTCAATTGTTCTTTTGTTGTTTTTATTAATGTCCAGCTCTACGACCGGATAGCCGTTTTTCTGGCCTTTATATTTGGATTTGATCCTGCTGAAAGCAAAACCGTCATTAATGTAGACTTTATTGATGCCTTTTTTGGTAGAGTCTAAATTTTTCGTAAAAAACTCTTTCTGGATCTTTGTTTTCTGTACGATAGAATCCGAAAGGCTGACGTAGGTCTGGTTAAAGTTCTTTCCTTTATCATAAATAATTTCCGTACTGTCACCTTTTTTTCGTACTTCTTTCAGCTGGGTAAAAAAATAATTGGTCTGTGCCAGCGAATCAAGGAATTTCACGGCCGAAGCGGAATCCTTTACCTTCTTTTTGACCTTTGTTTCCGAATCGATCAGGAAATAAGGCTTCTTCTGCGCCTGGATGAAGATGCAAAAGAGGACAAAAAATATTTTCAGGAATACTTTCAATTCTGATTTTTCTAAATCATTAAGTCATGATTTTATTAAAGGAAATCTTTCTTAACTTCTGAAATCAATCTCAATGGTTCAGGATCTATTTAATTTTAAAGTAAATGTGCTTTAATAACTCAAACTAAGCCAATTTATTATATTTCTTCATCAAATTCTCATACGTTCCCTGTGGCAGGATCCATTTTAAAGGCACTCCGATCTTCTGTCCGAATTTTCCAAAATAATAATGTGCTTTCCATTTGTTTTTAGCGAGAAGATGATCGATATACTCTGCAACTTCAAGAGGCTCGGTGCCATCGCCAACGTGAGAGTTCATCAGCGAATATACTTTATCAAAAACATTTTTGTAGGGCTCAGAAACTTTCGTTCGCACACGGTTTTCGGCAATATTAGTTTTGATATCACCCAGGTGAAGCGAGCATACCTGAATGTTCCACGGGTAAACCTCATATCTCATGGCTTCGGTAACTTTATCTAAAGCCGATTTTGAAGCGGAATAAAATCCACGGAAAGGCAGCCCCATTTCGCTTCCGATACTGGAAACGTTGATGATCTGCCCAAACTTATTTTCCCGCATTTTCGGCATCACGGCACTCATCATCTGTACGGCGCCCACCAGGTTCAGGTTGAAAAGCTTCAGAATATCCTCTTTCGACGAATCCTCCACTGCACCCACCATTCCCATCCCGGCATTGTTAATCAGCACATCGATCCTGGTTTCCGTCTTCAGTACTTCGGCAATCGCCTGCTGTACGGCAACGTTGTCCGTAACATCCGTCGGAATGGATCTGAAATAGGAGCTTTCGGTATGCTTTCTGCTCAGCCCGTACACTTTATGGCCTTTCTTACCGAAATATTCAGCCAGTACGAAGCCGATTCCCGATGAAGTTCCCGTGATGATTATTGTTTTCGACATGAATAATTAAAGTATTTATTTGATTAAGGGCTTTGAGAGATTTTTCAGGACCTAAAATTATTCATTTTTATGTAAAAGAAACCTATTTATTACCTTCAGTTTTTAAATTAATTTATATCCGCCAAATAATAATAAATAAGGCCTGAAATTTTTTACTATCCGCCAAAAGATGTGCAGCGATAAGTAAAGAAAATAAATAAGTCTACTTTTATTGTCGGGTTTTAAACTTAAAATACGTTTAACATAATAAATATTTGAATTGTAAAATTTAACAATAAAAATGTTTCTTATTAAATTGGATTAAACATTTAAGCATTTTTCTTCCGAATCTGAAAACCGTTTTTTTTTAAATAAAAAAATTAGTTCACAAAAGGACAATAGTAGCTTAATAAAGCCTTGGGATGCGGTAGGCTAATTTTGCGCCAGGTTAAATCAAGGATTTTATGAATGTATTTAAAATCCCGGTTTCGGTAAACTATTTTACAGGACGGGTATTACTTATTGGTGCAATAACAGCTTCACCATTGTTCTTTGCTCAGAAAAAAGACAGCTTAAAGGGAAAAACGCTTGACGAATTGGTCATGGTAGGCTACGGCACCCAGAAAAAAAGCAAAGTATCCGGAGCGGTAACGGAAGCTTCACTGGATAAACTCACTTCCAGGTCATTATCCGGCGTCGGGGAAGTGCTACAGGGAAAAGCAGCCGGTGTAACGGTCGTAAACGAAGGCGGTGATCCAAACGGTACGCCTAAAGTTAATATCCGCGGTCTGGGAGGAATCAATGGCGAAACGCCGCTTTATGTGGTGGATGGAGTTGTGTTCAACGGTACCCCATCTATCAATCCGAATGATATTCAGGACATTTCCGTACTTAAAGATGCTTCTGCTGCTATTTATGGCGCAAGATCTTCGGGAGGGGTTATCCTGATCACGACTAAGAAAGGGAAGAAAGGAGCACTCTCCGTTGATCTCGATGTGAAATACGGGCTGAACCAGGCTTGGAGAATAAAAGAAGCCCTGAATGCTGCCGAATTCCAGGATGTGATGTATAAAGCCTATGAGAATGCAGGAAAACTGAATAGCTTACCGATCGCTTTTAATCCTAACCTGTATCCGGACGGAAGAATTACCAGAACCGACTGGATGAAAGAGATTTTCCGCACGGGAGCCATTCAGGAATATAATGTAAACATAAGCGGCGGAAACGAAAAATCCAGGTATTTCGTTGGAATGAACCACCGGAATCTTGAAGGGATTTTATTGAATACCCAGGCAAAGAGATACAATTTCAGGGTAAATTCTGAGCATAAAGTGAAAGACTGGCTTACCATCGGGGAGAATATGTATTACAATTATTCCGACGGAAATTCTGCCGATACCAGAAGTGCATATACGGGCGCCTTGGTTGCCGCAATGTATTATCCGCCGAATGTTTCAGTGTATACTCCGTCAGGAGCGTATTCTGGGTTGCCGGTTGATGTGGCCGGTGGTTACGGGGACGTTATCAATCCGGTGGCTTATCTGCAAAGGATCAATATAAAAAATCCTACGCATGAAATCCTTATCAATCCGTATGCAGAGATCACGCTGGCAAAGGATCTGAAATTCCGTTCCAACTTTTCACAGACTTACCGGTTAGGGGATGTCAAGAATTTTACATCAAGAGTGCTGGAAGTCGGAAAAATATTCGATACCAATAATTTGGAATATCAATCCAATAATTCTTCTACGGCCCTTGCCGAGCAGCTTCTTACCTATAAATTTTCTTCGGGTAGACATAGCTTCGATTTTCTCGGAGGATTTACTTTCCAGAAAACGATCGACGAAGGTTTTATGGCGAGAGCTTATGATTTCAGAAGCGAGGCGGCTACT
This sequence comes from uncultured Chryseobacterium sp., assembly GCA_913778085.1. GTDB lineage: Bacteria > Bacteroidota > Bacteroidia > Flavobacteriales > Weeksellaceae > Chryseobacterium. The sequence continues at coordinate 10,442 of CAJYXJ010000047.1, forward strand.
TTTCAATACCTGCAGAACGCTGCAGATACCAATAAAGATGTTTCCAGCTACCGGTTCAAGCAGGCCTTGGTCTCTTATCTGGCCAGGATCAATTATGATTATGCAGGCAGATATATCGTCAGTGTCTTAGGACGCCGGGACGGTTCTTCAATGGTTGCAAAACAGAATCAATTTGCTAATTACTATGCACTCTCCGGAGCATGGGTCGTATCCAAAGAAAATTTCATGCAGGATATCAGCTGGCTTTCCAACCTGAAATTCAGGGGAAGCTACGGGATTTTAGGAAATCTTGGCGGAATTTCACCTCAGGCGGTAAACCCATTGATGACAAGGTATAACAACGTGGTTTTCGGACAGGAACCTTCTCAGAATATTGCTTATTATGCTACAACGCGTCCTAATCCGAATTTGAAATGGGGAAAATCAGAGCAAACCGATTTCGGTATTGATGCTTCATTCCTGCACAACAGCCTGTCTGTTCAGTTCGACTATTTTATGAAAAATTCCAAGGATCAGATCTTTAACGTCAGTCTTCCAAGTACTTCCACCTACTATAATCAATATGTAAATGCGGGATTATTCCAGGATAAAGGATATGAGTTGGGGATCAATTACACCGGTAAAAGTACAGAGGATTTTACCTACTCGGTCGGAGCGGTATTCAGTCAGCTAAAAAATACGGTAAAACAGCTTGCCGGTGTGGATGAGATCTTTATTAATGATAACGGAGTAAGGGGAGTATTAAAACCTACAAGGGTGAAAGTCGGCGATCCGTTATATTCGTTCTACGGCTACCGGACGGGAGGGATTTTCCAGTCTCAGGAAGAGATCAACAATTACAAGGATGCCAACGGTAATCTGATCCAGCCCAATGCCAAACCTGGAGATATTAAATTCCTGAAAAAAGACGGAAATATAGGCGTTCTCAGCAACAGCGATTTTGTAAATCTCGGAAGCCCGTATCCTAAATTTTCCTACGGATTCTCCTACAATATGACATGGAAAAACTTTGATCTTAATCTGTTCTTCCAGGGAGTATACGGAAATAAGATATTTAACGGATTTAAGTTTATCTCTTTAAATCCCGGCGGAACAGGACAGAATTACAATATGGACCGGGATATCCTGAATGCCTGGACACCGGAAAATACAAATACCAATATTCCGAGACTGGTACAGGGTGACCCAAGCGGAAATTATTCCAAAGTTTCGGATTTCTACGTGGAGGATGGATCTTATCTGAGGCTTAAAAACCTTACCATTGGTTATTCGCTGCCAAAAGATCTATACAGAAAGCTGGATGTAAATAAGATCAGGGTGTATGTAACCACCAATAACCTTTTTACCATTACCAAATATACAGGATTTGATCCTGAAGTCGGGATGAACTCTTACGGGGTGGATACCGGAAGATATCCGCAGGCACGTTCGTTCATTTTCGGGGTAGAAGTAGGATTATAATTTTAACCATCAAAAAAGAAAACAATGAAATTTTTTAATAAAATATTTTTAGTGTCGGGAATCTCAGTAATGCTGTTTTCATGTACAGGGGAGCTTGACGTTCAGCCAGAAGGTACGCCTACGGAAGCTAGCTTCTGGAAGACCGAGAATGACCTGATTACAGGAGCAAATGCCATGTACAGGCCGCTTGCAGACAGTGAGTTTTACGGGAGAGGGCTCTTCTGGTTCATTAATGCCAGTGACGATATGGTTACGGGAAGATCCAAGAGCGAGCCCGATAATGCCAAGAATTTCAGCAGCAATTATATTGCAGCCGGCGACCTGGAAACCCAATGGAATAAGAGATATACGGTAATTGGGGTAGCGAACCGTGTAATCCGCAATATCGATAATATCCAGGCTTCCGCAACCGTGAAGAACAAATATCTCGGCGAAGCATTGTTTATGAGCAGCAGAATGTATTTCGAGCTGGCTTATAATTATGGAAATGAAAAAGCCGGAGTTCCTATAGTAGACCGTACACAAGAGCCTGATCCCAATCCTGTTCCTCGGGCAGCCAATGTGATGGAAAACTATAATTACATTGTTCAGGATCTGAAAAAAGCGGCTGATCTTCTTCCTTATCAGGAACAGCTTCCGGCAAAAGATTACGGAAGACCGCATAAAGCAGCAGCGTGGGCCTTACTGGCAAAAGTTTACCTGTTTATGAAGGATTGGCAGAACGCCGCATTCTGGGCTAATGAAGTCATGACGAAAGGAAACAGAAATCTTCTGACCAACTATGCCGATGTTTTCAAAGCAGAAAATAATTACAGCTCAGAATACATCTGGTCCGTACCCAGCACTCCAAAGTTCAATTCCGTAGGAAGCATTCTTCCGGGCGTAATGCTGGAGAACAAAGGATGGGGACAATACAACGGATGGGGATACTTCCAGCCTACGAAAGAACTGTATGATGAATACGAAACGGGAGACCTGAGAAGGAGCGCAACGATTCTGAAGCTGGGAGATAAGTTCACTTTTAACGGAACGGAGAGAACCTATGCTTCTACTAACTCGCTTACCGGGTATCAGTTCAATAAATACATGGATGCCTTTAAATATCCATTAAACAGCGGGCATGTAAGCGCAAACGGAGATTACCCGTGTACCGATCTTGCTGTTCCGATCATGCGGTATGCTGAGGTGATATTAATCCGTGCAGAGGCTTTGCTGATGATGGGTCAGAACGCAGACCAGGAAATCAACAGAATCAGGGCACGTGCAGGACTGGCACCGAAAACAGGATGTACCCTGACAGACCTTAAGCATGAAAGACGTTGCGAGCTTGCCGGAGAATGGGCAGACCGCCACCGGGATCTTGTACGCTGGGGCGATGCGCAGGCCAATTACGCCAAGCCGCTGCACGGGATCAACGGTCAGACCGTTTGGGCAGCCAGAAACTTCAATCCTTCGGTGCATAACGTATGGGCGGTTCCGCAGGTAGAAATCGTCAACAGCAAAGGAGTCATCAAACAAAATGAAGGCTGGTAAATAAGATTTAATTTAAAAATATAAACCACTGGTCACGGATATTCCGTGGTCGGCGGTTTTTTAAAAGATAGATGAAGATATTTAAAATAGCAGTGGCACTGGCCCTGGGAATCTGGTCCCGGAATGATGCCCAGAATTATCTGAATTACAGTGTAGCCCATGCGCATTCACATAATGATTATATGCAGGATGTTCCGTTCTGGGATGCCTATTATGCTCATTTCGGATCTATAGAAGCGGATGTTTTTCTCGTAAAAGATCAATTGTGGGTGGCCCATACCGAAAAAGAGCTTTCTCCGGACAGAACTTTGGAAAGCCTGTATCTGAAAAATATTTCAGGACAGCTGAAGCTGAATAACGGGCATATTTATTCCGGAGGAAGCCAAAAGCTGCAATTGCTGATTGATGTTAAACGTGATGCGCGTACAAGTTTGGCAGCATTAATCAGTACCTTGAAAAGATACCCTGAAATTACAGCGAATCCTGAAATTAAGATTGTGATTACGGGGGAAAGGCCGAAGCCGGAAAATTTTAAGGACTATCCCGATTATCTGTATTTCGACGGGGATCTTAATCAGACTTACACGGCGGAACAGCTCAGAAGAATAGGAATGTTCAGTGAATCGTTTACTGATCTGGTGAAATGGAGCGGTAAAGGTATTCCGAGAGATGAAGAGACGGAAAAGATCAGGAAAGAAGTGGAAAAAGCGCATGCGCAGCAAAAACCCATGCGTTTTTACGGAGCACCTGATTTTACGAACGCGTGGGTAAATCTTATCAATGCAGGAGTGGATTATATCAACACCGATCATATTCCCGACCTCAAAAAATTTATGAATGCCATTCCGAAAAATTTTTACAGAAATACGGTAGCATATGATATGTACAGACCGACTTATAAAACAGACGGTCTCCGTCAAAAAGTGAAGAATGTAATCCTTCTTATCCCGGACGGAACGTCATTACCTCAATATTATGCCGCATTTACAGCCAACAAAGGAAAGCTGAACATTTTCAACATGAAGGCTACGGGATTATCAAAAACGAATTCCTATAATGCCTACATCACCGATTCGGCTCCGGGATCCACTGCCTTTGCTACCGGCGTAAAAACCAAAAATACCTTTGTGGGTGTAGATGCGTCAGGAAAAGCTTTGGCCCAGATTCCCGAGATTATTGCAGAAAAAGGATTGGTTTCAGGACTGATTTCTACCGGGGATGTTACCGATGCCACGCCGGCAGACTTCTATGCCCATTCGGATAACCGCAACAGTTCTGAAACGATTCTGAAAGATTTTATTTCTTCCAAAACGAAGATCCTGATCGGAGGACCTTCCGGCGGATTAACAAAAGAAACGGAACAGCAATTTAAAAACGCTCATATTAATGTGTATCAGGATCTGAAATCAGCAGGGAAAATTAATAACCGTACGTTAATTGTCGATCCGCTGGCATCGCGCAGAATTACCGATGGAAGAGGAAGCTGGCTTGCAGATGCTTTTGATCTCACCCTGAACGAACTGAAATCCAATGAAAAAGGATTCTTTATGATGGTGGAAGCATCCCAGACCGATGGCGGCGGACACAGCAATGACATCGGGCAGCTGGTTACCGAATTGCTGGATTTCGATTCTGTAGTCGGGAAAGCCATGAAATTTGTTGATGAAAACAAAGAAACACTAGTAGTTGTACTTGGAGACCACGAAACGGGAGGCCTTACCCTTCTCGACGGCAGCCTTAAAGAAGGCTGGGTATTCGGGAATTTCAGTACCAATGATCATACCGCTATTCCATCAAGCGTATTTGCCTACGGTCCCAATTCCGGGGAGTTTACAGGATTCTTTGAGAACAGGGATATTTTTAATAAAATCCTTGCAGCTTACGGCATTCAGAAATAGGAAATTGATTTATTTTTTATAGGAAAAGGCTGTCTGATTACAGGGCAGCCTTTTCTGTTGGTTAAATTCTGTTTTGCCAGTCAATATAAACTTAAATCACTGCAATATGTTGACAGAGTAAACTTCCGGCAGCAAATTTTTTTTTCGAGCCTTTTAAGCTGGCTTCTATTTCTGGTTAGCTTTAACTAAACGATGAATTTCGTTTGTGATTATTATTTTTAAATCAGTAATTAAAATATTGATCTGAGTCAGGAATTTTAATTGAATTTTCTCCAGGTCTGAAATTATCTATTTTTACAGATTTTTTAAACTTGTAAATAAATTCTTTGTGAAAGTCTTTTTCCTTAGCTTTTTCTCCGTCGAAACAAGGATAATATTGTTCATCAACCACAACTTTACCAGTAGAAAAATTAACATCGTTAAAAATGTTAAACTCACAGGTGTCATCAAAATTTTTCACCGAACCGATCAGGTAAAAATCATTTTTCTGGAAGCGGTACGTGTGTTTGTAAGACATTGTATGCCTCGAATTGGTATTAAACTGTTGGGTAATGACTATACAGTTATTCGTTATTTTAATCGTAGGTAATAAATTGTTCTCAGGATAAAAACCGGTAGTGCTGGCGAAAATTACGGTTGAGCTCTTCTTCCAGATCTTCAGTCCGGAATTGAGATTTTTCAGAATAAATAATTCTCTGATGTATCCGTTATTAAAGTCTGAAGTTATTTTTTTATCGGTATTAAAAAGAATAAGTGTTTCAGGCCTCCCGTCTTTATCTAAATCTCCTTTTACCTGCAGGAGTTTTTTGTAATTCTTTGGAATGGCAAAATCTTTCAGTTCTTGGGTATGAAGAAATCCAAATAGAAATACGACATAAAGAGAACAGATCTTTTTCACTTTTTGTAAGCGTGTAAAATGATGGAAATATCTTCCCAGAACATCGGGTATGATTTTTCCACGACATCTTCTTCTTCAATATTCAATGGCTTGATCAGGCAGAACGGTGCAAAGCTCATAGCCATCCGGTGATCCTGGTAGGTTTTCACGGAAATATTCTCCTGCGGTTCATCAAAGCGCACCGATTGGATGGTTGAATCGGTAATTTCAGTTTCCGTTCCCAGCTTCTGTAATTCGTTGTATAGAGCCAGCAGCCGGTCGGTCTCCTTTACCCGTAATGTTCCAAGGCCTGAAATCTCAAACGGGATCTTCAGGGCTGCTGCCGTTACACAAAGAGTCTGGGCGATGTCGGGACAGTCATTCATATCCAGAACAATCTTTTCAGGGAAGGTAAAACCTTCAACAGGCTGGAGGGTGATTTTGTGGTCTTCTTCTACAAAAATTGTTTTGATCCCGAAAAATTCCTCGTAGATTTTTGCAATCGCAGAATCTCCCTGGGTGGATTCGCGGTAAAAGCTTTTGAGATGAATAATTTCCCTTCCCAATGCGGCAAATGAGTAGAAATAAGAAGCCGAGCTCCAGTCGCTTTCCACTTCATAATGTATGGCAGATGAATGATGGGTGATAAATGGTTCTACTTTAATTGTATTTCCAATAAAGCGGGCTTCGATACCAAATTTTGCCAAAATATCAAGGGTCATCTCAATATATGATCTTGAGGTAATTTCCCCTACAAGATGTATTTCCAGTCCTTTGTCCAGCTTTCCGGCAATGAGCAGGAGAGAGGTGATGAACTGGCTGGAAATATTGGCCGGTAAATCTACCTGGGTTTCCGTGATCTTCCTGCCTTTTATCTTAATGGGCGGAAATCCTTCATTTTCCAGATATTCGATCTCTACCCCAAGGTTCTGCAGAGCCGTAACCAGATTTTTGATCGGTCTTTCTTTCATCCTTTTTGATCCTGTAAGAACCGTTGTTTTTCCTTCCTGAATCGAATAATAGGACGTCAGGAAGCGCATGGCTGTTCCCGCATGATGGATGTCTACGGTTTCCGTGTTCTCCGAAAGGGCTTTTTTTAACAACTGCGTATCCTGCGAGCTGGAGAGGTTGCCGATTTTTATGTTTTCAAACAGGCTTTCTAGAATCAATAAACGATTCGAAATACTTTTCGAACCGCTGATCTGTATGGTCTGGTTTGGATGTAATTTTGATTTTTCTAACTTCTTCATTATTTAAACTTCATTTTTTATAATATACAATACCGTCCTGATTGGCATATGCAAAAAAGTTTCCTTCTTTATCAAATAATTTAATCAGATGAAATCCTTCTTTACTGTAGTTTTTATGGTACAGATAAGGAATCATGGTAAAGTTGCCTTTGAAAAGCTGGCTATTGCGGGGATTGCATTCCATAATTTTGTAACCGGTCCCTTTTTTAAGAATATATACGGTACAGGCCGGACAGGAAAAATCAGTTCTTATAATATCATCATAGAGTGCCGGAATAATCCATTTGTTATCTCTGATATTGAAAAGACCGGTTTTTCCTTCAGATTCCCTTAGTTCAGCTTGATAAAGTTCCTGCTGCCTGAATAAAATTCGGTCTGTTGTAAAAGGCTCCGTATATTTTTTTGAATCGTAGGCTTCTCTGATACTTGGCTTCAGCTGTTCTTTTACAGGTGGTTGCTTAACAGACTCCTGGGCTTCAGACCTTTCGGCCGGCGGAGGAGGCGGAGGATAGGAAGACGAAGAAGAATAGGCCGAATAAGAATTTGATTTTTGCTGAACAGGATCCGACGAATAATTTTTTATTTTTCCGTTTTCAAAAAAGAGGTCCAGTTTTCGTGAACCGGAAATTCCCCCGTAATAAGTAATGCTGAAACTTTGGGGAAACCTATCGTAATCTGTATCTATTTTTTCCGCATTTTCAAAAAAAGTCCGTGTAATTTTTAGGGTATTTTCATTCAGAAGTACCAATGAATATCTTTGGGATTGATCCAGTAGCAAAAACAGCTTTTCATTCTTCAGGGCAGGTTTCTTTTCATCCTCTACCACTGTAATATGACTGTAAGACTTATCAAATATCTTTTTTCCTGTTATTGTATAAATATCGGTAGATAGAGAGGCCAAACTCCCGTTATACTGATAAAAACGATCAAGATCTGAGATTTTTATCCCTTTTATGAACGGGCCTTCAATTTCAAAAAAATTATAGCCGGTATCCTTTAGAACTATTTTATTACGGTAGATGCAAGTTGTCTTGAAATTTTCTCTGGAGCTGCCTTTCGTTGCCGTAAAAACGCCGGGACTAGAAGATACATCTATATGATCATATTCAGCAGGAATAATTATTTTTCCCGACCCGTCGGCAATTCCAAATTTATTCCCGATTCTGTAAGGCACACTGAACTGGCTGAACGAAAGAATGGATACTAAAAAAAATAAAAATATGAATGCTTTTTTCATTAAAATTTCAATTTCTCATTATTCTGATGGCGGTCTTTGTCGCGGTCGGTTTTCATTTTCATTTTTTTATCGAAGGCTTCCTGCAGGTTAACGCCAGTCTGGTTGGCCAGGCAAAGCGTTACAAACAGCACGTCGGCAAGCTCTTCCCCAAGATCCTTGCTTTTGTCGCTTTCTTTTTCGCTCTGCTCGCCGTATCTTCTGGCAATGATTCTTGCTACTTCACCCACTTCTTCCGTCAGCATTGCCATATTGGTAAGCTCATTAAAATAACGGACGCCGACCGTGCTGATCCATTCGTCCACCTGATGTTGGAGATTTGTAATTTCCATTAAGGTTTATGTTTTAGCTGTTCTTCAAGAACGGCAACTTTAGATTTTAAAAAGGTCAGTTCTTCTTTATAATTGCTCGCAGCACGAATGTCTTCTGTAAAGTCGGCAAATTTTTTGAAAAGCTTTCTTACAGCAAGATATACGATAACCAGCGCAATGAAAGCTCCTGTTTTAACAAGATCGGCATCCATATTTATATTCTTTTTTAAAAATACTGATAGGCACCCAGCGTCGGATTGGACGTTCTTGAAACATTGGCAATATCTGTAGGAGCTGTTGCTGCCACAGATGCATTCCCTTTCCCGATGGCAGGGGAATTCTGCCTCACGCGCATGTTCATTTTCGCAGCAAAATAATTGACGAACAGAGGGTCCTGGTTTTTGATAGATTGGATCACGCTGGTGCTGGTGTCAAAATTAAAGCCTGCTTCCGAGGTGCCCGAGTACTTGATAAGACAGTTCTGAAGAGTAAAATTAAAAAGCTGTCCCGGGGTCTGTTCAAAGCTCACCGAATTATCGCGGTCCGAATACACAATGCTGTTTCTTACGTTAAGAATCAGAGCACCCTGTTCTTTCGTTCCGGATTCGTTAGTCCATTCATTGCTGGCATACAATCCGTTCCTGTTATAAGAATGCAGCAGATCCGAATAATTGGCGATGGTACAGTGTGTAAAACTATGGGTTCCACCTTTAAAAAGGGCCACAGCGGATTCTCCGCAATTGTTCATTACTAAATTTTTTGCATTGATCGTAGAGGCCACGGAGTAGATTCCATATTCCTGAAAGGTATGGATGAATGAATTGTTGATCGTAGCGTTGGTCTGTTTCAGATCAAGACCTCTGGTACCGCCGAATAACCGTGCATAATTCATATTCAGTGTTGAACCCGCACTCATCTTAATGGAATTCCAGTTTTTAGGAATCGTATCATATGCCGGATCGTTCCTGTCGCCGCGGAGAGTTACATTATTGGCCAGGGTCCCGTTAATATTCAGGGTGGCTCCCGAAAGTACTTTCATCCCGCTGTTTTTGTGGAAATATACGTTGGTGCCCTGCTGGATATTTAAAACCGCATTTTGATCAATGGTAAGATCTCCATAAATGATTTTTGCTTTATTGCTGGTCCAGTTGGTCGTTGAAGTAAGGATATTCGGGTTCGTAGGGGTCTTAATAAAAAATTCCGCATCCTGTACTACGGAAAATAACACGACCTGCTGCTGGCCGGCAGGGCTCTGGAACAGGATTTTGTCTTCGGCAATCGCTTGAGGGCCGCTTGCTTCCGGTGCAATTTCAACGAAAATATACAGACTATCTTTTTTTCTTAAAGGAACATCCTTAAAATCGTAACCCGGTTTTCCGTCTACATTAATCTTATATAAGGAGGAAGCTCCTTTATCCAGGTGAATTCTGGGGATCAGAATGTCTTTGTCTTCATTATTGTATACTTTTACGGCATAAGTTTCGGAACGCACCTGATGATACACCGTATCGCAGAAAACAGTATCTTTTGAAAAGCTTAGCTCCTGTGAAGGCGCATCAAAGCTGATGTCGTCCTTATTACAGGAAACAGCCATAACAAGCATCCAGAAAGAAAAAGCCAGTAATAATTTGAATTTCATCGAAATTAAAGTTTAATATAGATTTCAAATTTAACGAAAATACTTTGAATTTCTTATGAAGAAAAAATTATTGATATCTTATTTGTAAATTCAAAAAAATATTGTATTTTTGCACCCTAAAATTAGCAGAGAAATATCCATTACTATTTCGAAAGCAAACTTTAATTTTTTAAAAATTGTATTATGAAAAACGGAATCCACCCAGAAAATTATAGACTTGTTGTTTTCAAAGATATGAGTAACGACGAAGTATTTCTTTGCAAGTCTACAGCAGAAACAAAAGACACCATCGAGTACGAAGGACAAGAATACCCTTTGATCAAAATGGAAATCTCCTCAACTTCTCACCCTTTCTACACTGGTAAAGTGAAGTTAGTTGACACGGCAGGTAGAGTTGATAAGTTCATGAATAAATACAAAAAATTCGCTAAGTAATTTTTTGAAAATTAAAATAGTAAAGTCTTCCGAATTCCGGGAGACTTTTTTTGTTGCCATCCGATTGCTCAATTTTTTAAAATACTACAAAAGTGGTATTTTAAAAAACTTAGCCAAATTCTAATTTTATGATGAACAAATAATCATTAAAATAAAAGAGATGAAAACAAAAATTTTCTTACTGTTTCTGCTTTGGTCAGGAATCGTTTTGGGACAGAGAAAAGCTACGATAAGGCAGCTAAAACTGTTCACGAATCATTATGATACAAAAAGTACATCCACACGAAAAGATTCTGTATCTCTACAGCCGACTTTATTTTGGGCACAGTATGATGCTACAAGAAGAGGTTCAATGCTTTATGTTGATAAGAATCAACGGGTAAGAATGCTTTCTGAGAACCCGCCGGATGCTGCGATCCAATCAATAACTGAGATAAGTGCAAAAATAAAAGGGCTTAAAGGTGATGTAGGTGAAGTGGAAGCAGCTTTTAAAGCACAAAAAAGTATAGCTGAATTAGGAAAGCGAACAGCTGCGGTTAATATGCTCAGAGATGCTTTGTACAGATTAAATGAGCTTTATTATGCAACTGCAGATGAAAAAAAAGAGATTTTGGAAACACTTCAGAATTTTAGCAGAAAGAATGCGGCAATAAATACTGATGCACATATAGAAGTCTTTAATTCTTTACCAATTTTCAAAAGCAGTATTGAAAGTACCGATTTAAAATTATTATTTTCTGAAGTTATCGATAATGTAAAAGATATAGCCATTGAAGAAGCAAAAACAGATGTTTATAAGTATGAAGCGGAAAAATCAGAGAATGAACTGTCTATAGAGAAATCAAAAACAGAGGCAAAAAAATACGAAGCAATGATTTCTGTTATTCAGAAAATGGATGGCAATTTATCAAAAGATGAAGCTGATAAGTATTTAAAAAAGATGATTGAAGGTTTATAAATATACTGAAAATGATATATAGCTATATCTGGAAAAATTCTAAAGTCTTCCGAATTCCGGGAGACTTTTTTATTTGTATTTTTGTTGAACATTGAATTTTTAACCTTAAATCTATACTGAAACGATGCAGTTAGTATTCTCCGATGCACAGTATTGGGAAGATTTTCTTCCGCTTACTTTCACCCGTCCCGTTGCCGAAATGCGGTGCGGAATTCTTACCTTCTCTGAAAGGTGGCAGAAAATTCTCCGGAATACGGAAATTTCTTTCTTTACAGAAATGTATCTGCAGGAAAAATTTCCGGAGCCTGAAAAAAAAGAAAGCCTTTTTCTGGTAACGAATTTCCTTCCCAGCGAAAATGTCATCCAACAGATAAAAGATCTGAAACAGGGCGAAGCATTGGTTTATGAAGATGAACTGGTTGCTGCGAAAATCAATATGGACGGCTTTTCTCTTCAGCAGATCGAGAAGATGACTGATATTAAAGAAGAACTGGTTTTCTTCAAAAAACCTGCGGATTTATTTACCTATAATCATAAAGCCATCGATTTTGATTTTGAACTGTTAACCGAAGGCAGAATTTCTCAGGAACTTTCTTCTACGAATGGTTTTTTAGGAGATAAAAAAGACCTGTTCATCGAGGAAGGTGCCCAGATCGAGTTTTCTACCCTCAATACGAAAACCGGAAAAATTTATATCGGAAAAAATGCGGAGGTTATGGAAGGCTGTCATCTTCGCGGTCCCATTGCGCTTGGAGAAGCTTCTAAATTTAATTTAGGCTCAAAAATCTATGGCGCCACCACCATCGGTCCCCATTGTAAAGTAGGCGGTGAGGTAAACAACATCATTATTTTCGGTTATTCCAACAAAGGACATGACGGTTTTATCGGAAATTCCGTAATTGGGGAATGGTGCAATTTCGGGGCGGATTCCAATTCTTCCAATATGAAAAACAACTACGGAAATGTAAAACTTTGGAACTACCGGACCAAAGCTTTTGAAGACACCGGTCTTCAGTTTGCCGGACTGATCATGGGCGATCATTCCAAGACTGCCATTAATACCCAGCTCAATACCGGAACCGTCATCGGTGTCGCCTCCAATATTTTCAAAGAAGGTTTCCCGCCGAACCTGGTGGAAAATTTTTCGTGGGGCGGTTTTAAAGGCGATGAAAGATTTAAATTAGATAAAGCCTATGAAGTTGCCGGAAGAGCCATGGCCAGGAGGAATGTGGTGCTGCAAGAGGAGGATAAGGCGATTTTAAAGCATGTTTTTGATACGTATTAATATAACTGATAACGAGAACTTCAAAATTTTTTTGAAGTTTTTTTGTTTTCGGTGTAATAAAATGTAAAAACCGGTTGTCTTACTTATAGAAACAAAACTTATGACTCAGGAAACCTTCAGGGATACGGTATTTAGTCTCAAAAATGAGATGTATCGCTTTGCGAAAAGGTTTGTCATGAGCAGTGACGAGGCGGAAGATGTGGTGCAGGACCTGATGATGAAATTCTGGCAGAAGAAAGAAGAGCTGGCACAGTTTGGAAATTTAAAATCCTATGCGCTTAAAGCGGTACGGAACGAGTGCCTGAACCGGCTGAAGCATCATGAAGTAAAGACAGGCTTCGCCGATATGCAGCTTCACCGGTCGGAACTTTACAGTATGGAAGTGAACAATCTGAAGGAACACATCATCGGTTTCATCAATCTGCTTCCAGAAAAGCAAAAGACAGTGATCCATCTGAAGGATGTGGAGGAATATGAAGTTTCGGAAATTGCCGAAATGCTGGAAATGGAAGAAAACGCAGTACGGGTAAACCTGATGCGGGCGAGACAAAAAGTAAAAGATCAAATTTCACAATTGATGAGTTATGAGCAACGACAAATTTCAAGATAAATATAATGAGGTCTTCCAGGGACTAAAGGAAGAAAAAATGGACTGGGATTTTGAAGATTTTCTGAAAAAGACGGAAAGTAAACAAGATGAGGTTCAGGAACAGAAGGAAACACCAATCATCCCGATCGGTAAGAAAGCAAAACCCTCGTTCCCGAAATGGTTTTGGATGGCCGCGAGTGTAATCGTATTGTTGAGTGTCGGTTTTATTTTTAATATGAACCAGCATGCTCAGGTAGAAGACCAGGCGAAACTGGTTGAAAATCTGATCAGGCAGCAGAAAAATAGTTTTATTGAAGAAAACAGCGATCATCAGGAGCAGGTAGCCCTCAATCCTATAGACGATTCTATTTCCGCAGCTAAGAAAGATTCGATTTTTGAAGGCAGTAAAATGGCGGAAAAAGATGTTCTTGATGAAATCCTGTCGAAAAGAGGGAGGCTGAAAAAAGAAAGAAAGCCGAAATATGTATATCATTCCTCAAAAGCGGATTCTACCGGATATAAAGATTCTTATGTTATCGTAAACGGGAAAAAAATTACCAGTGAAAAAGAAGCAATAGATGTGGCCACCTATTCCTTTATGAAAATTGGAAATGAGTTTAAGAAAACAGTAGCATCTTCTCAGAATAATGAAAATTTAACTAACGAATATTAAAGTCATGAAAAATATATTTTCTATATTAATTATTCTCATAAGCGGCCTGGTGACATTTTCCGGGCAGACCGAGAAACTGGATCAACTCTTTCAGGAGCTAGAGAAAAGTGGAGGAGGAACTTCTATCGATATAAAAAAACCAATGTTTAAATTACTGAACAATATTGATATTGATGATGAGTACATGAAGAAGATAAAACCTGTTCTGAATGAAGTGGATGGGCTCAAGCTGCTGATCATACCCAAAGCTACTTTTCCGGAAAATCTGAAATCGGAGAATATTGAGAATATCAGATTGAACCAAGAGAAATCCAACAGAATTAATAAAGCATTACAGGGATTGAATTTTAGTGAGCTTATGTCAATAAATAATGACGGTACTTCAATGAAATTCCTAGCTGAAACGGAAAAAGGAGATTTTTTACAGAATCTTGTATTTAACGTTAATTCTGATGAAGAAATAATACTGTTTATCCTTAACGGAAAAATAAAAATGGCTGATGTGAATAAAATTATCAGCTCTATGGAAACGACTGTATCTCCTGTGAAAACGAGCAGCAGCTTTGTCTCGCAAGATACTTCTTCATACCTGAATGGAGAGAACAGAAACGTCGGGGAATTTTCGGGAATTAATGTAAGCACGGGTGTTAATCTGGTTTTTAAACAGGAAGATCCTGCCAGCGTAAAAGTAATCGCCGATGCCGACAAGCTTCAATATATTGTCACGAAAGTGGAAAACGGAGTCCTGAAAGTTTACGTTGATAACAAAGGACAGAAAAATTTAAAGTTCAAGAACATCAATGTCAATGTGTCTTCGCCACGAATGAATAATCTGAAAGTATCTTCGGGAGCAATCTTTACCACCATTGGTCCGGTACAGGAAAACAATCTTACTGTGGATGGTTCTTCAGGTGCTGTCGTGAAAGGGCGGTTCGATATTTCAGGGAATACAAAAATAGAAGCTTCCTCAGGTACAAGTATTAAGGTTGAAGTGAATTCTAAAAATCTTACTTTCAAAGGTTCCAGCGGTTCAGATACGAGCATTGCAGGAGAAGCGGAAACAGCAGCTTTCGATATCAGCAGCGGGGCACTCTGCAAAGGCGAGAATTTTAAAGCAGACCGTGTAGAAGCAGAATCTACATCCGGAGCCAGCTTATCTGTAAACGCATCAGATACCCTGAAAGCCAAAGCTTCTTCCGGCGGAAGTATACGATACAGAGGAAACCCTGAAATTATCTCAGATATCAGCAAAATGTCCGGCGGTACTTTAAAACAAATCAATTAATCTTAAATACCGATTACCATGAAAATGATTAAAAACATTTTTATAATGCTTTCCATACTTTTTATGATGCAGTCCTGCATGGTATCTTCCGGAAAAGCAAACATGTCTTATTTTTCAGATTCGGGCAAAGAGTTCAGGGGAGCGAAATTTACAAGCATCAATGTGCCGATGTTCCTCGCCAAGCCTATTATCAGAAAAGCCCTGCAGGAAGACAAAGAAGACCATGAAGATCTGATCCGGATCATCAAAAAGGTTTCGAGAATTAAAGTGCTGACCGTAGAAAACGGTGACAAGACGATGCTGAGGGATTTTGCCTCTTATTTAAATGACAATAATTATGAAGACTGGGCAACTATTATGCATGATGGCGACCGGATCAATATTCGGGTCAAACAAAGCGGAGAGGTCATTAAAAATATGCTGATTACCGTCAATTCCAAAAAAGAGCTTTTATTCGTGGATGTTAAAGGAAACTTTACGGCCGGTGATATCTCCAGGATGATCGCGTCGGCATCGGATAAATAATCTTACATTTAACCTAAATTATATAGGTTATGGAAAGATTAATAAAAGAAGTACGAATCCTCAAAATATATGGAACCATACTGACAATCTTATGTTTCATGTTCTTTTTTCTGGCATTTAAAACCAATCCCGGACAGCATTTCAAAGAAATTGATGTCGAAAGAATCAATATTGTGGAAAAAGACGGGACTTTGAAGATGGTAATTAGCAATAAGGAACGGCAGCATCCCGGAATGGTCAACCATCAAACGATGAAACCTCGTGAAAGAGAAGCCGGAATGATCTTTTTTAATTCTAAAGGCGATGAATGCGGCGGATTGGTCTATGACGGTAATGAAAAAGGATCCGGAATGGTCTATTCCGTAGATCAGAGAAATACGGACCAGATTATGCAGTTGCAGTATTCGGAATCTGTAGGAAAGGATAAAAAACGGGTGTATGGATTAAAGCTTTGGGACCGTCCGGATGATTTTACCCTGGAAAAACTTATAAAGGTTGATGATTCTCTGAAAAAACTGAATGATCCTGTTTTATACAAAAAAGCATTTGCCAGGCTGAATGAAGAAGGAAAATTAGGAAATGAGCGCTTCTTTGCCGGTAAAACCGCTGATGGGGATGTCGGGATTTTTATCCGCGACGATAGAGGAAAAGTACGGCTCAGGATTTATATTGATAAAAATAACAGGACGCACATAGAATCCGTAGATGAAGATGGAAAAACAGTAAAGAACAGCTGAAACGGTGACTTATGATCCAAAAAGGATAAATTATTTTGTTAAAAACCATTCCGTAAGGAGTGGTTTTTTGATTTAAATGATTGATTATTAAGTTTTATTTAAACTATTAAACTAGATTTTCGTATTCCGATAAAATACCTTAATTTTGCAAGAAAGTAAAGATGTCTATTCATAACAAAATTGTAGAGACAGCCATCACTTTCGATGACGTGCTTCTAGTACCTTCTTATTCAGAAGTTTTACCTAATCAGGTTTCCCTAAAATCAAGACTTACCGACAAAATTACGCTGAATGTTCCGATTGTTTCCGCTGCGATGGATACCGTAACGGAAGCTGAACTGGCAATTGCCCTGGCCAGAGTGGGAGGGTTGGGTTTTATTCATAAAAACATGACCATTGCCGAACAGGCAGCCCAGGTAAACCGGGTAAAGCGTTCCGAAAACGGAATGATTTCCGATCCTGTAACGCTTTCCAAAGATGCTACTCTTGGACAAGCTAAGGAGCTTATGGCAAAATACAAAATTTCAGGATTACCGGTAGTGAATACCGAAAACATACTGATCGGGATTATTACCAACAGGGATGTGAAATACCAGGAAAATCTTGATATGAAAGTAGAGGAAATCATGACCAAAGAAAACCTCATTACTTCCGATAAAAATACAAACCTGGAGAAAGCCAAAGAAATCCTTCTTAAAAACAGGGTAGAAAAACTTCCGATCGTAGACGCCGAGAACAAACTGGTAGGCTTAATCACCATTAAAGATATCGACAATCAACTCGAATACCCGAATGCCAATAAAGACCAGAACGGAAGGTTAATCGTTGGAGCAGGCGTAGGAGTAGGAGAAGATACTCTGGAAAGAATCGAAGCTTTGGTGAAAGCTGGAGTGGATATCATCGGGATCGATTCTGCACATGGCCATTCTAAAGGAGTGTTGGATAAAATTTCAGAGATCAGAACAGCATATCCGGACTTGGATATTGTAGGTGGTAATATCGTAACGGCAGAAGCGGCCAAAGATCTGATCGAAGCAGGAGCAAACGTTCTTAAAGTAGGAGTTGGGCCGGGTTCTATCTGTACGACGAGAGTAGTCGCTGGAGTAGGCGTTCCTCAGTTATCTGCCATTTACAATGTGTACGAATATGCCAAAACCAAAAATGTTGCGGTGATTGCAGACGGAGGGATCAAGCTTTCCGGAGATATCGTAAAAGCGATTGCCAGCGGAGCGGGAGCGGTTATGTTAGGATCACTGTTAGCAGGAACAGATGAAGCACCGGGGGAAGAAATTATTTTCCAGGGAAGAAAATTCAAAACCTATCAGGGAATGGGAAGTCTTTCTGCCATGAAAAGAGGCGGAAAGGAAAGATATTTCCAGAGTGAGGCTAAAAAATTCGTTCCGGAAGGAATTGAAGGAAGAGTACCAAGTAAAGGGAAACTCGAGGACGTTATTTTCCAGTTAACAGGAGGCTTAAGAGCGGGAATGGGTTACTGCGGCGCAAAAGACGTAGAAGCTTTACAGACCGATACAAAAATGGTGATGATCACCGGAAGCGGATTAAAAGAATCTCATCCTCATGATGTCATTATTACGCAGGAAGCTCCGAATTACTCTTTGTAATAAATAACAAACATATAAAGATAGGCTGTTTCATCTGAAGCAGCCTTTTTTGTTACCGATGGTTACCTTTCTTCTTAATGTAACTTTTTGGTTTGATTATTAAGTAATTAAGGCCACTACCTACAGGGGTAGTATTGCAATAAACTGGCAAGAACTACCTTCCGGGGTAGTTCTTTCTCTTTAGGGCAGTCCCTAATTTTGCAGTCAATAATTTACACATGAAACGAATATTATTTTTTGCCGGGATCTGCTTTTTTACCAATGCTTTTTCCCAATCTCTACAAGAGCCTTGTAGTTTTGATAAGGCTCAGGCTGCTATTGAAGCTAAAAACCCGAATGTCAAAAAAGCCCGTTTGGAAGCTGAAGCACGCCTCTTGGCTACGGATATTCAGGAATACCTGAAAAACCAGGGCATTACAGGTAAAAATACGGCTGATACGGTATACGACATTCCAGTTGTCGTACACCTGATGAACGACGGAACAGCTCCGCTGAAAACGGATGCGGAAATAAATACATGGATCGACAACTGCAACAAATTTTACAGCACAACCTTCGGTGGAGAATGGTATACAACCGCTCAGGGAGGTACGGTAATCCCTTTCCGACTGGTTCTTGCCAAAAGAAATGCATCATGCAGTGCTACCAGCGGAATCGTGCAGGTAAATGTAACCGCTACCTATCCTCAATATTCTGCAAAAGGATTGAATTCGGACAATACGGATGGTGTATCGGCGGATCAGGCTAGAGCCCTGTCCAGATGGGATACCAATTTATATTACAATATCTATGTAGTAAATACTTTCGATTCCGTTTCCCTTTCAAATACAGCTGGACTTCAGGGATATGCAAGCTTCCCTACAAATCCGGATGCTTCTTTTGACAGTTTTATGAAAGCTTCCGTGGTGACTAACTCTTCGGATCCTACAACGCTTCCTCACGAATTCGCACACTCCATGGGACTGCATCACCCATTCAATACAGGTTCGGAAACGGCCTGTCCTACGGTTACGGCAGGAGGCTGTGCTACGGACAACGATATGGTCTGTGATACCCCCTCTACTAAAAGTCTGCTGAGCGTACCGGCGTCTTCCCTGCCTTCCAATTCTGCGTCCAATCCTTGTGATGCGGCAGGTTGGAACAATGTACAGTACAATATAATGAATTACACCCCTTCCAACAGATTGTTTACATCCGGACAGAAGAACAGAGCAGTAACCCTCTTTATGCAGAACCGTAAAAACCTCACCAGGTCGTTAGGCGGCGTAGCTCCAGGAGGTTCTTCCAATCCTGTGATCTCCAGCACGAGCTGCATTCCCAATAATACCGCACAGAACACGGGAGATTATAATTTCGGACCTACATATGTGAAAATCGGTGACATCGAAAATACGTCAGCTTCTTCTTCTACATCAAACAATAACAAGGTGTATTACGATTATGCAGCCTACAGCTGTACCTCTACCGCCTACAAAACAAACCTTTCAGCCACGAGTAATCCTCAGACCCTGACGGTAGCCTGCAGCACAAATGCGAATAACTTTTCCGTATGGATCGATTACAACAACAACGGGAATTTTGAAAGCAGTGAATTGGTTATCAACAACCAGTCTGTTGCTCCGGGAATAAACACAAATCTTAATTTCAATATTCCTGCAACCGGTGTTGTGCTGAATACTCCGCTGAGAATGCGTGTCATTGCGGATTCAAACAATATGAGCAGCATCCCGTGCGGTCAGCTGGCTTACGGGCAGGTGGAAGATTATGAAGTTTCCATCGTCAGCAGTACGTTGGCTACACAGGAGGGTACCATTAAAAGCCAGGATTTTGTACTGTATCCGAATCCATCTGAAAATGGGATATTCAATATCAAAGTGCCTGTTGATACAACATTGGATATTCAGGTGCTGGATGTATCCGGCAGAATGGTTTATAAAACCCTGGAAAAAGCACAAAGTGGAATGGTAAAAATAGATTCCCATCTTAGTAAAGGCAATTATGTAGTAAAAATAAATGCCGAAGGAACAGTAAAGACTGAAAAATTAATTATAAAGTAAGTATTCTAACTTTATTGCTCTTAAAAAGCGCTCTCGAAAGGGAGTGCTTTTTGTTTGATAATAAATCTCAATCACATTTATAAAGACAAATAAGTTATACCATAAAAACGAAAGACTTATTATTCTGATCATTATTTTTAATTAATATAAATTGATCATGGATTATGAATGAATGCCTTCACGAAAAGTTCTTTATCATTTAAAAAAAGTTAATTTTGCATCATCTTTTATGAATAAAATTGTCGTTTTTTTATTGCTGATCTGTTTTGTCCTACGGGCGCAGAATATCCATTTTTCCACACTGGAAAAAGAGATTATCCATAATAACCAACTTGGAAAACATGATCAGTCACAAAAAGTACTTCTCGATATTTTAGACAATGAAGTCATTTAAACTTTTCTGTTTGGAAAAAAGGCTGGGATTTAAGATATTGTAGTTGCAAAAAACAAATTAAACTTCCCAGCCCATGTACGAAGTACTAGACAAAGATATAATAGAATTTGA
>CAJYXJ010000048.1 GCA_913778085.1 uncultured Chryseobacterium sp.
TCTCTGGGAACTTTGATTTCACTCTCTCCAAAAGAGGATTTTATTTTCTTGATTCCATGCCCGTTGCGATAGTTCCCTTCTTTGGTTTTTTCATGTTTTTCATTGTCCAGATGCGCATCAAGTTCTGCTTCCAGCATGTGTTCAATGGCACGTTTGTGCATCTGTTTGAAGAAAGTGGTTAAATCTTCTCCATTTTTAAAGGACTTGTAGAAATCCTTGCTGTTTAATAATTCTTCTTTGTCAATCATAACTATATAGGTTAAAATTAATAAAAAGTTATTTCCGAAAAATTTTTTGAGGTGTAAGGGGCTCAAAATTTTCCAGAATAACTTTTTAACTTACACAGTTAGTGAGACACTACCCCAATAGGAAACGATTGGAACGGACACTCCTCCAATATTTTTTATGCAGCCAATGCCGCCGGAGAAGTAAAAAAATATACCGTCTCTACCTCGTGGCAGGATAATGCCACCGTCTCTACCGTTACGGAAAATGGAAGCTACGGAGCCAATGAGCTAACCAAAAATACCGTGGCAGATGCCGACGGAAATACAACGGTTGAATTTAAAACAACCGACGGGCAAACCGTTCTGGTAAGAAAAAACGACGGAACCCAGGATATCAGCACTTATTATGTTTACAACGAATATGGACAGCAGGTCCTGGTGATTCCGCCTATGGCTTCCATAGCGGCGATTAGTCAGAATGTGTTGGATAACTTATGCTACCAGTACCGCTATGATGGTCTGGGAAGGCTAGTAGAAAAAAAGCTTCCTGGAAAAGGCTGGGAATACAGCGTCTACGACAAGTCCGACCGGTTGGTTTTTTCCCGCGATGCGGTGATGAAAACACAGGGAAAATGGCTGATGTCCAAATACGATAAACTGGGAAGAGTCATTTATACCGGTATTATAACGGGAGAGGAAAGATCTGTCTTACAAAATCAGGTTAATGATCTGCTCATTACCGAATCTTCAGATTCCACAGGCTTTATAGCAAACGGAATCACTATATATTATTCCAATGATTATTTTGCAGCCCAATTGCAGACGGTATTAAGCGTAAACTATTACGGCACCTATCCTCAGGGAACGCCTTCCAGACCGACTCAGGTATTAGGGCAAAGCACCATAGGTGATGATATGAACGCTTCACTGAATACCGGAAATCTGCCAACTTCTTCTTATATAAAGAATATTGAGAACGATAGCTGGACCAAAAGCTATATCTGGTACGATGAAAAATCCAGAGCCGTGGGTTCCTATTCTGTCAATCATCTGGGGGGATATACCAAAACCGAGTCTCTTCTGGATTTTGCAGGGGTGGTGCAACAGTCCAAAGTATATCACAAAAGACTTTCTGCCGATACTGAAAAAGTGATCGCACAGACTTTTGAATATGATGCACAGAACAGGGTGAAAAAAGTATGGCATCAGGTAAACAGCAATCCTCAGGAATTGTTATCAGAAAACAGCTACAACGAACTTTCTCAGCTTACCAACAAAAAAGTGGGAAACAATCTTCAAAGCATCGGTTATACCTACAATATCAGGGGGGCTGTAACAGCAGTGAATAATCCCGCCAATCTGGGCAATAGCCTTTTCGGGTATTCGGTGGCGTATTTTGATCCTGCAAATTCTACGACAGGTAAATACAGCGGAAATATAAAAGAGGTAAGCTGGAAAACGGCATCTGATAACATACTCAGAAAATACAGTTATCAGTATGATCCTCTGAACAGGCTGAAGAAAGGAACCTACTCGGAACCGGAGGCTTCCGTTCCACAAAACGATTTTTACAACGAATCGGTGACCTACGATATGAATTCCAATATTCTCTCTTTGCAAAGGAACGGAAAAAATTCGCTGGGGCTGAAAGGGACGATCGATGATTTAACCTATATGTATGTTGGCAATAAACTGACCTCAGTAACGGATGATTCCCAGGATTATGCAGGATATCCCGACGTATCGGGAAATACGATTTCCTATGATGACAACGGAAATATGATCAACCATACCGATAAAGGTATTGTGGAAATAGCCTACAATACATTAGACCAGCCTGATTATGTAAAGTTCGATAAAACTTATGTGCCGCGGGTTAATTTGGGCGGGGATTATCATGTGAACACCCAATACTTGTATTCTGCCAATGGAAGCAAACTTAGAAAAACCTATACTTTTGGATTTGGACCTGCCAATACCCAGACGTCTACCCAGACCGATTACCTTGATGGGTTTCAGTATGAAGCAACCAGTAAGACCGGAAAGTTCACCATGATCCTGAAATTTGTACCTACTGCGGAAGGCTATTATGATTTTAAGAAAAATAAGTATATTTACAGCTACACCGACCATCTGGGTAATGTACGTTTGAGCTACTTTAAAAATGACAGTGGCAGCGCAGAAGTTCTTGAAGAAAATAATTTTTACCCGTTTGGATTAAAGCATGAGGGGTATAATGCTTTGGCGGGAAATCCTGCGTACAGTTATCAGTACAACGGTAAGGAATTGCAGAAAGAAACCGGTTGGAGCGATTACGGAGCCCGGATGTATATGAGCGATATCGGAAGATGGGGCGTGATCGATCCCTTGGCTGAAACTTCCAGAAGGTTTTCGCCTTACAATTATGCTTTGAATAATCCGGTAAGCTTCATTGATCCTGACGGGAGAAAAGCGATGTCGCCTTATATGGGAGATTCATTTATGCAGGACCCAAATTCAGGGTGGTTTAGAACAAACGATCCGCTTAAGGACAGAGATATATTTCTGGCAAATAATCGTGGAGGCGGTGTCTCAACGGATTTTACAGGCGGTGGGGGAAGTGCAGCTACCTTCGGGGAGACCCAAGCCTACAGGGATATTATGGCTGCTATTTACTTTCCTAATATTAATTTTAGTACTCCACCAACTGAATATGTAGTAGATATAAATACTGGTCAAGTAACTCAAGTTAGTGACTTAGGAGGTGATGAAATAGATTTTTATCATTATGTGGGTGGCGGAGCTAGTTTTAATGGCAAAACAAGAATAGTAGATAGAGAGACAGGAGAAGATCAATGGATGAATTCATCAAAAAACCTGAAAGGTTATACTCGTAGAAGTAACACTACAAATTGGGCAAATTTATACGATGAGTTTTTAAGTGGTGGAGGTCCTGAAAATAGTTTACTCGTTGGACAAGAAAATGCTGCGGTGAAACAACTCATGAAAACAAATATGTACAAGACCGCTATAGATTATTTCCAAGGAACATCTATGAATGAAAAAGCTTCCTTTTCAGGAATGTTTGGTCCCCTTGGTATAATTCTGGAAAATACGAACATGCAAGGTCAATTTATGGGTAAAACTAATTTTAGTTTTTATCCTGTTGGAAATAAAGTCGTTATAATGGCTTTTGATTCTAAATCAGCGTCATCTTACTCTCTTAATCCATTTAATAAAAGTGAATCAGTTAATATTCCTAGAGTAAATGGTGTAGGTGTCCCTGAAAGCACAATAAGACAAACATATTTATTGTGGATAAATAAAAATGAAATGAAAAAGATTATAATATTTTATATATTCAGCTCATTCATTATGGTGAGTTGTAGTATTAGCAAGAAAAGTTTATTAGGGAATTATTATTTTAAAGGAGAAAATGTAATTGATATACTAATTGTTAAAAACGATATTTATATACATAAAATTTATGATAAAAATTCTCGATTAATGTATCAAGGAGAAAATCAATGGAGTTTAGAAAATGATAGAATTACGTTATTAAAATTCTATAATAATGAAGATAATAAACTAGAGGAATTTTTACCAGATAAAGATGCTGAAAAATTTTTAATGATCAGTTCTTTTCCTGTTTACAAGAACGATCATGAACTTATTATTGAAGTAAATGCGGATGAAAATATTTTATATAGAAAAAGTAGGTAGGTAATATTCATATTTTTTTTATTCTTCCTGCAGGAGAGTTCTCTATTTCCTGCTCGGTATATATTTTTTCGTTCCCGAATACTGCTATCGCATTATTGAGCGGGTCTGTGTAGATCGCCCCGTTTTGGGTTCCGCTTTGGGGAACAGGAAGATACTGCCTGGTGGTTCTCCCGAATTCGTCGTACTGAACAGGAGTTACAAGGTCTTTTCCTAAAGGAGTCGCTTTAATGCCAATGAGCTGCTTGGATCTTCCTAAGTCATCAAAATACTGAACCTGCTCGGATTTTTTGATGCAGTTCTCATCCAGGCAGGTCTTGCTATAGATATAGTTCTCTGCTGTGCTGGGGTTTGCCGTCTGGGCATACGCAAACACGGCAAAAGACAACAATGTAAATAAGAATAATCGTATTTTCATCAGAATCAGTGTTTATAGTTATATTGGTATTCCTTTAATGTTTTGCCGTTGGCATCCGTCATTTTTATAAGTCTGCCTGCGGGATCATACAGATAGGTGGTTTTTATTCCGTTAGGAGAAATACTGTTGGTTACCCCTAGCAAAAGATCGTATGTGTAAGTGGTAACCGGATAGTTTTTCAGCATAGCATCTTTGCGCAGGTTGTCCAGTGCCAGAAGCAAAGACGGTTCGTTAGCCGGATTATCCGCATCAGCATTCGATGCACTGATGGCGGCTGTTGTACTCTGCAGATTCATGATCTGGCTGTAAGGGAGTCCCGTAATTTTAGCAATAGGTTTTGTTTGGTGATAGCCCCAGATGGTGGTTACCGGAATACCGGCTTTATCAGAAGCCTGTACAACATTGCCTTTGTCGTCATACAGATCAAAAGAGGCTGCGGTAAACTGAGTCTGGTTCTGCACATTATATCCGGTAACCGATGAAGGATACAAATAGGACATATTATCGTATTTAGTTTCCGCTTTGCTTATGAGATTATTGTTTACCTTCACTTCTGTTTGAATGGGAATGGCAATCATATTTGCATTGATAAGACGGATATTATTCACGTCCGATGCATATTTTATTTTATTCTCAGTTATTTTTCCATCCGGTGAGGTTTCTTTCACCAGGGAAGGCTGAAAATTATTTGAATTAAAGGTTGTCTCCGTCATATTCTGCAGGCTGCTTCCATTGTCATAATACGATTTGGATATGGTTTTGGAAGATTTCATCCACGAAGCCTTGGTTCGGCCGACACACATATCGTATTCTGAGACACCGGCGATCTCATCGAACACATATTCTGTATTTTCATCAGATACCAATTGGTTTTGTTGGTTAAAAACTTCTTTTTTGGTAAGAACTCCCGAAGAAACCATATTATAGTAAGGTTTGTAGAATGGATTTCCACTTGTTGTATAATCGTCCGGCGTCTTAAAATAATATTTTGAATATCCCATATTCTGAGATTCCCCGCCATATGTTTCCTTTACATTTCTGTATAAAATAACACCAACAGAATATTCCTCATTGCATATTTCATTAAAAAACTCATGTCCGCTGGAATCATTGGCAGAGGCAAATGAATTGTAATTATATGTAACCGATTTTTTTAAGTTGTAAAGAGCATCGTAATATTTTATATTGGAAATACGCGGCGTCTCAGTCTGGACGCTGTTTTTATACGGTGGAGGAATTGCGTCAATGAAATAGACTTTTACCGTTCCGTTTCCGTTACCGCTTATTTTGAAGGTATAAGTGCCGGACGACAAATTATAAGATTTTACATCTCCACAATTATTATCTCCAAATCCTGTAATTTCAGTTCCAGCTGCATTCACAAGCTTATAAACTGGTGGAAAACTACTGTCTCCATGTATATCATGGATGGTGTAAACCTCTGATGTGAGTTGGGCTACAAAAAATTTCCTGGTTGCATTTACCTGGAAGGTATAATTTCTGGTGACATTGGTATCAAAATTTGCTGTATTGGCAAGACTTAAAAACTGCACTCCGGGTTGTGTAATCTCATTGGTATCAAACTGAAGCTAGCTGTTATCCAAATACATCTCTCCAGCTTCAAAATTATACACTACAGAGCCTCCTTCCGGTAATATCATTTTTTTTAAAAGCCCGATGGTAAAAGTTTTCGGATTTCTCTGGTTACTGTCAGGACATAAAAAATTTCCATATTCATCAGGGTTACCGGAAGGGCTGTAGTTTGTTTCCGAGCCGGACTGGTCGTACTCAAACACCCTGTTTTCCACAAGCTGTCCGTTTTTATCAAGCTTTTTTATATCTGTTAATATTCTTTTATTATCACTCTGCGAAACAGTGGATCCGAAAAAGCTTCCATAATCTAATCTGTATTTGGAAACGAGACGGGAAGAGGAATCATATAATAAAGCAGCATCCAGCTGATAGGTATCATTTTTTCCCGAAGCTTCCTGAGAACTGTCATAGCTGTATTCAAATGCAATTTTCCCATACCGTGTAGAGATATTTTCCAGCTTACAGTTTTGATATAAAATGATGCTTCCTGAGTACTTCGTGTTTTTTTAGTAAGTAAAATCAGCTGCAACAAAATTATTCTCATCTACAATCCTGGTAAGGAAAAATGCAGATTTATAATTAAAACCTACAGCTCCCGTATTATATCGGGAGATACTATAGTCCTGAAAAATATATTTAATTCCCTTATCATTGGTTATCGTAAAGGAATTAAGGATCAGGGTAGCGGTGTTGGCATCTCTAGTATATTCTATTTTAGCATTGTTGCCCGATATATTGTTGATACTGAAAGTATTGTTTATCGTATCTCTCACAAATTTGAACTTTCCGGATTCGCCAGGAATATCATAGTAATAAATATCATCGAATATAATTTTTTTTGTAATTGGCTTTATTGGGGTCTGATAATTCTTCGTCTACCATACCGCTTATAATCCTTGAGATTACACCTCCTTTTAATAAAGACCATCCCAGCCCCACTTCGCTTCCCGGTTTATTGCCTATCGCATTATAAGGATGATAGCTGAGCCCTGTTGAAATATCTACATTGGCACTTCCTGTAGGTAAGGTGAATAAAGGAATCGAAATATTGGGAATTCCTGTGGATAATGAAATAGGGGTGTTTACATAAGATGAAAAATGAAGAAACCGAAGGCATCGGTTCAGGAGTATCACCAAAATTTCTTTGGGATAATCCCCAGTTAAAAATCAATATAAATAACAAAAGTATTCTTTTCATAGTCTATTTATTTTTTAATCAGTTTCGCACTCGCCGTTTTCCCTGCATCCGTCTTCACCGATACCAGGTAAGCCCCCTGAATGAGCGGCTGTGTGTTAATTTTGGTTACTTTGTTTTTTGTTTTAATGCTCTGAAGCTGTCTTCCACCCATATCATAGACGGTGATCTCCGCTTCGAACACTCCTTCTCTCAGACTCTCAAACCCAAGCTCCACATACGCATAATCGCTCACCGGGTTCGGGTAGATCTTAATATCCTGCTTCTCGATCAGCTGATCAATTTGCTTATCGCCAAGCTTAACGATCTTCCAGTTCTCTTTGCCGAGTTCCTCCGCACTGGTTCCGGCCAGAATGATCGAACCGTCACGGTTCAGCTTAATATCCGAAAGCCGTTCCTCTCTTTTGCTGGATTCTCCTTTCACATGCTTTCGCCACTGCTCATTGCCGTTCTGATCCAGGTACAGCATCCAGAACTTTTCATCATCGGTTTCAATTCTTCCTTCCGCCTGCGTGTAACCGCCTAGCAAGATCCCTTTCGTATTTTTATCATCGGAAGCGTGCAAAACACTCATCCCCATCAGAACATCCCGGTTCTTGAAATTGTAAGACTTCTGCCAGATTTCTTCGCCTTTTGCGTTTAAAGAAACAAGCCATAAATCACTACCTTCTTCTATACCGACGGTTTTATTCCCGGATCTCTCCGATCTGGATTCCCCGCCAATCAGATATCCGGTGGAAGTCATCGCAAGGGTTCTTAAGTGGTCATCGCCTGTTCCGCCGAAATTCTTTTCCCACTCTACTTTACCGTCTTTGGAAAGCTTAACGATCCAGTAATCACCTTCCCCGTAGTTGCGGCTGGCTTTTGGCTGATAGCTTCTGGCGGTTGGGGATGGATTTGCAGGCTGTGTTGTACTTCCGGTCTGCAGCTTCCCGCTTCCCAACGCTTCTCCGCTTCTTGAGTAGATCCCTAACAAAGCCCCGCCATCGATCGTCGGGATCATTTTCTCTACTTCGTCCAATCCTCTGCCGCCTAATACCAATTCGGATAATTCTTTTCCATTTTTATCTAATCTTACGATTAAGACATCTTTGGAACCGTAGCCCTGGAAAGTGCCCTGAGGCTCTCGAAGGGTGGTGTTTCCCGCCACAAAGAATCCGAAATCCGTCGTCTGGATCACGGCTTTGGCTTCTTCATCCGAAGCCCCGCCGATGGTTTTCTGCCACAGCTCATCGCCGAATTCGTTGATCCGGATCAGCCAGAAATCGCTTCCGCCTTTGGACTCTTCCTTTTTGTCCAGGCCTTTGCCACTGTAGGAGGTTCCGGCAAGAAGGTATCCTCCTTCCTGCGTATTTACCGTAGCCGATAAAAAATCATGGTTTTTCCCGGAGAAATATTTTTCCCAGACCTGTTCGCCCATTGGGTTTAATTTAACCAAATGAAAATCGTAGCCGTTGTTCTGCTTGTTATCCGAAGAAACGGTATGGGATTGGATACTGCTGCCCGAAATCAGGTATTGCCCGTCTATGGTTGTCGTAACCTGGCTTAAGAAATCCTGCGTCGAGGATCGGATGTCTTTCTGCCAGACCACTTCCTGGGCGGAAATGCCCAGTACCGTGCACATCGTAAGTGCGCTCATGTAAAGTCTTTTCATGCTATTGAATTTTTGATATTGTTATTATTTTTATGCGAAATTAAGAACAGTTCCTATTAAAAAATTAGGGTTAACCGTATTCTTAAAAAATTGTTATTATGGATATCCAAAAGAATAGAAGATAATAATTGTTATTCATGGTTTTGTTTTTTAATGCAGTTATTAATTTTTTTACTCTTTGCAAAGCTAATCCTCAAAAACGACAAAAATCGTCGTATTATAATAAAAGATGCAGTTTTTTGTGAAAAGGTTGGAAATCAGACAAAAAAAACAGCGCAGGGATCAATCCGGCAAAGAGGTACTGCTAAAACCAAAAAGACAGGAAAGATTGTGCCTGCGTTGTATCAATATGCAGACATAAGACTGTCAAAGTGTTGTCCTTTTTAAGAAAATTTGTGTTTTCTTTCACCAATTGTGACAGCTTACGCTGGTTTCGTTTACATCTGAGGGCTAAAATAGAAAAAAATAATTTACCACAAAAAAGAAACATTACATAAACCAATGATTACAAGTTGATTAAGTACATTTTCTACTTTAAAACATTCACCTTTTTTTAATTTTTAACAAAGCCAATTGGTTATTATTTAATTTTAAGATGAAAATATTCGCCGAAAATACAGAAACGGTTAATTCACTTCATTTTAATAAAAACTACGAAGACCGAGGCCGATCATTTTATGATATAAAAACTTTTGTAAGTCCGAATATTCTTCAGCAAACAGTAAAATCCGCATTCCGTTTTACCATTAATTAACATCTCGCTTCTTCTTTTCTTCAAAAGAAATTATTAAATTTGAGAATGAGTTTTGGAAAAGATTTATTACGGAAAATAAAAACGGCGGAACTGCCGGGAATCCATGCCCATGGTGTTTTTTCTCCTCCTTCACGGCCTGTTTTTACGTATGAGGAAATTTTGGAGCGGAATCCCAAATTTGCAGCCGTTAACATTGTGCTGTACCTGAAAAATGAGGAATGGCACTTTCCTCTGATCCAGAGAACGATCAATGAGCACGACCGCCACAGCGGCCAGATTTCCCTGCCCGGCGGAAAACGCGAAGAGATGGACCGCGACTTTGCGGAAACGGCCATTCGCGAAACCTCGGAAGAAATCGGCATCGAAAAACATTATGTAAGGATAATCCGCGAAATGTCGCCGATTTACATTCCGCCCAGCAATTTTTACGTATACCCTTATATTTCCTATACCAAAAAGAACCCTGAATTCGTCCTGCAGCAGACCGAAGCCGTGGAAGTGATAGAATTTCCGGTAACCAGCTTTCTCAGCCTTCCCGACAATCCTGAAATGATGGCCCTGCCGGGCGCAGGTGGGAATGAGGTGCCTGTAATCAACTTCAACGGATACATCATCTGGGGCGCTACGGCCATGATCCTGAGCGAATTCAGCCAGTTGCTGAAAAAAATGTAACTTTGCACCACCCTGTTAATTGAGAGATGGCGAAAAAAAATATTTTTACCGACGCGTTCGGAACTCCTTATTTTTTAAAAAGACTGATTATCCTGATCCTGGGATTTGTTTCCTACAGGAGGTTTAACGGTTTTAATAAACTGAAAATTTCAGGTACCGAACATCTGGTGGATCTTCCCGATTCCAATGTCCTGTTCGTTTCCAACCATCAGACGTATTTTGCGGATGTGGCCGCCATGTACCATGCGTTCTGCTCGGTAAACAACGGATATCTGAATACCATCAAAAATCCGATTTACCTGCTGAACCCGAAAATCGATTTTTATTACGTAGCCGCTGAAGAAACCATGAACAAAGGGATTCTTCCGAAAATCTTCAAGATCGCCGGTGCCGTAACGGTAAAGCGGACCTGGAGGGCCGAAGGTAAAAACGTAAACCGGATTGTGGATATGAGCGAAGTAGACAATATTATGAAAGCCCTGGATAACGGGTGGGTAGCCACTTTTCCGCAGGGAACCACCTCCGCATTCGCCCAGGGAAGACGGGGAACGGCCAAACTGGTAAAAAACCAGCGTCCTATTGTAATTCCTATTAAAATCAACGGATTCAGAAGGGCTTTCGATAAAAAGGGTCTCCGGGTAAAAGTAACCGGCGTGAAACCGACCATGGAGTTCAAGCCGCCATTGGATATCGACTACGATAAAGAAAATGCCCAGCAGATTTTACTGAAGATCATGACGGCCATCGAGCAGACCGAAGATTTCAACCTTCTGCATCAATACGATGAAGAACTGAAAGCCAAAAAATTAGAACAAAAGAAATCAGATAACTAAAGCAGGAAATTATGAAAAGGATAGTAGAAATCTTATTCGCACTGATCCTATTGGTATCATGCAACAGCCAGAAAGTATACTCGGACTTTGACATCAGCTACTCCAGAAGCGGAGGCTTTGCACCGGTGTACGAAAACCTTCTGATAAAAGGGAACAAGGCACATTACTCCTTTGAAGGCCAGGGTAAAAAATATAAGCAGGACTTCGAAGTTTCCGGACAGGAACTCAAATCTCTTGAAACCACCCTTTCCCAGAATAATTTCAGAAGGATACAGGAAGACCATAAAAAGATCTACGATCACATCTCCACTTCCGTCAACATCAAAAAAGGCCCGAATGAAGGCAGTAAAACCGATGCCAGCTCCATTATGCCGAATTACCGGACGAACTGGTCCAACATCACCACTACGTTTCAGGAACTTATCAATACCCACGTAAAAAAACCGTAACAGATTGAATACCCATTTCATCGCCATCGGCGGAAGTGCCATGCACAATCTTGCCATCGCACTAAAAGATAAAGGATACCGGGTAACCGGTTCCGATGATGCCATTTTCGAGCCGTCCAAGACCCGGCTTGAAAATAAAGGAATTCTGCCAGCAGAAACAGGCTGGTTCCCCGAAAAGATCACCGCTGATATCGATGCGGTCATTTTAGGCATGCATGCCCATCAGGACAACCCGGAGCTGGCCAGAGCCAGAGAACTGGGGCTGAAGATCTATTCCTACCCCGAATTCCTGTATGAACAGTCGAAAGACAAAACCAGGGTAGTGATCGCCGGTTCCCACGGAAAGACCACCATTACCTCGATGATCCTTCATGTACTGAACTTTCATCAGAAAGATGTGGATTTTATGGTGGGTGCCCAACTGGAAGGCTTCGACTGTATGGTAAAGCTGACGCCGGATAACGATTTTATGGTGCTGGAAGGGGATGAATATCTCTCCTCTCCCATCGACCTGCGTTCCAAATTTTTACTTTACCAGCCGAATATTGCTTTGATGAGCGGAATCGCCTGGGACCATATCAATGTTTTTAAAACGTTCGACGATTATATCGAGCAGTTCAGGAAGTTTGTAGCCAGCATCACTGCCGGCGGTGTTCTGGTCTATAATGAAGAGGATGCCGAAGTAGTGAAAGTCGTTGAAGAAGCGGAAAATTACTTCAGGAAAATTCCGTACAGAACACCAGAATATGAAATCGTAAACGGAAAAGTCCACCTGAAAACGGAAATGGGCGATGTCCCGCTTTCGGTATTCGGGGCTCACAACCTGCTGAACATGGAAGGAGCGCGGCATATCTGCCACACGCTGGGAATCATGGACGAAGATTTCTACGAAGCCATCATGAGTTTCACGGGAGCTTCCAAACGCCTGGAAAAAGTGAGCCGGGAAGATCACGGAATCCTTTACAAAGATTTTGCCCATGCACCAAGTAAGGTAAAGGCTACGGTAAAAGCTTTCGGCGAACAGTTTAAAAAAGATAAAAAATACGGTTTCCTGGAGCTCCATACCTATTCGAGCCTGAACCCGGTTTTCCTGGAGCAGTACGACCACGCGATGGACGGTTTGGATGAAGCGGTAGTCTTCTACTCGGAAGATGCCCTGAAGATCAAAAGAATGGAACCGATTTCTCCGGAGCTGATCCGTGAGAAATTCAAAAATGCAGACCTGAAAGTCTTTACCAATGCGGAAGACCTTCACGCCTACTGGAATACACTGGATAAAACACAGGGCACTTACCTGATGATGAGCTCGGGAAACTTCGGCGGGCTGGATTTAACGAAATAATCTTTATTTTTATATCATTAAAAAACTCCTTTCAATCGAAAGGAGTTTTAATTTAATGTAAATTTGATAATCTGTAATTTATTTTCAACCAGTTGATAGATAAAGCTAAAAGAATTAAGATTCACGAATTGGAATGTTGAATAGTATTTCTCAGCTGGTTAATAAATAATATCAAATGGCATAAATGACTTTTAGCTTTGTTAGTGGCGATAAAACTTCCAGCATCCCTCTTCCAGCCTGTAATCCCATTTGATTGATCTTTTTATAAAAACGTCTGAGTACGTCTTTCGTTCCATCCCCGTCGAAATCCTGCATCCTGTCCTCGATGATCATACCGTTCTGGCTCAGTTGGGTAATGAAATACGGTTCATTCTCCTCGCCTTCAAACCAGAATTTACCGTCTCCTTTATTGAAAGTATATTTTCTTGTAAAAGCATCCGTCTTTTCACAGGTATTGTTTATTTCTGCATATGAAATGGAAATAAGGTGGGTCGCAGTAAATTCCTGGGTGCCCGTTTTCTGGCAGTCGGTTGGGTAAGAGGTCTGGATCTGCTGGTTTAAGGAACGGTAGATCTCCGATTTTTCAACAGACCATTTTCCGATGATAGAGGCCTTATTGCCGGAGTCCTGGTCTTCATCACTGCTGCCACAGGAAATAACCAGAAAAAGGACCAGCGGTAAAATGAGTTTCTTCATGAGGATATTATTTTTTTAAGTCAGCAAAAATAAAAATAATTCACGTGATTTCATTAAAAACTCCTTCAAACAGAAGGAGCCAATTTATCAGGAATTAAAGATACGATAGACCATTGTTTTATTAAGTTTAAGCTGATCTTAAATTAAATATCCGCTACAGCTTTCAGCATTTTCTGCTCCCACTCCGGATCTTTCGGGTCGAAGAACAGTCTTTTTCCGGTATCCAGGGAACGGACTGTATCCATTTCATCTGCCGTCAATTCAAAATCAAACACATTGAAGTTTTCCTCGATTCTTGAAGGCGTTACCGATTTCGGGATCACGCAGAATCCTTCCTGAAGATGCCATCTTAAAATTACCTGGGCAACCGTTTTCCCGTATTTTTTACCGATGGCCTGCAGTTCTGCATTCTCCAGCAGTCCGGCATTCCCGTTTCCAAGCGGGCTCCAGGGCTGGGTGATAATGTTATTCACCCGGTTGTACTTCTGAAGTTCCTTTTGCTGGAAAATCGGGTGCAGCTCGATCTGGTTGATCACCGGAAGAACGGTTGCAGCCGCTTTCAGTTCCTCCATCTTATCCTCCGGGAAATTACAGACTCCGATGGCTTTGATCTTTCCTTCCTGATACAGCTCTTCCATGGCTTTCCACGCACCGGTAAAATCGGCATACGGCCAGTGGATCAGATACATATCGAGATAATCCAGTTGTAACCGGTCCAATGTCCGCTGAAAAGCGCCTTTTGCCTTTTCATAAGACGTATCCTGAACCCAAAGCTTGGACGTGATGAACAGTTCTTCCCGGTCCGTCCCGCTGTTCCTGATGGCATTTCCTACTGCCGTTTCATTCTGGTAAATCGAAGCGGTATCGATCATCCGGTAACCGGTTTCAATGGCTTTGATCACCGCGTCTTCACATTCCTGCAGGTTTTCCATCTGCCATACCCCGAAGCCCAGAGCCGGAATATCCACACCGTTATTCAAGATAATGACAGGTTGTCCTGTATAAGTTTTCTGTTGCATAGTATTGTTTATAATTTTGTTTTGTTAAACGTGAATTTCTTTCCCCATCACTTTCCGGAACAGTCCTTTGATATGATCGATTTCCTGCTGGTAATCCGTTTTTTTCCGGCAGCCGAAATATAAAGTGTTCTCCAGCTTTTTTTCACCCTCCCAGATTAATTGGATCTCGCCGTCTTCAATTTCTTTTTTACATAGGAAATCCGGGACGACCGCTACGCCGGAGCCTCCTTTCAGACAGCGGACAATAGAATTGAGGTTGGGAACAATATAATTGGGCCGGAAATCCGGTTTATGACCGAAATTCAGGATCCAGAACTGGAAAAGGTGCTCCATATCCCCGGCCGTACCATACCATTTTTCATTTCTGAGCCATTCTTCCGCATATTCGGTTCCTTTATCATGTAAAGCCTTTTCAAACTCCTTTATATCAACATCCCTGCCGCCGACCAGAATAATCCGCTCCGATGAAAATGCTTCATGCTGAATATTCGGAGAAACACCCTTTTTCGGGGTGATGATCAAGTCTAAAATTCCTTTATCCAGCTGATCGAGCATTTCCCGGTATTGCCCGAAGCTGATGATCAGGTTGAACGGCAGGCTTGAAACATATTGCTCGAGTGTAGTCTGGAAAGTTTCAAAGCACATCCCGACACTGATGGTTGGCGTCTGCTTTTCAGTGGATTTCTGAAAGTTCTTTTCCACCTCTTCCAGTTTGGTCAACGGCTCTGAAATCGCATTGAATAAAACCTTTCCCCTCTCGGTAGGAATCATTTTCCTTCCCGTCCGATCGAACAATTTGTACCCGACATAAGCTTCAAGCGAGCTGAGATGTAAACTGACCCCCGGCTGGGAAATAAACAAGGCATCCGCCGCTTCCGTTAATGTCCCGGTCCTGTAGATTGCCTTAAAAGTCCGGTACCATTCCAGATTAACCATAGGTATTATTTTTATGATGCAAACTTAATCAAACAAACACAATTATACGATCACCGAGGTCAATAAGAGCCATCACTGTTATCTATATCATATTTAAATTACTAATTTTCAATACCCTAAATATAAAATCATTTAAATAATACTTAACTATAATTTATATTATTTTCCTGATAGCAACTTAGCAAATACCTTTGTCCTGTAAAATTTAAACATCATAAAGCAATGAAAAAAGTATTGATTATCAATGGAGGACAGAACTTCGGACATTCCGGAGGAAAATATAATGAAACGATTACACAAAATACCCTGGAAGTACTAAAAGGCTTCGGCAATATGGAAGTACAGATTACCCACGTCGATCTTGGCTATGATAGACATGAAGAGGTAAAAAAGTTCGTATGGGCAGATTATATCATTTACCACACGCCGATCTGGTGGTTCCAGTTGCCGAACGGACTGAAGAAATACATCGATGAAGTTTTTACGGCAGGCCACGCCAAAGGAATTTACCTGAACGACGGCAGAAGCTCAGACAACCCTAAAATCAATTACGGCACCGGCGGAATGCTCGGCGGAAGAAAATACCTAGTAACCACCAGTTGGAATGCTCCGGAAACCGCCTTTACCCTTCCCGGAGAATTCTTTAACGAAACCAGTGTGGACAACGGGCCGCTGTTCGGGTTCCACAGGATGAATGCTTTTGTCTCGCTGGAAAAGATGGAAAGTTTCCATTTCCATGATGTCGAAAAGAACGCCGATGTAGAACGTGATATGAAACGGTACCGCGAACACCTGACTGCCCTATTTGAAAAAGAACTGAAACCTCATTTTGCATAATCATATGAAAAAGATATTGATTACAGGAATCACAGGATACATCGGCGGAACCATAGCACAGAAATTATTGGATAAAAAATATACCGTCATCGGATTAGTCCGTAATGAAGCTCATACCAAGCAATTGAACACTGCCGGAATTGAAACCATTGTCGGAAGCATCCATAATGAAGCGGTTTTACAAAAAGCAATTTCCGGGGTGGATGCTATCATCCATAATGCAGATTCCGCAGATAAGCTTATGCGGCAGACAGTATTATTAACGCACTGGAAGGAACAGGGAAGACTTTTATCTTCACGTCCGGCTCAGCGATTTTTGGCGGAAAGGAAAATGGAGAAAAAAATGATTTTGTATTTACGGAAGACTTTCCGCTACAGCCACGACTGGAAATGGCTTCCCGGGTTCTCATCAATCAGCACATCCTCCGGTCTGCCCGGAAGAATATCAGGAGCATCGTTATCGTTCCTACCATGGTTTACGGAGAAGGCCTTGGACTGAAAAAAGACAGCATCCAGCTTCCTGCCCTGATCAGCTTGTCGAAAAAGAAAGGATTCGGAACTTACTTCGGGAAGGGGGAAAACATCTGGTCGAATATACACATTGAAGACCTTGCCGATTTGTATGTTCTTGCTCTGGAACAGGCAAAAGCAGGGTCTATCTATTATGCGGAAAACGGCTCGTCAACAATAAAACATCTGGCCGAAAAGATCAGTGAGCAGTACGGGCTGGAGCCTGCACAATCGGTAACGGTTCAGGAAGCCGTAGATACCTTCGGCCCTGCAGGCGGCTATTTCGGTTTTGCTTCCAACAGCCTGTGCATCTCGGATAAGGCCCGGACCGATCTGCACTGGAAACCGCAACATCAATCGATCGGACAATATATTTAAATTATGAAAATCTACCTTACCGCCATTATTAAGGCCAAAGAAGAACATCGCGAAGAAGTCCTTGAAACGCTTCAGAATATGGTAAAAGAAACCATACAGGAGGAAGCCAGCGAACAATATACGCTCCATCAGGGAATTGAAGACCGCAACGAATTTGTATTCTACGAAATATGGAAAAGCGAAGAAGGCCTTGCCCGGCACAATGAACAGCCCTACATCAAAGCTTTTGGCAAACTGGCTGCTGAAAAGCTGCAGGAAAAGCCGCAGATTTATATGACGCAGGCCATTTAATGAGATGAACTTTTTAAAACAGGAAACTCAAGCATCGTAAGGATCTTTGGTGCGGAAATTTCATATCTTCATTAAACTATCTGAATATGAAGCTTTTGAAAAACATGCTCACCGTTTTAATTTTTGTATTGATGAATACCGTTAATGCACAACAGAAAGACCAATGCCGTTACCTCAAAACCCCTACCGGCTACCTGATGGTGCTCCGCCAGGGCGATGATGTGCTGGCTCACCTTGAAGACCTGGCAAAAAAGGAAAATATTCCTTCGGCCGGTTTCACGGGAATCGGGTTTGCTGCGGACGTGACTTTCGGGTTTTATGATTTTCAGGCTAAAAAATTTAATCCGAAAACCTTCAGCAAGGTAGAGATGGGAAGCCTGACCGGATCCGTTGCATGGAATGAAAAAGGCCCCTCCATTCACGTCCACGGCGTAGCTACCGACGATCAGTTCAATGCCTACGGAGGTCACATTCTTTCACTGCATGTAGGAACCGGATCCATGGAAATTTATGTTACCGTCAACGACCAAAAGCTGGAACGGAAAGTAGAACAGCCGCTGAATGCCAATGTTCTTCAGATCATCTGCCCGAAATAACAAAGCGCTTCTCTTACCGGGAAGCGCTTTTAAGTTCATGATTTTATTGTATCCAGCAACGATCATTTCCCGCAAAGCCAGACAAAGTTTTATTAATCCTTATGCTGATTTAAGTTAAGCAAAACCGCTTTGCTTATCGATGAAATACAAAGAAATTTAACAACCGTTTTAGATTTTCTCGAAACCATACCATCCTGTAAAACTGAAGTTGTCAAATCTAATTACAGATAAAAATCTGTGCAATCTGCTTAATCTGCGAGCACATATTCTAAAATCAATTTAAAATATAGGAGATTATCCTGCAACCGCCATGTGCGTGGAAATTGCAATCCGGTTCCACATATTGATCGAGACGGCCGCCATGATGATGTCGGCAATCTGGGCTTTGCTGAACATCTGTTTTGCTTTTTGATAGGTTTCTTCGGATAATCCTTTCTCATGGATCAGGGTAACTTCTTCGGCAATGGCCAGTATCACCTGCTCTTCTTCCGTGAACAGTTCCCGCGCATCCTTCCAGGCATTTAAAAGGAAAATCCGCTGTGGTGTTTCACCGTACTTCAGGGCATCTTTGGTATGCATATCCAGGCAGAAGGCACAACCGTTGATCTGCGAAGCCCTGATCTTGATCAGCTCTTTCCGGATCGGGGTTAAAAAACTGTTCTGAAGGGCTTTTTCCATTCCTATTACGGCCTGATAAGCCGCGGCATTCACCTCAGCCATATTGAATCTTGTACTCATTTTTATTTTGTTTTAAAGTTCTGAGGCAAAGTTCCTGTTTCCGGACGGTAAAAATCTTAAACGGGTTTAAGAAATGAGATTTTTAAAAAGTTAATATTGGAATATGCAAAGCGCAAGGAGTTTCATGGTGACATATTCTGTATGCGTTATAGTAATGCTGCTTTACAATTAACGCAAAGATTGATGATTATTGCGCATATTTTAAAGTGAGCAAAGGCAAATAAATTTGCTGCGCGAAGCTGCTGTTATCATACATCCTTATTAGAATATATGAATAAACGTACGCTTCTGCAAATCAGCTTGCTGATTCTTCTTTGCTCCCTTGAATTGTGCGTCAAGAAAATGAAAACTTTGCGTTAGAAAAAGCGCAGATTTCTTAACGCAAAGATTAATAATCACTCCGCATATTTTAAAGTAGGCAAAGGCAAATAAATTTGCTGCGCGACGTTGCTGCTATTATACATTCCCTTTAGAACACATGGATAAAACACACGCTTCTTCAAATCAGCTTGCTGATTCTTCTTTGCTCCCTTGGATTATACGTCAAGAAATGAAAACTTTGCGTTGAAAAATCTTTCAGCAAAACCCGGTTTCTAGTTTCACAGCCGCAGTTTCGCCCGGATTTCACTCAGATACTCCGGGGTGAATCCCAGGAAGGAGGCTACCAGATACTGCGGGATCCGCTGAATAAACCACGGATACAGGGTGCTGAACTGAATATAGGATTCTTCTTTGGATAATTCGTAAAGATACCGGATCCTCCGTTCCGAAGCAGCCGAAGACCGCTGATATACGATCCTGAAATACCGTTCCATCACCG
This sequence comes from uncultured Chryseobacterium sp., assembly GCA_913778085.1. Classification (GTDB taxonomy): domain Bacteria; phylum Bacteroidota; class Bacteroidia; order Flavobacteriales; family Weeksellaceae; genus Chryseobacterium. The sequence continues at coordinate 19,658 of CAJYXJ010000048.1, forward strand.
GGTGTTTTTCCAGCAATTTTTCCCGGTCCTGAAAATCAATGGCTAAAATCACAGACCGTTCCACCGCCTGGATATTAAAATCCGTTTTCGACTGTCGTTCGTAAGCAAAAGTATCGGTGATCCACCAGTTTTCAATCGCAAATTCCGTAGTCTGCTCAATGCCTTTTTCATTGATGAAGAACTTTCTCAGGCAGCCTTTTCCCACAAAGAACATTGACCGGCAGATTTCCCCTTCAGACAGCAGATCCTGCTTTTTCTTCACTTCCAGCATCCGGAAATAAGAAAGGACAGAATTAAATTCTTCCTCACTGATACTGATGAACTTTTCCAGATGTACCCTGAATGCTTCCATAACTAAAATTAGATCACCAAACTTACCTAATTTTGATCTTTTACCCCAGTCCATTTTAAATAAAATCATTCCAGCAGCAGAAGAAAGAAAAAACAATGTTAAAGTTGATTCCCTAAAATACCTACGGACGAAAATAAAAATCAAAGATTTTTAAAACTTTTACGAACTTATGAGCATAAATAATTAACTTTAATCTCCTGCACTCTTGTCTTTTGTGACTTTTGTGGTTAAAAATAAATAACAGTAAACTTACCTTATGGAAATCATAGCCAAAATCCTGATCGCCGCCGTTGCGCTTGAACATCTTTATATCCTTTGGATGGAAATGTTTGCCTGGGAAACCAAAGGAAAAGAAGTTTTCAAAAATGCCCTTCCGGCAGACTTGTTTAAACCCACCAAAGGACTGGCAGCCAACCAGGGACTTTACAACGGTTTTCTCGCAGCCGGACTGATTTGGTCTTTCCTCATCAAAGATCCGGAATGGCAGACGAATGTGGCCCTTTTCTTCCTTGGATGCGTAGCCGTAGCCGGAATTTACGGCGGCATTTCCGCTACGAAGAAAATCTTTTTTGTACAGGCATTACCAGCTATTCTGGCAATGGTAGCGGTGTTGCTGAAGTAAGAATTAGAAACGTAAATAGCTTGCAATTTCCCCTTAGACATCTAACAATTGATAATTAAAAACATCAATAGCGTCGGGCTTTAGCCAGATGTCATTATTGTGATTATTGTTCGGCTTTAGCCAAACTTATTATAAATTTTGGCTAAAGCCGACTTAAATGACGTTAGATTAGAACGGGTTAAAACCCGTTCCTATTGATAATTACCTTTACCTTTATGTTTATAACGATTCAATTAAACGCAAAGATTAATTAAGGCAACGGTTATTTTAAGAAGGCAAAGGCAGATAAATCTGCTGCGCGAAGCGAACGTACAGCTTCTTCAATCAGCTTGCTGATTCATTCTTTGCTCCCTT
>CAJYXJ010000049.1 GCA_913778085.1 uncultured Chryseobacterium sp.
GCTTTAGCCCATAATTTAAGAAAGAAGGTTGCATGATGATGACAACTTTTTCTTTTCCAAAGAATGCCGGAATTTAATGAATATAAAAATCCGCCTCACTTGGTGGTTGTGAGACGGATTCTTTAATAATAAATTTTAGTTTTTCTTTCCGGCTGCCTGCATTGGGTTTACTTTTCCGTTGGAAGCGCCTCTGGTAGCTCCGGCTTCTTTCTGCTTGAACAGATCGAACTTGGAAACCTGTGCATTTCCGCCGTCGTTGCTCCAGAAATTGTTCGAAGTATCGATATCGGCTGTTTCCCGCATCGGATCAAGCTGGATGGATTTTAATTTCTTGTCGAAATAATACGTCTTGGAAACTTTCTGCTCATTCAGCCTCCAGATCTGGGCGGAAGATTTATCCTTCAGTTTTGTTCCGTCTTCAAAAGTGAATTCAAGAATGATGGGCATCACAAGACCACCTTTATTGGTGAAGTCTATCTGGTAAGCGGTCATGTTTTTAAACTTGTCTTTTTCTTTCTGGGTTAAAGGTTCCGTTCCTTCGGATTTGAAAACGTATTCTTTGGTGTTGTCTACTTTTTCCTGGCCCCTGTCGTAGCGGTAGTAGAAATCCTGGGCTTCCTTATCTTTGTCGACATAGAAGGTAATGTTCTTGTCTTCCCGGTTCCTGATTTTTGAAATGTCCTCAAAATCATTCTGCGCAGGCTTGTCTACTTTGTATTTGGTTTCCTTAGCTTCCCGCGGAGGTGTCTCAAGATCCGGCGTGGCAATGGTTACTTTATCGATGGCGATATCCACAGGATCCGTTCCGTAGAACCATCCTCTCCAGAACCAGTCGAGGTCTTCGCCGCTCGCATCTTCCATTGTTCTGAAGAAATCCGCAGGCTCAGGATGCCTGAAAGCCCATCTTTTCGCATAGGTTTTAAAGGCTTTATCGAAAAGCTCTCTTCCCATGATGGTTTCACGAAGGATATTAAGCCCCGTTGCCGGTTTGGAATAAGCATTCGGGCCAAACTGGATGATGTTTTCCGAGTTGGACATGATCGGTTCCAATTGATCTTTCGGAAGCTTCATGTAATCCGTGATCGTCCATGCCGGACCTCTTTTGGACGGGAATTTATTATCCCATCTTTCTTCGGTAAGATATTCCACAAAAGTGTTCAGTCCTTCGTCCATCCAGCTCCACTGTCTTTCGTCGGAGTTGATGATCATCGGGAAGAAGTTGTGTCCTACCTCGTGAATGACCACGCCGAGCATTCCGTTCTTGATCCCTTCGGAATAGGTTCCGTCTTTTTCCGTTCTACCGTAGTTGAAACAGATCATCGGGTATTCCATTCCGTTGGCAGCTTCCACTGATTGCGCTACCGGATAAGGATAAGGAATCGTAAATTCAGAATAGGTCTTGATGGTATGCGCTACCGCTTTGGTTGAATATTTACGGTATAAATTATAGGCTTCTTTCGGATAAAAGCTCATCGCCATCACCTTGTTGTTGTTTTCAGGAATGGTAACACCCATTCCGTCCCAAACGAATTTCCTGGAAGACGTCCAGGCAAAATCCCTTACGTCATTGGCTTCAAAGCTCCAGGTTTTTCTCTGCTTGGAATGGTTTTTCTCCGCTTTTTTCGCTTCATCCAGGGTGACGATTTCCACCGGTTCCCCTGAGGTTCTGGATTTGTTATATCGGGCTAATTGTTCTGCCGTTAAAACCTGGTCGTAGTTTTTACATTCTCCCGTTCCGCCGACTACATGATCTGCCGGAACGTTCATATTTACTTTAAAATTCCCGAAAACCAGGGCAAATTCGCCTCTTCCGGTAAACTGGTGGTTCTGCCATCCGTGGAAATCGCTGTAGACGCACATTCTCGGGTACCACTGCGTCATGGTGTAGAGGTCGTTTCCGTCTTCGGCAAAGTTTTCATAACCGCCGCGGCCGCCCATTTTGATCCGGTTCGGGATGTTATAGTTCCAGTCTACTTTGAAGACCAGCTTTTCTCCTTTTTTCAGGGCTTTCGGCAGGTCGATCCGCATCATGGTTTTATTGACCGTATATTTCAGCGGTGTTCCGGAAGCGTCGGTTACTTTTTCAAGGTTTACCCCGTAGCCGTTGTCGGCAGCAGGAATTTCCGTGGGGCGGAGCTGCTGGTCATTGGAAGCTTTCGGAAGGGTAGAGGAGGAAGGGAAGTCTGCTTTTTTTACCGTCGACTGCTGGTTTTCGTCCAGCTGAAGCCAGATATAATCAAGATCGTCCGGAGAATTGTTGTAATAGGTAATGGTCTCCGAACCTTTCAGATTCCTTTTATCTTCGTCAAGATAAGCATTGATCGTGTAATCCGCCCTGTTCTGCCAGTAGCCGTGGCCCGGTGCTCCGGAAGCGGTTCTGTAGATATTGGGTGTAGGAAGGATGGTTCCCAACTGTTCGAATTTATTTCCGTGGTTGCTTCCCGGGTTGTTCTGGATATTTTGTGCGGTGAAACCTGTATACGCAAATACAGAAAAGGAAAGTATGGCAACTTTTAGTTTCATAACCGAAATTGTTTTAAGGATTTTCAAATATAATGATAAGTAGTTGAAAAATCGGAAATGTTTCAGCGTTAGAACGGAATTCTTTCCAATGTCATTTTCAGGGACAGGGCAAAAACTCCGGAAGAAACAAACAGCACCCAGTCTTTCTGATTGACTTTAAATATCTTAAGCAGGATGAATAAGACGATCAGGATTCCGAAAACAATGGCGATCTGCCCAAGTTCCAACCCGATGTTAAATCCTAGGAGCGGTACTGCAAGACTCTGGCTTTTTGCAATCATTATTCTTGCCGTATTGGCAAAGCCCATTCCGTGGATCAGACCGAAAATCAGGGCTAAATAATAATTGGCCTTCATCAGCGTCTGTTTTTTGTTCTTCATCAGGATGTTATCCAGTGAAGTTAAAACGATGGTCAGCGGAATCAGAAATTCCACCCAAGCCGAATTGATCCTTACGATATCAAACGTGCTTAAAGCCAAGGTAATCGAATGGCCGATGGTAAAGGCGGTCACCAGGATTAAAATCTTTTTGAGATCGTTAAAAGAATAAACGGCGATCAAAGCCAGAACAAAAAGCTGATGGTCAAGGGCATCGAGTGAAATGATGTGTTCCCAGCCCAGGTTAAGGTAAAATAAAAAATCCTGCATATTCTAAATCATTTATCGAACTGCGATGATACAAAATTTATTTTAACTTTGTGTAAAATTGAAGTGATGAATCTGACTATAGAAATCGATAAAGAGCATTATTCATTTATTAAAGAACTTTTGGAAAGACTGGAAGGCGTAAGAATCGTGAAAAGCGATTACGAAACCATAGAAGGTCTGCCGGCACATGTTTTTGATAAAATTGAAGCGTATGGAGAATCCCTTAAAGATGAGGATATGATTTCCAAAAAAGATTTCTTTACATTTATCGATGAAGAAATATGCAGGTTGAATTCTCAGAAATAGCCAGACGAACATTAGTAGAAAATATTGAGTTTCTCAGTAAAATATGGACGAGACGGGAAGTTATTATTTTTCTGAATGATGTTAAACGAATTACTGATGATCTGGAAAACGGAAAATATCTGCAATTTGAAAATTCATCCCGGAAAACCAAAAGTGTTTTAATCGGTAAAAAACACGTACGGATGTTCTTTAGGAAAGAAAATGAGGATCTGATCAAAGTCCTTCTCTTCTTCGATATGCGGCAGGATCCGCAAAAACTCCTAGATTTGTTGTCATGAAAAAACTCCTTTTCTTTTTTTCGGTCTTATTGGTATTTTTCTCTTTTACCGGAGCAAAGCATCCTTATCATGTAGGCTCGGTGGAAATCAATTATAATCAGAAATCAAAAACTTTTGAAGTTACCGGACGTTTTTTTCTGGATGACCTGGAGAACGGCTTGAACACCAAATACGGGAAATCATTACATTTTAATGATCCGAAATTCAAAGCCCAGCTCAACGAATCCCTGAAAAACTACGCCGCCGAATATTTTAAGCTGAAAGCAAACAACAAATTCCTGAATGTAAATTACGTAGGTTACGAGGAAGATCATGAATCGGTCAACATCTATCTTGAATCGGAAAAGATCGAAGCACCTAAAAAAGTAGAAGCTGCCGTGAGTTTCCTGTATAATTTATTTGACGATCAGATCAACATCGTCCATATTATCGTAAACGGAGAACGGAAAAGTGAGAAACTAACCTATCCGAACCGATACCTGTTTCAGCAATTTTAAAATTAATTTTCCAATTGCAAAAGTGCATTAATTCCTTTAGCATGTTCCAGTAAATCAGGAAAGAAATCATTATAACATTCCTGGAGAAAATCTTTATTATTTAAAAAAGCTTCATGAACGGGAATATCAATGTTTAAGTATTTTGCCTTGTTCAGGACATTTCGCATGCTGTAGCCAATGTTTTTTTCATAGCGGTAATTGTAGAGCCAATCACCTTCTTCCATTTTTTCAAGCATTCTCCTGAAATTTTCAGGCAGGTATTCGTAATTTTTATTTAAAACCTGATAGACTTTTACAGAATGGTTTTTCCAGCCCTGTAAGGAATGTAATTTCATGTCATTCGCCACAAAATAATCCATAGAAACATCTACAAAGGCTCCTGCATACAATCTTACCAAAGGAGCAAACACTTTTTTCGCTTCATGGATGGCCGGATGGGCGTCCGTGAAAGTGTCAATTGCCCGGTGCAATATAATTCCGTCCTGGATGTCTTTCGGGAATGAAAACCGGTCCCTGTTCCGGATGAAATCCTCCAGAAACTGACCGACAATCTGCCCGTCGGTAAAGGTAAGGAAAGAATGCGCAAGGTAATTCATTAGGTAAAAATAAGAAAAATAACGATGTTAGAGCTCCAAGCTCTAACATCGTTATCTTAGCAGCGCTAGGATCTCTTCTACTGCCAGCATCGGTTCATCAATCCCATTGCAGATTTTAAACAACGACGAATACCGGTATCCTTCAACATTTTGCGTAATCCCATGTTTAAGCGGATTGTTATGGATATACCGGATTGTATTGACTAACTGGTCTTCAGAGGTAATTAACTTTCTCCTGAATGGTAATTCAAACAATTTTCCCGTCCTTCCGAAATGTTTGTTGATGGCTTGGGTGTAGCTGTTGAAGGTATTTGAAAACTGCTGGCTGATGATTTTGGAAACCTCGGTTTTGCTTTTTTCCGGAAAGGCCTGCCGTATTTCCTGTTCCGGTTTTATCCGGATCAGAAAATGGAAGTGGTTCCGTAGAAGACAATAGGCATACACTGACGCGACCGATGCTATTTTACGGCGCATTAGGAAAAGGAAATAATGGTAATTCTGATCGTCGAAGAACAACCTTTGTCCGTTGATTCCTCTGTTGAATACATGATAAAAGCATTCTGCCTTTAAAGGGTAAACATTTTTTTTCATAAGTGTGTTTTTTTATCGGTTGGCAAAGGTTGTTAGAGCTTAAAGCTCTAACAACCTAGAAGAGGCGTTCGTGAAAATCTTCGATTTTACTCACTTCTTCTATTTTAATTCCGAACTTTTTCTTTGGCAGTTTGTTTAAATTGGAAATAAAAATCTTCTCATAGCCTAACTTTTCGGCTTCGGTAATCCGTTGTTCGGCCTGGGCAATCGGACGGATTTCTCCGCTGAGGCCAATTTCTCCGGCAAAACAATAATGTTCGGAAATGGCAACATCATCATTAGAGGAAAGAATGGAGGCTACGACCGCTAAATCCAGTGCAGGATCATCGGTCTTGATTCCTCCGGTAATATTCAGGAAGACATCCTTGGCGCCCAGCTGGAAGCCTGCTCTTTTTTCGAGGACGGCGAGCAGCATATTGAGCCTTTTGGCATCAAAACCAGTTGAGCTTCTCTGGGGTGTTCCGTATACGGCAGTGCTTACCAGCGCCTGGATTTCCAGCAGCATCGGCCGGTTTCCTTCAAGGGTAACGGCTACCGAATTTCCGGAAAGTTCCTCAAATTTTTTGGTGATGAGAATTTCGGAAGGGTTTTTAATTTCCTTTAATCCTTGAGAAACCATTTCATAAATCCCGATCTCGGAGGTTGATCCGAAACGGTTTTTATTGGCTCTCAGTAACCGGAACAGGTGATTGCGGTCGCCATCAAAATTCAATACGACATCCACCATGTGTTCCAGTACTTTCGGGCCGGCAATCTGCCCGTCTTTGGTGATATGTCCAACCAGGAAAACAGGAACATTGTTTTCCTTGGCATATTTAATAATTTCGTTGGAGCATTCCCTAATCTGGGAAACTGTTCCCGGCGAGCTTTCAATGAGCTGTGACTGTAAGGTTTGGATCGAGTCAATAATCACAAAATCCGGCTCCAGCTTCTTGGCTTCGTGGAGGATTTTTTCAAGATTGGTCTCTGTGAAAAGAAAACAGTTGGGATTCTGGATGTCTGTCAACCGGTCGGCCCTCATTTTAATCTGGGACGCACTTTCTTCACCTGAAACATAGAATATTTTCTTTTTCATCTTCAAAGCCAGCTGAAGAAGCAGGGTAGATTTTCCGATGCCGGGTTCGCCGCCAATCAGTGTAACGGAGCCTAATACGATACCGCCTCCAAGTACTCTGTTGAGCTCTTCGGAAGGGGTTTTGATCCTCGGTTCCTCACTGGTTTCGACTTCAATGATATTGATAACGTTCTGTTTCGATTTTGAAAAGGGCGGGGTTTTATGGGAAGAAGGTTTTTCCACAATTTCTTCCACCAGGGTATTCCACTGCCCGCAGCTTTTGCATTGCCCCATCCATTGGGAATACTGGGCGCCGCAGTTCTGACAGAAATATGCCGTTCTTAATTTTGCCATCCTGCGAAGTTCAAAATTTTTTTTGGATTTTTCCTCCGGATTTTAGTTAATTTTCAGCCATGAAAAATATTTTTTTGAGCTTATTGATATTTGTGGTGATGTCATTGTTACATGCGCAATTATCAGATTGGGAAGTCGGTTTTCTGAAATTACCAGGCGGAAGTTATGGAATGTTCTCTTTATTTATGCTTATTTTCTGCTCTATAATTACTGGAATCGGTTTGCTGACGGTTATTATTTTCAGAAAAAATTATTATTCCATATTAAGAATCGCTATATTGTTTGAAGTCATTTATTTATTATTTTTAATAATTTCAGGAAATAATCCCTTTTTATATTTTTATGAAGCGACCAATGAAAATCTTCTAATGATAATGGTTTATGGGAATGCACCGGTAATATTTATGATCGTGTATTTAATCCACTTGCTGTATTCTAAAATCAATTCATCATCCGATAAAAAATAACATAGATCAAGGATATATTAGGGCAACTGATTTATATTTGCTTTAGAAATTAATATAAAATAAATAATATGAAAAAAGTATTTTTAACCTTTATACTGGCACTGTTCAGTGTGGTAAGTTTTGCACAGACGGCATGGAAAGTCGATCCGATGCATTCATCCGTTAATTTTAACATCAAGCATATGGGAATCAGCTTTGTGCAGGGAAGGTTTGATAAATTTGACGGAAAAGTAGTGGCTGCGGCTGATAACCTGAACAATGCTGAATTTTCTTTTTTTGTTGAGGTAAGTACAATCAATACCGGTGTTGAGATGAGGGACAAGCATCTCAAAAGTGCGGATTTTTTCGACGCTGAAAAATTTCCGAGAATGACTTTTGAATCAGGCTCCATTACGAAAGATAAAAACAATACCTATCTGCTGAAAGGAAAACTGATGATTAAAGACGTAACCAAAGAGATTACCGTTCCGGTAACTTTCGGAGGGGTAACGAAAAACCAACAGGGAAAAGAAGTGATGGGATTCCAGACTACCTTCAAAGTAAATCGTCTGGATTATAATATCAAGTACGATCCTACAGGAGCCGGCGTTGCAAAAGACGTTGACGTTAATTTATATTTTGAGTTAATCAAGCAATAATTTAAATGTAATTTTATTAGAAAAGGTTTTCAGCATATTGAAAACCTTTTTGTTTTTAAAGTATTATGTGGTTGACTTATGTGATCCTTTATTTTTCTGATAATGATAGCCTGTAATAAACATTACCAGTGCGGGTAAGAAAAGAAAGAATCCCACAGTTCCTATATATTTGTTAAGCAATAGGGCAGCTAAAATGAAGACCAATCCCATCAGGAAATAATAATTGGCTAAGTGCAGGTTCCGGAATTCAGGATCGTTTCTGCGATAAGGGATGATGATAAAGCTAAGGTGTGCCAGAATAGCTCCGTTCAGGACATCAATCAAATGATGCTGATAAGTGGTAAGGGTCGAAATCCCCAGAAGAATCAGCCAGATCATTAAGAAAATCCGCCATCTTGAAAGGAGTTTAAATACCGACCAGAATATAAAAGCAAAAGCAATATGCAATGATGGGGACTGATTGAAAGGAGAATCGAATGTTTTTAAAAATGAAAAAGGCATTTCCAGAATACTGTGGGAAATTTCAGGTTTGGCAAATGAAAACCGTAAAGGCACTGTAATGAAGAAGATGCCGGCTATAATGGTTACAAAAAGCATTCTCCACGTTAGTATTTTTAATTGATTTTTATTTTTACATAAAAAAAATACGACACAGAAAAAAATCCCGCCGGCCATATACGGAATGATCGACAATGGCAGGAACGGAATCGATTTTTCAAAGTCAAAAGTAAATGACGGCACATTATTTAAAGAAGAAGCATACCAGGTACAAAGATTATAAATACCCATAAATACAATCGTACAAATAGTTAATGCAAATACCTGCTGCCGGATTTTCAATTGTTTTTCCGTCATTCTTTTTTTCAACATCATGATATTTAACAATGAATAGGAAATGCCTGATCCTGATTTCATCACGCGTTTTACCTTTGAAGGGAAAATGGTTGTTTTTTGTTCTTCAATCACCTCGGAAATAATTTAGGTCTTTTAAAAAATGATTTTTGCTTAATAATTAAACTAAGCGATCGTATTTAGAAAAAATTCAAAAAGTTTGAGACCGAGCAGATGAAATAGGATAGACTACAGATGGATGTGCCGTAAATTTATTTTCTGTTATAAAATAATAATACAAGGCTGGGTAGCTGCTGCCGTTTTGGCTAGTGGTATCTACAGAAATCATTGTTCCTATTAGGTTTTTTGCGGTTCGGTAAGATCAAATATAAATAAAAAATTCCGTTAAATCTTTGAAAATAGTCTGCTATTTCATAAATTGATAAATCTAAAAAATTGCTTTGTATCTCTTTTTCCCATAACTTTGCACAAACCTAATCTAATGAGTAAAAAGAATACTAAGTACATCTTTGTGACAGGAGGTGTAACTTCATCTTTGGGAAAGGGAATCGTTTCTGCTTCTCTGGGCCTTCTACTAAAATCACGTGGCTTCAACGTAACCATCCAAAAGCTTGATCCTTACATCAACATCGATCCGGGAACCTTGAATCCGTATGAACATGGAGAGTGCTATGTAACCGAAGATGGTGCGGAGACGGATCTGGATTTAGGTCACTACGAGCGCTACCTGGATGCGCCGACTTCCCAAAACAACAACGTTACGACAGGGAAAATCTACCAGACGGTAATTGAAAAGGAAAGAAAAGGAGATTTCCTGGGGAAAACGGTTCAGGTAATTCCTCATATCACGAACGAAATCAAAAGAAGGATTAAAATTTTATCCAAACAGAACTACGACATCATCATTACGGAGATCGGTGGAACGGTAGGAGATATAGAATCCCTGCCTTATATCGAGACGGTTCGCCAGCTGAAATGGGAATTGGGAGAGAAAAATTCAATGGTGATTCACCTTACGTTATTGCCTTATCTGGCATCCAGCGGAGAATTAAAAACCAAACCTTCCCAACATTCCGTTCGTCAGCTTATGGAAAGCGGAATTATGGCCGATGTTTTGGTTTGCCGTACAGAACATAAAATTCCTAAAGATCAGCGGGCTAAGCTGGCCCAGTTCTGTAATGTCCCGTTAGATAACGTTATCGAATGTAAGGATCTGGAAACCATCTATGAAGTGCCGATGTATCTGCAGAAGCAGAACTTTGACGATGTGGTTTTAAAAGAACTGGATCTGAAAAGCGATAAAGATGCAGATCTTAAAGAATGGAAAACCTTCTTAAAGAAATTCCAGAATCCTAAAAAGTCGGTGGAAATTGCTTTGGTTGGAAAATATGTCTCCCTTCAGGATTCTTATATTTCCATTGCCGAAGCTTTCAAACATGCAGGTGCAGATCTGGAAACCGAAGTGAAAATCAGATGGGTATACAGTGGAGATCTTACCAAAGAAAATATAAAAGAAACGTTAGCCGGAGTAAATGGTATTTTGGTGGCACCAGGATTCGGAGATAGAGGGATTGAAGGAAAAGTACTGACAGCTCAGTACGCCAGGGAAAATAAAGTTCCGATGTTGGGAATCTGTCTGGGGATGCAAATCATGACGATTGAATTTGCGAGAAATGTTCTTGGATATTCTAAAGCCAACTCTATGGAATTCGATACTTCTACGGAGCATCCTGTAATTTCACTGATGGAAGAGCAGAAAAATGTAGTGGATAAAGGCGGAACGATGCGTTTGGGAGCATGGAAATGTTCTTTAAAGAATGGTTCTAAATTAAATGACATCTACGGCGCTAAAAATATTACGGAAAGACACCGTCACCGATACGAGTTCAACAGCGATTATATCGGGGAATTTGAGAAAAACGGCTTCCTGGCTACCGGAACAAACCCTGAAACGGGATTGGTAGAAGCTCTGGAGATGCCGGATCATCCATTCTACGTTGGGGTTCAGTATCATCCGGAATATAAGAGTACGGTGTATACGCCGCATCCTTTATTTATTGCTTTTGTGAAAGCATGTACCCAGAAATAAAGTAAACAAAAAGTAAAGACGTCATATAAAACTCAGGCTGAGAATAATCAGCCTGAGTTTATTTTTTAAGCCATGCAATAGTTTCTTCAAATACCTGTTGCCAATGGTTTGCTTTTTCATTATTTGCAGTACTGGGTTTTTCAAAATTGTGACTTAGGAGAGGGTAAACTTTAAAGTTGATATTTTTTTTGTCAGTTAATCTTAATCTGATCATGTCATTACTGAAAGCAACACCGATATCATTGCTGCCATAGGCTATCAGAACCGGTATTTTTATCTTTTCCAACTCAGCAAAACTTCCGGGAATTGTAAAGGTTTTATAAGATCTTAAAGACAGATCATCCAACGTATCACTAAATCGGGTTCGGCGTACAAGCTTATTGTACGAGATATACTCCTGTTCTATTTTCTTTTGTACAGTACTGTCTTGCCGGGAAATTTCTTCATACCGCATTCTATTTATACTTTCCTCGTACCGGCCAAAGAGATTGACTGATAAAACAGCAATTTTCCTGATCTTTTTATGATGGATATGCAATACCACACGTCCTCCCTGCGAATGGCCGATCACATAAATATTTCTGATTCTTTTGTCTTTTGCATAAATTTTTGTTAGCAGATTTACTTCATCGGATAAATATTGCAGCGTATTATACTTAAAATACGACATTAAAATTTTCTGGTCATCAATTTTAAAATGATCGTCTAAATCTTTAAAATGTTGATAGACGGGAATTTTCGGTTTTGAAATAACAATAAAAATATTGTCACGGGATAATTCTTTAATATCGAATGGTAATAAAAGGAACTTACCGTTATCATCTTCTGAAATTAACGGGGATGGATCAGAACCCTGCAAAAAGAAGATCAAATCTTTTTTTCTTCTGGATTCAGGATCTTTCGTTATTTCCAAATAGTTAAAAGAATCATTTTTGACCGGGATCCTTTTATGAAAGAGGGTTAAAGAATCGATGGCATATTTTTCAACCAGCTGTTGCGCATGGATTTTGACAGCAGATAAAATACATGAAAAAATAAAAAATTTACAAATGTCCGCTTTCATGGTATTTCCATATTTATCTTTGAGTGAGCTATATTGATTCTGCTAAATTAAATCTTTTTAAATAAAAGTCTACGGACTCTTATATTCACAGGAATCGCTGTAGAAAGTAAATTTAAATTTCGCACGTCTCATCATATATCTCTACTGATTATTCTCACCCTGAGTTTATTATATTGTAATAGAGTAGAGTATAGAGTTTTGATAAAAAAACAGTATTTTTGTCGACTTAAATCAGGTACATGAAATGATGTACAGAAAAAGATAAAATTTAATTAAAGATAAAATGCAACAGAACAACGGACTCGATAAAAGTCAGATTATCAGTTTTGCGGTTTTATGTGTGGTTCTTTTCGGATTCATGTTTTATTTCCAGAACAAGCAGTCGAAAGAGGATCAGATGAAAGCTGAGCAACAGAAAACCGAGCAGGTGAAAAATGCCGTAAAACCCACTCAGGCAAACAATATCAATCCTAATGTAACTCCAAATGCTATTCAGACTGCCACTTTGGCGAACAACGCACTGAAACTTGAGTTCAATAGCTTGGGAGGGCAGGTTTCTAAAGTGGAGCTGGTAAAATACAAAGCTTACGATCATAAAACGGACCAGGCAGACCTTCCGCTGTATCTGATCACGAAAAACAATTCAAATTACGGATTTCAGTTTAAAGATAAGACCGGAAAAACCATCAATACGAAAGATTTGGTTTTTGCTCCGGCGGTCAGCGGAAATGTTGCTACTTTGACAGCTAACTACAATGGGGCAACGATTCAGTTTGTATATACCTTAAATAATAATCCGAAAGCAGAACTGAAAGACCAGTATGCTGTGGATTTTAAAGTAAGAACCCAAGGACTTTCAAAAGTTACTGCCGATAATAAAGCGGATTTTATCTGGGATTACAGTGTCAGAAATCTTGAAAAAGGGAGAGCTCAGGAACAATCCCATTCAGAATTTTCATACGCATTCAATAACTATAAAGATTATGAATACGACGGAAGAACAACGATGGATGAAGAAAAAGAGACCCTTAACTGGATTGGGGTTAAACAGCAGTTTTTTGCTTCCGTCATCGAATCAAAAACGGGATTCACCCAAAGTAAAGGAAACCAGGAAGCTGTAGAAGAAGGGGAGTATCTGAAAAAATTAAACTATGAAGGTTTCGTTCAGATGACCGGCAGCGAACTGAATCAGGATTTTACCTGGTACTTTATGCCGTTGGATTTACCTTTATTAAAATCCTATGATAAAAACTTCGATGAGATCCTTCCTTTAGGCTGGGCATTTATCGGATGGATGAACAGAGGATTCTTTATTCCTATTTACAATTTCATCGCATCATGGGGATTAACTGCAGGATGGGCCATCTTCTTATTGACGATTCTGGTTAAACTGATCCTTTCGCCGATCATGTATAAGCAACATAAATTAAGTGCCATGATGAGGGTGATCCGTCCGGAAATTGATGAGGTGAATGCCAAATTCAAGGATGCCGATCCGATGAAAAAGCAGCAGGCTACCATGGAGGTATACCGGAAAGCCGGGGTTAATCAGATGGCGGGATGTCTTCCGGCATTGGTCCAGATTCCGATCTTTTATGCCTTGTTCCGTTTCTTCCCGAATTTTATTGATTTAAGGGGAAAGGGCTTTTGGTTTGCAAAAGATTTAACGGCTTATGATGATCTGATTAAATTACCTTTCAAAGTTCCTTTCCTGGGTGACCATTTAAGTGTCTTTGCTTTGGCTTGTACGGTCGTGATCTTAATTTATACAATTATGACCTCCGGAAATATGCAACAGCCACAACAGGAGGGGATGCCGAATATGAAAGTATTGATGTACATTTTCCCGGTAACCTTTTTATTCTTCCTGAACACTTCAGCATCCGGTCTTTCTTGGTACTATTTTGTATCGAATGCGATTAACATTCTTATTATTCTTGTCATTAAATATGTAATTCTTGACGAGAAGAAAATCCATGCACAGATTCAGGCTAATAAGGAAAAGCCGAAAACTGAAGGTAAGTTCCAGAAAAGGATGCGGGAAATGATGGAAAAAGCTCAACAGCAGCAGGCCTACCAAGAGCAACAGAAAAATAAAAAGAAATAATTTATTTTTTCATTAATAACAAAAAATCCGTCTCACAAATTGAGGCGGAATTTTTTATATATGTAATAAGGTATATAAAATCTATACCGACTTAATCATACTTCAGCCTGAATGACTGTCTATGGTATTTCGTGGGACCAAATTTAATTAATGCTTCCTGATGTTTTTTGGTTGCATAGCCGAAATTGGTATTCCATCCATACTCAGGATGTTCTTCATGAAGTTGAATCATCAGTTTGTCCCTGTAATTTTTTGCCAGAATAGAAGCCGCAGCAATAGACAATACTTTTGAATCACCTTTAATAATGCATTCATGAGGGATAAAATTATACGGATGAAACCGGTTTCCGTCGACCAGAATCAATTCCGGCCTCGTCATCAGTTGGTCGAGTGCGCGGTGCATTGCATGAATACTGGCATTCAGGATATTATGTTCATCAATGAAAGCCGGAGGAAGTTCGGCGATCGCATATTCTTTAACATGCTCTTTGATATAGCCATCAAGATCCATCCTTGTCTTAAAATTAAGTTTTTTTGAATCATTAACTACATTTTGGTTAAAATTTTCATCCAAAATAACCGCTGCGGCTACTACAGGGCCACACAAACAGCCCCTACCTACCTCATCACATCCTGCTTCAACATAAAAAACAGACCATTTTTTTATTAAATCCATAATTATTATAAAATATGAAACATTTAACTATGCAATATTAAATATTTTTAACAAAATATTTGGTTACTTTAAGAAAGTTTTACATATTTGCAAATAATAAAAAATAATCAATTTAAATATGAAGAAATTAACAGCAAGTGTTCTTTTAGTGGTTGTATCTTCTTCCTTTGCATTAGTAAATGCTCAGAATAGAAAAAATGATACAATAATTAGAGAGCAAAGTATTGGAGAAGTAGTCATAACTGGTGCACTTGGTATTAAGAAAAAGCAAGATGCGGTAACTTCAAGTAATCAACTTGTAAGTAATAAAGATATTAATCAAGCTTCAAGTCCAAACTTGGCTGATGCATTGACGAGTAAAGTTGCTGGACTTCAAATTAACAATACAAGTAATAGCGTAAAACCTTCTTATAGTGTTGTTCTTAGAGGTAATAGATCATTATATGCTGATAATACTGCTTTAGTTGTTATTGATGGTGCAATTTCTACCATGAATATTTATCAGCAGCTTCCTCCAGATGCAATTGAAAGTATAAATGTTATTAAGGGACCTGCTGGTGCTGCATTATACGGTTCTAAAGGTTCAAATGGAGTTTTGATTGTTACAACAAAAAGGGGGACTAAGTCTAATCGAATCAGTTTTACGTTAACTTCATCTCTTGAAATCAGTTCGGTATATAAATTGCCTAAAATTCAATCAAAATACGGCCAAGGTATTCAAGATACAAGTTATGATCCTACTGACTATAGCGGAACAAACTGGGTGCCTTATGAAAACACTTCTTGGGGACCTTCGTATACTTCATCTTTAGGAGGACAGATGTTACAAGAAGGTTTACCACAAGCTGATGGATCTTTTATTATGAGCCCATATACCTATAAAAAAGATAATATTAAAAGCTTTTTTAATAATGGTTTAGCTTTGCAGAATGGAGTAACAATGAATGTTGGAGGTTCTGATTCTTACGCAAATCTATCTATCAATAGGTTAGAAAATGATTTTATGATTGCTGGCGATAATCTGAAAAGAAATTCATTTGTATTCAAAGCAGGTAAGAAAATAGATAAATTTAGAATTGATGGATCTTTTACTTTTATTGATGAAAATATAAAGCAAACCGGAGCAAATTTGTATGGAATGTTATTACAGACACCATCAAATATAGAAGTCTCTAGATACCGAAATTCTGGTTTTTCTGGACACTGGACCGCTTACGCTTGGAATCCATTTGCTTTAAGAGATGCATTGAGAAATAGCAGTAATACTACTACTCTCACAGGTAACCTTTCAATGGGATATGAATTTAGTAAAAATATAAGCTTAACGTATACAGGGAATATTATTACACAATCTCAAGTTACAGAGAATCACACAGATGCATTTACTAGAGCTGATGCTGTTGTATGGAATACTCCTAATGATCCATATTATGATCAGGCTACGATTTTTGATCTTGGAGGAACATCATTAAATATTACTTCTAGTTATGGAAAATCTATGACAAAATCATGGAGTTATTATGGCGATTTAATGTTAAATTTTAATTATGAATTGACGGATAACATAGGATTAAAATTTAATATAGGAAATAATATTCAAGATAGAAAAGCAGATTTCACTCAGATTGGAGGAACTAACTTAAGAATACCAAGATGGTATAATATACTTAATGTTCAAAATAGTACTCCTTGGTACAATCTCAACAATGGTTCAGAAAGAGAACGTGTGGTTGCTGGTTTTGCGAATGCGGATTTATCTTATAAGGACTATTTATTTTTAAATGCAACTTATAGAATTGAGCAATCTTCTAGATTAAGTTTAAGACCATCCTATACTACTGGAGTTCGTCAGAATCCATTGTATCAGTACTTTTCTACTGGACTTTCATTTGTAGGTACTAAAGCAATTGAAAGTCTGAGAAATAATGATATTCTTAGTTATCTAAAGATTTCTGCAGCATTTACAAGAACCGGTAGTGCCGCAAATGCGATTTATTCTATTGATGAAGTGGGAGTATTTCCTACTGGATACCCTTTTACAGCAGGTACTTCAACACTTAATTCTTATCTCTATAATTCTAATGGAGTAAATCAGTATATTAAGCCTGAATTCAATAATACATTAGAAGCTAATATCAGTTTAGGATTCTTAAAAGATAGAATTACTTTAGACGGATCTGTTTATCAGGTTAAAACTAAGGACATGGTAACGAGAGTAACTTATCCTACATCTTCCGGGTTAGGCAGTATGCTTGATAATTTTGGTAATCTAAAAAATACGGGATTTGAAGTTACTTTAGGATTAACTCCTTTTAAATCGACAGATTTCGAATGGAATCTGAGAGGGTCTTATTCTAAATATCGTTCTAAAGTTGAAAGTCTGGCTAACGGCCAAGAACAATTAATATTAGCAAATACCGGAACCCAGATACCTGGTAATATCGCTGCTGTTGTTGGTTATGATGCTCCTATGATTATAGGGTCTGCTTACCAAAGAGATCCTGAAGGACATATTATTGTAGATGCTAATGGCCTTCCTGTAGTAAATGCTAAACCAGAAATTTTAGGTAAAGTAAATCCTGATTATACAATATCATTCAGTACCAATATTAGATTTAAGCAATTCACTTTAGCTGCGACAGGAGATTATAGAACGGGTAATAAGTTTGTTTCTGAAACAAAAAACATGTTAGGATTTACCGGTGGATCAGAGAAAACAGCTGAATTTGACAGATCTCAGGGTTACGTAATTCCTAATTCTGTACAATTGGTTAACGGTCAATATGTTACTAATACAACGACAGTAATGAATGATCCTACGTATCACGGCGTTACTCAATATTTTACGAGTAATTATCAAACAGATATTGCTGAAGAATTCGTAGTAGATGGAACTGCTTTGAAAATAAGACAAATTGCTTTGTCTTATTCAGTACCTAAATCATTATTACAGAATACATTTATTAATACATTATCTGTAGGCGTTTTTGCAAGAAATCCATTTGTATGGTACGCAAAATCTAATAGAAATTTTGCTGATCCAGAAACAGCAAATACAACGGGAATAGCAGCTGGTTATCAGGCGATATCTCAGTTACCTACCTCAAGGTCATTTGGTTTTAATGTAAATATTAATTTTTAAAAAAATTAACAATGAAAAAAATAAAGTTTTTATTATCTGCTGCTGTCATAGCTTTTTCAATGATAGCATGTGATACTTATGAAGATGTAAATGAAAATCCCAATGCATTGGCGATTGAGAAAGTTACACCAGATTTAATTTTGCCGGGAGTAATCACTCAAATGTATAGAACTAGAGCTATTACAGAATTACAATTAGGAAGTTTATGGATGAACAACTGGACTGGAGATACTTATTTATACGGGGGGCCATTTCCAGGAGAACTTACCCTGTCATCTGTTAACAGTCAATTCTATAATGAAATATGGGATAATACATTCAAAATGGTTTATAACCTGGAAATCATTCAGAAATATCCTAATGCAGATCACAAGCAGGATAACTTTGTTGCTGTTGCAAAGATCCTCAAAGCTTATTACATGCAACGGATTGTAGATCTATATGGAGATATTCCTTATACAGAAGCTTGGCAAGCGTCTGGAAATTCTACTCCAAAATATGATAATGATGAGAATGTTTATAAAGCTCTTATTGGAGAACTAGATACCGCTATGGCTATGATTGCAAATCCGGATCCAAATGCTGCAGCATTAGGAAGTGCAAATATATTATGGCTTCAGCCAACTGGAACTAGTTCTACCAATGCAAGTATGAGTGATTGGAGTGCACTTGCAAATACTATTAAGTTAAAGTATCTTATAAGAATGTCTAATGTTACCAACGGTGATTTAGTTACTTATAGAAATCAGAAATTAGCAGAAGTTGCAGCAAAAGGTACTTTTATTTCCCAAGACTTATTTGAAAGACCTGGATATTCACAGGCTAGCAATGATGCGCAGAATCCTTTATTAGGCAATTATTACGTTAACGCTGCCGGTAATCTTGTTGCTAATTATTCTTTAATAACTGTTACTGAGCATTTGGCAAACACTTTAGAAGGTAATACCATTCTTAATGATGCTAATTATTCTAAGTTTACAGGGATTACAGATCCTAGGAAAAACAGAATGTTTACAAATGTAACAGGAAAGAAGAATGGGGTTACTTATCAAAGGCTAAAAGGAATCAGACAGGGAGCGACTGCAGGTTCGCCAGGAGCGGAAATTGATCCGAACGATCCATCTGCAAGGTCAACTTCTAAGTTTGCTCCTACTATGTTTTATGGTAGTTTTGCACAAGGTGCTTCGGCTACGGTTACTGGTTATGCAAATGGTAGAGGAGGAGCTATGTTTACAGCGGCAGAAAGTAATTTTTTACAAGCAGAAGCTGCTTTAAGATGGCCGGCGATCTTTAGTTCGGTTAACGCTCAAAGCAAATTCACAACTGGTGTAACATCTGCATTTGCTTTTCTGGGCTCACCTATCGGGACTTATCAAACTGCAATTTCAACAAGACCTGGTTTAGGATGGACTGGTACTAATGCACAAAAAATTGAAGCTATCATAACTCAAAAGTGGTTGGCTTTAATTAATGTAGATGCACTTGAGAATTTTATTGAATATAATAGAACAGGATATCCTTATACTCCGTTGTCTACAACATCTGTTATGCCTAATAAGCCATATAGATTGCAGTATCCACAATCGGAATTAGCTGCTAATCCTAATACTCCAAATGTGGCCACTGGTTCATTATTTACAAAAAATGCTACAACTCCATTCTGGAATCAAAACTAATTTTTGCCCAGCAAATTTTAATACCAAACCGCCCTCGGGCGGTTTTTTTATTTCCGTATATTTGCAGTTCAAATAAAAGGTCCAGTAGGTTCTTTAAAAATAACAGATAATGAATATTAAAAAGATAATAGAAGAAAAACTTTCGGAGATTATTTTGAATGTTTTTCAGCTGAAAGACATTCAACTGGAAGTTCAGGAAAATAAAACGGAATTTGAAGGGGATTTTACAATTGTCACTTTTCCGTTGGTGAAGCAATTGAAGAAAAATCCTGAAAGCATCGGAATGGAGCTGGGAGATGCCTTAACGCAGCAGACCGAACTGTTGGATAGCTTTAATGTGATAAAAGGTTTCCTTAACGTTAAAATCAAAAACCAGTTTTTTGTCGATAATTTCCAAGGCATTGCGGAAGGTTTCGATACGGTAGAGAGACAAAACTCTACAGTGATGATTGAATATTCTTCCCCGAATACGAATAAGCCATTGCACTTGGGACATATCCGGAATAATTTATTGGGATTTTCGGTAGCTGCCATATTGAAGGAAGCGGGATATGAAGTCATTAAAACACAGATCATCAATGACCGTGGAATCCATATTTGTAAATCGATGCTGGCCTGGGAGAAGTTTGGTAAAGGGGAAACGCCTGATGCTACGGAAACAAAGGGGGATAAGTTCGTAGGGAATTACTATGTCAAGTTCGATCAGGAATATAAAAAAGAAATTTCAGAACTTGTTGCTCAGGGGATGACCGAAGAACAGGCTAAGAAAGAAGCACCGTTAATTAAAGAAGCTCAGAAAATGCTGCTGGATTGGGAAAATGGCGACGGACACGTAAGAAATCTCTGGAGCGAAATGAATTCTTGGGTGTATAAAGGATTCAACGAAACCTATAGCAGACTGGGCGTTGATTTTGATCAGGTACAATACGAAAGCAATACTTATATTTTAGGAAAAGACCTTATTCAGGAAGGTTTGGATAAGGGGGTACTGTACCGGAAAGAAGATGGCTCTGTTTGGTGTGATCTTACGGACGAAGGGCTGGATCAGAAATTATTACTGCGTTCGGACGGAACATCAGTGTATATGACTCAGGATCTGGGGACGGCTGTCGAGCGTTTTAAGCAGAATGATATCCAGAAACTGATTTATACCGTAGGAAACGAGCAGGACTATCATTTCCAGGTGCTGTTTAAAATACTTGGAAAATTAGGGTATTCCTGGGCAGATCAATTGTATCATTTGTCCTATGGAATGGTGGAACTGCCAAACGGAAAAATGAAATCCCGTGAAGGAACAGTGGTAGATGCTGATGAGCTGATGCAGGAAATGTATGAGGCTGCAAAAACGAAAACCATCGAATTAGGAAAGCTCGAAGGGCTAACGGAAGAGGAAAAAGAAATTTCTTATGAAATCATTGGTCAGGCCGCGCTGAAGTATTTTATGCTGAAAGTGGATCCGAAGAAAAAAATGCTTTTCAATCCTGAAGAAAGTATTGATTTTAACGGGAATACAGGACCATTTATTCTTTATACATATGCCAGAATCCAGTCTTTATTAGGGAAAGCAGATTATCAGTTTAAAGATGTGGCGGATGTTCAGCTGAATGCCCAGGAAAAAGAACTGGTGATGTTGCTGGCCAATTACAAACCTACAGTGGCCAAAGCTGCAGAACTGTTAAGCCCGGCCTTAGTCGCCAACTATCTGTATGACCTGGTGAAAGCTTATAACTCTTTCTATCAGAGCAATCCGGTTCTGAAAGTGGACGATGAAAATATAAAACAGTCAAGACTGAATTTATCAGATCTCACGGCAAAAACCATACACAAATCTTTAGGGTTACTGGGAATCAAGACCGTAAACCAGATGTAAAATAAAACCTTCAGTGCTTCTGAAGGTTTTTTATTCTTTAATATAAATCAATAATATTCAGGTCATTTTCATTAAAAAGACAGGTTGCCTTTGATAAAATTTGTCTGTTGTTCCGGGAAGAAAGTTTCCCATTCCTGCTTCTTTTCCGTTTTAATCATACTTTATTACTTTCCATTTTTTCTTTTATACTGTCCTCATACAATTTTGCATCACTCCATTGGGCATGCTTTGACGGGATAATCCTGAATCCTTTGCGCTGTGCATACACTTTGGTATATTCTGCTCCGAAGAACACCAGCATACAGGAATAATTGATCCATAACATCACCAGAATCACCGTACCTGCTGCTCCGAAAGCTGAAGTCGGCTGTGCTTTACTGAAATAAAGGCTTAAAAGAAATTTTCCAAGGGTAAACAGGACTGCTGTTAAGAACGCACCGTTCCAGACCGGCTTCCACCGGATCCGTACATCCGGGAAAAACTTAAACATCAATGCAAACAGGATCATGGTAATCAAAAAGCCAATACTGAAATTAATCAGCTGTGCCAGTATATACGTTTCCAGACCGAAATAAGCAGTGATCCAGTCATTCAGAATGCTGATCAGTGAAGAAAGCAACATGGTAACCATCAGTAAAAATCCGATGATCAGGATCAATCCTAAGGAGTTCGCCCGGTCAACCAGAAATTTGACAAAAGCTTTTTTGGGGGTGGCCTTTACTTCCCACAGACTGTTAAGCGAATGCTGAAGTTGGAAAAACAGGGTTGTGGAACCGAAAACCAGTGAGCCGACGCCGATAATTTTCATAATGATATTTTCCTTGTCGATCAGTGCTCCGGCAATCATATCCTGTATACTTTTAGCAGCATCCGGACCCATAATTCCGCTGATCTGGCTACTGATCTCTCCCCGGATAGCTTCTTCACCAAAGAAATGTCCGGCAATCCAGATGATAATGATCAGCAATCCTGGAATAGAAAAAATAGCATAATAGGCCAGACTTGCCGAATCATTGGAGGCGGAAGAATTATTCCACTGGGTAAAGGTTTCTTTTAATGTTTCCCAGAAAAATTTAATACGCTTCATCATTTTGTTATCATTTACATTAAAAAGGATAGCCAATGGCAATATTTAAAATAAGGTTGTCCTTACGCCAGCTCGAATCTCCGAAATTAATTTTGTCAAAGGTCCATCGGTCTCCTTTTTCATAGTAAGGTACCCGTAAAGGCATTGCCAGATCCAATCTTAAAATTAAAATTGAAAAATCAAGTCTCAAACCGACTCCGGCTCCTACGGCAATTTCATTTAAAAAGTCTTTAGAGAACTTTGCACCCGGCCTGGTGGGGTCATTATTAATCAGCCAGACATTCCCTGCATCTGCGAAGACGGCAGCATTTAAAAATTTATAAAGATTGGCGCGGTATTCAGCATTTAGTTCAAGCTTTACATCTCCGGACTGATCGAAGTAGTATCCTTCTTTAATCGTTCTCGGGTCAAAGCTGCCCGGGCCTAAAGTTCTTGCACGGAAAGCCCTCACACTATTGCTCCCTCCGGAGAAAAACTGCCTGGAGAAAGGAATGTATTCCGAATTTCCGTAAGGGTAGGCAATACCTGCAATAGCCCTTGTTGCGAGAGATGTTTTTTCACTGAATTTATGGTAAAACCGGAAGTCGTTCTCAATTTTGGCAAACTGGCTGAACGGAACGCCGAAAATGCTCTTTTCTTTATCTTTTTTTGCATTGGCACCGGTAATAAGACCGGTTAAATTACCCGCCAGGTCCAAAGTTCCCTTATAATAGAAAGTATTGGCTTTAGGTAGCATCGTATTGGTATAAGTATAAGAATAGATCGGCCCGAAAATTAATTGTGGCTCTACAACCCTTCGTAAAGCATCATTAGTTGCTGAAATCGAATCATATAGAGGAGTAATATTTGCAGGGGAAACATAGGTAATATCAAAAATTTTAAGGTCGTGTTCCTTCCGCACATTTTCCTTCCAGTTATATCCGAATGAGCCGGTAAAGGTATTTAATGAATAATATTCCGTGCGGTTCTGGAATTCGTAGCCGATAGAAATATTTGTTCTCGGAACAAAAGCACTGGAGGAGTTAAACCTGAAGGGTGCCACAATCCTCGGAATCGAAAGCTGCGCATTGGCACCCGTTCTGAAAATGTTTTTTGCATTTTCCGGGCCGCCGATCTGGAAATCGAAAGCGCCGTACACCGATGCTTTAAATTGCTCGGCACCTCGGAAAAAGTTTCGGTGGGTCCAGTTCAGATTTACCTCACTTCCCGCATAATTGGCAGAATTCGTACGGCCCAGTGTTTCCAGGCGAAGCGATTGAAGCTGCCTCGGTGTCAGCAAATAATATGCATCAAACTTGTGCTGTAACGAATCTGAAACGATAAATTCATTTTTTACAAATTTAAAAACGCCTAAACTGATCAGCCGGTTTAAGGTCAGATTGTGATTGGTCCGGTTATAAAGATCTCCGGTTTTAAAATATAACGCCCGGTCGAAAATTTTGGGTTTGAATTTATGTTCGGGATCAATAACGTAAATATCGTTATGCCGGTATTTTTCCAGTGAATCCGCATCCATTGGTACGTTGTATTTTCCGTTTTTCACATCCTGAATATTATAATTCGGGAAAACAATTACTTTATCAATGCTGAATTGTTCCGTTGAAATATCAGGCGTATTGTCCTTCAATTTTACGTTCAGCTCAACTTTATGATTTTTACTTACCGTACTGTCGGCCTGCACAATAATATTGTCGGGATGGAAATAATAAAACCCTCTTTCCTTCAAACGGTTATCAATTCTTTCCCGTTCCGATTTGATGACATCCAAATCGAAAGGATTTCCTCTTTTCAAGAGCGTTTTATCTGAAACATCCCGGATTTCTTTATTGACAAGTAGAGAATCCTTCTGGAATTTTACATCGCTGATCAGGTATCGGGCTCCCGGTTTTACAGTGTAAATAACTTTTGCCTTCCTGTTTTTAGAAATGGTATCGTATGTTGCACGGGCATTGAAGTATCCTTTGTTTTCAGAATAATTGATAATAATATCTTTGTTGAATTCGCGGTCTACATCGCTTAGCAAAACAGGTTTTTCTCCCACTTTATATTTAAGCCAGTAATTGAAGCCTTTTTCTTTTTTCGGCTCTTTGGCAATATTGTAAAAATATAATTTAGGCCGTAATCCTAAAAATGATGAATTGGGTTTAGGTGTAAGATTGGCCTCGAGGGCGCTTTGCAGATCTTTTTTCTCTTTTTTGGGGAGCGTATCGTTTTCAATCTTTACTTCCCCACCGGTATACAGCATCTGTCCCTCTTTCAGAAACCTCGTATTGCTGCAGGAAAGTGCAGCCGAAGCCATTCCGAAAGTAAGTAAATATCTGAAATAAGTCTGATAATTTTTTTCCATTATTTAAATTCTACAACCTGGTTTTGCTTATTTTTTTTCTGTTCCTTCTGTCTGTTGTTCTTTGATCTCTGGAAGATTTCCCGGAACTTGTCGTAATCCAGCGTGATGATAAATCCTACTCCGGTTTCCACGATCTGCCCCTGTAGTGCTACCTGATATTCGTTCTTCCGGTATGCACGGAGCATGTATCTGCCGTCACGCGAAAGGCTGTAATCTACCGTTACATCACCTGCAATATTCGTCATGTTTTCATTCTGGCGGGCATCTCCTTCCAGAGCAAAATTACTTCCTACAGAAACTTTCAGACGGTCATTCAGCAACTTTTTACTAAGTCCTACATTAAGGTCCGTTCTTGTGTTCTTGTTACCTGTGGAATAATCTTCGGAAGATTCAAGATCAAAATTAAGATCTACGCCTTTAATCAGATCGGAGGCCAGATTGTTAAGCTGCTGCGAAAGGATCTTGCTTACACTCTGACGGGCCAGGATTTCTCCTGATGTTCCGGCTCCGGATTGGAACGGATTTTCGCCAATGAAACGGTTCAGAAGCAGAAGAGCGAAAACCTGTTTGTTCATTTCGGATTCCTGGGTTCTCAGTTGGGACAGTTTCTGATCCACAATATCCGTTACATTGGAAGAAACCGCATTGTTTTTCTTATCGGTGGTTATATCGAAAGTAATCACAGGCTTCAGCAGTTCCCCTTTCATGATCAGCAGGGTGTTGAAAGGAATTTTTTGCTTAAACTGATTTAAAGTAGAAGCCGCTTCACCGCTGATCTGCTGTTCCACCAGGTCGATTGGTGCGGTTTCGGTTTTATAGACTGCGGTAATATCCAGGTTGGCGGTAGTCGGTTCACCGGTCCAGGTAATGGTACTTCCTTTTTGGATGTCGAATTTACGTTTCAGAACGCTTACCGTCATTTCGTAGCTTCCGGATTCTACTTCATAAACACCGACCAACGTAGTTTTCCCTGACGGGTCGATACCACCGGTCAATTCCGCTTCCCCCTGAAGCTTCACGAAATCCCCGTTGGCTTTATCGATCAGTAAAGATAGTTTGGCTTCTTTGCTGAGTTCAATGTTCACATTCACATCCATTCCTTTCATTCGGGTTTGCGAACTGATGGAATCTGCCTTGATGGTTTTATTCAAAACAATTTGGTCCTGATCGATGAATTCCACGATGCCTTCCCGTTCCTGCAGGGTAGGTGAGGACTGAGGAAGTACAAAGGTAAAATCCGTATCGTCCGTAACCGACAGCCTTCCGTCCACTTTCGGAAGATCCAGATTTCCTCTCACTCTTAAACCGGCATCAATAGACAGGACACCATACATAAGGGCTTCATTCGATTTTTCGGAATTGACCACTTTGAAATCTTTTGCATTCAGGTCAAGATTGAAAGCAAAATCCCTGTAGGTTTGCGTTAAAACCTGACCATCGATGTTCAGTGAGTTGCCGTCTTTATCATTGATTTTAAAATCGTTGAATTCGATTCCGCGGCTGGTAAAATCGATTTCATCGTTCAGTTTTCTGAAATCACTTCCCGTTTTGGCAATTTCAAGGCCTGCATCGTTGAATTTGACTTTACCTAAAATATTCGGTTTGGCAGCCGTTCCCGTAATCTTTAAATTCCCGGAAATATAGCCTTCGGTATTGGTAATGGCATTCATGGAGAATCCCTGTATGGATTTCATCTGAAGCTGGTTGATGGCCATATTCATGTCGAAAGTACTTGTGGAAATATTGTAATCGCCGAGAATTTTGACATCATTGTTGTTTCCGGAAAGAGCGATATTGGCATTCAGAAGATTCGGTGAGTTGTTATCCACCTTTACCGCAAGATTTCCTACCGGATTTCCATAGACGATCAGATCTGAAATATTCAGGTCGGATGTGAACGTCATTTTCTTGGTCAAATCTCTAAGCTGTGCGGTTCCGTTAATCGTTCCCCTGGCTAAGACCGTATCTTTTTTAATGAGCTCCGTAATGGTTTCGATCTTGAAATCTTTTAATGAAACGTTCAGCGGTGCATTCGCCGTCTGGCTTTCAGACTGTAGCGAGATTTCGCTTCCGGCATTAGAGAGCCTGAAATTATCTGCCAGGATTCCGTTTTTACCGATCTGGATCCTGTTGTTTTCGGCGACAGTCCAATCGGTATAATTTAATTTTAATCCGTTTGGATTTAATGAAATTTCAGTGATGTCGTTCATCGACTTCGCATTTCCTGCAATCAGGAACTGGGTTGCCTCTTTATCATCTTTTGTTGTGATGTTATAATTAATAATGTTATTGGCAACATCTCCGGCAATGCCGATTTTATTTAAAGCAAAGCTTGAGCTTTTCAGTCCGCCGACATACAGGTTATACTGCAAAGCCTGATTCTGATTGGTCACTTTAATAGTGGCATTTTCAATAGAATTTTCACCATAGAGCACCTGTGGGATCTGTCCGTCGATTTCTATTTTCTGTGAATCGGCATCGTAATTTCCGTTAAGGTTAATGGTTTCAAAACTTTTCAGCTCAGGAACAAACTTTCGGATCAGATCGTCATTTTTAATTTTTGCATTAAAAGTAAAAAACTGTCCGCCCTGGATTTTCTGCATTTTCCCCGGTTTCTGGAACTGGTAATACTGGTTGACCGTATTGGATAAAGCGCCGAAAATCTGGGTCAGCTTATATTTCCCTCTCAATTCCACGTCGGCAATTTGAGAATTGAGAACAATATTGGTGGAGTCATTGGTAGATGAAGCTCTCAGATTCACTTCCTGGATCGGATAGATTTCTTTGGTATCGGAAAATGCAAAATCTTTTAAATTCAGATAGCCGTTCAGATGATCCGGATCCAGATTTTTAAAATCCCCGTCAATTTTCCCTGCAAGGATCATCGGGTCTTTATAGAAGCCTAATTTGTTTAAATCTAACTTATTGATATTTCCGTTGATTTTTACCGTAGGATTTTTCTCATTGTAAACCCCGGAAGCCGTTAAAAATAAATTGGCATTCGGATCTTTTGAATTTAAAATAACGTCATATACGCCTCGTCTTATTTTCCCGGTCAGGTTCATATTCTGATAACGGTATCCTTTATATACGGCGGACGCAACATTTCCTCTCAGGTCGGCGTTTGCATTTTTGAAATCGAAACTTTCTCCCTTCGCATAAATCTGGGCAGAAATAGGCCCGATATCTTTATTCTGGATAATTTTTCCGATCTGTAATCCCTGAAGATTGGCTTTTACCGTATATAGTTCCCTGTTTTTTCTGCGTATATCCAGGTTGGCATCTACAGAGGCATTTCCAAGGGTAGAGTAGAGGTTCAGATTGGCGTTAACCACTTTCGTCGTTCCTTTTGCAGTTCCTTTAATACTCATCTGCGAAGGCAGGGAAATATTGGATGGAATGGTGTTTTTAGGAACGAGGTTAAAGATCGTCCTGGCGGAGGAAGACAATTCTGCAATCCTTAGATCATAGTAGAGATTGTTGGGATTCATGGCATTTCTTACCCTTCCTGAAGCCGCAACCCTTAACTGATCCAATCCGGAAACTTTAAGCTTATTGATCAGCAGGTCATTTACGCTTCCTTTTACATTCGCATCTACATTAACGATGGCATTCGGATATCTATTAAATGGAGCGGTATTTCTCAATGTCGGAACAAGGTTCAGGATATCGGAAAACCCGATTTTTGAATCTTCGATATTGGCAGAAACCTGTACGGCACCTAAGTTGGAGCCCAGCTGTTCGATGGAATTGTAATTTAGTATCACCTCATCACGCAAAACGGTTTTTGGGGTTTGAAGATAAAGGTCTTTCAAATAGGCTTCTTTCTGATTGTACACAAAATCCGTATTGAATTTCTGGATATCCAGACCTCTGGATTCCTGGATTTCCGCTGAATTGACGCTTCCGGCAAAGGTATTGTTCTGCATTTTGAAATCCTCCACTTCTAGATTCAGCTTTGAAAAATTCAGGTGGTTGAAATCCATTCCCTGTCGTATCGGGGCAATAGCGGTATTGTTATAGGCTACTTTCACATCATTCAGTACAAGTTTTCCAAGCAGTAAGGCCAAAGCTTTCTGCTGGTCTGCAGTTTTTGAAGTTTCAGGCTCTTTGTTATCTTTCGGATTGGCATTTTTAGCAGGAAGATATAAGTTAGCATTGATGTCCGCTCCTGAAAGAATAACATTACCGATATCATAAGCATTGTTCTGAAGATCGAGTTTATTCACTTTCGTACTTAGCTCCTTGAATAAGACCTTTGCGAAAGTTTTGGTGTTGTCGTCGCCGTAGTCGATATTGAAGTTGGTTAATTTAATTCCTCTCAGGCCAAGCTGCATCGGCTTTTTATTGTTCAGGGAATCCACTTTCTTTTCAACTTTATCGGAAACCTCTTCGATGAGGTCCTGTTTCAGCTTCAGCTTTAATCCGTCAAGATTGATATCGTTGACGGCATATTTATTATTCTGAAGGTCAAAAGTTCGTACGCGGGTATCAAAGGATTTGAAATAAACCTGAATGTCGTTCCGCGACTGCTGATCGTTGAAGGTCACTCCGATATCTTTTAATTTGATTTTATCCAGAGAAATAATGAAAGGTTTTGAAGGGCTCTCCTCTTTGTCGGTAGTGGCAAAAGCATCAAGAATATAATCAAAATTAAAAGTGCCGTCAGGTTTTCTTACCACATTGGCTCGAGCACCTTCCAGATCTACCGAAGTAATATCTGCCGTGGAACTCATGAGCTTCATCATATTCAGGCCCACATCCAGTTTTCTTACGGCTAAAAGAGTATCGATATTCTGACCTTTCAGATAGAGATTTTCCATGATAAGGCTGTTGGGAAATCCGATGTAGACTCTCTCCAGGCTCACCTTGGTTTTGATTTTTTTCTCGAGATAAACCACCAGTTTGTCTTTAACAAAATTCTGAACGGCCGGAAGTCTTAAGCTGAGGATCAGTAATGTAAAAAATACCAATATGGATATAATGGTAATGGCAAAACGCTTTAAGAGTTTTCGGGTGTTGATTTTCAGTTTCAAAGTGTGATTGGGTTTAAACAAATATAATGATACTTTCTGTACTTTTAAATGTTATGGTACCCATTTTGGAATACAAAAATCCTGCCTTGACTGCCTGCTAATGGAATTTAGTTTAGTTAATTGTCAAGTGAATCAGTTGATGGAGGCAGTCAAAAGCATGGATTTGGTTTAAAAAAGCCCTCTTTTTTAATCATTTTTCTGTTGAAAAGGTTTAGTAAATGAAATTAAAGTTAGTTTAAAAAGAGGGCATGGCATGGTTTATATGCTGAGATAAAAATGTTTTAATCGTTTCCGTTTTCCCACTTTACTTCCGTTCCCTGAGGAGCAGCACCGCCTTGTGCTACCGTAACCGTAGGGGTTTCCTGGTTGATGTGGTAAATATAAGCGGCAATCTTTTCGGCATCTCTTCCGGTAATGGTTCCTTCTTTAATCAGAGGGCGCATCGTAGGGTTATTGGGTGAACCGTTTTCCAGCATCCAGATCACATTTTTAAACAGGCTTTTCTGTTTTACGTTGATCCAATGGGTATCGGTTAAATTCGGGCCGATCCCGCCTTTCCCGTTTTCACCGTGGCAGGTGACGCAGTTGGTTTTGAACAATTCCTGGCCTTCCGCGATGTTGTCGGCGCTGTATTTTGCGTTTTCCAAAGTTACCTGCGGCGCTGTCTTTTCAAATTCTGCGATGGAAGCCAGCATTATTTTGGTATCGCTGTTAAGTTCAGCTTCCGGATGGGCATAATCGGTAAAGGCAAAAGCCGTAAGATACACCGCGCAGAAGATACAGCCGAAGTAAAACAGGCCGATCCACCATTTGGGAAGCGAATTGTCGAGCTCCGTAATCCCGTCGAAACCGTGATCAATAAGGATATCTTTCTCTTCGGTGGCCGACTGCTTTTTGAATGCGGAATTCCAAAGTTTCTGAAAGTAGGGTGTGTTCTTATTTTTGATGAATACTGCTTTTTCTTCGTCCGACAGTTTTTTAAAGTTCTCATTCTCGATCAGATCCCCGATGGAATTCATAATAAGAAGAAGGATAATCGCTACCAGCATCAGTCCCCAGAAAAAAGGTGAAGATAAATATCCCGAACCGGGGGCGAACATTTCAAAAGCCATGATCGTCAGACCTACCGTAACGAGGATATAGATGGAGATGGGTGTTCTTGTTTTCATGTTGATTCATTTAAAGTTATTCGGCACTGGCGGTTTGGATCTGGGTGGTTTTGATGTCGGTTCCCAGCCTTTGCAGGTAAGCAATCATCGCTACGATTTCTCTTTTTTCCAGCGGGACAAAAGAAGATCCTTTAGCCGTTTTATCCTTTTCAATCTGGTCTTTCACATCTTTCGCTTCGGAATAAATTCTTTTTACGATCCCACTGGCCTGGTTGTCTGCCCATTGGTTGGCGGAATCGATTTCCGCTTTCGTATAAGGAACATCGAAGTAATTTTTCATCAGCTTCATTTTGTTTACCGTCTGGGTTCTGTCCAGCGTATTGCTGATCAGCCATGGGAACCGCGGCATAATAGAACCTGCTGAGGTAATTCTCGGGTTATACATATGTTTGAAGTGCCAGGAATCCGGATTTCTTCCGCCTTCCCGCTGCAGGTCCGGGCCGGTTCTTTTGGAACCCCAGAGGAAAGGCCGGTCGTAAACAAACTCTCCCGCTTTGGAATATTGCCCGTTTTTCCCTTCAAACCTTACGATTTCATCACGGAACGGGCGGATCATCTGCGAGTGGCAGGCGTTACAGCCTTCCCGGATGTACAGGTCTCTTCCTTCCAGTTCCAGCGGTGAATATGGTTTTACTGCTGTAATTGTCGGAACACTTTGTTTTAAAGTAAGGGTTGGAATAATCTCTACCAGACCTCCGATCGCTACGGTAATAAAAGCAAGGATGGCCATGATTCTCGGGGTTCTTTCGATCCACAAGTGAAGCCCTTCGCCTTCTTTTCTTCTGGAACCGATTTTCGCCAGTGCAGGAGCTTCTGCCGGTACGTCTTTCTGGAATGAACCTGCTTTAACAGTTTTAATCACATTCACCACCATTAAAATGGCACCTGAAAGATAGAAAAAGCCTCCCAAGAACCGCATTTTGTAGTACGGGATGATCGCGGTCACGGTATCCAGCCAGTTTTTCCAAACCAGGGTTCCGTCCGGGTTGAACTGCTTCCACATCAGCCCCTGGGTAAATCCTGAAATGTACATCGGTACGGCATAGAAGATAATTCCTAGCGTTCCCAGCCAGAAGTGCCAGTTGGCTAATTTTTTAGACCAGATCTCCGTTCTCCACATCACCGGAATCAGGTAGTAAACGATACCGAAGGCCATAAACCCGTTCCATCCCAGGGCACCGATGTGCACGTGGCCGATCACCCAGTCGGTGTAATGTCCGATTTTATTCAGAGATTTAGTCGCTAAAAGAGGTCCTTCAAAAGTGGCCATTCCGTAACAGGTAACGGCTACAACGAAGAATTTCAGGATCGGGTTTTCCCGTACTTTATCCCAGGCTCCTCTCAAGGTCAGAAGCCCGTTCAGCATTCCGCCCCATGACGGCGCGATCAGCATAATAGAAAATCCGGTTCCTACCGCCTGGGCCCAGGCCGGAAGTGCGGTATATTGTAGATGGTGCGGTCCTGCCCAAAGGTAAACGAAGATCAGCGACCAGAAGTGGATGATGGATAATTTATAAGAGAATACAGGTCGGTCGGCGGCTTTCGGTAAGAAATAATACATCAGGCCGAGAACAGGCGTCGTCAGTACAAAAGCTACCGCATTATGGCCGTACCACCACTGCACCAAAGCATCTTTTGCCCCTGCATAAATGGAATAGGATTTCCAGGTGGTGAAAGATAATGGAACTTCCAGGTTATTAAAGATATGAAGCATCGCTACAGCCAGCCAGGTTCCCATGTAGAACCAGATGGCGACATACAGATGACGCACCCTTCTTTTCGCAATTGTCCCGAACATATTGATCCCGAAGATCACCCAAGAAACGGTAATTAAAATATCGATCGGCCATTCGTGTTCCGCATATTCTTTGGAAGTGTTGATTCCCATTAAAAAAGTAATCACTACGGAAACAATCATAATCTGCCAGGTCCAGAAGTGGATCCAGGATAGCGTATCGCTGTACATTCTGGTTTTCAGCAGCCGCTGCATGCTGTAATAAGCACCGCAGAAAAACGAGTTGCAGACAAAGGCGAAGATCACGGCACTGGTGTGCAGCATCCTGATTCTCCCGAAGCCCATGGCGCCCTGCGTATTGATCAGTCCCTGGATATTTCCGGAGGTTAAACTTTTAATGGTGGTGTCATCGGTTCCGAACAGAAATTCCGGAAGCTCTGGGTAAAAAAGCATCAGGGCAGCGGTAAGCCCAAGTAAAAATCCTACCAGGCCGAATGCAATGGTTGCATAGAGGAATGCTCTGACAATATTATTGTCATACTTAAATTGTTGCGTCTCCATAATTCCTATGTATTGTACTGAGGTGATATTTCTCTCCGAAAGCAGAAATTTTATGATAAATTTTTAATCTAAATTGCCAGAAAAGTAAATATCATGCAGTGTCGTAATGTTTTGACAAAGGTATTTACTAACTTTGTGGAAGTCTAATAGATATCCTTCTAAAATATACCGAAAACTACTAAAATGAAAGAGCTGAATATATGCGGACAGAACATCAGGAAAATCCGGCGGAGCAGGGATCTCACGCAGGAATACATGGCTTTCGAGATGGGCATTTCCCAGAAGGCCTATTCGGATATTGAGAATTCCAAAGTAAAGATCAACCTGGAGATCCTGACTAAGATTTCTGATATTTTACAGATCAAACCTTCTGATATCTGCAGCATCTCCCACAAATGCGGCAATGATTTTGAAGACAAGTACCACGATCTGGTGGCATATATGAAGAAGAATGGGATTGAGGTTCCGAAGGAGCTGTTGTAATTTAAATATTATAGCAGAATTTAAATTATTCTGAACAAATCATACAATATGGAAATAAATTACCTGCAGCTTTTTCAGCAAAATCCAAGAAGTGATTTAAATGACTTGAGTAAAGCACCAAATACGGGTATGAACATTCAGCAGATAAAGGAACTGGAGCAACTTTGGAATAACGGAAATCAGTTTCCAACTGTAGTTAAAGAATTCTTGTCAATCGGGGGAGTTTATAATTGGATATTTGAAGGAGGAGATCAAAAACGGTTAAGAGCTCTGATAGATAGCTACTGCCAACAGATCAATTATAAGATTACAAGGCCTTTTTTGGCTATAACCACATCATTTTCTGATCCTCAGTTCTTTATTGTTTTTTTGGATGAAGATCAGACCGATCCTGATATTTATGAACTCAATCTCTATACAGATTCTGAACTTTTTCATTATGAAGTTCCCAGATTAGAAAATACAAATAATAAACTTTCACAATCTATTAATGGAGCAGTGTATAACTATAGAAATTCTCAATCATTAGGTTTATTATAAAATCTAAATGATAATAATCATATATCAAACAAAAAAACCACCTTTTGAAGGTGGTTTTTCGTAGACTCACAGGGATTCGAACCCCAGATGACTGAACCAAAATCAGTAGTGTTACCGCTACACCATGAGTCTCTGTTTGTTTTAGTGGTGCAAATTTACAGCTTTTTTCATTACATGCAAGTACTTTTTGAACTTTTTTTTAAATTTACAGTAGTTTTAGACACGATACTTATGCAGATCGATTTTAATAATCTCAATATGAATCCATTATCTTTCAACTCAGAATTTGAAGCCAAAATCGGGAATTTTTTGGATGAATGGTTCTCAGATTCGGAGACCGTGAAAGTTCAGACTTCGGGTTCCACAGGAACGCCGAAGATTTTTGAGATCGAGAAAAAGAGAATGGTGAACTCTGCAGAAATGACATGCAATTTCTTAGGGTTGAAGAAAGGAGATACCGCCCTGATCTGCCTTCCCGTAGAATATATTTCCGGGAAAATGATGGTGGTACGATCGGTTGTAAGAAAATTAAAACTGATCACTTCCAATCCTTCCGTGAAACCGGTTGAGCATTTGAAAGATAAAATTGATTTCTGTGCGATGACGCCGCTACAGGTGGAAAACTCCCTAGATACATTATATTTAATTAAAAACCTGATCATTGGCGGAGCAGCCGTTTCCGAAATTCTTAAAGATAAAATCCTTCAGGCTTTGGCTGCGTCTGATGCATCAACCAGAATATTTGAAACCTACGGAATGTCTGAAACGCTTTCCCATATTGCCTTAAAGCAGATTGCTCCACAGGCAGAGGAATATTTCAAAGCTTTTGACAATGTTGAAATTTCCACAGACCAAAGGGGCTGTTTAAAAATATTTGCGCCGAAAATCAACTCAGAAATATTGCAGACCAATGATTTAGTTGATATTATAAACGGGAATCAGTTCAGGTTTCTGGGAAGAATTGATAACGTAATCAACTCCGGAGGGGCAAAAATTTTTCCTGAACAACTGGAAGCCCTGGTAAAGAAGGAAATTCCCAATGAAGCAGTCTTCATAGGAGTTGATGATGAAAGTTTGGGGCAGAAATTGATATTGGTGATTGAAGGAAAATCTTCGGAAGAGCTAAATCAGAAATTATCTGCAGTCAGGTATCAGGAAAAATTCCATAGGCCCAAAGAGATTATCTTTGTGGAAAAAATTCCCAGAACACCCAACGGAAAAGTGAATAGGATCGAACTGAAAAAAGCTTTATTTCATAAAAATTAAAATTCCAATGAAAGATTTTACCCGAGAATTCAGTTTCAAAACCTCCCGCAGCAGTGGTGCAGGAGGGCAGAATGTGAATAAGGTCGAAACATCCGTCACTGTTCTCTGGAATATTGCGGAATCTGAATTTTTTAATGACTATCAGAAAGATTTAATTCAAACCAAATTAAAAAACAGGATTAACGCAGACGGCTTCCTATTTTTAACCGTTTCTGAAACCCGGACACAGCTTGCCAATAAAAACAAATCAATTGAGAAAATCGTCGAACTGGTGAACAATTCCTTAATAGTTCCTAAAAAGCGTCTGGCTACAAAACCATCCCGAAACCAAAAGCAGAAAAGGCTGGACACCAAAAAGAAATTATCCGAGAAAAAGGAAAACCGAAAATTTAAGTATTAAATAAATACCATTAAAACAGACTAAAATAACGATGTCTTTGGAATAGCCATTATATTACGGGAAAAACTCCCGGCATCCAGCTTCCTCTTCCGACCGTTTATCGTTTATGTTTCAGTTCACGCAATTTTAACTGTTAAATTTTATTCGCTTATATCCTCAATTCACAGATTCGTGTTATTTTTGCGGCAAATTTTAGGACTAATGATCAAAAAACTTATCGCATTGGGCATCCTGTCTATCTCAGCAGTTTCTTTTGCCCAGAAAATTTCGATTTCTCCATCTGTAGGATATGCATGGAGGCTTGCCAAAACATCACCGGATCTTTCCAGAGACCAGAAAGAATACTTGAAAGGATTGAAGAGCGGGGTAAACTTCGATGTTGCCTTACGTTATGAAGTGAAACCCGGACTTCTGATCGGCTTTAAATATTCCAATTACAGCGCTTCGACGAGCGGAAGGTTCAGTGTTATGGATAATATGGGGAATGTGGTTTCTGCCAACCTCAGCACTAAAGACAACATCAATTTTTATGGTCCGGAACTTACCTTAACTAATGATGCCCATGAAACGAAACATAAACTTTTCATGTCTGCCGCTTTAGGTGCCATGACCTATACCTCCAAAACGGAAAACGTGAAAGGCAAAGGAACAACTTTTGGAGCGGAACTGGATTTTGCATACCAGTATCAGATCAATAAGAATATTTTAATCGGGCCTAAACTGGGACTTTCCGGGGGAACTTTAAGCAAATTCAGCTACAACGGCCAGACGGTGGAACTCGGCGATGACCAAAAAGAAAGCTTAACGAGACTTTCTTTAAGCGCAGCGGCTACATTCCGTTTTTAAGTTTTATCTTTGCACAAATTTAAAAAAATGAGCAAACCGATAACAGAATTCATAGAAAAGTATTACCTGCACTTCAACGCAGCAGCTTTGGTGGATGCTTCCAAAGGATATGTGGCCCACCTGAAAGACGGCGGAAAAATGATGATCACGCTGGCTGGAGCGATGTCTACAGCAGAGCTTGGAAAAATCCTTGCCGAGATGATCCGTCAGGATAAAGTGGATTTCATTTCATGTACAGGAGCGAATCTTGAGGAAGACCTGATGAATCTTGTGGCACACTCCCATTACGAAAGAGTTCCTCATTACCGGGATCTTACGGCGCAGGACGAATGGGATCTTCTGGAAAGAGGGCTGAACCGGGTGACTGATACCTGTATTCCTGAAGAAGAAGCATTCCGAAGATTACAGAAGCATATCGTTGAGATCTGGAAAGATGCCGAAGCAAAAGGCGAAAGATATTTCCCACATGAATTTATGTATAAAATGATCCTTTCAGGGGTTTTGGAGCAGTATTACGAAATCCCGAGAGAAAACTCATGGATGATCGCAGCGGCAGAGAAAAACCTTCCGATCGTTGTACCGGGATGGGAAGATTCCACGATGGGGAACATCTTCGCATCTTACTGCATCAAAGGAGAGCTTAAGGCGACCACGATGAAATCCGGAATCGAATACATGACTTACCTTGCCGACTGGTATACGAAAAACTCTGCCGGAAAAGGGGTAGGTTTCTTCCAGATCGGAGGAGGGATTGCCGGAGATTTCCCGATCTGTGTAGTGCCGATGCTGTATCAGGATATGGAAATGCATGACATCCCGTTCTGGTCGTATTTCTGCCAGATTTCGGATTCCACGACTTCTTACGGTTCTTATTCCGGGGCGGTTCCGAATGAGAAAATTACCTGGGGTAAACTGGATATCACCACACCGAAATTTATCGTTGAAAGTGATGCTACCATCTGTGCACCACTGATGTTCTCTTATATTCTGGAAAATTAATAAAAGAATACTTCAATTTTACATAAAAGGCTTATCCGTAAGCCTTTTATTTTTTTAGCCTTTGGATACAACCGGAAAAAATAAATTTGATGCACTCACGGGGATGCGTGCCATTGCGGCGATTATGGTTTTCGTGTACCATAACCGGAAATACTGGCGCAAGGACCTGCCGTTTGAGATCATGCGCTTTATCAGCGAGTGGCACATTGGCGTTACGGTTTTTTTTGTGCTGAGCGGTTTCTTACTGGCTTACCGGTATGAAGATTCGCCATTGCAATCCGGGAAGTCATATTTGAAATATCTGTTGCTCCGCATCGCAAGGATCTTTCCGCTGTACTGGATTTTGCTCACTGCTTTTTTCCTGGATGCAAAGTATTCCAAAGACGTGGATACCTATTTTCTTCAGTACTCCCTTCTGTATTCCCTGTTTGAGAAATATTCGGTTTCGGGAATCGTCCAGGCATGGTCTCTTACCGTAGAGTTCTGCTTTTACCTGCTGGCTCCGCTCTTATTTCTTTTGCTTAAAAAAAATTGGGCATACTGTCTTCTGCTCCTGGCCGGACTTTTCCTGCTGGGCTGGGGTACAGGATACGGATTGCATAATTACAACGAAAATCCCAGAGGATTTTTATATCCATTGAAATTCATGACCGGCAGTACTTTTTTCGGAAGAAGCACCGAGTTCTTTTTCGGAATGTTGCTGGCTTATCTGATGAAAAAAGAAAAAGGAATTCAATTTCTAAAAAGGCTTAAAAAGCCCACCCTTATCGGCGGAGTTGCCATGACGGTTTTAACTATTGGTATTGCCTGTTTTGCCCGTAACAATTTCATTCACGGGGTTGAACGGTGGGAGGGAAGATTGATCCACGAATTTCTTTTACTGGTAGCGATTGCGTTATTTTTCTGGGGATTAATGACTGAAAAGACATGGGTTTCTAAAATCCTGTCTACGAAAATAGCAATTCTGTTGGGAAATGCATCATTTGTCTTTTATCTGATCCACCTTAGTTACTTTAACATAAAGCTAAAATCCTATGTTTATCTACCGGACCGCAACTTTGTAATCTTATGGATCTGTTCCATTATTATTTATCTTCTGATTGAAAAACCAGTGTACGCATGGTGCCGGAATTTAATTGCTAAAATTAAATAGATTTTAATCCAGAGAATTTACCAGGACAAAATAGCGGTACGCCATAATCCCTTTCTGAAATTTTGTCAGGCTGTTGGGGTCTTTATCACTCAATTTCGGAAGCACGGCTTTATTGATTTTATTCAAAAAGCGGAAGAATGACTTTTTCATGATAAAATTTTTGAATTACCCTCAATGATATCCAAAAATTATGCGGTTTTTAAAATGTTTATAATCAAATAGCATCAGACTAAACCTATCTTCTGTAACCCAAATGAGCTAGATTCAAATATTCTTACTGTAAAAAATAAACACAATGTTTGTCATCCCCACAGGGGATCTAAACATAGTATTAGGAAAACACCCGGAAGATTTACATTTAAGCTGGCCCCAATCAACTGCAAAATCTGCGTGAGACTTTCATCATTATTTCTTTTGGTTTTAAATAAAAGTTTTAAATTGATTTGATGAAAAAATCAGCTTCGATTTTTTATATTTGAGTACAACAATCAGCAATGAACGAAATTTTCAAACAACAGGTCTGGGAAATCACCAGGCTCGTTCCCAAAGGCCGGGTAACAAGCTACGGAGCCATTGCCAAAGCCGTCGGTTTCCCCAATCATTCACGCCACGTCGGAAAAGCCATGGGCGGATGTCCTCAAGATGTTCCGGCACACCGGGTGATTTCAAGCTCCGGTGCTCTTTCGGTTCCGGAATTTCAGAAAAGGCTGGAAGCAGAGGGTATCGTTGTGGAAAACGGCAGGATTAAAAATTTTAAAACCCTGTTCTGGAATCCGCTGGAAGAATTGTAAGAAATTCCTTACGGTTCAGGATATAGAAATGACGGCTGGGTCTGTTTTTTTAGCAGGAAATATTTTTGCGCCTTAGTTTTGGGGTATTAAATGATACGCTATGAAAACAAAACTTCTATTTTCCGCACTTTTCTTACTAACGATCTGCTTTTTTAAAGCACAGATGGACGACAATTTTTATAAGCCGAACAAAGTACTCCGCCCTGTAGAAAATATAACGTATGAGAATTTCTCTATTCCTGTAGAAAACGATACCATTACCGGAATTATTCTGAAACCGAAATCAAAAGTAAAAGCTACCGTTCTGTTTTTTCACGGAGCCGGAGGCAACGTCTCTTCTTACCTATTCATGACGAAGCCTTTGGTGGATAAAGGTTTCCAGGTGGTCATGGTCGATTTCCGCGGTTACGGTAAATCAACCGGAAAACCTACCCATCTGAATGTTGCCGCAGACGGACAGGTTTTTCTGGATATGATGATCCAAAGACCTGGGATTACGGGTACTAAAATCATCCTTTATGGAGCTTCACTGGGTTCGCAGGTGGCTGCCCATCTGGCCAGGAACAATAAAGATAAAATGGCCGGATTGGTTATGGACGGAAGCCTTTCTTCATT
Organism: uncultured Chryseobacterium sp.; assembly: GCA_913778085.1. Classification (GTDB taxonomy): domain Bacteria; phylum Bacteroidota; class Bacteroidia; order Flavobacteriales; family Weeksellaceae; genus Chryseobacterium. Next base: position 40,455 of record CAJYXJ010000049.1, read on the forward strand.
CACTGACATTGCCATGTATTATAAGCCGGAATACAAAGAAGTTATTTCCAGATATGTGGTCTCGCCTTATGCGGCAAAAGAAGATCTGCAGGATACAGAAGGACTACCTAAACTTTTCATCCACAGCAAAGACGATAAAGATGTCCCTTACGGGGAAGGCTTTGAAAATTATTCAAAAGCTTCACTTCCCAAAGATTTCTTCGAATATTCCGGAAAGCATCTTGAAGCCATGAAGACGGATTCCGATAAGATTATCACGTCAATTGAAAAGATGGTAATGAGATAAATATCAGATTTTCGATGAGTTGACCATGAGACTAAAAAAACCGGCGGAGCTTGCTCCGCCGGTTTTTAATGAAAATACGTGAATTAGATATTCAAGACACTTAGAAGTATCTTAGCTGAGATACTTCCAGCATCCGGCTTCCCTCTTCCAGCCTTTCATAAAATCGTCAATTATTTTTCCAGTTGCTTGTAACTTCTCTGGATGAAGTCGGTAAGCTCTTTTCCTTTCAGTAAGTTTTGAGAAAGTTTCGCGAGATCCAAAGCATGTTTGATTAATCCTGCTTTTTCATCAGCATTTTCCGTTTTCAGGATCTGTCCTGCAAATTCGCTGTTGGAATTCACCACCAGGTTGTACATTTCCGGGAATCCGCCCATGCCGAACATACCGCCACCGCCTGTGGCCTGCATATCTTTCATTCTTCTCATGAACTCAGGCTGGGTAATGGTGAACGGTGCATCGCTGCTGTCAAGATCCTCAAGCTGAACAGTAAACTTGCTGTCATTGATGGATTCTTCCACATTTTTCTTCAGCGATTCTTTTTCTGTTTCATTCAGTTTGGAAATTACCGGCTCATCTTTTTTGATCAGGTTGTTGATGTGGTCTGCATCTACTCTGGCAAAAGAGATGTTGTCTTTTGAAGTTTCCAGCTTCTGGATTACGTGAGGGATAATCGGCGAATCCAATAGAAGCACTTCATAGCCTTTATCCTTCGCAGCCTGGATGTAAGAATGCTGTTCATCCGCATTGGAAGCATAAAGAACGACCAATTTTCCGTCTTTGTCCGTCTGGTTCAGCTTGATTTTTTCTTCCAGTTCATTCCAAAGGAAGTATTTTCCGTCGGTCGTTGGGTATAAGGTGAACTTGTCGGCTTTTTCAGCGAATTTTTCCTCCGTTACGATTCCGTATTCGATCACCACTTTAATGTCGTTCCATTTTTTCTCGTAATCTTCACGGTTTTCGTTGATCAGGGAAGCCATTTTGTCGGCCACTTTTTTCGTGATGTAGGATGAAATCTTTTTCACGGCACCGTCAGCCTGAAGGTAAGAACGGGAAACGTTCAACGGGATATCCGGAGAATCGATTACCCCGCGAAGCAGCATCAGGAAATCCGGAACAATGCCTTTCACTTCATCCGTTACAAAAACCTGGTTCTGGTACAGCTGGATCTTGTCTTTTTCGATGTTTAAATTGTTGCTCAGTTTCGGGAAGAATAAAACCCCGGTTAAGTTAAACGGATAATCAACATTTAAATGGATATTGAATAAAGGCTCCTCAAACTGCATCGGATACAGCTCGTGATAGAACTTCATGTAATCCTCATTCGTCAGTTCGCTTGGCGCAATGGTCCAGGCCGGAGTAGGATTGTTGATAATGTTGTCTACTTCTTCCGTTTCGGCAACCGCATCTTCAGGGGCATCTTCCGGTAAAGGCAAGGTATGGGTTTTGGTCCCGAATTTAATCGGTACCGGCATGAACTTGTTGTATTTCAGCAATAATTCACGGATCTTGCTTTCTTCAAGGAATTCCGTGGAATCTTCTGCGATGTAGAGGATGATTTCTGTTCCTCTTTCAGACTTATCCGCTGTCTCTTCTAAAGTGAATTCCGGGCTGCCGTCGCAGATCCATCGTACCGCCGGCTCGTCTTTGTAGGATTTCGTTACGATTTCCACTTTCTCAGCCACCATAAAGGCAGAGTAGAATCCAAGCCCGAAATGCCCGATGATCCCTGAATCTTTTGCCGTATCCTTATATTTCTCCAAAAACTCTTCAGCTCCTGAAAAAGCCACCTGGTTGATGTATTTTTCAACCTCTTCACCGGTCATCCCGATTCCCTGGTCGATAATCGTCAGCGTTTTGTTTTCTTTATCGATTTTCACTTCAATCTTAGGATTTCCGTACTCAACTTTGGCCTCGCCGATGCTGGTTAAATGCTTTAATTTTAAAGTAGCATCCGTTGCATTGGAAATTAATTCTCTTAGAAAGATTTCGTGGTCGCTGTAAAGAAATTTTTTAATTAGCGGAAAAATGTTTTCCACCGATACATTAATATTTCCTTTAGTCATAATAATTTTTGTTTTTTAATTTCCTTTTGTTTCTCAAAAAAAGGACCGTTTAAAATAAACTGACATTTTGACATAATATGGATTTATCGGGGAAATACCTTATTTTTAATCTTTAAAATATTATAATGAATTTAAAATATTCAGCTTATATGCTGTTCCTCATGACGTGTTTCATGTACGGGCAGAAAAAGCCACTGGATCATTCTGTTTATGACAGCTGGCAGAACATCGGTGCGAGAAAGATCTCCGATGACGGAAAATGGGTTGCCTATTCAGTGGATGTTCAGGAAGGAAACCCCGATCTTTTTTTGTATTCGGTGAAAAACAGAAGCACAAAAAAATTCCCCAGAGGAATTAGACCTGAATTTACAGGCGATTCAAGATTTGCCGTTTTCCAGATCCGTCCGTTTTACAAAGATATAAAGGCTGTAAAGGATAAAAAGCTGAAACAGAATAAGCTCACCAAAGATACTTTGGCAATTGTTGATTTTTCAACTGGCAAAACCGAGAAAATTCCGAATGTCAAAGCATATAAAATTCCGGAAAAAGCAGGTTCGCATATTGCTTATCTGCTGGAAAACATGAAAGATAAATCTTCGGATGATTCTGAAAAGGAAGGCGAAGATAAAAATGAAGAGGATAAAAACAGCAAGCCGTTGCAGCTGGTCTTACGGAACCTGGCGAATGGAAAAACCACCACTTATAATGATGTAGTGCGTTATGAATTCAGCAAAAACGGAAAGCAGCTTGCATTTGTTACTAAAAAGCAGGAAGAAAAACTCAGTAAAAATAAAGCGGCGAAAAAAGATTCTGCCGATATAAAGGTTGCGGAGAAAAAGAGTACTGATAAATCCAAGCCGAAGAAATATCCTTTGGAAACCGTACAGATTGTTGATCTCCAGACAGGAGCCGCAGGTGAAATTTTTGAAATAGAAGGTGATTTCTCCCAACTGGCTTTCGATGAAGAGGGAAATCAGCTGGCCTTTGTAGGAACGGCTTCTGCACAGAATGATCTGGTAAAACAGTATCAGCTGTATTATTTTGATGTTAAACAAAAGAAAAAGGAAGCCCTTACCGATGGTCATTCCCAGATGAAAAAGAACTGGGTGATTTCCGAAAACCGTTTACCCGTATTCAGTAAAAACGGCAAGCAGCTGTATTTTGGGGTTGCGCCGAAACCGGTGGCCAAAGATACAGCCATGATTGCCAACGACCACGCCGTAGTGGATATCTGGAACTATAAAGACGATTACCTGCAGACCGTACAGCTGAAAGAACTGAAAAATGATCTTAAGAAATCCTATGCGGCCGTTATGCAGACGGAAAAACCGGATTTCTTTGTTAATATTGATGGAGAAGACTTGGATACCTTGCGGTTGGTGAATGAAGGCAACGCAGAATTTGTTCTGGGAAGTACCAGTATAAACAACCGGATCGCTTCACAATGGGAAGGAGGTACAAAGAAGACGTATTTTATTATCGATAATAAAACCGGAGAAAGAACGGAAATTATAAGAAATCTGAATGGCTCGGTGGCCATATCACCACTTGGCCGCTTCGCTGTGATCTTCGACCGGGAAAAAGGGCAGTGGCTGAGCCACAATGTGAAAACGAAGCAGACCACGCCACTTAGCAGCGGATTACCGGTTTCTTTTGTGGATGAAGAGTTTGATATGCCGGACTTTCCGGTGGCTTACGGCATCGCATCATGGACAGACAATGATGAATCAGTTATCATCCGGGACCGCTACGATCTTTGGGAGTTTTTCCTCAACGGTTCAAAGAAACCGAGAAATATAACCAATGGTTTCGGCCGCAAAAATAAAATCACGTTTGAAACCTACGATTTAGATAAAGATATCAAAAGCGTAAACCGGAAATCTACGGTGTATTTATCGGCTTTTGACAATACAACGAAAGCAAACGGTATTTTTAAAACTTCGATCCGGTCTAACGGGTATCCTGTAAAAATTAAAATGGAGGATATCTGGGGCTACCGCAGTCTGCAAAAAGCTAAAAATACAGATGAATATATTCTGGTCAAAGAATCCTACACACAATCACCGGATATTTTTGTGACCTCCGATTTCTCGGTGCAACAGAAGCTGAGCAGCACCAATCCGCAGCAGAGCCTTTATAATTGGGGAACGGGCGAACTGGTTCACTGGACGACCCCGAAAGGGAATACTTCCTCCGGGCTTCTATATAAACCCGAAAATTTCGATCCCGCAAAAAAATATCCGATGATCGTCTATTTTTATGAAAAACTTTCGGACAACCTGAACCGTTACGTGGCTCCGGCCCCAACGCCTTCAAGACTGAACATCTCGTTTTTCGTAAGCAACGGCTACCTGGTGTTTACGCCGGATATTTCATACACCGACGGCCAGCCGGGAGAATCGGCGATGGAATATATCAATTCCGGAGTGGAACAATTAAAAAAGAACCCTTGGGTAGATGGGACGAAAATAGGAATTCAGGGACAGAGCTGGGGTGGCTACCAAGTGGCCTACCTGATCGCTCATACGGATAGGTACGCAGCAGCATGGACAGGAGCACCGGTAGTCAACATGACTTCTGCTTACGGCGGAATTCGCTGGTCTTCCGGAATGAACCGGCAGTTCCAGTATGAAAAATCACAGAGCCGATTGGGAAAAAATCTATGGGAAGCACCGGATCTTTATATTAAGAATTCACCGCTGTTTGCAATGGATCAGGTGAAAACGCCGGTGGTTATTATGAGCAATGATAAAGATGGAGCCGTGCCGTGGTATCAGGGAATCGAAATGTTTACCGCCCTCCGCCGCCTCGGAAAACCAGCCTGGCTCCTGAATTACAACGGGGACGACCATAATCTGATCAAGCGTCAGAACCGCAAGGACATCCAGATCCGCGAACAGCAGTTTTTCGATTATTACCTGAAGGGTGCCAAGGCTCCGGTCTGGATGACCAAAGGAGTATCAGCTACCCAAAAAGGAAAAGACTGGGGATTTGAATTAACTGACGAAAAGCCATAAAGAAATACAAGCAAAAGAAACCCGGCGGAGCTTTGCTCCGCCGGGTTTCTTTTTAAGATGATCAGAAATTACTGCTTCTTATTCGCAATTTCTTCTTTAATTTTATTTTCCAGTTCCTCGGAAAGTTCAGGATTGTCTTTTAATACGTCTTTCACTGCGTCACGGCCCTGTCCAAGCTTCGTTTCCTCATAGCTAAACCAAGAACCGCTTTTCTTCACGATTCCCTGCTCTACCGCCTGATCCAGGATTTCTCCGGTTTTGGAAACTCCTTCACCATACATGATATCGAATTCTGCCTGCTTGAAAGGCGGCGCTACTTTATTTTTCACGATCTTCACTTTCACACGGCTTCCGATCGCTTCATCACCATTCTTAATAGGGGCACTTGCCTTTCTGATGTCTACCCTTACCGAAGCGTAGAATTTCAAAGCGTTACCACCGGTGGTTGTTTCAGGGTTCCCGAACATCACACCGATTTTTTCTCTCAGCTGGTTGATGAAGATGACCGTACATTTTGTTCTGTTGATCGTAGCGGTAAGCTTTCTCAATGCCTGGGACATCAGTCTGGCGTGAAGACCCATTTTGGAATCTCCCATTTCCCCTTCGATTTCCGCTTTTGGTGTAAGTGCCGCTACGGAGTCAATGACCACGATGTCGATCGCTCCCGAACGGATCAAGTTATCGGCAATTTCCAATGCCTGTTCCCCGTTATCCGGTTGTGAAATGATCAGGTTTTCAAGATCGATACCCAGTTTTCCGGCGTATCCTCTGTCAAATGCATGCTCCGCATCGATAAATGCTGCGATTCCGCCCGCTTTCTGAGCTTCGGCAATAGCATGAAGCGTTAAGGTGGTTTTACCGGAAGATTCAGGCCCATAGATTTCAATAATTCTTCCTCTCGGATAACCACCTACTCCAAGAGCGATGTCTAATCCCAGAGACCCGGAAGGAATTACCTCGATGTTCGTATCGATAACACTGTCACCTAAGGTCATTACCGTCCCTTTTCCGTATGTTTTATCTAGTTTGTCCAGCACCAAAGCCAGTGCTTTTTTCTTGTCGTCTATATTACTCATCTGTTGTTTAAATAATTAATCAAAAATACGAAAATTTAACGTCAAAAACTAATAATATCTACCACGCGGACGTGTTTTTATAGTTAAAAAAATTATAAAATTCCCTGATCTTTCAATACTATTCCGGATAGCTTTTTCCAGGAGCTTTTTCGCGCTTTCCGCTGCAATCTTTTTCTTCAAAAAAGGATTTCCGCTGCAATCCCGGCTAGGGCATGAGTAGGTAGATTTTACCGGAGCATATCATTTTTATAGTCGGGCTTTTCAGATAAGTTTATAAAGTTTAAAAATGCCAGAAATCTTGGTGGAAAATTGCAAAGATTCAGGTTGGATCTTTAGAATTGCAAATTGCTGGTAAATATTGCTTGATACTTTAATACGACGGTTGTCATTCCCGAAGCGAATCTAGCCATAGTATCAGAGCATCGCATAGAAAGATTCGGGTCGAGATTCTTTCAGATTGACAAAAATGCGGATCGTATTGTTCTTATAATTGAACACTAAGTTTGTCATTCCCATAAAGGATCTAACCATATTATCAGAGCATCGCATAGAAAGATTCGGGTCGAGATTCTTTCAGAATGACAATCATTACAGAAATAAATTTTGAATAACTCTTGTCTACCTGGTTTTCAACTCTTCGACGTCTTGTTTGTCATCCCCGCAGGGGATCTAAATATAATATTAGAAAATCGTTTAGCAATATTCACATTTAAATCCTTACAAAATGTCAAAAGCTGACGTTAGGCACAAATGAAAATCTTTGATATTCTTCTTCTGTGATTAAAATATACGCAATAAAACCACTAAAAAAAATCTAATATGACTGATGTGTCAAGTTAAACTAATGAAAATTCGAGTTATTCATAACGCTGTGATAATCGCTCAGCACCTTCAGTTGTGATGTATTTCCTTTCCTGATCCTGGCTTCTCTGCTAACCAGCCTATCATATATTTGGTTAAGTGTGCGCTTCACCAGCGGAAAGGCTTTTTTGTTTGAGACCTCAGGAATCTGAAGCCTTTTGCAAACCTCATCGTCCAGCAAAAACCAAGTGCAGCAAATGTGAAGATAGCGGAGATTTTTTCTCTGAAACTGGTATTTCAGTGCAGGATTGATTAATGATTCATTGAGTAAGGAGTGGGCCAGCAAAACAGAATCCTTATCCGCAGGCGGCTGAATGGAAGTCCACAGGTAAAAATATTGGGTGGCTTCCTGTTTGTTGTTCGGTAGAAGATGTTCAGGAATGCCGAGAAGGTAACCGACGTATTTCCAAAGGTGAAACATCCCTTTTTCCTCTTCTTCTGAGATGTGAGTACCCAGCTTGTGCAGGCTGTGCATAAAAACCAGGCTGAAACCGATGTAGGTAGCCATCATATCCCATGAATTGATAGGCTCACCCCAGTTTTCGGTGTCCCAGTTTTTATAATGTTTTTTAATGGACAGCCTGGCGTAAGAATGGATCAGCCGGGTTTTAATGGCAAATTCGTATCCTTTCCGGTGAATTTCCAGTGCGTCATACCGGGTTACATTGACCCAGAAATCCAATGTTTCGGAAAGTCTTTTAACAGCTCCTTTTTTCAGGGCTTCGGTAGCAATAAGCGGTTTGTTGAGATACGCATAATCGTAACCGCCCATCAGGCAGTAATCCCGTAAAGAAATCAGCGAATCCAGATTACATCGCATACAAAGTTCGGCTCCATATCTGATCAGCCGGTAATCCAGCCATTCGGGAATAGTCTGGGTCTTATTGAAAAGCTGTTTTACACTTTCGGGCACATCGTCCAGTTCGGAAACGCCGTTGCGAATGTAGCCTTCTATTTCTTTTGACGCGTCATGAAAATTCTTTTTGAAATAAACCTCTTTCACGACCTCATCCCCAACTTCGTCCACATGGTAGAAATAAGGAGAAAACTGTTCAAAATGATCAAAGCTTACCTGTGCTCCGGAAAAATCCAGCAGCATTTTCCCATTGCCCGCGGTCCAGAATTTTTTGAAATGTTCTGAATCTTTAAAACGTGGCTGTATCCTCTTCTTTTCCATTGGAATAAATTTACAGGTTTTAAGCCGCAACGGCAAATGGCAGATAGCGAATGGTGAATAGTCAATGGTGAATGATCAGTTTTAACAACAATAAAACAAAAAGCAGTTATCAATTCACGATGCACTACGAAGCAGCTTGATCTATTGGCCACTCACATCAGTCTGTACCTTTTGCTGAAATATTTCCGTGACGATTATTGTTTGTAAAAAACAGAATTTTAATCAATTCACAATTCACTGTAAAGCAGATTCACTATTGACTATTCAGATTAGCCCGCATTCAAAAGCTTTTCTCAACAGCTCCTTACTGTTCCTGCAATTGGTTTTGGTTAAAATATTTTTGCGGTGGGTACGGATGGTGTGCTCCGAAAGAATCAGGATTTTTGAAATTTCCGGACCGGAATATCCTTTGGCAATCAGTGCCAGAACTTCGGTTTCCCTTTTGGTGAGATGAATATCCGAAGGGTTTTGGGAAAGATTTTCAATCTTTATCTGATAAAAGTCGTTCCGCGGGCCGATTCCGGTGATCAGTACCGTATTCGGGTTTTTCTGGGTAATATGGTGGATGTTGGTGTGAATATTAACGGATTGGATTAGATTTTGGTTTTCGTCCTCCATTGTAAGAACAGCCTGGTGGTGGAACAGCTCATAATTTCCTTTGGCCGTTTTCATCCTAAAACAATAGCTGGATTTCAGATAAAGGTGATTTTCTTTTCCGAGGGCCATCATTTTCCGGATGACTTCTTCTTCTGCTTTCATGATGAAAGGAATGTCATCAGGATGAGTAAGGTCTATAATTTCTTTTAAATTTTGAGGATACTCTGTTAAACCATGAAGTTTCAGTAAATTAGGATGATGATGGGACAGGGTACTGTTGGTAAGATTTATGGCATAATAGTAAAACTCGCCGATCGCAAACATTTCCCCGATAATACGTTCAATAGGAGGGATCTGTCCGATATGAGCTTTTTCTTTTCTGATACCGGAATAAGAATTCCAGACTTCAATCAGGGGATGTTTTTTTTCAGAATTATCCATAAAAAATTAACATAATTAAATATAGTTAAATTTTTCTTAAAAAATACCACAAAAGGGGGATTTTTTTATAAAGATAAAATTCCAATATTTGTATACACCAATAACCATGAAAGCTCATTATAAACAATTCCTTCTTCTGAGCCGGTTTCCCCCACAATCATAAAACACAACTTCATATAGACATATTCACCATATGTTAAAAAAGTTTAGAATTTTCTGTTAGCTGTTTGAAAAGGATAAACTGGGATCCTCTGCATTTGTAGGGGATTCGTTATCTTACAAATCGTCTCTATAATAAAAGCCAATGGTAAGCAATTTATCTATTAGGTCCACGATAACCAAACCATTCATAAATATAGAAACCTAAAATAAGGGCATACAATACCGAAGCTATCGTAAAAATAAATACGACCATGTTATTTTTATTTTGTTTCGTAAAGAATTTTATAAATCCATAGGATATTATTCCCAAGCCTACAGCAAAAATATAAAATAGATGTCCTGAATAGATGATCTGTAACGCCCATAAAATCCCACCTATAGTTCCGCCCAGCACCCCACCGAGAATACTACCGACGTATGTACTTGTTTTTATGGCTACGTTCGTCCGTTCAGCTTCAAGTTTATTGCTTACCATGTCTGTAATCTGATGAATTTCTTCTTCAGATAATATTTCAGAACATATGGTTGAATTTATATCGTTTTTTGTATTTCCTTTTTTATAGAGACGGTCTACCTCATTATAAATTCTTAGTTTTTCTTCTTCTTTTTCAGCCAATTTACGATACCTTTCGGTTAAGGAATTGATACCCCCTTTATTTTCTATTACAATTTTCAATGCTTTTTGTGCTTCATCCGTATATGCGTTTATGTTTAAATAAATATTCATAAGTTCCGGATCGGAATATTTTGAATATCTATCAATAAGTTCATCAAGCATGTTATTAATTTTAAAGGTTTAATTTAAACAAAAAAACCTTCCAAAAGGAAGGTTTTATTACTTATTGCTAATTACTGATTATCCATTACAAAGAAGCAGCGTGTACCAGCATATCCACTAACTTATTGGAATAACCCATTTCATTGTCATACCATGAAACAAGTTTTACGAAGTTAGGAGAAAGCATGATCCCTGCGTCCTTATCGAAGATAGAAGTTCTCTTATCTCCAACGAAGTCCTGAGAAACCACGGCATCTTCAGTATATCCTAAGATACCTTTCAGTTCACCTTCGGAAGCTGCTTTAATTACGGCACAGATTTCTTCGTAAGAAGCTGCTTTTTCGATTCGTACTGTTAAATCCACTACGGAAACGTCAACCGTTGGTACTCTGAAAGACATCCCTGTTAATTTTCCGTTTAAGGAAGGGATTACTTTTCCTACCGCTTTTGCAGCACCGGTAGAAGAAGGGATGATGTTGTTTAATGCAGCTCTACCACCTCTCCAGTCTTTCATTGAAGGACCATCAACTGTCTTCTGGGTAGCAGTTGTAGCGTGTACCGTCGTCATTAATCCTTCTACAATTCCGAAGTTATCGTGGATTACTTTAGCCAAAGGTGCTAAACAGTTGGTTGTACAAGAAGCGTTTGATAAAATTTTGATATCGTCTGTAAGTTCATGGTGGTTTACTCCCATTACGAACATTGGCGTGTCATCTTTAGAAGGTGCGGAAAGGATCACTTTTTTAGCCCCTGCATTGATGTGCTTTGCAGCATTGTCTTTATCTAAGAATAAACCTGTAGATTCAACGATGTAGTCGGCTCCGATTTCATTCCACTTCAGGTTGTTCGGATCTTTTTCAGCGGTTACTCTGATTTTTTTCCCGTTTACCACAAGGTCATTTCCTTCTACGGAAACCTCACCCGGGAAAACACCGTGTACAGAATCATATTTAAGCATATAAGCCATGTATTCTGCATTGATCAGGTCATTGATACCTACCACTTCGATGTTATCTCTTTCAGTCATTGCTCTGAAAACAAGACGTCCGATTCTACCAAACCCGTTGATACCTACTTTAATTGTTGACATAATAGTTTGTTTTAAATTATATAAAAAATATTAAATTGCTAAAATTTCCGAAATCAGCAGAAGATCCTGGTTGATTTCATTGTGTTTTTTAATGGCTTCTTCAATCGGCGTATACACCAATGCATTGGAACGCATTCCGGCCATGACGTTGGTCTGTCCTTCCATCAGTCCGGTTACGGCACCATAGCCCAGCCTGCTTGCCAGAACCCGGTCGGCACAACTTGGAGAACCGCCTCTTTGCATATGTCCCAGAACCGCAACACGAATGTCGTAATCCGGAAATTCCTGCTTGGTTTTTTCAGCCAGTTCATACACATTGGCGAGCTTTTCTCCTTCCGCTACGACAACGATACTTGATGCTTTTCCGGTTTTCTCCGCGCTTCTGAAGTTGTTGAAAAGCTCATCGATGCTGTCTTTGGTTTCCGGGATCAGAATATCCAGTGCTCCGGTAGCCAGCCCGCTGTTTAAGGCAATAAAGCCTGCATCACGGCCCATTACTTCTACAAAGAAAACCCTGTTGTGGGAAGTTGCCGTATCACGGATCTTGTCGATGGCATCCATTGCCGTATTCAGTGCGGTGTCATAGCCGATGGTATTGTCGGTCCCGAAAATATCATTATCGATGGTTCCCGGAATACCGATTACCCGGATCCCAAATTCCTCGTTGAAGATTTTTGCCCCGGTAAACGTGCCGTCTCCTCCGATGCATACCAATCCTTCAATGCCGTGTTTTACACAATTGTCGTAGGCTTTCCGGCGGCCTTCCGGGGTTCTGAACTCCTGGGATCTGGCGGATCTCAGAATGGTTCCGCCCTGGTTGATTATATTTTTTACGGAACGAGGTCCCATTTTCAGGAAATCATTGTTAATCAGGCCGTTATAGCCTTCTCTTACTCCGTAACATTCTATGTTGTAATAATTTGCGGTTCTTACGACCGCCCTTAACGCTGCATTCATCCCCGGAGAATCACCTCCTGAGGTAAGAACTGCAATTTTTTTTACAGCACTTTCTTTCATCTGGTAAAAAATTTCGAACACAAATTTACAAAAACAAGTTCAGATAATGGCAGTAACTTGATAAGAGATTTGAATATAAAGAATTAAAAACTTCTAAAATTTATGATTTTAGAAAATGCTGAGGCTTTGTGGTATGAAACAGGATGATTGTAAAAATCCATTATCTGTAATTGTGAACAAATCGAAGAATTACCATTTTTCGGTTAAATATTTCCAGTACCTCCTCGGCACATGCTGGATGTGCAGTTTCAGGTTTTTTCTTTCCACGATATTGGTTCTTGTAAAATAACGTTGCCAAAGGGTTTGGTATCTTTTTTCCTCATCATGGAACTTCTGCTGGTAGTGGCTGAGATCTATTTTTTCATCAGGATAAAAGAAATCGCAGGTTTCCAGGTCGTACAGAATCCCGTAATGCCTCCGCAGGTCATAGATCATCCATTTCTGATCCTGATAGCGGTCTTTAAAATGTTTCCGGATCAGGGGAAGAACATTAAAATCAGGATCCACTTTAGCGAAGAAAACACCGTCCTGCATTTTTTCAAAACGGACAAAAGCCGTCATTCGGTGCCGTTCCCGGTTTACCGATTTACAGAGCTTGGAAATTTTTAAAATGTCATCATCGGCATAATTCTGAAGGACATTTTCATCCGGATGCTTTACGGATTGCCTGATGGCCGATAAAATCAGCTGCTCCATTTCCGGATCTTCCGATAGATACACTTTCAGCAGCTCATTAATCCCCTGTTTTCCGATACCGGATTCCAGCTTTAGCAACACTCTTTCCGATTTATCGGTTTGTGTAATGACTTCGTGAATCTCCGCAAAGATATTTTCCTGATGGAACCTTTCCCGGCTGGCTATTTCTACGTCTTTGTATTTATATTCGAAAACCTCGAATACTGCCGTTAAAAGTCCGTCGAAACTGCCATCGTAGAGTAGGGTGGTCATGGGTGAATGTAACAATTTATGAATTGTGGCAATGTAGCAAATCAGTAATTTTGAAATGAAGCGGTCTGAATGTTATGCTACATTTAAAAATAAAATTAAAAATAATTTGGAAGATCTTTGCTTCCGTGAAGAATTCTTACAATCCGAATCTGTTTATCTAAAATCCGGTAGAAAATGACATGATTGTCTTTTGGAAAACTATATAAACCTTGTTTTATCTCATCACGTTTTTTTCCGGAATACGGATTGAGAACCAAACTTTGAAAAATGTTTTCAATTTCCAATAGATATTTCTCGGCCTGTTCAAACCCGAATTTATCTATAGAATAATCGAAAATATCTTCAAGATCTTTATCTGCAGTTTCTGATAAGAGATAAAATCTTTCAGCCATTATTTGCTGCTTTTTTTTCTGGATGTAATAATATCCTTTACCGAGCGAGGGCTTGTATTGCCGCTCCAACCTTTTTCAATTTCAGTTTTTAAATCCTGAATGATGCGGTGCCGGTAGAATTCATGAAGGCGAAGTGCATCCCGTACAACTTCACTGGCGTTTTGAAAATCCCCAGATTCAATCTGATTGGAAATATATTGTTCCTGCTTTTTTGTAAAACTTACATTCATTACCAATTGTTTTCTCTAAGTTACAAATATATCCAGATTTAGCAAATATGGATATGTTTATTTAAATATAAATATTTTTTAAAACAAAGTAAGCTGTTGCGAAAACTGATTGTGAAACTTAGAAGAACTTCCGCCGATCAGCAGTTTTTTTAAGTTGTTATCGGTTAAATATTTAAGAAACGCATTGCCTGCATTGAAATCAATGAAATATTTAGCCCGGTTGACAGCAGCCCCGAGTTTTTTTAGATGGTCGATATTCAATACCTGGAAACGCCTTGCGCTCACGATTTTCTTTGCCGTTTTTACGCCGATCCCGGGAATTCTCAGGATCATCTGGTAATCCGCGGTCTGTAGATTCACCGGGAACTGCTCCAGGTGCCGTAAAGCCCAGCTCAGCTTTGGATCTACTTCCAGATCAAGGAATGGCATATTTGGGTCCAGGATTTCTTCGGCCTTGAAACCGTAAAACCGCATCAGCCAGTCCGATTGATACAGACGGTTCTCACGGAGCATCGGAACCTCAGTGGTTAAAGAAGGGAGCCTCTTATCTTCCAATACCGGGACATAGCCGGAATAATATACCCTTTTCAGATTGAAATTTTTATAAAAATGATCGGCCACTTTAATGATCTGCAAGTCGTTTTCATTGGTAGCACCCACAATCATCTGGGTAGACTGGCCGGCCGGTGCAAACTTCGGCGTTTTCCTGAAGATTTTCCTTTCGTCTTTATACTGGGCAATGCCGTTTTGGATGTATTTCATCGGGTTCAGCATATCCTGGCGGTTTTTTTCGGGTGCCAGCAGTTTCAGCCCGCTTTCAGTAGGAATTTCAAGATTGATGGAGAGACGATCGGCATACAAAGCGGCTTCCTGCATCAGCTCATCACTCGCTCCGGGAATCGATTTCAAATGGATATACCCATTGAAATTTTCTTCCAGGCGCAGCTTTTTGGCAACACGCACCAGACGTTCCATTGTTGTATCTGCATTTTTAAAAATCCCTGAGCTTAAAAATAAACCTTCGATATAATTTCTGCGGTAAAAATTAATGGTTAAGTCCACAACTTCTTCGACAGTAAAGGCTGCTCTTTTAATATCGTTCGAGCTTCGGGAAACGCAGTAAGCGCAGTCGTAAATGCAGTGGTTGGTCAGAAGAATTTTAAGAAGGGAAACACACCGCCCGTCTTCGGTATAGGTGTGGCAGATCCCGCTGGCGGAGCTGTCTCCCAAAGCACCTTTTTTGTTTTTCCGTGAACCTCCGCTGGATGAGCATGACACGTCATACTTCGCCGCATCGGCCAATATCTCAAGTTTTTCTTTCAGGCGGTCAAAATTCATATATCGTGTTGTAAATAATTGTTTTAGATCATATTTACTTCTCAAAGATACTTCCAAATTTGTTAAAAATCAACCTTTTTTCATTGATGTTATCAACAGTTTAAAGTGACAAAATTAGTATCTTTACACTCATCAAATAATACATCAATCAGCAGGATCTGATTTGATCCCTGATACAAAGAAATAAACACATCGCTTATGAATCATAGACCCGTTGAAGGTTTTTCCAAATTAACGAAAGAGGGAAAAATTGATTGGCTTGTTAACGAATATCTTGAAGGAAACGAAGAATATCAGCATATACTACAGCAGTACTGGAATGAAAACCCTGATTTGCAGAAACTCCATGACGAATTCTCTGAAAATACGATTTCCAATTTCTATATGCCTTACGGGATTGCCCCGAATTTTCTGATCGACGGAAAACTTTTTGCCCTTCCGATGGCGGTTGAAGAAAGCTCGGTAGTGGCAGCCGCTTCAAAAGCCGCCAAATTCTGGCTGGATAAAGGCGGTTTCAAAACGACGATCATCAATAATGAAAAACTGGGACACACTCATTTTATCTTCAACGTTGAATCGCACAAACTGCTTCATTTTTTTAATTTTAATTTAAAGAAAAAATTACTCGAAGCTACGGAAGATATTACCGCCAATATGAGGAAACGGGGTGGTGGAATTTTAGATATTAAACTGGTTGATAAAACAGATGAAATGCCGAATTATTACCAGCTGAAAGCGAGCTTTGATACGGTGGATTCGATGGGAGCCAACTTTATCAATTCTTGTCTGGAGCAGTTTGGGAAAACTTTAAAAGCAGAAGTGGCGGTAAGTGAAGATTTCAGCCAGGAGGAAAAGAACTCTTTACAGATCGTCATGAATATTCTTTCCAACTTTACGCCGGATTGTCTGGTAAGGGCTGAGGTCTCCTGTAAAATCGAGGATCTTAAAGACGACAGCGGGATTTCCAATGAAGAATTTGCCTGGAAATTCAAGCAGGCAGTAACTATTGCTGAAATCGAGCCTTTCCGTGCCACCACCCATAACAAAGGGATCATGAACGGAGTAGATGCCGTAGTGATTGCTACAGGAAACGACTTCCGGGCTACCGAAGCCTGTGCCCATGCCTATGCCGCAAGAAACGGAAAGTATGCTTCTCTGACCCACTGTACCACCGATAACGGGATCTTCAGATTCTGGATCGATCTTCCGATTTCCGTAGGGGTTGTGGGCGGTTTAACAAATCTTCATCCGCTGGTTAAGTTTTCATTGGCACTTTTGGGAAAACCTTCTGCGCAGGAACTCATGAGCATCCTGGCCGTTTCCGGGCTGGCCCAGAATTTCGGGGCACTGCGTTCGCTGGTCACTACCGGAATCCAGAAAGGGCACATGAAAATGCATTTGCTGAATATCCTGAATCAGATGGGGGCTACGGAAGAGGAAAAACAGCACTTTGTAACGTATTTCAAAGATAAGACGGTAAGCCACCACGAGGTGATTCATGAATTTAATAGATTGAGAGGACAATAATGTTTGGAATAATAGTATCCGCGCTGATGCTCACTTTTGGGATTTTCCTGAAACTGACCAAAGATCCCGGTTTTGCAAAGAATAAAAAATTTGCGTGGATGTTTATTGCCATCGGCCTGGTAGCCCTGGTATTTAAAATTTATATGTTCAGTGGGAGCAAATAATCTGTTTTCTGAAGTTTTTTATCGGATGTTTTCTAAAAGGCAGAAAGCAGAAGGTAAGTGTGTTTCGAAGAAAATTCTGATTTTCTTACTGATGTCCGGACAGGCTTTCAGCCAGCATCAAAATGTGAAGATTACCGATCTGCCGCCTAAATCAGAAGACTTTGTTTTCCCGTTTATTTCTTATCCTCAGAATCCGAAGGCAGCCAATAAAATAAATACTTATCTGCAAGTGGACCAGCTGGAATACATTCCCGGCTCGGGAGGAGAACCTTCTGCGCTGGTGTTGTCAGGCAAAACCTCTTACTCCAATTATGTGTATTTTTACAGTTGGGAGAAGTTGCCGGCACCTGAAAATATTTTAAGCATCGCATTGGATGGAGAAGCTTCGGGAGCCTATCCCGAAGGTTTCAAAATCTGGAAAAATTTTGATCTGAGAACCGGGAACCTGATCAATGCCAAAGATCTTTTTCAGCCCAATGCCGTAAAAGCAATAGAAGGCATGATCCGCAAGAAAGTGCGGAAAGAGATTGATGACTTTCTGAAAGATCTGAAATCGCAGAAAGATTCTTCTGAAGAAATACAGGACGAGATCGCTATTTATGAGGATTGTTTTACAGATTACACTTTAGGAAGCGTTCAATATTATTTCACAGAGAATAAAATAAAATTCATTGCCGAGCGATGTTCCAACCATGCCATGAGGGCTTTGGACGAACTTGGAAGCCATGAAGTTGATTTTACCTACAAAGAGCTGGATAAATACTGGAGCCTTTATGCGAAAAACTTATTGTCCGGTGTTCAGCAGGTACATCAGACCAGCTTCAGCAATACATTGTACCACGGAAAAATTGACGGGAAATATCCGGTAACGGTTCTGATGGGAAATGTAAATGAAGACGGCTCTTTTTCAGCAAAATACTGGTACGATAAGAATAAAAAACTCATCGAGTGGCACGGAAAAATAAAAGGCAGCCACATTTCCCTGGTAGAAAGCAGCGGATACAGCGAAGAAGCCAAACAGTGGATGGTGAAAGCTTTAATTGAAGCCGATATGAAAGGCAATAAAGTTAACGGAACCTGGCGGGATGAGAAAACAGGAAAAAATTTAAAACTGGAATTAGAAGAATTATAATATGAAAACAATTACTTTGGTTTTTGGTGCCGCTTACGGAATGCTTTCCGTGATTCTGGGTGCATTCGGCGCGCACGCTTTGAAGAAGATTTTATCGGTAGAAAGGCTGGAAAGCTTTGAAACGGGAGTGAGGTATCAGATGTATGCTGCCTTTTTCTTGCTGATCGTCGGCTATATTTTAAAATACGACACTTCTTCCCAAAAATGGATTTCCATCCTGATGATTGCCGGAACCCTGCTGTTTTCATTCAGCATCTACGGTCTGAGTATGCAGGATTATTTTGGAATGAACCTGAAATTTTTAGGACCGGTCACTCCACTTGGCGGATTGCTGATGATCGTAAGCTGGCTGATGCTGATCTTTTACTTTGCTAAAAACAGGATCTAGTCTTCAATATACTCAGTGTTGATTTGGAAAATTAATTTTCTGAAGATTGAACGGATTTCCAGGACGGATATGCAATGTTGACACATAAGTCACAAAGAGATTTTTAATAGTTTGAAAATATTTTAGAACACATGAGATTAAAAATCAAAGATTTTTTAAAACTTTTGAGCACTTTTCCAAATTCTCCTACAGATTTCACGGTTTTCAGAGATAACTTGGCTTCGGCTCTGTTCAGCCACCGGAATGCGATTTCTTCCAACTGTGAAGTATAAATAATTTCTACGCTAATTTTTGACGCACAGTTTGTTATCCCGTAGGGATCTCAACATAGTATTAGGGAAGCAATGAAAGATTCGCGTTTGGATTCCTGCGGAATGACAAAAATTCTGGAAAATGTCCTGTCAAAATTTCAACACTTCTTCCGCGCTTTAAAATATATGCAAAGCAGGAAACTAAAAATCTGATGTGACTAATGTGCTAAAAAGCTTGTAACTTTTGTGGTAAAATTTCCAAGTATAATGTTATAGCTTCGACTCTGCTCAACCACCGGAAAACGATTTCTTCCAACCGTGAAGTATAAATAACTTCTACGCTAATTTTTTACGCACAGTTTGTCATTCTGTAGGGATTTCCATATAGTATTAGGGAAGCAATGGAAAGATTCGCGTTTGGATTCCTGCGGAATGACAAAGATGCTGTAAAATGTACTGTTAAAATTTCAACGCTTAGTCCATCATCCATTAAAGTATGGATCTTTTAAACCTTTCAGTAAAATCTTTGATTTGCTGTATATACTCTAAAAATATAGCCAGGCAAGAACCTGAAGAATCTTCGAAGTGACTTCCCACGGAAAGCCGCGGTCTCGTGAATTGAGAATAACGTGAGTCCTGTTTAACCTTAATTCATTTATTTGCTGAAGCGGAACATAAAACTAAGATTATTACATTTTCAATAGAATTACTTTTGCTGGAATACAGATGGTTTGTGTGATTATTGATCCTTTGATGGTATTTCTGACAAAAAAATTCCAGCTTCCAACGTCCCTCTTCAAGCATATTATTTTATTACAGAGAAAAATTCTCCCGCATCCATTTCAGCTTATTGAAGCTCTTCAGGAATTTATTATTCAGCAGGATGAATTTTTCCTGGGCGTCGATCAGTTTATTTTCCCTGGAATTGATCAGGAATAGAGAACTCTCACCGTTGCTGTAGCGGGTTTCTTCTGCCTGGAGCAGCCGCTGGTAGTTCGTAAGGTTTTCCCGGGCAATATCGATTTGTGTATGATAATTTAAAATTTCATTCTTATAGGTCTGGATTTTGGTTTCAAGCTCCCGTCTTTTAACCTGGGTATCCAGGGTATTTTGGGCCAGTTTAAGCTTGGCAATCTCATAATTGGCCCTGGCTTCTCTTTGGAAAATAGGAATCTCCAGTTTCAGCCCGTACTGGAAATTATTATCGAAAAGCGGGAGATAATCGGCCCGGTAATTTTCTTTATTAAAAAAATTATAGGTGAAATCCAGTTTTGGAAGGAAACTCTGCCATTTAAGCCTCCGCTCACTTTCCAGTATATTTTCTTTCTGAAAATAATACAGCAGGGAAAAATGCTGATCAAGGTTTTGCTCCTCCACATTCTGAACCAACATCTCAAAATTACTGAAAGCCTCGCTGTTTCCTGTAGAATCGGAAGGATAGATCATGGCTGTAAGATCATACAATTCCTGGTTGTCTTTCCATAAAAACAGCTGAAGCTCCTGGGTGCTTTTAACGAAATTAAGAAAAGCATCCCGTTCCTGCAGCTGAAAACTTTGCAGCTGTGAAGCGGCTTCTACCGTATCGATGGCGGGCCTTTCTCCGAATTGATAGGTCTTTTTCGTAAGTTCCAGCCTATTTTTGTTAATGGCTACAGCGCTGCGCTGTAGCTGGTAAATTTCAAAATTCTTCACCCATTCCCAATAGGTATTTTCGGCTTCCAGCAAAAGGTCATTGGTAAGAATGGCCTGTTCTGCCTCTGTCATTTTAAGGGCGTAGCGGGCCTGTTCCAGCATGGCTCTTCTTTTATCATACAAAAGATTCTTAGCCAAAGGAACCGTCACGCCGAACTGATACAGTCCGCCTTTGGTATCGCTGTTGTTGAGCTTTTCGCCTTCCAGGTAATTATAGCTTCCCGTAATATCGATCCCATACCAGGTCGGAATGCCCAGCTCCAGGTTTTTCTGCCGGTAATATTGCACGCCGTCGATGTTTTTTTCGCCGAGCTTTCCGCTGAGTACAGGATCAAAATTTCCCCGTGCCCGTGTAATTTCTGAAGCGGCAATTTTATTCTGAAGCTGATATTTTACGGCTAAAGGATGATAGGTCTTCACAATCGAAATAAATTCCCGGGCAGAGATTTTAAATGAATCCTGCGCTGAAAACAATTGGAAGAACAGCAAAGCAAAAAGCCATATAATTTTACTTTGTTTTTTCATTCTGAGCGGATTTTTCAGTTTTAACTTCATAATAATCCGGCGGGAAGCCGTTGATGTTCCGCCACAACTCGTACCATACAGGCACGTCATTCAGGATGGCAATCCCCTGAACCCCGGTGCCCATTTTAATTTTAGGCGGCCATCTTTTCTCGGTTTTATCCTCAACCACCAATGCTTTGAAGAGTCCGTTAGCACTGATGTTGCTTTCCACGGCAATTACCTTACCGGCAAAGATGCCGTAGCTCGAATCCGGCCATCCGGAGAATACGATCGCCGGGAAACCGTCGAAAATACACATCACCCGCTGGCCTTCTTTGATCAGCGGAAGGTCTACCGGTTTGATATAGATTTCTACAGCATAATCAGTAGTGTTGGGTACGATGGTTCCGATGCTTTCAGCTTCCTTCAGGATTTCACCGATCCCGGCTTTATTCAGCTGGACGATCTGTCCGTCCTGGGAAGCTACGATATAATATAATCCCTGACGGAATTTGTAGTTGGCCACCTGGTTTTCGAGCTTGGCAATATCTCCTGCGTTACCTTCGATCTGCCCCATGCTCTGGAAACGTTCTCCTTCGGTTTTGCTGAGTTTTTCGGTATAATCCTGGATTACGGCATTCTGCTCGATTCCGGTATTTACGATTTCCTGCCGGGTTTGGGCCACTTTATTTTCAGTAGCGGTCTTTTTAGCCAGGGCATTCTGGTAAGAAATACTGCGCTGCTGAAACTGCGTCAGTGAAACCAGGCCTTCATCATACATCTTTTTCTGACGGGCATACTGGTCTTCGGAAAGTTTCAGTTCATTGATTGCTGCTGCCAGCTCGGCCTCTTCTCCTGTAAGCTTATTTTTCAGCTGACTGATTTTGATCTGAAGCTGATTCAGTTTTAGATCTTTCGCTGTGGCTAGAGCCTGAAGCTGGTTATTGGTGGTTCCCACTTTCGCTTCGTAATAGTCCCTTACCCCTTTTTTTGCTTCTACCTGCTGCTGGGTCCTCTGTACCAGAAGCGGATCGAAATAATCGTCTTTTACTTCAGAAAGCTGCAGGATCGTATCTCCCTTTTTTACATAATCCCCGTTTTTCACATACCATTTAATGATCTTTCCGGGAATAGGGGAGTTAAGCTGCTGCGGGCGTTGCTCCTGGTACAGCGAGGTCACATTCCCCATAACTTTGATGTTCTGGGTCCAGGGAAGAAACAGAACGATAACTGCCGTTATTAGGATAAAAAAGAACCATCTTTTTACCCGCGATTTTTTATGAATGTTGTATATTTTATCGAATGACTGAATTTTCATACCTCTATTTTTTAAGATAAATATTTAATACTTCCGTTCTCTACATGAATGTGCTGGTCTGCATAATGCAGGATTTCGGAATTCTGGGAAACGACAACGATTGTCGTTTTATGCTTAATTTCTTCAAGATACTGCAGCATTTTATATTTAAAGGTGTCATTCATCCCGTCAATCGGATCTTCAAGGAGTAATAGCTTTTTATTGCCGGTGAGTGCCCGAAGCAACAGGATTTTTTTCTTGGAGCTGAAAGAAATTTCGGGATCCGTTTCGCTTATTGTTGTAGAAAGCCCGTTGGTGAACTGGCTTGAAATATTTTCAGCTCCGATTTTTTCCGAAAGCTCCAGTACTTCTTCGGTATTTATGTTTTCATTACCCAGAAGGATATTGTCCTGAACCGTCCCCTGAATGATTCTCATGTCTTCCAGATAAACCCCCATTTCCATTCTGAGCTTATCCTTATCAATATTTTTCAATGGAATTTTATTCATCAGGATGCTTCCTGCCGTCGGAGGGTAAAACCCGGCCATCATATTCAACAGGAGAGACTTGCCGGATCCCAGTTCACCGGTAATAACGGTAAGCGTATTTTCTTTGATGGTGAAATTAATATCCTGAAGGATATGGATGTGATTGTTGAAATTGAAATCCACATTCTTAAACTCTACTTCCATGCCTTCTTCTTTCTGGGTCGGAACGATTTCTCCGTTTTTCTCTTCTTCCAGTTCCGTTACTTTGGTCAGTTTTGCCAGGGAAGCAATCACGTCGTAATAACTTTCGAGGCTGACGATCAGTTTTTCCACTGCCGACATAATGCTTAAAACAACGATCTCGGTAGCAATGAAGGCGCCGATGTTAAGTTTTTGGTTCACCAGGAGATACGTTCCGATCGCAAGCATTGCCAAAGTAATGACCACTTTAAAAGCGATAATGGTTTTATACTGAATAACCAATACCCTGAAGTGGGAAGTCCGGTGATCCAGATAGCCTACTACCCGTTCATCAGCTCCTCTCAGGTGGGCTTCGCTTTCGGAATTGATCTTAAACGTTTTTACCGATGCGGCAATATCCTCGATCCATGAGGCCGTTTCATACTTTTTGTCGCTTTCTTCAAGGCTGGATTTGATTCCGCTTTCTAGGGTAAAATTAAAAATGATGACCACACAAAGGATAACCAGAGCTCCAAAAGACAGGAACCATGGGTGATAAAAAGAAAGCAGGACTATACCAAAAACGATCTGTATAATAGCGGCCGGGATTTCCAGCAGGATTTTTGAAATTCCCTTCTGAAGGTTCTGTGTATCGAAGAAACGGTTGACCAACTCCGGGAGATAATATTTCCGAGTACTGGATAGATTTACCTTCGGCAGCTTTTCGGCAAATGCAATGGAAAATTCCACAAAAATCTTCTGCTGGATTTTCTCGATGATCTGCATGACCTTGAGGCGGAAGTATCCTACCAGCCAGGTCCCTAAAACGACAAAAATAATAAGGATATAAATAGAGGTGGCCATAGTAGCTCCCATTACAAAGCTTACGATGGACTGTATCCCTAACGGTACGCTCAACTGCACAAGGCCATTCAGAATGGCATAAAAATAAATATTGGTGACATCCTTTTTCTCTTTCGTGATGTATTTAAAAAGTTTGTATCCCTGTTCCTTAGGTGTTGCTTCCATATAAGAAATTATAAAATATTAAATGTAATATGCCTCAGGTAGTCCAGGACGTATTGCTGATGTTTATTTTTTATGCCATTATCCGTAAGCTTCGGAAGATGTTCGCTGAAAAACTGCTGGTCATGCGCGGTTTCCAGTAACGTGCTCGCAAAAGAACGCGGATAAGGAAATCCGGGTTTCACTTCAGAAATGATCCCTGAAATAAATCCGCAGAGGCTTTTCAGTGGATTGAATACCATTTCCTTGTTGATCTCGTCTACTTCTTTCACATGATACGATTTGCTGCTTTCCGAGATCACGATAGCATGCAGTCTTGCCAGGTCGTAATCTCCGATCGTGTTATCCGTCTGATCGTTATGGGTAATGATCTCCAGGATCTTTTCCATTTTCTGCATCGGGTCTTTAATGTCCATAAGTCTTAATTTTGCGTTAAATTCGATATAGGACCAGTACCAGTTCAGGATATAGGTAAGCAATTTATGCTTGGACGAAAAGTACCGGTAAACGGTAGCTTCCGTAGAATTGATCTTTTGGGAAAGCTTTTTAAACGTAAACTGTTCAAAACCCGTTTCGTAGATCAGATCAATGGAATTTTTCACAATAGATTTTCCAATTTCGCTTGATTCCGGATCCCGCAGATACAAATATTCATTGACCTTAAATTTTACCTGATATTCCATGTGTATAAATAGCTGTAATTTGGAATAGCAAAATGTATACCGATGATATATTAATAATTATTAATAATAGTAATACTATCATTTAAAGCTTATCAAAGTATTGTCATGTTATTTACCTGTATAGAATGATAAGAGACGTTTATACAGAGACTATTAAAAGATAGATAAAATTCTTTCCCGCCTTATTCATTTTTATTAAATTTGTCAACCTTTAACTATTAAAATAAAATAATAAAAATAATATGAATCTTCACGAGTATCAATCAAAAGAGATTTTATCGAAGTACGGAGTGGCTATCCAACGCGGTTTCGTTGCAAACAACGTAGAGGAAGCGGTAGCTGCTGCTGAAAAACTAACTGCTGAAACCGGCGCTCAGGGATGGGTTGTAAAGGCTCAGATCCACGCAGGTGGCCGTGGTAAAGGTGGTGGTGTAAAGTTCTCTCCGAACATGGATAAACTTAAAGAGAACGCTCAGAACATCATCGGAATGCAGCTTATTACTCCACAAACTTCTGCGGAAGGTAAAAAAGTAAATTCTGTTTTGGTTGCAGAGGATGTATATTATCCGGGAGAATCTGAAACTAAAGAATTTTATGTTTCTATTCTTTTAGACCGAGCTGAAAATAAAAATACCGTAGTGTATTCTACGGAAGGGGGGATGGATATCGAGCACGTTGCGGAAGTAACACCGCACCTGATCCACAAAGAGATTATCGATCCTACTTTAGGGCTTCAGGGGTTCCAGGCCAGAAAAATTGCTTTCAACTTAGGCCTTGAAGGAAATGCTTTCAAAGAATTTACAAAATTCATTACGTCTTTATATAACGCTTATACAGGAATTGATGCTTCTCTTTTCGAGATCAACCCGGTATTGAAGACTTCCGATAACAAAATTATCGCAGTGGATGCTAAAGTGACTTTGGACGACAACTCATTGTTCCGTCACAAGGACCTGGCTGAGCTTAGAGATACGAGAGAAGAAGATCCGATGGATGTAGAAGCTGGTGAAGCTGGTCTTAACTTTGTGAAACTAGACGGTAATGTAGCTTGTATGGTAAACGGAGCAGGTCTTGCCATGGCAACAATGGATATCATCAAATTATCAGGCGGTAACCCTGCCAACTTCCTGGACGTAGGTGGAACTGCCGATGCGCAGAGAGTACAGACGGCTTTCGGAATCATCTTAAGAGATCCGAACGTAAAAGCGATCCTGATCAACATCTTCGGGGGGATCGTAAGATGCGACAGAGTAGCGCAGGGGGTTGTAGATGCTTACAAAGCAATGGGTAGCCTTCCGGTTCCGTTGATCGTAAGACTTCAGGGAACCAACGCGGTTGAAGCCAAGCAATTGATCGATGATTCAGGTCTTCCTGTACATTCAGCGATTACTTTGGAAGAAGCTGCCAACAAAGTGAAAGAAGTTTTGGCATAAGCCTGAAACTTTCATATACCTAAAACCGTTTCATTTTGGAACGGTTTTTTTTATGTCTAATTAAAATCTGAAGAGCTTCGGAAAATTCAGTGCATCGTAAAAGATGGAGAATCATTAAATGACTAAAAACTCTGCTTTAACTTTTAACTATTTAGCTATAACTAAAAGGATGAAGGGATATGCTTTCTAAATCCGGCCTGTGATCTCAAAGTTCGGTCTTTCCGATTTTTGTAATTGGTCCAATACTAAATTTTCGATTTTCAAGTTTAAATTATATACTAAAAAACTTACACCATGGAAAAAATAAAAATCGCGAAGCCATGTACGGAAAACTGGGAACTGATGTCTCCTCAGGAAAAAGGCAGATTCTGTTCGGTCTGTTATAAATGTGTGATTATTTTACACAAATGCCGCCGCAGGAAATCCGGCAGATAATCGGGGAAAAGCAGGGAGAAAAGGTCTGTGGAAAATTTTATCGTCATCAAATAAATCCAGCAGAGGTATCTGAAAAGTACAGCGGTAGATTTTTAAGATTTGTTCCTTTATTCATACGAAATAACAAAGCTGCGCTCGGTTTATTTTCATTTATTTTAGCCATAACCGGATGTTCTAAAACGAAAGAAAACTGTACGCCCGTTATGGGAGAATACGTTGTGGAAAACGAGGAAGCTCCGTTGAATGACCAGTTTGTCATGGGAAAAATTGATGGTTCCGGTATCAAAAGTGATTCTGTTGCTAAAATAAATAATCAGGATCGTATTTCCGTAAAAAGAAAAACCGGTAGGTAATTTGCATTCTTAATTTTTTTACTAAATATAATTTATCCGCTTTAAAAATGATTATATTTACCATAAAGCACGCTGAATGAGATTATATCTTTACTTTTTTCTCTTTTTATTTCTGAATTGCCAATCCCAGATTGCCGGCAATAATCCGTTGACTGAAGGAAAGCAGATTCCTTTTGAGGACAAAAACCATTATCCGTTCTCCCTGACTTCAAAAGATTTTCTCATCATCAATTCCCAGGAAAAAATGGATGAAGTGTTCAGAATCATTCATCAGAATACGAACGGAAGCCGGTTTTCGCCCATTCCCGCAGTGGTGGAAGATGAAACCTACGTAATCCTGAAACCCCGCTTAAGAAATACCAATGATGTTTCTGTGGAGTCTGTCATCTTGTATAAAAATACCCTATACGTAAAAGTAAAAGCATTTGAAAACCCTGATTTTCGTAAGGAAAGCCGGTTTTCACCGAATATACTGTTGAAATTAACCGGCAGGATCTCATTTAAAAACGTTACCATTAAATAATTAATATATACATCATTCACATGAAAACAAAAACTTTTATTCTCTCGTGCCTGCTGATGGCTATGCAGGGTTTTGGCCAGCAGAATTACTGGACCAAAATACAGGACAGCAAAGTGAATAGGGAAAATCTCAGTCCGCGCTGGACCTCGCCGAATACCTTTTCCCTATATCATCTGGATCTTGAAAAAATCAAAACGGATCTCAAAAAAGCACCACAGCGGTTTTCCGGAAATGAAAGTCTGGTCATCAAGTTTCCCGATGCGGATGGAAATATCAGGGATTATATCGTGCAGGAAGCATCCGTGATGGAGTCTAAGCTGCAAGCCGAGTTTCCCGACATGCGTGCTTATACCGGATGGCAGAAAAACCATCCTGAAAATACGATCCGTTTCAGTGTAACTCCTTATACCGGAATCAGCGTAATGTATTTCGACAACTGGGAAGTCAGCTATCTGGACAGTTATACCAAAGATTTGTCTTCTTTCATCATTTACAAAAGAAAAGACCTTCCGAAAAATGACCGGCTTTTTGAGTGTCATGTAGAAAGTGAACTGGATCAGCTGAAAGGCAACGGTTCCGGTTCTACAAATAAAGCACCGCTGGTTTCGGACGGCCAGTTCAGAACGTATAGGCTCGCCCTTTCGGCCACCGGAGAATATACCACGTTCCATGGCGGAACGGTTTCCCAGGCGATGGCAGCAATGGTAACCACAATGAACAGGGTAAACGGGATTTATGAAAAAACCATTTCGTCAACCATGGTCATGGTAGCCAATAACAGCTCGATCGTATATACCAATGCTTCAACTGATCCTTTTACAAACGGTAATCCCAGTGCCATGATCACTGAAAATCAAACGAATACAAATAACGTAATAGGATCTGCAAACTATGACATCGGCCATGTCTTCGGAACCAACAGCGGCGGTCTGGCCGGTCTTGGAGTGGTTTGTGTAGCCAACAATAAAGCAAGAGGGGTCACAGGATCCGGGGCACCGGTAGGGGATCCCTTTGATATTGATTATGTAGCCCATGAAATCGGACATCAGTTCGGGGCCAACCATACATTCCGGGCGGCCACAAGCTCATGTGCAGGAAATTTCAATAACAATACGGCTTTCGAGCCCGGAAGCGGAAGCACCATTATGGCGTATGCGGGAATCTGCGGAACAAATAATAATGTGCAGAATAACAGCGATGCCTATTTCCATGCAGCCAGCGTGATTGAAATGTATAATGTCCTTCAGCGATCCACCGACTGCGCATCTAAAGTCTCTAATAACAACAGTGTTCCTACGGCTGATGCAGGTGCCGATTATAGCATTCCGAACGGAACTGCTTTTGTGCTGACCGGAACAGGAACCGATCCCAACGGAGATCCGCTGACGTATCTTTGGGAACAATACGATAATACCAACAATACCCAGCCACCGGTATCTACTGCTACGGCAGGCCCGGTATACCGCTCAAGAATTCCGGTAACCTCGCCTTCAAGATATTTCCCGGTGCTGAGTTCTGTGGTAGCTAATAATCTGGTTCCGAAATGGGAAGTAACACCAAGTGTAGCAAGGACTCTTAATTTTTCGCTGCTCGTTAACGACAATAAAGCCAGCGGAAATCAGGCGGCCAGAGATGCAATGGTAGTAACGGTAACCGGCGACGGGCCATTTACCGTGACTTCACAGGCAACATCAGGAACCAATTATACCGGAAACACCAGCATTCCCGTAACCTGGAATGTGGCAGGAACAAATACGGGATCCATCAGTACACAGAATGTAAGCATTATTTTGTCTAAGGATGGTGGGCAGACCTTCAGTACCGTACTGGCAGCTAGTGTTCCCAACAACGGATCGGCTAATGTAACACTGCCGAATGAGAATGTTGCTTCGGCAAGGATCATGGTAAAAGCAATGAATAATATTTACTATGCCTTAAATACATCTGCCTTTTCCATTACCCAGAGTACGTTATCAACTTCGGAAGCTCCGGTAAAAAGTTTTTCTTTATACCCGAAT
Source organism: uncultured Chryseobacterium sp. (assembly GCA_913778085.1). Taxonomy (GTDB): domain Bacteria; phylum Bacteroidota; class Bacteroidia; order Flavobacteriales; family Weeksellaceae; genus Chryseobacterium. Next base: position 70,022 of record CAJYXJ010000049.1, read on the forward strand.
CCCTCTCATGATGTCGTAACGATTCTGTTGAAAAATTCTTCACAGAAAGCGGATTACCAATTGTTTGATGCTTCCGGAAGATTGGCAAGAAGGGGCAGCTTTAAAGGGGAGACCAAAGTAAAAGTGAATGATTTGGTAAATGGAAATTATCTCATCACGATTATTCTGGAAAATGGAGAGAAAATCACTGAAAAATTAATTATTAAGAAATAAATTTTAGTCTATATAAAACGAGAGCAGCCGAATTCGGCTGCTCTTTTAATTTGAACTATTAATATTTAATTTATTTTACTGATCCGGAGGATTACAAATCTTAAATAAAAGTCTGCTTTCATGAATATCAGAGCCTATTTAAATTTACTTTTATATTTTAACATTAAGAATTTAAGATATTTTAGCTTGAAAAATCAATGTATCGATATTCACTTAAACAATTGAAAACATCCTATTAAAGTGAAGAATGAACAAAGTTCATTTAAATCAGAAAATTAAGAGAAATGCCGGAAAGTTTGCTGATTTAAAATTTACAAAGAATCTCAATTGATAAAGACTGCTAGCTATGATTCTGACCGGAGAAACTTCCGCCTTAAAGCTTTATTTTATTTATCCGAATTTCCGGTAAGACTACCTGAATCTCCTGCGGTAATGCTGATGCTGGTAGGGGTGACCAATTGAATACCGCTCTGATCCAGCTTTTCTTTGATCTTGAGAAACGCTTTGCTTTTCAGAATCCCCATATTTGCCCCGACAGCCATCCAGAACTTAACCTGTAAGGTAAAAATACCCTGTTTAAGATCGGTGAAAATAACTTCAGCTGCTTCAGGACGGTCAATGTCAGTAAGTTCCTGAAGAATTTCGGAAGCGATTACGCGGGCTTTGTTGATATCCTGATCTGCCGGAATTTCAAAATTAAGAATTATTTTCCGTTGAGGTGATGCACTGATGTTAGAAAAAGGAGCATTGAAAATAACCTGATTCGGGATGTAGACTTTTTTTCCGTCGTCACTGATGATTTTCGTAGTCAGGAAACCAATTTCCAGTACGGTTCCTGAATTATTCCCGATACTGATATAATCCCCGATTTTAAACGCCTTGTCGATTCCGATCAGCATTCCGGAAAAAATACTGGAGACAAGATCCTTCAGGGCAACCCCGGCAATCACCCCGGCTACTCCCAAACTTCCGATAAATTTCCAGAGAAACCCGCTGAATCCCATAATCTCCAGTGCAATAAACGTCCCCATGATCATGATCAGGAACCGAAAGATACTGATGGTGGTTACCAGGGAACTTTCTCTTTTGCTCTTGGGGAAAAATTTATGGAAAAGCTTAACGGCAGCTTTACTCAGATATTTGCTCGTAATAAGAAATAAAGAAAACACCAGGATCCCGACGACGAGTTTAGGGGTAAGTTCCGCAAATTTCAAATACCAGTTTTCCAAAACCCGGTATACTACATCAATATACCCTAGAGTGCCTTTCTCCATTTTCAAAAAATATTTAATTAAATTAAAGATACAATTTTTTAACAAAAATTTTGCCAGTTTCAAAAACTCTACTAAATTTGTAGACTAATAAGAACAAAATATTATGTCAATCAAACTAGGAGATACCGCACCCGATTTTCAGGCAGAGACTTCTGCGGGTGACCTTAATTTTTACGAATATCTGGGAGATTCCTGGGGGATCCTTTTTTCGCATCCTGCAGATTATACGCCGGTGTGCACTACTGAGCTGGGTTACACCTCGAAACTGAAGGAGGAATTTGAGAAACGGGGAACCAAAGTTATCGCTCTGAGTGTAGATGGAGTGGAGGATCACCAGAACTGGATCAGAGACATCAACGAAACACAGGGCACGGAGGTACAGTTTCCGATCATTGCGGATAAAAACAGGAAAATTTCGGAATTGTATGATTTTATTCATCCGAATGCCTCCGCAACAGCGACGGTACGTTCTTTACTGATTATCGATCCGGAGAAGAAAGTAAGATTAATTATTACCTATCCTGCTTCTACAGGAAGGAATTTCAATGAAATCCTGAGGGTACTGGATTCTCTGCAGTTGGTTGATTCCCATAAAATCGCTACGCCGGTAAACTGGCAGGAAGGTGATGACGTTATTGTTCCGCCTTCGGTTTCCACGGAAGATGCCAGAAAAATCTTTCCGAAAGGAGTAACCGAAGTAAAGCCGTATCTGAGATATACGCCCCAACCGAATACATGATTTATTTGATTTTTTATAGTTTAGTTTTAATTTGTACGAAAATCGTCCCGGAAATTTCTTCCCGGGACGATTTCATTGTTAAGTATATAGTGAGTGTGAAGTGATTGCTTTACTATTTCACGTCGTTGATTACCTGCTTCGCTTTTGAAGTCGGCAGATAAATCTGGAATCCTAATCCGAACATGATTCTGTGTGTATATCCTCCGTTACCGAAACCTGCATTTGCGTCATATTTTACCAAACCTTCCAAACCGATGTTAGGCGTGATGAAATAAGAATAACCAGGACCGAATCCGAAGTTAAGACCGTTTGAAGAAGATCCTCCTTTTGAGATTGAAGTTCCTCCAATACCCAAGTTACCTTCTAAGAACCATCTTCCGTGATTCAATAGGTTGTCAACACCCTGCTCTCCCGGAGAAAGATAATAACGTCCTAATGCTCCTACGTTATATGTAAAAGTAGTTGGAGCATCTTTAGCACCGCTGAAGCCTAGGTCTACGTATCCTCCTACTGCGATGTTGTCTTCAACAAAGTATGCACCTTTAGGCTGAATAGCGAAGTTATAACCTCCACCTTTATTCAATCCGAAGTCTGCTCCTACTAAGTTTCCTCCTACCATCCAGTTCCCTTTCTGGATCTGAGCATTCATGGTTGTAGCCAAACCTGCTACCGCTAGTATCCCTGATAAAATTAGCTTTTTCATAATTTATTATTTTAATGTGTAATGCTTATCATTTGTGTTTTCAGAAAAACAATAAATGTGCCATACTGTTCCTTGATCCAGGAATTAAAAATAATTAAAACTAATTTAAACCGCGCTGCTACGGGGATCGCATATAGGGAGATAGTGGTTTTTTACACCAGTAAGAGAATTATGGAGACCACTAGTCCGGCAATGGTAAAAATCATTCCCCTTTTGAACGCTTTTGTTTTGGGGTTGAACATCCAGAAACTGGAAATCACAAAAAAGAATAGTGAAATTCCGAAAAAAGTATTCAGCGGAGACAGGGTATCTTTCGACTGTGATTTGTGGAGCTTCGTCATTTTATCCAGTACGAAAGGCAGCTCTTTTTTAGAATATTTTGCCTGTCCTGTCGCCTGATCGTAGGTTCCCTGCTTGAATTTTAAAACCGTGCCTTCCGTTTTCTGAACTTCAAGATTTTTGATTTTTAATTCTTTCCCCAAAGCTTTTTCATCCAGGTTTTTTTCAATTACTTTATCATACTTCTTTTCTTTTTTCAGAAAATCCGTGTCGCGGTATACCAGCAAAACCCCGCTTACCGCATATACGGCCATAATCCCGGCCAGGAAATACCCCAGATAACGGTGGGTAACCCTCATGAAACTTCGTGTGTCCTTAATCTTATCCATATCTAATTGTTTGTTTAAAATTTCAAAAGTGGAAACTGCAAAAATGCAATTCCCACTTTAATTGAAGAAATTATTCTTATTATATTTTACAGTTTGTATGTCAGCGTGAAATAATAGTTTCTGGGAGTAATCGGATTCACGGAATAATTCTCGTGGACGTTGTAGTTGACGACATCGAAAAGATTGCCGACTCTTGCCTGAACAGAAAATTTACCCCATTCATATCCGGCAGAAAGAGAAACGGTTGTGTAATCTTTTAATTCAAATATTCTGCTAATTCCATTTCTCTGTTGTAAACTGTTTGAACCTGTCTTCGTATCGTTCCAGCCCGCTAATCTGTTGCCTATATAATAAGCTCCTGCTCCAATTTTTAATCCAGGAATATACTGGGTGAATTTATAAAATATTGAAGCATTAGCTGTAGTAGCCGGTGTTCTTACAAGTCTTTGATTTTCAACGTATCCAAAGACTTCAGGAGTATCAAGATAAACTGAATTATTATAAGAGAATCCTCCAATAATGGATAAGTTATCTGTTGGGTTTCCTGTGATATCGAGCTCAACCCCGCGACTTCTCATTTTTCCTGCGAAATCTTTTGTAAGGCCTGTTGGATCTATAGGATTACCTTTGTCGTCCAGCGCATTCTGATAATAATTTCTGTATAGAATCTGATATACTGTAACGTTTATCGCTAATGCATTATTCCAGATATTCTTTTTAGCACCGATTTCATACTGGTCAATGTTAGTTGGAGTTAAAGCTTCTCCATCTCTAAGTTTACCTACATTGGCAACAAAGGAATTGGTATAAGTGGCAAATGCTGAAAAATTATCATTTGGCATATACACAAATCCGAATTTTGGAGAAATTGCCTGATCCGATGAAGAAGAATTATTTACCAAGCCTTTACCTGTTGTTGAATTTAGATTAACTAAACCATTAGTACTGGTTTTAAATTTCGTATTGATGGTCGGCATATTTTCAATATATGACCACCGTAATCCTGCGATTACTTTAAACTCTTTGGTAAGACTGATAAAATCCTGAACATATACACCAATTCTTCGCGTATTGATTCTGTTTTTTTCAAGTTTTTCGGCATCAGGAATAGCTCCGCTCGCCCAAGATGAAGGGTCATTAAGATAAAGTATACCATTACTATTTCCGTTCGTTCCGTACAAATAGCTGTTTCCGTAAGGCAGTCTGTTGGTTGGATTATAGAAAGAATAAGAATCAGCCACACCATAATCTGCATCGGTTCCGAACAGAACTTTATGGTTTATTTTTCCGGTATTGAATTCTCCGTTAAGATTTATTTGAGCCGAAGTGTAATTTTGTTCATTATAAGTTCTGTTCAAAGGACGTTTCCAGAAAAGCCTATCTGTAGATTTTTCATATCCCCATTGCACCCTTTCCGTAGAAAAATAATCTTTAGTATAATTCTGATAAGAGGAAGTAGCGTTTAAAGACCATTTATCATTAAACTGGTGATTAAAACTTACGTTGGTAGAAATTTGTTGTACGTTCTGGTACTGCCAATTTGTTCCGAAGAAAACATTTCTGGAAACTATATCATTCAAACGGTAGCTTTGGTCTTTATTGGTGATGGAACCAATCCCGAAATCCGGCGTGAAATCATTTTTAAGGTAATCTGCTTCAACGATCAGCTGTGATCTGTCGCTCAGGTTAAATAAGAACGAAGGATTGAAATAGTATTTTTCAGATTTTACAACATCCCTGAAGCTTTCTGCATATTCATATGCTCCGTTTACCCTAAATGCTATATTTTTTGACAAGGGTCCGTAAAGATCGACTACCGGCTTATAAGAATTCCAGCTTCCGGCATTCATTCCGACGCTTCCCCCGAAATTGAATTTAGGCTTTTTCGTAATCATATTGATGATACCGCCTGCTGCCGTATTTCCGTAAAGCATAGCGTTGGCTCCCTTTAAAACCTCAACCCGCTCCAGTCCTGTCACTTCCGGGAACACACCGCTATTGATTCTGGAGCCGTTCTTGAAAATATTATCATTTCCTAAAATGAAACCACGCCCCCCAAAGCTGTCCTGGGAATTTCCTCTGGATGATGTTACATAAATACCGTTTACATTCTGCAGGACATCACTCAGCTGCTTAGCCTGTTGCTGCTCGATGATCTCATGCGTTACGATGGCAATGGGCTGCGGCGTTTCCATTACCGTCAGATTAGACTTGGTAGACATAGGTCTTGCTTTGTTCGGGTTCCCCGTCTTATGTAGATTGACGTCTTCGATTTCCTGAATACGTACGGTATCCGCTTCGGCATTTTTCATTTGCGCACCTAAGGATACGGCTGTGAATAATAATCCTAAAGTTACCAGCTGTTGTTTCATGTTAAGTTTATTATTTAGAGTGGTTTTAAATAAGGTGCAAATCTATGTTTTATTTAGATTTATTCAAAATAAAAATAGTGACTTTTATCAGTTCTTCCGACCATAAGAATCGGTCAGGATCTGAGCGTTATGAAAAATGAAAAATTTTATAAATATATTTGTTAAAAATAATGATATGCAATTAGTAAAAGTTGGGCTTTGTGCCTTCGGGATGAGCGGAAAAATTTTTCACGCCCCGTTCTTAAAGGAGCATCCCGGATTCTTTTTATCAGCTATTGTGGAAAGGACAAAAGAAGACTCCAAAGAAAAATATCCTGATGCTACCATCTACCGTTCGGTAGAAGAAATGCTGGAACATGCAGATATTGAGCTGGTAGTCGTAAATACACCCGTACAGACGCATTTTGAATATGTCAAAAAAGCCTTGGAAGCCGGGAAAAATGTGGTGGTGGAAAAACCTTTTACCGTGAATGTAGCGGAAGCTGAGCAACTGGTTCGGCTGGCCGAGGAGAAAGGACTGTTTCTGAGTGTCTACCAGAACAGGAGATTCGACCGTGATTACCTTCAGGTGCAGAGGATCATGAGTGAAGGCCGGCTTGGCAATATCAAAGAAGCAGAGATCCGTTTCGACAGGTTCCGTACCGACCCGAGCGGGAAAGCACATAAGGAAAATCCTGAAGCCATGGGCTCCGGCGCACTTCACGACCTGGGGTCGCATCTGGTAGATCAGGCAGTCCAGTATTTTGGATATCCTGAAAAGCTTTTTGCCGATGTATTTTCAATGAAAGGAAAAGAATTTGCCAATGATTACTTTGAAATTATCTTATTTTACCAAAATGATTTGAGGGTAAGGCTGAAATCTTCCGTATTTACCAAAGAAGCACATTATGCCTATGCCATACATGGGGAAACCGGAAGTTTTTTACAGGAAAGATCCGATAATCAGGAAAACGAACTGGTAGCTGGCAGCATTCCTGCCTACGGTGAAGATTGGACCAAACCATTACAGAAACCAGACGGAATTCTTAATTTCTTAAATGAAAATAAAGAAACCGAACGAATACTGACTTCCAGTGAACTTGGAAATTATATGAATTATTACCAGCAGATCTACGAATTTATCGTTTTCGGATATGCTTTGCCGTCGCCGGCCGAAGAAATCATCAGAAACATGAAGATTATTGATGCCGCCCTGGAAAGCGCCGCAGGTGAAAGGGTGGTTTATCTTTAATAGTTAGGGAGTTTGAAAATAGGAGTGTTTGAGGGTGATTGGATTTGAGAAGCTGTTTGAATTATTTTTTTAAAAATAGGCAGAAAGGGTTTATATTGTTTAAATGCGAATAAAAACATATAGTTCAGACCTTTCTGCCAATAGTTGGCAAGGTATAAAAAATATTTTACCGGT
>CAJYXJ010000050.1 GCA_913778085.1 uncultured Chryseobacterium sp.
GGACACTCAATAACAGAAGGTGTTCCAAAGATTATGAAAGGAAAACTGAAAATGCAAATGCCTTTATTGTCATCGCAAACATCAGAAGACTAGTCAATAGAATTTAATTCAAACAGCTTCTAAGATTTGATAAGAATTATTTTGCTCTAAAAACTCTACAATTATGAAATATAGTTTTTTAAAAATCTCATCAAATTTATTTTGCTCATTTTCAATTCGTTCATGTATATCTAATTCTTCATATTGTTCACAAAAATCTAAACTTTTCTCTAATTTATTTAATTTTGTAATTGTATATCTTAAAAGTTTATTATATTCCTTTATTTTTATTCTCAGGCTATTAGACATTAGATAAATATTTGGTGATTTAAAATTTCTGTTTTCCAGTTATTAGCATCAAGAATTAGATTTCCAATTTTATTTAAAATGTCTTTGTTTAATACTCTTTCCAATGAGTAATTCCAAATGCCTATTTCGTCAAAGTGTTTATAATCATCATTTATAATATTGTCTCCAAAATAGCCATATAAATGGAAGAGTTCTTTTAATCTTGAATAATCTGATTTGGAACTTAATTGGGCTATGGCAAACATTCTAGTAAGATTATATCGATATAACTTTTCATTTTCAGCATGTATCAGCCAATAACCTTTATCAATAACATATCCTAAAATTTTTTCCCCATTAAAACTGTAACCATTAATATCGTGAGTAAATGGAGATTTAACATTTAATTGATTGAAAATTGATTTTGTGATTTTCTTTCCATCAATAGTAATTACATTGATTTTTATAGTTATTTCTCTTGTGAAAAAATCTTTCATTTCGTTATTTTTCCAAATATATCAATAAAATCTCTGTTAAGTTCAATTAAAATTGCATCGAAACAGTACTGTAAATTTATATATTTGCAATTCAAATTTTATCGAAAAAATATAAAGCGTTAGCTTTTATTCTGTTATAGGAAATCTGGTACATTTCAAATACATCACAGAATAAACAGTTGATGCCCTACGCATGGCGTGTTGGGCAAATACCTGTTTGTGATGTACGGTTTACCAGAACCTCCTATAGCAAATTGAGTTAAGTCCTTCACGCTTTTTGCATTTACCAAACATCACTTCAGGAGGGCGAGTGAATAAAAATATTCACTATGAAAAAAGTCTTTATTTCCCTCATAATGCTATTTACTGCATTATCCTGTGAAAAGTCCAAACCTACAAGAGAACCCGACCCTTACATTGATTCTATTCAGGCACGCATGAAAGCTAATGAAAAGATTCAATTTGAAGAAATTGACCGTAAGTTAGAAGCCCATGCCAAAGCTCAAAAACAATACGTATTTGTTCGGTTGCTTGTTGAAGAAGATTATGGAATGGACACCAGACGAGCCAACTTTGTCTCGGGAATCCAAGATATAACCCAAGATTTGAGCGAGGATGAAAAAGCAAAATTGGAAGACCTTATAATCTCCAAATACTTAAATTCTTCTGGAGGACAATTAGGTAATGGTAGGATTAAGAAAAAAGAAATCTTTGTTTTTGGTAGTTACGCAGAAGCAAGTGAAAAGAGAAACAGTTTTTTAATTACCGAATAACAATATAGTATGAAAAAGATTTTTCTAGGTTTAGCAGTAGGTCTAACATTACAAAGCTTATCTGCACAGACAAAAACATTCAATTACAATATGGCTCAGATTGTCAGAAACATGAATGTAACAGAACTTACCACACGAAAAACAAAGATTGTAATTAACAACTCTAAAAACACAGTCAGTGTTATAGATTCTGAATTCCCCACGCCTTATGTTTTCAAAATCAACAAACAAAGCCGTTGCGATACCTCACTTCCTGTGATAAGTTGTTTTTTAAGAAGCAGAGAAGATAAACTCTACATTTTTTCTTATAACAAAAATAGACTTGAGATTATGAATATTGCAGGAGACGGAACAAGATATATTAATATAAAACCATAACAGCATTATGAGAAAACATTTATTCTTAGTATTATCGTTGACTACCTTATTATCAGCAACTATTAATTGTTCCAACAGTAACGATGATGATGACACAACGAACAACCAACAATCTGTAACAACACAATATTTTCATCCCCCTGCATGGATTCAGGGGACTTGGGGAGTCACAAACGGTACAACATCAAATAAACTATACAAGTTTACAGCAGATGATTTTATATTACTCGTAACAGGTGTAAGCGAACAGAGCATGACAGGAACAATAAAATCAAGTCCGAACGGAGGCAGTGTTGATGAGACAGCTAACAACGGTATACAATATAATTTTACCGTAAAATACAATATCACAACCACAATACAAAGTTTTGAGTTCAGAAAAGTATCAGCAACTCAGATTCAGTGGAAAGATAACAGTAACGGAACTTGGTTTGACTTAGTAAAAATGTAAAAAAATAGAGCCTTGACCTTATAATTATAGACAAATAAATACTTAAAATCGGAGAAATAAAATCCAATTAAAAGGAAAAAAAATACATCTTAAATTATAATACGACATGTTTTGTCGTCGAATAAAAATAAATTTGTCAAAAATAATAGTTTAAACAAATCTGTGTACAATTATTATATAAAAAATTATTAAATTCGCAAACAATTAAAAATTAATATCATTATGATGAAAAAAATCAGGAGGATTTCAGTGTAATCCTATCGCTATTTCTTTAGTATTATTCAATTTTATCTTTGTTAGTTGTAATGTAGATGATTTATCATCTTTACCACCTAGCAATGACAATAATTTATCTGTTAAAAAAAGTAGCTCCAAAATTACAGCAAGAAATGCTCAAATTGATGGAGAAACTTTATTTAGACAAGTATTTTTCTTAGATGGGGGGCAAGATAACATTTTAAATGATTTATCTTATTATGAAGTAAATATTCAAAATATAGATAAGTTATCTTCTTTACAAAAGCAACAAAGAACAGAATTTATTAATGAAATAATTAACAGCATAAAACAAAGTAAACCCGATTATTTTGATAATTTTCAAAGAATAATTGCTAATGATGACCCATATGCAATTGATGAAGCTTTAAAAAATGGCGCAGATGAAATTTTAGCAACAATTGAGAAAAGTTCTAAAAGTGAAGTTTATCAGATAGCATTAAAAGTTTATCAAGAGAAATATGGAACACAGGAAATTACAGACCCCGCACAGTTTGATGCAATAGTTGCTGAAATGGAAAAAGAAATGAAAGCGCAAAACATTGATACTGAAAGATACGCTTGTGCCGTATGGGTTGTTGTTGTATTTGGTGTTGCTTTAGAAACCATTGCAGTTGCTAATATGGTTGCTTATCTTTCAACTTTTGTAAAAGTTAAGGGTAAGTTTTGGGATAAAACAGCAGCAACTGGGAATAGTTCTTCATTAATGAATGAAGAAGTTGTTTTAAAGCTTATTGAAAATTACTAGATGAGAAAAACGATTTTAAATTTTTCAATTATTATACTTTTTTTATATGTTATTTTCTTTCTTTTTAAGAACTCTATAGGCTATAACATTAAAAGTTCGAATTTTTTAACAATAAGTTTTTTTTCTAAAATATCCCCACAAGGTTGGGGATTTTTTACAAAAAATCCTAGAGAAGAAAATGTATATATATATTCTATACATAACGGGCAATTAAAAAGTGAAATTACTCAAAACTCATCATACAAAAACTTTTTTGGAATTTCAAAGAAAAGCAGAATGATTGGATTTGAAGTATCAATGATACTTGGACAACTAAAAAATACAAAATGGTCAAAGTATACTCAAAATTTTAATACACTTCCTTTACAACAAATTGATAGTAAAAATTTGCATTATTTGAAAAATGGAAAATATATTCTAATTAAAGAAAAAGTTCCTCCATATACTTGGAGAAATAACATCAAAAATAAAACAAATTTACTTGAAATTATTTATGTTAACTGCAGTAAGAAATAGTATATCAAAAATATCTGATGTAATTAACACTATATCAGAAAAATCATACTTTACGAATGTATATGGTTTAGGAAGAAGTTTAATAGCTTTTGGAACCTTATTAACTTTGGCTTTTAATAGCAAATACACACTTTTCTATGAGCCAATGTTTAATGATAAAGTTAGTGAAATAGACGGTCTTAATTCGATTAATTTATTTTTATTATTTGATTACAGTCTTTTAGAAATACCTAAAATAATAGCTATTCTGATTTTAATATTGGTGATTTCAGGGATTTTCCCCCGTATTACTGGAATTTTACATTGGTGGGTAAGTTTTAGTTTTTTAAATTCAGCTACATTAGTAGAAGGAGGAGACCAAATATCAACATGTATTACTTTATTCCTAGTTCCTATAACGCTTCTAGACAAGCGTAAAAACCATTGGGATAATTCATATAAAGAGAAGAATCACTATATAAATTTAATTGTATATTTATTATTCATCCTCATTTCCTTACAAATATCAGTATTATATTTACAGTCTAGTATTGAAAAACCATATAAAGTAGAGGAATGGATGGATGGCACTGCACTTTACTATTGGTTTAATAATAATATTTTTGGATTAAATAAACTAATGAGATTAATTATTAATCCAATTTTTGAAAATAAAACACTGCTATTTATTATAAACTGGGGCGTAATTATTTTTGAAATGATTCTATTTGGAGCAATATTTATGGAGAAAAAAAATAGAAAAAGATTACTTCCTTTCGCTATCCTTTTTCATTTCTTAATAGCTATTATTTTTGGATTAGTTAGCTTCTTTTTTGCAATGTTTGGTAGTCTTATATTATATTTATATCCAAAAAATGAAAATTTAAATTTTAAAAAATATGAAAACTATATTAGAAGAAAAGCAAAAGTTTAATCAATTGCTTATTTGGTTGCCATTAATTGGATTATTAATTTTTGTTATAAAAAAATATTACGACAATACTTCAACTTCAAATTTAATATCATTATTAATTGTAAGCCTTTTAATTTTATTTTTCTTTTTCATTACTCTGAAATACTCGATTCATGAGGATGAAATTGATATTTCCTACTTCCCTTTTTTTAGAAAAAAAACTTTTAAAAAAGATGAAATTGCAGAAATAAGCGTTGTCAACTATAGTCCTCTTTTTGATTTTGGCGGGTGGGGATTACGGTATGGCAAAAATGGAACTATAGCATATAATATTAAGGGAAATACAGGTATATTAATCATTTTAAAAAATGGGAAGAAATATTTATTAGGAAGTCAATTGAGTAAAAATATTTTATTAGAAAAGCTAAAATTATTCTTTAATGATGTTGAAGAGAAAAAATTCTAAAATTATTTATGTAATAGCAGTTAAAATTAATCTATCATTTGAAATATTTAGCCTTGACCCAATAGTCAAGGTTTTTTTCGGTAGTGTCTTATAGCTCAAAAAATTTTTCGGAAATAACTTTTTATTATTTTTAACCTATATAGTTATGATAGACAAAGAAGAATTATTAAACAACAAGGATTTCTATAAATCCTTTAAGAATGGGAAAGATTTAACCACTTTCTTCAAACAGATGCACAAACGTGCCGTTGAACACATGCTGGAGGCAGAACTCGATGCGCATCTGGACAATGAAAAACATGAAAAGACCAAAGAAGGGAACTATCGCAACGGGCATGGAATCAAGAAGATAAAATCCTCATTTGGCGAATCTGAAATCAAAGTTCCCAGAGATAGAGAAGGCAGTTTTGAACCTGTACTGGTACCCAAAAGGCATAAAATCATCGAAGGTTTAGAGAATATTATTATCTCCTTCTATGCCAAAGGGATGAGTGTTAGCGATATCGAAGAGCAGATCAAAGAACTGTACGATTTTGAAATATCTTCCTCTGCCATTTCCAGGATTACCAATGCCGTTGCAACTGAGGCCGTTAGCTGGCAAAGCCGTCCTTTGGAAGATTTGTATTTAATTGTCTGGATGGACGGAATCGTATTCAAGGTTCGTGAAAACTCCAAAGTCATTAACAAAACCATCTATTTGGCAGTAGGGTTAAATCGTGAAGGGAAAAAAGAAGTTCTTGGAATGTGGCTCGGCAAGAATGAAAGTTCGAGCTTCTGGATGAGTGTTTTAACGGATCTTAAAGCACGTGGTGTGGAGGATATTCTCATCACCGCTACCGATAACTTAAACGGGTTTACCCAGACCATCCGTTCCGTATTTCCTGAATCTCAAACCCAGATCTGTGTGGTTCATCAAATCAGAAATGCCTGCAAATATGTGGTCTGGAAGGACAGAAAAGAATTTTCTGCTGATATGAAACATATTTACACCGCTCCTACAAAACAGGCTACGGAAGCCGCTCTAAATGGGACCTTTAATTTCTTCAGAAAGTTTGATAAAGACCATTAAAAAACACCTTAAAATCAGGAATATTGGGTATTATGGCAAAATTGTCAAATTATTCTCAATAGAATTAAATAAATAATAGAAATCGTTTTTAGACATGCTCTAAATATTAGTCATTTATACAAAATCCAAAAAGCAATTTTTTATTTATTTTAATATGTTATTCTTATCATACTATTAAGGTAATTTTACTTAATTAGGCAAGCTTCTAGTTTCTTTTTATTCAGCTGAAATTCTCTATACTTAAATACACCGGTTTTATAGGCAATTACAGCACCAAAATTAATGGCTTCATTCGTAGTTGTCATTGGAAAAACGCATGATCTGTAGGTATTATGTTCAACCAAAGGTTTAGGCAATACCTTAAAATTCAATCCGTCTTTAGAGAATGCCAGATAAAGAATATCCGCAGTATAATTTTTTACATCACCAGCAGCAATACATAAAAAATAGTATCCTTCTACATAAGTTGCCTGAATATGCCAGGGAGCAAAAGCTGAGTTTGTTTCAGTCCATGGTTTATTAATAAAATTCACCACTTTACATTGTTTAAAATTTGAAAAATCCAAACCGTTATTAGAAGTTCTTCTTATGACATAAGAGGGATCATTCCCCGGAAAGTTAGGACTTATATTATTTTCAACCTCATAACTCACATATTGATTTCCTGTATAAACAAAGCTTGGTGAAAGCATATGATTATTTTTGGGGGCATATGGAGAATTGCTTGTATAAGCAGCTTCCAAAGGATTCCAATGTATACCATCTGTAGATGTTTGCCTTACAATTGTTCTTTGGGTATTTTTAGAAAGCTTACGCATATTATTGTTATTCCTGGCACCTCTAGACAATAAAGAAGATGCCTTTACAAAGCTTGCCCTGTAATATAGAGAAAACTTACCGTTTTCAAATGTCATATCTACATCAGACCAATATCCTTGCTTTACGTCATCTTTATTTTCTGTAAAACTTTCTTTATCAGACGGACATTTTTGAAGCGGAGAAGTAATTCCTTTCGGAGAAATCCAATTCAACCCATCATTTGAAACGACAACAGTAGGATTTTCATATCTAGTAGCATTTGGATTTGCTCCGATAGTACCGAAATACGGAGTGAAAACCATCCAGTACTTATACCCGTTGAATCCATTGGGAAAATACTGGACATCCGGATGACAGTACCCGAAATTTGGGGCATTGATATTTTTAATAAATGCCTGGTCATTCTTTCCCGGGTGATTTCCATTGGCCAGGACATTGATATTGATGGTTCCTATATCTGTCAGGTAATCCGGCACTCCATTATAATCATTATTATTACTTTCTTGGGGAACATTTTCAGCAAACAAGCTCTCTTCCTCGTTTGAGCAGGAAAACGAAAAAATCAGAAGCAGAATAATCAGAATATTCTGTTTTCTTATATAAGCGGACATCCTTAGTGTAGAATTATTTATTGCCGGTGGTATTCATCTTCCAGCCTCACAATATCATCCTCCCCAAAATAAGTCCCTGTCTGTACCTCAATAAAAACAACGGGTTTATCGGAAAGATTCATTATCCGGTGCTTTGCCCCCAGAGGAATGAATATACTTTCGCCATAATTCAGACTGATTTCTTTATCATCAAGAACAACGGTAGCATTCCCTTCAATGATCGTCCACTGTTCCTGTCTTTTATGATGATACTGGTAAGATAATTTCTGCCCCGGGTTTACTTCAATTCTTTTTAATTTATAATTCGCCTCATCTGCCAAAACAAAATATTTGCCCCAAGGTCTTTCTCCGATTTCTAACATATTCTAATGTTTAAGGTTACAAAAGTAAATTAATTTTCAAAATAACAGATGAAAAAAAAAACTATTTCAGATATTGAAAATCAAAATAACAATTTTATAAATAAAAATGAAGCTTCCTTGGGAAACTTCATTATACTAAATATTTTTTGCGGAGTTAATTGGCAGAATAAGCATAAAAAGCAATTCCTTCATTAATCCATTTACCTCCTCCGGCAGTTGGTAAATTATCTACACTATAATAATGATCTTTATCTGTTGCGTTCCAATATTGATAGATTGGGACAGTCCCACCTTTTTGATATGAATAGGCGTAAAATAAAATTCCATCGCTTTTCCATTTCCCACCCCCTACTGTGGCCGCGTTAACTGTTGTATAGTAGTGATCATAATCTGTATCATTCCAATATGAATAAATAGCCACGGCATCATCAATTTGTTTTGAAGGTGCTTTAAAAGAAATACGCTCATAATTCCAATCTCCAATATTATTAGCATATTTAGGCGTATAATAATGATCTTTTGATATACTATTCCAATAGGAATAAATATTTGTTATATAATCTAAATTAACCTTATTGTCAATCAAATATTGATCTACATATGATTTTAGTTGAGCTTTCTTCGTTGGGTCTTTAACCAGATCGTAAATAAGAATTAAGCCTTTATTTCCAAAATCAACTAATACAGAATTACTAGGAGTAGAACTATTTTGCCAGTTTGAAACATTAATTTTAGGATTAGTCTGTTCTAAATTTACCTCACCTACAAGTCCTTTGGACGGATCTCCTCCTCTTGTTCTGTAAGATAACTTCCTAGAATAGTTTTTATTAGATTCTGTAGTATTCACATCATTAGTTACATTAATATCAAAAATACTTCCTACTCCTACTTTTACTCCAATTCTAGCAGCCCGCTCACGATCCTGGTTCGTCGTTTCAGACTGAAACATTAAGTCCATTTTCGCTCCCGTATAGATATCCACCGTTACGTGAGTTCCATAATCCTGAACAATTTGTTGTGGTGTTTTTGTTTGTAAATCCTGTATAAACTCAGAAGTAAGATAATCACCCAACATATCAGGTAATGCATTAAATCTAAGTCTTCGCTGCTTGATGACAAGATTATAGCTTCCATAGATATACTTAGCATCAAATTTATTGGTATTGGTTACCGAAGAATTAAATCCTGCTTTTATCGACTGACCAAATAATTTAAATCCTGCCGTGACATCTACTTTTGTAGAAACCATTTTGGAATAAGCCTCTGCATTTTCTCCATATTCCTCTATATATTCTTGAGAAAAAATATTTTCAGTAATTAATCTTCCTGGCTGTTCCGCTTGAAACCTGTTGATATCTATCACCTTGAATCCTGCAGAATTGGAATTAGCATATTCGCCTGCAGCATTATACCCATGCCCTAAAACATCATAGATTCCATCTCCAGCTGACTTTCCAGCCACAGACCGTTCAGACTTTTTCAAATTTTCTGTAACCTCATTATTCAGTTCTTCTGAAGAACACGAAGCCAGTAAAAGCATTAGCAGACTACTAAAGCAAAATAAAATTTGTTTTTTCATACTATTATTATATAATTTTCGGCAAAGATACTATTCTACAACATGTGAAAAAAAATCACAAAAATGATATATATCACAACTTAATGAAAATAATTTAACGTTAAATATCCCTGATTATGAAGAAAAATTCACTATAAAAGAAGAAAATTCAATTACTTATTTTACCTCGAACCGATTTTAGATTGCTTTTAAATCACTTATCCATATATCCCGACCAAATAGGCACCCGAGAATACAAATTAATCTTCCAAAATAATTGCGGCTTTAAAAAAAAAGTAAGATTTTTGCTTTTGCTAATATTACTAAATGAAAATCAGCGCATTCAGCTACGTCAGAAATGGCTTTACTTATGGAGTACCTTTCATAGAATCAATCAGATCCGTCCTTCCTCTATGCCAGGAATTTGTCATTGCCGTAGGAGATTCTACGGACGGCACGAGGGAAGCCATAGAAAATATCGGAGATCCGAAAATAAAGATCATTGATACGGTCTGGGACGACTCACTGACGCGAGGAGGTAAAATATTTGCTCAGCAATGCAATATTGCATTTACCCATGTGTCTCCGTCAGCAGATTGGGTGATCCATATTCAGGCGGATGAGGTGTTGCATGAAAATGATTATCCTCTGATCCTGGAGAAGATGAAGGAAGCCGATCAATATAAGGAAATCGAAGGCCTTCTTCAACCATTTATCCATTTCTGGGGCGATTACAACCATATCCGGAACAGCAGAAGGGTTCACAAAAATGAAATCAGGATGTTTAAATATAATCCCAATATAAGAGCTTATATCGACTCGCAGGGATTCAGGAAATTCAACTCTATCGAAAATTATGAAAACGGTTCGGAAAGAGGAGAAAAGCTTAAAGTCTTGGCATTGAATAC
The DNA here is from genome assembly GCA_913778085.1 of uncultured Chryseobacterium sp. GTDB lineage: Bacteria > Bacteroidota > Bacteroidia > Flavobacteriales > Weeksellaceae > Chryseobacterium. The sequence continues at coordinate 10,652 of CAJYXJ010000050.1, forward strand.
CCCTGTTTATCATTACAATTCCGTAAAATCCAAAAGAACGATGTCGCTGAAGGCCAATAATTTTGTTTATTACTACGGCCATACCGATAAAAAACTTGAAGAGGCGCCGAAAGACGAATTTAATTATAATACTGTAGATCGGGTAACCCGATTCAAAGGGACACATCCCAAGGTAATGGCAGAGGCCATTGCAGCCTATGATTTTGTTTTCAATCATGACAAATCCCAGGCGGTATGGAAAAAGAAAGACCGGTACTTACAACCCATCGAAGACCTTCTGAAAATCCGTTTTGGAGAATATAAAAATTACATCCTTATTAAAAATCCAAAATAGAATTCCTTTTTTTTAAAAGAAAGTCTCTTTAACTTTGCACCAAAATAAATTGAAATGGACAAAGTAAGAGTACGTTTTGCTCCGAGTCCTACGGGACCTTTACATTTAGGAGGCGTAAGAACGGCATTATATGATTATCTTTTTGCTAAAAACCAGGGTGGCGAATTTGTATTGAGAATTGAAGATACCGATACCGCAAGATATGTGGAAGGAGCAGAAGAATACATTGAGGAAGCCCTTGAGTGGTGCGGAATCATCGCCGACGAAAGCCCTAAAAAAGGAGGAAAATTTGCTCCGTACAGACAATCTGAAAGAAGAGATATCTACGACCGCTATACGGAGCAGATCCTAAAAACGGATTATGCCTATATCGCTTTCGATACCGCTGAAGAGCTTGATGCCATCCGTGCCGAATATGAAGCGCGAGGCGAGGTTTTTTCTTACGACAACCGGACAAGAAACCAGCTGAAAAACAGCTTAACACTTTCTGAAGACGAAATTCAGAAATTGCTGGCTGAAAAAACGCCTTACGTGGTGCGCTTCAGAATGCCTGTAGACCGTACTTTGAATCTTGAAGACATCATCCGTGGAAAATTCTCCGTTAATACCAATACTTTAGATGATAAGGTTCTGGTAAAAAACGATGGGATGCCGACTTATCATTTTGCCAATATCATCGACGATCATGAAATGGAAATTTCCCATGTGATCCGGGGTGAAGAATGGCTGCCGTCTTTAGGTTTACATACATTATTATATGAGGCAATGGGTTGGGAAGCTCCTCATTTTGCGCATCTTTCCCTAATTTTAAAGCCGGAAGGAAAAGGAAAGTTAAGTAAAAGAGACGGTGATAAATTCGGGTTCCCTGTCTTTCCGCTGGACTTTACGGATCCTGCCACAGGAAATGTTTCCAAAGGATACCGGGAAAGCGGTTATCTTCCGGAAGCATTCATCAATATGGTTGCCCTTCTGGGATGGTCGCCTGCAGATGATAAAGAAATTTTATCCCTGGACGAAATGGTCAAAGAATTTGATCTGAATAAAGTTCACAAAGCCGGCGCAAGATTCAGCAAAGAAAAAGCGGAATGGTTCAACCATCAGTATATGCAGCAGAAAACGGACGGAGAACTGCTTAAGATCCTAAAAGATTCAGACTTACCTTTAACGCTTTCAGATGATAAGCTATTAAAAGTAATCCGTCTGATGAAAGAAAGAGCTACTTTTCCTAAAGACATTTACGAAAACGGGAAATTCTTTTTTGAAGCACCGGTTTCTTATGATGAAAAAGCAGCAAAAAAAGCGTGGAATGATGAAACATCTGCCGTTCTGAGCGAACTGTCCCAAAATCTGGAAACTGCCGAATTCAGTGCTGAAAGCCTGAAGCAGACCGTTCACGATTTTGCGGAAAGCAAAGGATTGGGGATGGGGAAAGTAATGATGCCGCTGAGATTATCTCTGGTAGGCGAACTGAAAGGCCCTGACGTTCCGGACATCATGGAACTTCTTGGAAAAGAGGAAACTACCGCCCGGATAAACAATGCAATTAATAATTTTAAATAGATTTTGATAATTTTTCATAAATTTGAAAGATTTAATTTACTTCAAGAATGGAATATTTAAGTTTCGAACTTCCTATAAAAGAATTAATGGATCAATACCAAACCTGTTCTTTAGTAGGAGAAGAAAGTGGTGTTGATGTAAAATTAGCATGCAGCCAGATCGAGGATAAAATCATAGAAAAGAAAAAAGAAATCTATGGAAATCTTACGCCTTGGCAGCGGGTACAGCTTTCCCGTCATCCGGATCGTCCTTATACTTTGGACTATATCAACGGGATGGTAGATAAAGGAAGCTTCCTGGAACTTCACGGAGACCGGAATTTTGCAGATGATCCTGCCATGATCGGCGGTCTGGCCACCCTTGACGGGCAGAAAGTAATGATCATCGGTACCCAGAAAGGAAGAACCACCAAAGAAAGACAGCACAGAAGATTCGGGATGCCGAATCCTGAAGGATACCGGAAAGCATTACGCTTGATGAAGCTTGCTGAAAAATTCAGAATTCCTGTAGTAACATTAGTGGATACACCGGGAGCTTATCCGGGTCTTGAAGCGGAAGAAAGAGGCCAGGGTGAAGCCATTGCCAGAAATATTTTTGAAATGACCATGCTTAAAACGCCAATCTTTACTTATATCATCGGTGAAGGAGCCAGCGGCGGAGCCTTAGGGATAGGTGTCGGAAACAAAGTATATATGCTGGAAAATACCTGGTATACGGTAATTGCACCGGAAAGCTGCTCTTCCATCCTCTGGAGAAACTGGGACCATAAGGAAGATGCGGCCAACGCACTGAACCTTACCCCGAAAGATGCCTTAAGAGAAAAATTCATCGATGGCATTGTGGAAGAACCGCTGGGTGGAGCCCACTACGATCCCCAGACCACTTACCTCAACCTGAAAAGCTCGATCCTACAAAACATCAAAGCCTTTTCAAAATTCACAGGAAAAGAACTGGAAACCCAGAGACAGGACAAATTTATTGCCATGGGGCAATTTAAAGGATAAAATAAAAAAAGCCGGTTAAGAAAATTCTTAACCGGCTTTTTTCAGTTCACATCTCTTATTCACTCAAATTCAGTTCAATCTCAATATCCTTGGTAATCTTCTTCAGGGAAGAATATTTGGCGTCGCAGACCATGGTGGTTAGAACGTATTCCCCTTTCTCCACCAGCAGGAAATTCTGCCCGTTGGCGGGAACATCCAGGTTATAATACTTTTTCCCGTTGATTTTTACGATCAACCGGCATTTAGACCGGTTCTTGATGTTGATGTAGGCTTCCTTATCCATCGGGTCGTTATTGAAAAGATGGGTTAGCATGGCCGCTGTTCTTTTATTCTGCTCACTGGCTCCGGAAGATTTTTTGCTGCTGCCTGTTGCGCTTTCCGTTTTTGCGGAACCTGTACTGGCGGCGGCTATGGTCTTGGCATTGTTCAGGCTGTTGTTATCAAGAACCATCTGACGGATCTTGTCTTCACTGACGGCTTTAATCGTAGGCTTCGCTTCCGGGGAATTGTTGGCCATAATCATCTGGATCAGTTTCTTTTTGAAATAATCGGTTTTGGCATGTCCGGGATTCTGTTTCAGAAAGCCGGCCACGACCCTTGCTTCTGCCGTTGCCTCGGCATCACTTTCCGTATAAATGATCATCGTTTCCTTTTCTACGATGGCTTTGGATTTCGTTTTTTTCTTTTTTTGAGAAAAACCTAAGGTGAAAATGCATAAAAATATGAGGAGAAATATTTTTTTCATTAAGCAAACATTTAAAAATTTATTAAATATACAAATAACGCAAAAAGTCATTTTTTAGTTTATCATTAAAATCATTATCTTTGCATCGCTTTAAAATTAAGCTAAAAATTAATACTAAACCTTAAATAAAAAAATAATAGATATTATGTCTTATACACCAGCTGCTGCAGACGTAGCAAAATTGAGAAACCAAACAGGTGCAGGTATGATGGACTGCAAAAAAGCTTTAGTAGAAGCTGAAGGAGATTTCGAAAAAGCAGTAGATATCCTTAGAAAAAAAGGACAGAAAGTTGCGGCTAACAGAGCAGACAGAGAGTCTACTGAAGGAGCAGTAATCGCAAGAGTAAACGAAGACAACACGTTAGGAGTTGTAATCTCTTTGAACTGTGAAACCGATTTCGTTGCTAAAAACGAAGCGTTCATCGAATTAGCTTACGAATTGGCTGAAATGGCAATTTTTGCAGCTACAAAAGAAGAATTACTGGCTACCGATTTCCACGGACTTACGGTTGCTGAAAAATTAATCGAGCAGACCGGAGTTATCGGTGAGAAAATCGAGATCGGTGCATTCGAAAGAATTGAAGGGCCTTTCTTGGGAGCTTATATCCACGCAGGAAACAAAATCGCTTCTATTACCGCTCTTTCTGCAAACGTAGAAGGTGCAAGCGAAGCGGCTAAAGCGGTTTCTATGCAGGTAGCTGCCATGAACCCGATCGCTCTTGATGAGAACGCAGTTTCTCAGGCGACGATCGACAAAGAACTGGAAATCGAAAGACATAAACTGACGGAAGAAGGAAAACCTGCCAACATTATCGATAACATCCTTAAAGGTAAAATGCAGAGATTCTACAAAGACAACACTTTGGTACACCAGGATTTCATTAAAGACAGCAGCATGTCTGTTGCCGATTATGTAAAATCCGTAAACGGAGACCTAAAAGTAACAGGATTTGTAAGAGTAAGCTTATAATCTTTTTCAGATTAAAAATATAGAATCCCGGTGATAATCATCGGGATTTTTTGTGCCCTGAAATAATCAGATCCATCAAATATTAACTGATTATTAAATATTTAACAATTTCATTAATTAACACATTTTGAATAAAAATTTTAATCAAAAGCCGATTATTAATACTTAAATTTGCAGCCCTTTATTATTAGACATGAAAAAATTTCTACTAATCTTTTGCACTTTTTTTTATTTAATCTTTAATGCCCAACTGGATACGGAGCACTGGTTTGCCCCGATGTCCGCCAGCTCGCTTCAGGGAACCCCGGAATGCTACCTGTATCTTTCCACCAATGAAACCACCCCTTTCTCTGTACAGATCTCGAACAATAATACTGTTTTTTCTACGGTACAGGTCAGCAAAGGAAATCCCGTTCAGGTAACGGTTCCCAATGGTTATATGATTGCTTCTACCTTATCAAACCTTTTTACACAGCGAAATATGGGGCTGCACGTAAAAGGGAATAAAAAATTCTTTGCCAATTTCCGGTTTGCCGTTCCCAACCAGGCAGAAATCATTACCTCCAAAGGACTGGCAGGCATCGGTAAAAACTTCTTTGTGGGAGTAGCTCCGAATACGACAGCAAAACCTTATGTAAATTCAACCATCGGAGTTGTAGCAACTGAGGATAACACCACCGTAACCTTATCCGGGTATAATCCGGGAGTGGTTTTCTCCGACGGTATCTCCGCTCCTTCAAGAACTTTTACGATTAATAAAGGTAAGTCCTATATTATTGAAGCACAAAGTGATCTTTCCAATAATAATTTAAATGGATTGGTTGGAGCTAAAATCACCGCTAATAGACCCATTTCCGTTACCAACGGAAATTTCAACAGCATCTACACCACGCAGAACAACAGCAATGTGGACATCCTGATGGACCAGGCAGTTCCTGTAGAAAGACTGGGCAAAGATTTTGTCATGGTAAAAGGAAACGGGCCGGCGAATTCAGGAATGGAAGCCGCCTTGATAATTGCAACTGAAAACAATACGAAACTTACCGTAAACGGCAACCTGCTGGGAAATATAACCTTGAATGCAGGACAGTACTACATTGTACAGGGAACGAACTATATCAATCAGGGGAACGGACATTATAATATGAGTATTGCCGCTACCCATAATGTTTATGTTTATCAACTTTTGGCGGGTACATCGGGCAGCACGGTCTATGCCACCGGCGGAATGAACTTTATCCCGCCATTGAGCTGTTTCCTACCGAAAGAAATTAACGAAATAGGATTTATCAATAAAATAGGAAGCAATTCTTTTGATACAAAACTGAATATTATCACCCAGACCGGCGCCAACGTTACTTTTAACGGAAGTGCCATTGGTGCCATAAGCGGACCGTATCCCGTTACCGGAAATCCCGGTTGGGTAACCTATTCGCTTCAAGGCGTAAACGGAAATGTTACCGTTAATTCCACACTTCCCGTAACAGCAGGAATTGCTGCCGGAAACGGAGCGGTAGGCTACGGCGGATATTTCGCCGGATTCTCTTCCGTACCGGCCATTACCAAAACAGGAGACTGCTACGCCGGAATTCTTTTGCAGGTAGACAGCAACTACGACAGCTACCAATGGTTTTTAAACGGAAATCCTATTGCCGGAGCAAATACGTTTTCCATTAATCCTGAATTGTACGGCGCAGGAAACTACACCTGCCTGATTACAAAAAATAATTGTGAAACCAGGCTGACCAGTATTTACAATTACACTTTATGTCCTCCTATTTCTACGACAACGTACACTATAGGATCATGTAATACCAAGGTCATCACTCCTGTATTTACAAATTCAACACAAACGATCGTCCCATCGCTTACAAGTATTATTTCCCCTCCAGCTTCGGGAACCGCAACAGTAAATTCTGCCACAGGCCAGATTACTTATACTCCGAACCCTTCAACGGCCAGTACAACAGACTCGTTCATCTATTATATTCAGGGGAACGGAAATCCTGCCGACTTTGAATATTTTAAAATTATTATCAATACCAATGTTTTACAAGTAAACAACGGTACGCTGGCTTCATGCCCGGATGTTAACGGAAACGGAATATATAACCTTCCCTCGGTAAACCTTTCATCTGATCCAGGAACTACCATTACGTATTTTACCAATTCGGCTTTAATAGGAGCCCCGATTGCCAACCCGGATGCTTACAGCGGTCCTGCAGGAATCATTTACGCCAATGTCACTTCACAATACGGATGTTCAAAAACAGCTCAGATTATTTTAACGATTTCACCATCACCAACAGTTAATAACAGCATATTAACAGCTTGTGCAGGAATAAACGGAAACGGAACCTTTAACCTTACCTCAGCCAATATTTCTTCCGATCCGGGAATAACGGTTACGTATTTTACCAGCCCGAATTTGACGGGACAGATTACCAATCCCGCAACTTACTCGGGGCCTTCAGGAATTGTCTATGCTAATGTAACTTCCCCTTCGGGATGTTCAAAAACAGCTCAGATCACATTGACGGTAAATCCGCTGCCGAATGCTACCAACGGTTCTCTTACAACCTGTGCCGGAACAAACGGGAACGGAATATTTAATCTTACATCAGTAAATCTTTCCCCCGATCCGGGAATAACGGTGACCTATTTTACCAATTCAAACCTAACCGGGCAGATTACCAATCCGGCAACCTACTCCGGACCTTCAGGAGTTATCTATGCCAATGTAACCTCATCAGCGGGATGTTCAAAAACAGCTCAGATTGCATTAACGGTCAATCTGTTACCCAATGTGAATAATGCTTCTCTCACATCTTGTGCGGGAGCAAATGGAAACGGAACCTTCAATCTTACATCAGCCAATGTTTCTTCTGACGCAGGAATAACGGTTACGTATTTTACGAATCCGAATTTAACGGGACAGATTACCAATCCGGCAACATACAACGGACCGGCTGGAACCATTTATGCCAATGTAATCTCATCGGCAGGATGTTCAAAGGTTGCCCAAATTACATTAACCGTTACGCCGTCTCCGAATATCAATACAACAAACTATAATGCCAATCTGTGCGACGATAATTTCGATGGAATCATCAATGTGAGTTTCCCAAATATTACTCCTCAGATTGTTACCAATCCGGCGAATTTCAATGTAAGGTATTACCTTAGCCAGACAGATGCAAATGCCGGGAATAACAACACCTTACCTGCAAACTGGACGTACACCGCCAATACAACAGTCTATGTAAGAGCAGATGCCCTTAGTGGAACATGTCCTGCGGCTTTCGGACAGATTAATTTCAAAACAGGAAACAGGATCGCTTTAATTTCCAACACCGTCAATACGGATGTTTGTGATAATGATCTCAACGGTTCAGAGAATGTAAACCTTAACGATTACAAAAATTTATTCACAGCCAATCCTGCCGTTACGATAACTTTCCATGCTGCATTGGCGGATGCCCAGAATGGTACGAACACGGTCTCTCCCAACCAGGCAATTACCGCTCCGAAAACATTTTACATAAGATTGACAAGCGCAACGGAATGTGCGAACACGGGAACGATTACTTTTACTTTAAAGACTCCTAAAAAGTCGGAAAAATTGCAGGACCGGATAATTTGCTCCACAGAAAAAGTAGTACTGGATGCGGGACCTGAATTTACTTCTTATACGTGGAGTACAGGAGCAACTTCACAAACGATTCTCACAGGTGCCGGAAACTATTACGTCGACTTGGGCTCTAACGGCTGCGTGTATCGCCAATATGTTAACGTAACCGTTTCACAGGCTCCGAGCATTACGGGCATTAATGTTGCCGGGTCCAACGCAACCATACAGGTTTCGGGTGGGACTGCACCCTATCAATATTCCCTGAACGGAATCGATTACCAGACTTCCCATATTTTTACCGGTTTGAGCAGAGGCCTTCACACGGTATATGTTTTAGGAAAAGATGGCTGTTCGCCTGTAATTAAAGAATTTTTAGTATTAAATCTTATCAATGCCATTACACCAAACGGGGACGGAATCAATGACGTACTGAATTATTCGGATTTAAGGATCAAGCAAAATGTATCCATTGAAATTTCCGATCGTTACGGAGCTTCGGTACACAAATCTACCGATAATACTTACAGTTGGGACGGGAAATCCGGCGGCCGAACACTGCCTACCGGAACTTACTGGTATATTCTCAAATGGATTGAACCCGATACCAAATTGCCGGTGTCATATTCCGGATGGATTTTAATTAAAAACAGAGAATAAGAAATCCTTAAAAATACAGAATAAAAATCCCGATGACAGAGAATCATCGGGATTTTTATTCTCCCTTTATGGAATATACCGGAATATTAAAAGAATATTAAAAATTCAACAATATTTAATATTATAGAAATTAGTAATTAAATTTTATGTAAAAATTTGATTTTTAATAGTTACATTTGCATCCCTTATTGAGAATTATGAAAAAACTTCTACTAACCATCTGTACGTTTCTTTGCTTATTATGCAACGCCCAGCTTGATACGGATCATTGGTTTGCACCGATGGCTTCCAAAGCAGGAACAAACAATTTACAAGGCTTTTTATACCTGTCTACGGATGAGGTTACTCCTTTTTCGGTACAGATTTATAATGCCAATTCTCTTTTTACAACAGTACAGGTTAGTAAAGGAAATCCCGCACAGGTAAGTATTCCCAATAGTTTTTTGATTACAGATAATCCATCCAACCTTTTCATACCCAATTCCATGGGCTTGTACCTGAAAGGTACTAAGAAATTTTTTGCCAACTACAGGTTTTCACTTACCAATCATGCGGAAATCATCACTTCCAAAGGTCTGGCGGGGCTGGGAACCACTTTTTATGTAGGGATGGCCCCGATAACAGGGACTGCAGGCTATGTAAATTCCACTATAGGCGTTACGGCAACAGAAGACAATACTTCCGTGGTCATTTCAGGCTATAATCCCAATGTTGTTTTCTCAGACGGAACTTCAAGCCCTACCAAAACATTCACTTTAAATAAGGGGGAATCCTACATTCTGGATGCACTAAGCACCGATTCTGTTTACAACCTGGATGGACTAATCGGGGCGAAAATACAGTCGACCAAGCCCATTTCGGTAACCAACGGAAACTTCAACGGTATTTATACCAGTCTGAATTTTTCAAATAATGATATCCTGATGGACCAGGCAGTGCCGGTTGACCGGTTGGGAAAAGAATTTGTTGTGGTGAAAGGCAACGGAACAGTAGCCTCCGAAATGGAAACGGCTTTGATTGTCGCTACCCAGAACGGTACTAATATTACTTTGAATGGCATTCCCTCAGGTATTACCCTTAATGCAGGACAGTATTATATGGTTCCTAGCATCAATTATGTACAGCACGGAACCGGGGATAATTACAACATGGGTATTTCGTCGAATAATAATATTTACGTCTACCAGTTGCTGGCAGGAGTTTCCAGTCTTAATGGAAACGAATATGCCACCGGTGGAATGAATTTTATCCCGCCATTAAGCTGTTATATGCCGAATAAGGTGGATGAGATCGGTTTTATCAATAAAATAGGAAGCCAGACTTTTAATACCAGATTAAATATCATTACACAGACCGGAGCAACCGTTACCTTGAACGGAACACCTGTTGCTGCGGCAAATGGACCTTTCCCGGTAAACGGGAACCCGAACTGGGTTACCTATACCGTTCCTAATGTAAGCGGTACAGTAACGGTAAATTCTACGAAATCCGTTACAGCCGGAATTGCTGCAGGAAGTGGCGCTGTGGGTTACGGAGGATATTTTGCAGGGTTTTCATCAGTGCCCGTCATTTCAAAAACAGGGGACTGTTATACAGGCGTTGTGCTGCAGGTTGACAACACCTATGACACTTACCAGTGGTATCTTAACGGAACCCTTATTCCGGGAGCTACCTCATATTCAATAAATCCTGAAACCTACGGAGCCGGGAACTATACCTGCATGGTGACGAAAAACAATTGTGGAAGTGTAGCAACAAATTCGTATTCATATACCCTTTGTCCTCCCATTACAACGACAACTTACAATATAGGATCCTGCAATACAAAAGTGATCTCTCCGGTATTTTCCAATTCAACGCAGACCATCGTTCCGTCTAATACCAGCATTATTCTGGCACCGACTTCCGGAACGGCTACGATAAACCCAACTACGGGACAGATTACCTACACTCCGAACGCAGGCCTTACAGCAGATACAACAGATACATTTATTTATTATATTCAGGGGAACGGAAATCCTGCCGACTTTGAATATTTTAAAATTGTGATTAATATTGATGTCCTTCAAACGGCCAACGGTTCTTTAAATTCCTGTGCAGATGCAAACGGAAACGGAACTTTTAACCTTACTTCCGTTAATGTAACTCCGGATTCGGGAACAACGGTTCAGTACTTTACCAATGCGGCTTTAACGGGAACACCGATTGCCACTCCGGCAACATACAACGGACCGGCTGGAACCATTTATGCCAATGTAACTTCATCGGCAGGATGTTCAAAGGTGGCCCAGATTACATTAACCGTTACTCCGGCCCCGAATGCAATCAACACGGCATTAAGTACATGTGCAGGAGCAAACGGAAACGGGACCTTTAACCTTACCTCAGCCAATATTTCTTCTGATCCTGGAGTAACGATTACGTATTTTACCAATTCCAATTTAACCGGGCAGATTACCAATCCTACAAGCTATTCGGGACCTTCGGGAATTATTTACGCTAATGTCACTGCACCGTCGGGATGTTCAAAAACAGCACAGCTTGCTTTAACGGTAAATCCGCTGCCGAATGTGACCAACGGTTCTCTGACGGTCTGTGCCGGAACGAACGGAAACGGAACTTTTAATCTCACTTCAGTCAATGTTTCCGCGGACCCAGGAGTAACGGTAACGTATTTTACCAATTCCAATTTAACCGGGCCTATTACGAATCCTGCAACCTATTCCGGACCTTCAGGAATTATCTATGCCAACGTAACCTCATCGGCAGGATGTTCAAAAACAGCTCAGATTGTATTAACGGTCAATCCTCTACCAAATGTTACCAACGGTTCATTAAATTCCTGTGCAGATGCAAACGGAAACGGAACTTTTAACCTTACTTCCGTTAATATAACTCCGGATTCAGGAACAACGGTTCAGTATTTTACCAATGCGGCTTTAACGGGAACGCCGATTGCTAGTCCCGCAACATACAACGGACCGGCTGGAACTATTTATGCCAATATAACCTCATCGGCAGGATGTTCAAAGGTGGCCCAGATTACATTAACCGTTACGCCGCTGCCGAATGTCAACACAAATAATTACAATGCAGTTCTCTGCGATGACAATTTCGATGGGATCATTAATATTAATTTCCCTGGTGTTACACCACAGATCGTTACGGGTTCCGCAAGCTTTAATGTACGGTATTACCTTAACCAGACAGATGCAAATGCCGGAAATAATAATACTTTACCTGCAAACTGGACGTACAGTGCCAATACCACCGTATATGTAAGGGTGGATGCTCTTACCGGAGCCTGCCCTCCTGCTTTCGGGCAGATTAATTTTAAGATCGGCAACAGGATTACATTAACTGCAGGAAATGCCGCCGCTGAAATTTGTGACGCCGACATTAACGGTTCCGAAAGCGCTAACCTGAACGATTATAAAAATCTTTTTACTGCAGATCCCGGGGTAAGTATGACTTTTTACACGACTTTGGCCAATGCACAGGCAGCAACCAACGCAGTTCCCTCTGTTCAGACCATCACCGGTACCCAAACGTTCTATATAAGGTTTACCAGTGCTACAGCCTGTCCGAATACGGGTGTCTTAACGATAACGTTAAAAGCACCGAAAAAATCGACCGTGTTAACCGATAAAACGATTTGTCCCGATGAGAAGGCAACCCTTGATGCAGGTTCCGGGTTTACTTCCTATCTGTGGAGTACGGGAGCAACGACCCAATCCGTAAATGTTGGTGCAGGAAGCTATTATGTGGATCTCGGCTTTAATGGTTGTGTATACCGCCAGTTTGTTAATGTAGCAACAGCAATTGCTCCTAAAATTACGAAAGTTGAAGTTTCTGGTTACAATGCCACCGTTTCCGTATCGGGTGGAACACCACCATATAAATACTCTTTAAACGGAATCGATTATCAGTCTTCCAATATTTTTACCGGACTTTCAAGAGGAATGCATACCGTTTACGTAATGAGCGCAGACGGCTGTTCTCCGGTAACGGTAGACTTTCTGGTTTTAAACCTTATTAATGCCATTACCCCGAACGGTGACGGTCATAACGATGTCCTGAATTACTCTGATCTGAGAATCAAACAGAATGTTTCCATTGAAATTGCAGACCGCTACGGAGCCATCGTACACAAATCTTCCGATAAAAATTACATCTGGGACGGGAAACTCAACGGAGCACCGCTGCCTACCGGAACCTACTGGTATTTGCTACGATGGATTGAACCCGATACCAAATTGCCGGTGTCATATTCCGGATGGATTTTAATTAAAAACAGAGAATAAATGTAATTTTCGCAACCATTAATTAATTATATTTCAAATAATATATTAAATTTGTATAAATCCTAATTCCTTTCTTATGAAAAGATTTCTACTAAGTTTAATATTGATTTTTCTTACGGGGCATTCCTTATTTGCCCAGAGAGATACGGAACACTGGTTTGCTCCTGTAGCAGCCACTCCCGGTGTATTTTTTTCCTTTTATCAAGGATTATATTTCTCTACGGATTCGGTAGATCCGTTCGATGTTACCATTTATTCCAATGACAATTCCGGTAATCAGGTAGTCATCGGGATCGTACAGGGTCTTAAAAAAGGAACACCTAAGGTGTTTGATTTTACTTCGCCAACCCCGATTCCCGGCGTAGATCTTGCTACCCGGATGGTAACTACGCAGTCGACAGATAAATTTACTGCTGTAAATAAAGGAATTTATACAAAGGCAAGTAAGCCTTACTTCGTAAACTACAGATTCAGTGTGAGCAGCCACGGCGAAATTCTTACTTCAAAAGGAAAAGCCGGTATCGGTAAATTATTCCGTGCGGTAATTTCTCCGGTTACCAATAGTAATGGAGGCGCAATATTAAACTTTACAACCGGAATCATGGCAACCGAAGATAACACAACGGTTACCGTCTCCGGATATAACAGTTCGGTTACCTTTTCCGGTGGTCCTGCGACTACTCCGGCCACACTTACTTTTACTTTGCAGAAAGGACAGTCTTACATTATTGAAGGCAGCGGCACTCCGGCAAATACAGCTGCTTTCATGGGTGCCAAAATAGAGGCAGACAAACCTGTTTCCGTAACCAACGGAAATTTCAACGGACAGTTTGCCGTAACCAGCTCTTTTGTTGGCTCCGATATCATTATGGACCAATCTGTTCCTGTTGACCGGTTAGGAAATGAGTTTGTTCTTGTAAAAGGAAATGGGGATATCTCACAAGGTATGGAAGATGCCCTTATCGTAGCGACAGAAGATAATACGGAAGTATATGTAAATAATGAAACCACTCCCATATTTATACTTGCTGCCGGACAGGGAAAAAGAATTAATTCTCCGGATAACATAACTTTCACGAATAAATATATTAATCAGGGAAATGATCATTATAATATGCGTATCCGGGCAACCAAGAACGTATATGTCTATCAGCTTTTAGCAGGGATTAACAACAGCAATGCGACAGAAGGCTTCAATTATGTACCTCCTTTAAACTGTTTCCTGCCAAGAAAAATTGACGAAATTGCAATGGTAAATGTTTTGCCACCTACCAGCAATACCGTAAAACTTAATATCCTTACGGAAGCCAGTGCTGTTGTTACAGTAAACGGAAGTCCTTTACCTGCGACGCAGGGGCCCTATCCTGTATTAGGAACTACGGCATGGGTATCTTATTCCGTGCCTGCTGCAAGTGGGAATATCACCATCAATTCCACAAATGCCGTAACTGCAGGGATTGCAGGAGGCAGTGGAGCCGTTGGATATGGAGGTTACTTCGCCGGTTTCTCTTCCATTCCGGTTATTGCAAAGAAATCAGGTGAATGCGTACCGGGTATTGTGCTTGAGGTAGATGACAGCTATGAAGGGTACCAGTGGTTTCTGAACGGCACTCCTATCGCAGGAGCGACACAGAACGTTTATACCCCGACACAGGCAGGAAATTATACGGTAAAAGTATCGATGGGAACATGTTCTCCGATTACTACTCCGATTTATAAAGTATTTGCCTGCGTTAGAAATACAACAGCAAACCTTAGTGCCTGTGCTACAAAAGTTATTACCCCTGCGTTTTCATTTACCACTACCCAGACGCCGGTGGCAAGCACAGTAACGATAATTACACAGCCGACCAACGGAACGGCAACGGTTAATTCAGCAGGACAGATTATATACACCCCTAATCCGGGATATCTCGGTCCCGATAAAATCGTCTATAAATTCTGCGGAAATGCTACCGAATTTATTGATTGCGAACAGGTAACATTAAACCTGACGGTAGTTCCGTTCATTTTAACGGATACCACTATCAAAGCCTGCCAGTACAACGGGAAAGGATTCTTTGATCTTACAGCAGCTAATGTAACTACTTATAGCCCTGTAGTTAAGAAATTCTATCCGACACTGAATGATCTTACTTATGGAACCAATGAGATCACAACAAATATTACCAACTATTTTTCAGGAGCAGGTTTTGTTTATGTAAAAGTAACAACCAGTGAAGGATGTACCGGAAGCGCAAAAATTACTTTGGATTTCCTTCCTACTCCTGTCGTAACAGAAGCCACGGTAAGCGCATGTTTCCTTGAGACGGATGAAACGAAAGCCGCATTTAATCTTTCTTTAGCCAATGTTTCAACACAAACGCCTATCACCAAAAAGTATTATCCTACTTTTGTGGATGCCAGCAACGCAACCAATGAACTTCTGAACCCTCTGTATATCTCCGGAAACGGAACGGCATACATCAGAGTATACAACTCAAATGGCTGTTATGCCATTGCCAAAGTAAACCTGGTGGTTATTCCTCCTAAAAGATCTGCGGTTTTGGTAGACAAAACCATCTGTATCGATGCAAGAACAAATCTTGATGCCGGACCGGGATATCAGTCTTACCTTTGGAGCACCGGTGCCACTACCCAGGCCATAACCGGAGTGGCTGTAGGAAACTACTGGGTAATTCTTCAGGATAACGGATGTTCCGTGAAGCAACTGGTGAGTGTGAAAAAAGCAGAAGATCCTGTAATCTCTGAAATAGAAATTTCCAACAACACGGTAACGGTTCATGTAACAGGAGGTAAGTCGCCATATAAATACGCAGTGGATTCACCTGCAAACTGGCAGGATTCCAATGTATTTACAGGACTTTCAAGAGGCCAGCATATATTCTATGTAAAAGATTCCTACAACTGTACGCCTGTCTCTGTAGAAGTTACCGTACCAAATTTAATAAACGCGATCACACCGAATGGGGATAATAAAAATGACTATATAGATTACAGTGAATTAGCTTATAAAGAAAATCTTAGCTTTGTAATCTACGACCGGTACGGAAACAAAATTTTCACCGGAGATAAGTTCAGTAATTACAAATGGGACGGTAAACATTTTGACAAGAAAATCTCTACCGGAACCTACTGGTATCATATCAACTGGAATGAACCAAACAAACAGAAGACTCCGATAAAATACACCGGATGGATCATGGTAAAAAATATCAATTAAAATTTTTTTCAAATAATTCTAAAGAATCCGTCTCACAACTGAGGCGGATTATTCTTGGTTATTATTTTAGATTTTTGTATATTTACATCTGACAATCAGGTATTTATATATGAATTTCAAGTATTATAACCAAAATCAGACTGTGTT
>CAJYXJ010000051.1 GCA_913778085.1 uncultured Chryseobacterium sp.
TTCTCAATATTCTCTCCGCTTTAGCTGCTTATTCCTTCTTTGATAAAAAACCTTCTATTAACACCAATTCCGACATTATTGATGAAGATAGATTGATTGCTGCTTAAGCCGAACTCACGTTATTTAAGGAATATCGACGGAATGATTGAACATTGTTATTATCACCTGGGACAGGTGACTTTAATTAAAAAATTGCTGGCAGATCAATGAGAATATATTCTTTTTTAATGTTGATATTTCCATTGTGCTGCTTTTCACAGTTTAAAATACCTGCAGGCTTTTCTGAATTTATCAAAAGCCCTGCGAGTGGTAAAAAAATGAGTAGAATAGTTGCTGATTTTGATAAGGATAAGAAAGATGATGTGATGACGGTAATCTATCAAACCGACAATGAGCTTCATTCAGGTAAAAAGTATTTGATCATATATCTTACCTCAAAAAATAAAACTTTTTATATCGATTTTGATTTATTTAATGGGGTCTTTGTTGTTCCATTAAAGTATAAAAACCAGGTATTGGAATTTCTGGTTTATGAAGAAGGAACAGGATTGTACGGTCATGGTCTAAAATTGAGGTTCAACAAAAAAGTAAAAGAAATACAGCTCATCGGCTATGATTATAGTTACAGGACTCCCGGCGGGCATTGTAATAAAACATACAATTTATTAACTGGAGATTATTCCGTTGTCAATGATTTTTATAATTTAAGTTCCAGGAAAACCGAATACGAGACTTTTAAAGGGACAAAAAAAATAGCAGGAAGTATTTTTGTTAAAGATTTTTCAAGTAATCTTTTTGAAAATTTAAGCACTGTCGGAAGAAAATATGAAAGGCCATAAAATCGTATAAAATCATTATAGAGTAAAGATCTATTAGAGTGCGTGAATCTTGATTAGAATACGTTTAACAAACTCAGTTGAAATTCATCTAAAACCCAAGCCTCATCTTCAATCTAAGGGTGAAGCTTTTATTTATAATACTTATCTTTAGAGAAAATAAAAAATTTTAAATGAAAAAATCGGTTGCAATCCTGTTTGCGTTTATCATTTCTCAGTTTCACGCCCAGCAGGGCCCATATTATCAGCAGAGTGCGAAATACAAGATGGATATTGATGTCAATGCTGAAAAATTTACTTACGAAGGAAAACAGACCTTGGACTATAAAAACAATTCGCCAGACCAACTGGATGTGGTGTATTTCCATCTGTATTGGAATGCTTTCAAACCGGGTTCGATGATGGATCAACGGGTGGCGTCACAGGGAAAAAACGGGGATTCAAGATTGCAGAAAGATGGGATTTCAAGATTGGCTTCAATTCCTAAAGACCAGGAGGGCGCACAGAATATCCATTGGATTAAGCAAAATGGGAAGACCCTGAAGTTTGAAGTCCAGGAAACCGTGATGAAAGTATATCTGGCAGAACCGATAAAGCCGAATTCATCAACCACTTTTACTTTGGAATGGGATGCCGTAATTCCTCAGCAAATCAGAAGAAGCGGAAGGAACAATCGGGAAGGAGTGGATATGACGATGACCCAATGGTATCCTAAAATCGCAGAATACGACTACGACGGCTGGGCTACGTTCGATTACGTCGGAAGAGAATTCCACGCACCGTTCTCGGATTTCGATGTGACGATTAAAATCAACAAAGATTATGTGATCGGGGCCGGAGGAACTTTGGAAAATCCATCCGAAGTGAAAGGTTATGATCCCAACGCAAAGATCAAAGCAGATAAAAACAAAGCTACCTGGAAATGGACCGCGAAAAATATCCTGGATTTTGCATGGGCTGCCGACAGGGATTACATCGTAAAAAGCTTCGATGTTCCGCAAGGCCCGAAAGTATTCCTTGTGTATCAGAATAATGACAAAACAAAAGTCTGGGAAGAAGCACAGCCCTATGTTACCAAATATTACCAGCTGATGAATGCCCATTTCGGAAAGTATGTTTATCCTTCTTATGCTTTCATCCAGGGAGGCGACGGCGGAATGGAGTACGGAATGTGCACGATGATCTTGGGAGAAGCCAAAAATATTGAAGGATTAATGGGGCTGATGGCCCACGAAGGTGCCCACTCCTGGTACCAGCAGATGTTGGCCACTAACGAACCGATGCGCCCGTGGATGGATGAAGGTTTTACCAGCTACGCGGAAGGGTATGTGATGAATCAATTGTTTCCGCCAGCCCAAAAACTTCCGAATCCGTTCTTTAATTCAATTAATGCTTACCGGAATTTTGTTAAAAAAGGAATTGAAGAGCCTGCCATTTGGTTGGGAGATCACCACGACAACGGAACTGCCTATACGTATGCTTCATATGTGAAAGGAGAATTGTATCTGGTGGAATTGGGCTATATTATGGGTGAACAGAATCTTGCGGAAACCCTGAAGCAGTATTATGACCAGTGGGCGATGAAGCATCCTTCAGACAGAGATTTTCTGCATATTGCGCAAAAAGTTTCAGGGATGGATCTGAAATGGTTCCAGAATTACTGGATCAATACTACCAAAACGATAGATTACGCAATCAAGGATGTAAAATATGATGCTAAGTCGACAACCATTACCTTAGTAAATAACGGCCAGGTTCCGATGCCAATCGATTTCAGCATTATGACCGCTGATCAGAAAATCGTAAACTACCAGATCCCGATGAATATGACGCATACCTGGAAAACAAAGGATGCCTATGGAGAATTCAAGACAATGCCGTACTGGCCATGGACTCAGAAGGAATATACCATTACGGTACCTTACACAAAATCTCAGTTATCCATGATCGGAATCGATTTCAGCCAGCGGATGGCAGATGTGAATCCTGAAGATAATTTTGTTGAGGTGAAATAAGTTCTCAAAAAATAAATTAACCCCTTGAGATCATTTCTCAGGGGGTTATTTATAATATAAGGAATCTATTGCTTTGGACTTCAAAAGCTTGTAATTCAGGGAAATCAGTTATTGAATACCAAACTGCTTTACCATCCAATGGTTAAAATGATTTTTCAGAAGATCATTTTTTTCAGTTTCGCTATTGGTGCTTAAATAAACATATACTTTCAAAGGAACAGAATCGGGGTATTCTTTCAATCCCTGTAGGGCAGCAGCTTTGGCTTCTTCTTTTTTATTTCCGTTCTCTAAAGCTTCGTATTTATAAATATAAACAATGGCTGGAACTTTTCCGTATACATTTTTCATTTCGTCTTCCAGCAGTCTCATGGTGGCTACCTGGAACTCGGCATCCGATGCTTTGCCAACGGCTGCCGTCTGGCTGATATGTTGCTGATACATCAGGAAGAGCATCAGGATATGAAGGTTTTTTGTATCCTGGTCTGAAACAAGTTTTTGTGTTCTCTCTATTGTTTCTTCAGTCAATTCATCATTTTCGGCCTGCAGGGTTTTGGCATAAAACTCATCGAGGAGATTGTAGACGGTCTTGTCGCTGCCGTCGATCTTTGATTCTTTCTTAATCTTTTCAAATACTTCTTTGGCGGCTGCTGCTGTCTGTGCGTAGATATTCAGTCCGGTAAAAAGTAAAAAAAGAAGAAACAGCTTTTTCATGAGATGCAGTGCAGTTAGATGATTTGAGTTTTTAAATATAAATAATTGTTTTTGAATTTAATAAACAATTGTATTTTAAATACATTTAAAAATTTTACATTTTATCTTTATTCTAAAGAGCAACTTCTTCTTCTTTTAATGAATTAATTAGATTAAGATTCACTTTTTCAGGCTTTTCTATGGCATGTTTTCTTGATCCTTCTCTATCTTTCATCGTGTATTCTCTGATATAGTAATTGAAATTTCCATTCAGCTTTTCTTTTAAACCGTTGATAATTTTTAAATGTAAGTCATCATCAAACGTAATGTTGTAAAATCGAATTAAATCATCGTCTGCAGGTTCAAGGCTTGCAATCAATTCTAAACTGGGGGAGTCGGCATCTTTTTCAAAGCATTGTATTGAATATTCGTCGGGCTTTATCTGATCAATGCAAATGCGATCACTATTCATGGTATATTTAGCCAGGTTTGGGACTTTTAAATGATCCAGAACGTTGTAGTTAAATTCTTTATCTTCCTTATCAATATAAATATGAGATACCGTATTTCTTTGGGTATCTATTAAATCACCATTCATATTGTCCGCTACATAAAAATTATACTGAAGTGCTTTGGAATTGACAAGCTGACAGAAACTTCTGGCAGTTTCGGACTTCTTCTCCGGTTTTATTTTTAACTTATAATTGAATGAATAAGAAATTTGCGCAGAAGTATTTATACTTATACAGAAAAGAATGATTGATATTGCGTTTTTCATGAAAATGGGAATGAAGCGGGTTTCGGTTCTAAATATAAATAATTGTTTTGGAATACCGCAAAAGTATAAACGGTAGTTTTAGTAAAATCATTAAATTTAACGCTTTAAAATTAACCAAGATTTAGGTCTTTCTGAAAATACCTGTATGAATTCAATTGTAATAAACATAGGCAACAGCAACATCCGGTTCGGACTTTTTAATGAGGATAACTGTGATATTTCCTGGGTAATCAATACAAAACCATACAGGACGCCGGACGAATTGTATGTTCAGATGTCAATGTTGTATCAGACTTATAAAATCGAACCGAAGGAAATTCGTCAAGTGATCATAGGCTCAGTTGTTCCTCCGCTTACCAAAGTGATGAACGCAGCGATTAAAAAGATCCATGATCTCGATCCTGTGATTGTCGACAGGAATACTCCTTCCGGAGTGGTGGCAAAATCCAAGCAGATGGGAACGGATATTTACGCCAATCTCGTGGCTGCCCACCATATGTATCCCGACCGGAAAAAAATTGTGCTGGATTTCGGAACCGCCCTTACGGCAAGCTGTGTCGCTGAGGATGGGGAAACTTTAGGAGTCATTATTGCTCCCGGGATTATAACTGCTCTGAATTCACTGATTGCACAGACCGCCCAGCTTCCAAGTATCGAACTGGTAAAACCGAAAACGGTGTTGGGGCTGGATACTGTTACCTGTATGCAAAGCGGCATGGTTTACGGCTTCCTGGGAATGGTGGAAGGGTTTATCGACCGGATTAACGATGAAGTAGGCGACGATTGTTTTGTTGTGGCAACGGGCGGAGTTTCGCATGTGTATAAACCACTGACGGATAAAATTCATGTAATGGACAGGCTCCATACTTTGAAAGGATTGTATTTCTTAGGAAAAGATAAATAAAGACAGCCCTACAAAAGGGCTGTCTATAATTTGTATTAAATTCCGCCGCAAGGCTCACATTCAACCAGTGGATATACCCAGGTTCCATTTTCATCTTGGAAAGGCATGTTTCTGCAACCAACTTTTTTTTGACCTGTATTAGGATCTGTATAAAAGCATTGATCTGGTCTGATTCCACCATTGATTTTTGCTGTTTCTTTTCTTGATAACTTTCTCATAGCGATTATTTTAGTTTTAAATTCAACCAAATATAATCATTAAATCAACAAAAAGGGACTTTTATTAAAAATAATTTTCATATTTATTGTTAAATCAAATAATAGCTATCAATATGAAATCAAATGTTGATAAACATTATAATTATCTTTTGGATCTAAAAAACTCTTTAACTATCGAAGAGCATTCATTTTCCATAATACCTGTAACAATCTCCGTTTTCGGATGAAGGCTGAGGTGCTTATTAATAAACCCGCGCTGTTCATCTCTGGCTCCGATCACCACTTTTGAAATCTGCGACCAGGAAAGTGCGCCGGAACACATCACACAGGGTTCTAAGGTTACATACATCGTACAGTCTTTCAGGTATTTTCCGCCCAGGAAATTAGCGGCCGAAGTAATGGCCTGCATCTCGGCATGTGCGGTGACATCATGTAACGTTTCCGTAAGATTATGAGCTCTCGCAATAATGCGGTTATTGGAAACCACAATGCACCCGATGGGGACCTCGTCTTTTTCAAAAGCTGCTTCAGCTTCGTGAAAAGCCATTTTCATAAAATATTCGTCGGTAAACATCAATCGAAATTTAAATGTAAAGGAATTTTTACTCTATATCTTACGGGATACCCGTTTATTGTTGCCGGTCTCCATTGTTTTTCCGTAAGGTACACCGCAAGTTGTGCCTGCCGGTTAAAATCATCATTGGCGCCTGTGGCTTTTACATCAATAATACTTCCGTCCTTTTCAATAACGAACATAATTTCAGTGCTCATCTTACCTTTGGCTTCAATGGTTCCGGCACAGAATTTTTCGGCAATTTCACGTCTGAAACCATCATAGCCGGAAGGATATCGGGCAGGAACCTCTCCCTTCTCTTCGATCGGCTGAATATTTTCAGCATCAAAATTAATAATTAGCGGATTTAATTTTATTTTTTCAAGTTCCAGTAAATATTCCTCATTTCTCTCGAACTCTAGGGAATTCAGTTCTTTTTCTTTTTGTAATTTAAGCTGTTCGATTTCTTTTTTTGAAAGCTTTTTACTATTCATAGCTTTATACCGGGATATAATGCTTTCAAACCGGGGAGCATATTTTTCCCGGATCAGCCGAAGTCCCTCCCTTTGCTGGGAGTGATAAATACTTAGGGACAAAAAAGAAAAAAAGAAAAAATATTTTCTCATATAAACTACTCAATATTCATGGTTAAAGGAAGACGGAAACGGTATCTCACGGGATTCCCATTTACAATGGCCGGAGAAAATTTTTGGGAAATGGAATATAAGGCGATTTCGGCCTGTCTGTTAAAAGTATAGTTTTCGCCTTCCGCCTTTACATTGCTGATCCGTCCGTCTGTTTCCACGATAAAGCCCACATTGGCTTTTACGGTTTTGATGTCGGAATGTACACCGCCCAGATAGAAGAGATCGGCCACTTCCTTCCTGAGTTCATTGATTCCGCCGGGGTAATCGGCTACTTTATCAATAACGACCGTAGGGGAGTGGGAAACTTCTGCAGGCAAAGATTTATTCAGCAGCTTAAGCCTGTCGAGGTCTTCCATGTTTTTTGTTTTTAGCAAGGCTCCGGTCAGGGCAACGTTTTCAATGCTGTCCATTTTTTCCATAAACAGCAGATAATCCTGTTTTATGGAAGCTTTGTAGAAATTGTTTGTTTCTGCATCAAACTTTTTCCTGAATTCCTTACCCAGCATGGAGCGGTGCTGGTTGTAATAATTTTTAATAAGTTTAAATTCCTCTGTCTGCTGGCAAAGGCAGAATGATGAAATAAAGCAAAACAGACAGACAATAAGAGACTTCACTTGGGTATATTTATGTAAATGTAATCAAAAATTATCAATCAATTTAGATTTCAAAATAGCGGTTCAGGGATTCCTGCAGGTGTCCGCGGATTTCTTCAACTAAGGTTTTAGGTTCCAGTACCTGAACTTCTTTTCCGTAAGAAAGGATTTCCTGCATAAAATCATAGGTAGGATGAAGGAAAAATTCAAAGAAAATTTCTTCAGGTGTCTCCTTTGTTTCTTTCTGGGACTGGTGAAGCGGGAAGCTCCTGATGTATTCTCCCTGGTGTCTGCTGCATCTCAATATAATTTTTTGAGGATGCTGCTCAGCCAGGTTCATCACACCGAAAGCATTTTTGAAATGTTCCCTGAAATTGTATTTGTATTTTTCCCTGAATTTATTTTTTGAAACATCCAGATAATTGATCCGGTCCAGCCCGAAAGATTTCAGCATCTTATCCTTTGTATCTACAGCAATCAGGTACCATCTGTTTTTAGATTCTTTTAATGCCAAAGGATGAACCTTTCGTGAGGTCATTATCTTGTTTTTATAATTATAATGTTCAAAAAGGACCACTCTGTTATTACGGATGGCAAAGAAAAGATCATAAAAATGCTCTACGCCTGTAGGTTTCCGGGTTTCAAAAAAGATGAGGCTTGAGAAATCAGGGTGAAGGTTTAATGCGTTGCTTACCTGAAAAGACTCCAGCAGTTTCTGGTTGTATTCATCCACTTCCAGAACCGGGCGGCTCTCAATATAATAGCGGTTATCGCCCTTCTTTTTATTATGAATGGAAAGGTTGAAAAGATTGGCAATTTCCCGGATATCCCGCTGCAGGGTACGGATCGAATAGCTCTTGATTTCCGCATCCTGAAATTCGAAAGAATTAAGCAGGTATTCTTTAAGTTGTGGATAAGTGGCTGCAGACGTTTCCAGTCTCTTGATAATCAGTGCATATCTTGTCAGGTAAAAGTCTTTTTTCATTCTAAAATATTTAATATTGCCGTCTGTTGCATTCCTGTATAAAATGTTGGCGGACGTTTCATTGCTAAAAGTTAATACCACAAATATAAGACGTTCATACGACAAAATATGTCGTGCCTGATTTTTGTTTAAAAAATTAACAAAAAGCAGATCATGGAATTCCGGATCACAGAGCCGTAAAACCATCTTTATCATTTAAAACAAGACCTGTATACTATTTAAAATAAAGATTACCAGCCATCTAATAGTAAAAACTCCGTAGGATTTTATCCCTTGCGGAGTTTTTCTTTATGGTTCTTACTATTGTTGTGCTAAAAAAAATTAAGTTTTGTGGCTGGCCAAGTCTTGATTTTTAATATACGATTCAACGGAAAACTATTGTACAGGATCATCTGCCTTTTTGGTATATTCCAACGTCAATGTAAATGAATCGATTTGGGAATAATCATAATCCGGAGTATTGGCCATTTCAAATTTTACAAGATTCTTTTCCAATGTAACAAATACCTTGGATCTCCATTGGTTTCCTGCAAAAGTTATATTTTCTGAGGAAGATTCTGTAAACATCTGATTGGAAATGATGGTTTCCATATCCTCAAAAATTTTATCGAGCATGATTTCGCCGTTTCTCGGAACTTGGTTAAGGGATAATGTTTTCTTATACACAGGTTTGTTATTGATCCATAATCCTCCGGTCTTTGTTTCTTTCGTAGTGTAGGAATGCTGGCTATCAGCATATTGCTTCTGGATATAATCGTTTTTCTGGGAATTTTCGCCGAAATATGTTTTTGAACTTAGCCCTCTCGGATTCTTTGCCTGATGCTTAATAAGGATAGGCTCATCCGAATCTGCGCTTACAAAAATTTCTTTGGTGTCTGTTCCGTTTGTCTGCCTTAGGGAAACTCCGGCTTCATCCATCCTTATATTTGCACCGTACGCCTTTGCGACAATCCCTGTTTCCCTGCATACTTCTACACAGGAAAGATCGGTACCGTCCGGACTGCCGGAAGACATCATTACAGATTCCTGAAGCAGACCGACTGCATTTTTTATGTTTGCAGGCTCATTGTTCCTGTAAATGATTTTTTCTGCCGGATCATCGTTTGTGAACTGGATGTTTCCGGTAAGGGCTGCTCCCGGCGCGGTTCCTGTTAGAGGAATAAAGCTTGTAAAATCGGATAAGTTTTTATATCCGAATACGTTTCCAGCATTCAGAACAGCCACTTTTGTATAGGTGCTGTCTGCCAGCGGCGTTCTTTTTGCGGAAACTACGGCATCAAAGTCCAGAGTTCTCGCAGCAAAATCACCACCGACTAAAGGGGTAACAAAATCGTGACGCCTTGCCGCTGGATTTGACTCGATAACCAATTTGTTGGATACTGATCCCCCTAAAGGTGCATTACAGCCGATCACAACATTGTTGTCTCCCCACGTTCCCATAGCATGGGTGGTAGAAGCTGCATTATATCCGATAAAGGTATTGAAGCCCCATGCGCCTGAACCGGTGGTCTTTCCATGGTTATTGCCGGCAAAGGCTCCGATAAAGGTATTCTGGGTGCCGTGGGTGAGCCAGTATCCTGCTCCGAGGCCTAGCGCAGTGTTATTTTTACCGTCGATATTCTTAACACCGGCTTCATCGCCAACGTACGTACAGCCGGTGGCGGTTGTCGAGTTTTTTCCGGCTTCTGTCCCAAGCATTACATTGTAGCTTCCCGTTGTTAAAGCATTGCCACTGCTTACCCCTACAAGAGTATTCCATAATCCGGTTGTTAAATTTGTGCCGGCAAAACCTCCGATGGCAACATCACTTGTCCCGGTGGTTAAGTTGGAAAGTGTGTTATAGCCGATTCCGATCCCATAAGCTCCCGTGTGGTCCTTATTCATGTTCCCAAACCATAAGGAATAGGTTGTAGGGCTGAAATTTATTTCTCCTGCCCGGCCTTGTTCCGGTTGAAAAACGATAGGTTTGGTGGTACCGTTTCCTCTTTCGACCACTTTTTGTAAATTATCGTCCCCTGTAAAGGTAGGCTTATCCGTTAAGTCATTGTAGCTGCCTGTAACCGCTACTTTTTTCAGAATGAGTTTTGCCTGGCTTTCCTGGGTTAGGGTAACGCTTCCGTCGGCATTGGTAGTTGCGACCATACTGAATTCCGACAAATTGATCTGGAAAGAAGTACCGTTATTTTGCGTAATCGTAATACTATTTTGGGCAGCATCATATTGGGCATTTTCGATATGAATATCATTGGTAATCAGGCCGCCTAAATCTATGGATTTGCTTTGCTGAACGCCATTTTCTCCAGTGTAGAATACCGTTAATACATTTCCGTTAAGCTGCGGACTCTGAATGGAAGTCTGGGTTTCTATTTTATCTTTCCAAAGCTTTGTCTGTTGCGGCGTCAGATTGGATGCGTTTACATCTGCTTTTTGGGTAAAATCGTAGTCTACTGCTGCTGCCGGAATTTTATCCTCTTTATGCCAGTAAGAATCCTGCCATTCCCAGAAGTCATCCTGGTTAGGAGTGTCATCATTTTCAAATAGGAGTTTTAATTCTTGTTTTGTTTTCATAAATTATTTGTTACTTGGATATGCTGTATTTTTTCGTTTAAAAAACAGTTCCGGCTGTCCGACATATTGTGAAATGGAGAATTTCAAGAAATGAGACATTAAAGGTTTATTGGGGGTGATAGAATGCCGGACAGCTGCGGAACCATATGTTTGTTTAAGAATATATTATTTTCGTACCCTGACGGAATACGTTTTTTAGATTATTCAGGTAATTGTCATAATCTGCCTCTGTATTTTCAATGTCGCTCCATTCAATAGTATAGAGTTCATTATTAAAATTTGCATCTGGGGTATAAGTTCTTGTTTCCATATTCTGTATGCGGTTTTTGGTGTTAAAATCTGGTTTAATTAATACTGAATTCAAAAGTTATTAAGCTCTATTTTTATCTTGCCTTTGTTTTATATTTCCAAAGGTAAAAGTGGCTAACGTCAAAACTCGACGTGTTTTTTTTATTTTAAAAAAAATTGGAAATTTCTTTTAAAATCTTTCCTGAATGGCTGTAAAGACTGTGCCTGTAGTGGTAAATGGGACAGCCCCGGGAATTCAATGAAGACGAATTTTACACAGATGTCACTTAATAAGCATAGGTAAAATCTCAAAATGTTGATAAATAAGTCATGGACGTTGCACAAACAGAACAGCATAATGTAGGTTTTATTAATATTTTTTCCATCTTCTGTTACCGGGTGTAATAGTGCATTGAAAATCTGCTTCGGCTGTCTGTATTTTGTGAATGGTCATTCAGAGAATGGGGTAGGTTATAATTTCCAGGCAGTTGCGGAGCGGGTAATTTTGATCAGAAAACTTTTTCTTCGGTCATGTTGTTTTCAAAGTCCTGTTGGAAAAAATTTTCAATATCGTTGAGATAATTGTAAAAGTCTAATTCAGCATTTTCGATATCGATCCATTCAATCGTGTCAAGATCTTCATTGAAGCGTATATTATAATTGTGATGGGGTGTTTCCATATTTTCTTTGGGTATTATTTCAGACAGTATTACTATCCTGCTTTGTCAGCATGGTCCAAAGATAGAAGCGGGAAACGTCAAAACTCGACGTGTTATTTTTTATAATAAAAAAATTGAAAAATGCTTTCAGGAAATTCCCGTAAAGATAAAGGTTACCCCTAATTCTTTTTCTGTAATTAAAAAACCGCCTCACAAGGAGACGGCATTTTTTTATTCCGGAAGCTGATCCGAATTAAGCTGAATCAGTAGCCCTTTATCAGTAACTCTTATAGTTTGTAAAATTTCGTTCTGAAAAGAAAAAACGGTTTCTCCAGAAGTATGCTGTTCCTGATAGGTCTTGCACAGCAATCCTTGTTTTACCCAATCTTTCGCATCAGGCTGAGAAGAGGCGAATTCCAGCCTTACCTTCAGGATGTAATCATTTCTGTTTTCTTTGAAGTAAATGCTTTTGATATCTCCGGCTTGACGGAAACATTTGCCTGTGATACATGTTTCTTTTTGGTCATCCCAACTAAGTTCAGCAATTATACTGGAGGAATTTACAGGATGTTTTTCTCTGAAAAGGTATACCAGAGTGCTTATAAATTCCCAGGTATCACATTCCATGATATAATCAAGGAATTTTTCTTTTTCAGGTAACATTTTCACATACTTGGGATCATCATACGCAGTTTTATCCAGAGCCCATCTGTAGATGTGCTCATAATACAGCCATTCTGTTAATTGGTGATCTATCATTTTTTAATTTTTTAGGTATTTGAGCTGTTTTCCAATCTGAGACTATGTATAATCCTATTTTTTCCTATTGCTGTATTTCCAACAAACGACAGTCAATGAATAGAAAGAAATTTAATATCCTCTCTGAGCAAAAAGAATAGAGCGATCAATCAAATCATCGATAAACTCACTGAAGGTATCACTAAGTTTTATGATTACATTGGGACCATCTTCTTGATCGCCATAAGTGGTAAACCAGACAGGGGGATTTTCTGAATTTTCATCGAGATAAATAAAAAAGAACTGCTGAAATCCATCCTTTTCCGAAAAAACCCAAAACGGCCTTTTTATAGGAATCTGAAATTCCTGCATCGATTTTTCTAATTTTTTTCTTACATCATCTTTTGTCAAAACAGCTAAAGAACCATTCCCGTCAGCAAGCCTTAATCCTCCGGAAGAATCACCAGCCAAATAAAGATATTCTTTAAATGCAAGAGGGAATTTTATTCCAAATCTATTCTCTACGTTCTTAATTTCACTCTCGGAAATACCCTTTATCGTATCCCAATTTATAGTTCTATTATTTTCCAGTTTTTTTAAAAACTTAATTTCCATGGGTTTTAATTAATGATCTCTAGTTTTTAATCAAGATGATTCTATTACAGATGAGTAATAAAACTGTAAGATATTAAGCGTTTAATGTGTCTCGGCAATTAAGTAAACAAAATTCCATTTTTTTTCTTTAGTTCATAAGTGAATTTATTAACACAAAACAACTTTAAGACATAAATTTTATGCTTTTTCCTGAAAAATCAGGATATACATATAATTACTTTTCATCTTTTCTATCCAAATATTCGCCCGGAGAATTTCTGATTTTTTCCGCTAATTTATCTATAAATATTTCTCCATGAGATAAATAATCATCTATCTCTTCGCTATTCAGTGATATTTTCAATTCGAACATTGCTGCACCTCCGCAAATAACTTCCAGGAAATACTTTTGGTTCTCCTTATATAAAATATATTGCCAGTTTCTTTTTATTAATACTTGCATATTTTTACTTTAAATGTAAACTAATTTCTTTAATCCACTTTTTTAATTGCATCCATAATAGTCTCCGAATAACCTTTAGATAGCTTTCCTCGGGGCAGTCATAAATCATTTGCCGTTAACCGGTATTTGATAATGATTTCAGTAATCAGCTAAATGAAAAACAGTATATATCAAGAATCCGCCACAGTTAGACGGATTCCAGATAAAAAATTAGCTTTGGCCGTTTACTTAGTAAGAATAAAAACAAGTATTGATTATTTGTATATAAACTCCCTAAAAAATGGACTGTGACCTATCTTCCATAATCTTTTATAAGAGTATGTTCTGTCGGATGGTATTCGAAAGTGTTTAAGCTTAGCCATCTAATTTCTATAAATCCGATCACACCTTGTTCTCTGCTAAAATAATTGTCTGTATCTATATATACAGCTATATATTTTTCTCCATCAATTTCTTTTATTTCACCAATTGAATAAACTGGGGAAATTTTGTCCCAATTTATAGGAATTGGTGGAGGCAATATCCTAATTACTTCTTTTTTCAAATTGTATATAACAAGATTGTTAGGAAAACTATGGTCTTTTGAATTCTTAGAATAACAGACCATTATAAGATCTTGAAAAGCAAAAATATGAGATATAAAATTGACCTGATCGCTAACTATTTCATAATCGATTTTTTGCATTCTCCATTTTATAGATAATGGTCTGTCAACATTTCCCTCTGAAAACTGCAGAGGCTTATTTTCATTATCCCAGGTTAAATTATATTTTACACTAAATAATGTTTTCATTTTATTCTTTTTTTCATTAATTAATCCTAATCTTTTAAAATTAAGATTTTTATAAATGAACCGTAAAGCTGTAAGAGATATTGCAATGTCTTATTGCTTTTAAAATGACCTATACTTATATTAATATAAACAAAAAAAACACTTCTTATTATATCTCAGCAGGTATTGAGTATAAATTAATCCCTAACAAAAACTTTATCTTTATAAATAGAAATATTAGTAGAATCAGTATTTACTATTAATGGATAAAAACTATTAACTGGAGGATTAACATGTCCTACAGAGACTACTGTAAATTTTAAATTATTATCTGAATTTACAAATTTTTGTTCTTTAATAAGTTTATCTCCTTCTATAATTTCTACATCAAAAATAATTTTTGAAGGATTGTTTAACTTGAAAACATTTACAACTTTAATTTTCATATCCTAATATTCTAAGTTCTTCGTTAAAAAATTCTAATCTTTCTTTTACCAGTTTTATTTCCTCAGCAGGTAATTTCCATTCTACAGCTCTTTCAATTAATTCTACAGCTGCTTCTTTCTCCATAAGATTCTTTGCAATTTCATTACCGTATTTCTCTACCCAATTATCATATTTACCGGTCCTATATTGCGTAGCATGAATTAACTCCTCGTATACAGCCGAAGTCGTTGCGCTTTTATTAAGAAGTATTAATTCTTCATTAAATGTTATAGCCTCTATAGCAACACCTTCAGCTTTTTCTCGAGATGCAATATATTCAAAAGATTCATCATTATAGAGTAAAGCTCCTCCTAAATCTTCAAACTCTTTTTGGAGCTTTTTAAGAAGAATTGAATTAATTGGCTTACCTATAATAGTTGAAAAAAGTTCAATTCTCTTTTTTCTTTTAAGCTCTTTAAATTCTTTTTTTGTTATTTCAAAAACCTCATCAATAATTTTCTTGAAGCTACCTTTTTCACCCTTCAGGAATTTTACAAGTTCCTCAAAACCCTTAATCAGATCTTTAACAGACTTTACAACAAATCTACTGAACGTCCTGACCTTCTTTGCCACCCCTTTCGCAAATCCCCAACCCAGCCGGAAAATGCCAAATAACGCTTCTTCAAGCTTTTCTATAATCAATGGTATGGTTACGGTGCCGCCTGTAACAACTACTGTTAAAATAATTTCAATAATCAAAGAAATAATAAAACCATATGCATATCCGACAAAATAAGAACAGGCAACCGGATCAAATGTAAGGTTTATTTGCTTTAATTTGGTATGGATATATTTGGCCGTGTTGGAAAAGCTGATGTTTTTGATAGCCTGTACCGCTTCATCAAACTGTTCCAGAAGAGTCGGAAGGTATTTTTCGATGTTCTGCGCAAAATCTTTACCCAGGGTAATGCCATCATAGATCATTTTCACCATGGCCAATAATCCGGCAACCGAATCTACCAGTCCGTTCCATACCCCGCATAAAAGTGCATTGTAGGTCCGGGTTCCATATTTGAGGATGTCGAGATCGGAAATTTCATCCAGATTTGTAATGACATCATACATAATGTCATACGCGCTCAGATACAGGTTATACAGCAGTTCTAAAAAACCTTTTGGCTGACTGTTTTTC
Source organism: uncultured Chryseobacterium sp. (assembly GCA_913778085.1). Taxonomy (GTDB): domain Bacteria; phylum Bacteroidota; class Bacteroidia; order Flavobacteriales; family Weeksellaceae; genus Chryseobacterium. Next base: position 15,920 of record CAJYXJ010000051.1, read on the forward strand.
CCAAAATCCTTTTTGATATTCAGCACCAGCCTGACCGTATCATTCTGTTCTTTCAGCATATTCTTTAAAAGGCCGGTAACTTCACTGAAATTTACCGAGCCGTTGCCGTCTTTTCCCGAAGAAATAAGGGGCTGATAAGTATAGCTTCCATCAGTTTCTCCGTTTTCCAGTTTCGGGGGCTTAGGCTGCCACCGGTTCTCGCCGAGCTTTGTCTTTTCAATGAGAAGGATTACTTTTTCCAGGAGAATACTGGTTGCTGCGCGCAGTGCATCATTGGTAAGGATTCCCAAACCCGGATTGACAAATGAAATTCCACTGGAAAAAAAAGAAGCCAGTTTGAAATACGTTTTGGCAATATCGACGCGGATGTCTTCGATGTAACCTTTTTGAAAAAGCGACTTTATCTGGTCGTCATCCAGCTCGGGAATCACCTTTTTGATCTCGGTGTAAACTTCACGGCTGTTATAAAGGTCATAGTCCAGTCTTCCGCTTTTATTCAGAAAAGATAAAACATCTGCTGAAATCTTTATGGCACCGTACGTGCCGCTTACTTTATCGCTTCGGTTATCTTCCACAAACATCAGGATTTCCCTTCCTGAAGGAGCGGAGACTTCAAACGATTCTTTGAGCTTCGTAGCATCGGTAGATGAAAATAGAATGACCCGGAAGGCAAAATTATTAACTTCTTCCACCCCATAATAATAAAAATCTTTTACCGTCTTTGTGATCACAGGCTCCGGATCGCTTCCTATATCCTGAACCACGGCAAAACTTCCTTCGACGACCGGGCCTGAATCCGGATAATATTTTGTCAGAAGGTCATCCGAAGTCTGATTGAAAAACTTGACTGTTGCCAGCGGATTTACATTGGTCATGCCCCGTATATTTTCCCCCAGGGTAAAAGCATTCTTAAATGAAGGAAATGAGGGTGCTGAAAACTTATTCTCCATCGACAAAGCCTCTTCCCCGAAGTCGAAAACATCTTTGTATTCTGTATTTTTCATTTTAAAAATTTTAAGATTAATAAAAAAGGCAGAGTGATCCACTCTGCCTTATTATTTAAGATTAAACAGAATTATTGAAGTGCTTTTTTCAGTTCTGCCAAAGGCAGCTGGGCGATCACTTCTTTCGGATTTTCGTCATTGGTAAGCTGAAGAAATCCTTCGTTAAGTTCAATATGGTCGATAAATTTATCGTCTCCGGAATTGAGTTGTGCATTACTGAATGTAAAATCGCTTTCTGTAACAACATCAGCAGGAACTTCAAATTCTTTCGGGTCTTCTTCCGAGAACGGTAATGCCGTAATGGTCTCTAATCCTGCACCATCTTTCTGTAAGATATTAAGCGAGGTCGGTAAGGTGGTAATCCATGCTTTGCCCTGTTTTACGCCCATAGGCTGACGCATTTCATCAACAATGCTCATGTACATCGGATCTCCGATCACAGGCACTTCACCGCCGTTCCAGACTTTTCCGGTGGCCATGAAGAATTGTACGGCATCTTCAAAGCCCGGGTTTACGGTAACCACCACTCTGGCCATCCCTGCCTGCAGGAAGCTTCTGAATAAAGGATCGGTGCTTTCAGACAGATACATCGTCTGCCATTCGTCACGGTCTGCCCAATAATACGGATAGAACGTATAATCCATGATGGTCCATTCAAATGCCTGTTCCAGGAATTTAGCCAAAGCCGTGTACTGGTCGAGGTTTTCACCCAAAAGCACACTGAATTCCTTCATGGTCTGTTTCTTGTTGGTCAGCGTCTGTCCCAAGGTGTTATTATTAAGATAATCCTGAAGCAGATAAGCGATACAGTTGTGCTTAATGATCACCCGTTCCATATCACGGTAGAAATTGGATACTTTTTCTTTGTTTGCCGTTTCTTCCTCTTTTGCCTTTTCGTCTGCTTCTTTTTGTTTTGTAAGGAATGCCTCATAAGCCTCCTCATAAGCCTTAATAATCAGATCAAAATTTTCCTGCCTCCAGGAAGCCATATAAGCATCCGACAGGGTACATTTTATTTTTACGACAAACGACATATCGGTGGTCCCGTTGCTGCCGGCATACTGCATTGCGTAATTTCCTACCACATTGATCCCGGTAATGGTATGATTACTTCGGTACCAACCCTGTTTATTCGGATTGACGAAAGGCGGTAAAAGGCCTCCCTGTAAATTGTCCAGGGTAAGCTGGGAAGAATTCTTCTTGAACCGGTTATAAAATGCATACGTAATCGTTGCTTCGTAGCCTTTATAATTATCCGGAATCATAAGGGTTAACGTTCTGGGTGAAGCACTGTTATCAAGATTCTGCGGTCCGGTTTCTGCCGTGTAAAGGATATTGGATTCAGGAAGTTTGGTTAAGGTCACCCCATAGTAATTTGCCCAATACTGCAGTTGATCGTTGGTGGCTGATTTCGGATCTGCCATTTCCCATCGGTCTTTGGATTTTCTCGGATCAACAGGCGCTTTCAGCGTCTCTTTGGTAGCAAAGGTAGCCAGGCGGTGAAGTTTTGCCGGTTCAGGGATCATAAACTCAAACATCGTACGGATCCCATAATTGTAGATCTGGTTCTTCATCTTTTTATCGACCCATCGGTAAACGCCCACTACATGTTTGTCACCGTTTCTGTTATCGAAACCATGCGCATTGTTTTCTTCGAATTCCTCGATGATTTTTTCAATCCTTTCTTCTGCCACTTTGGTAAGGATCCTTTCCGTAGCCTTTTCGGTGATTTCCTGAGATTTGGCTACCGCCTGGCGGGTGCTGGTCTCTTTGGCGTTGCTTGTCGCAAAGCTGCCGCCTACTTGAAATGTCTTATTGTTTCCATAGCTGAAATGGGCTTCGGCATTGATCTGGCTTTGGATGACATTGGCTACTTCAGACTGCATATCATTTCTTGTGGTTGAAGTCGTGTCATTCAGATTCTCCCTTTCGGTAGATTTTGAAGTGGTGGTCTGTATTTCGCTTCTTCTGAGTCTTCGCGTAGATTTTTGCTTGAACTCTTTGGCCATCACATTCTCGATGTGGGTAACTTCTCCTGGAACATAGGCATGGGTGCTTTGGACCACCTTCAGATAATCGGCTACCCCCAATCTTTTTATACCGAAATTTTTGCGGCTGAACGTTACTGTTTTAGGATCTGAGCCTGTTTCAGGATTGGTTCCGCCTTCTCCCGGACTGTCTGTTCCGTTGCCGGGATCTTCCGTTTCCTCTACTTTGGTTTTGAACGAAAATTTTCCGGTATACGTTTCATCGGAAGCAACATTGCTCTGAGTGATAACCGTATATTCGCCATTTTTAAAATATAAAGTAATCTTAACGTCCGAGACACTTTTTAAGTTGCCGATCACCAGCGGGAAAACCACCTTTCCGTCAACAACTTCAATTGCAGGGATGTCTTTTGACAGATTTTGTCCGGCTCCGGCCATCTGTACATTTGCCGAAAGTAAGCCTAAGGCCGAACTGTCGGTATTGTAATAAAATGCTAAAAGATTATGGTTGACAAACAGGGTCCTTCTATTGGAAACTTTTAAATAATAAGTGCCGGAAACTTCGGTATAGGTAGTCTTTGCCACAGGTACAAGTACATTCCCGATTTTCGCGAACTCCTGCCCCGGTGCAGATGATCTTGAAAGCAGTGATTCGGATTTAGAAGAAATTTCTTCATCCAGTTTTTCGTAAACTTCAGCGAAAGTATCGTATTCATCCGTAATTAAAACAGGAACTTCTTCGACAAGGATTTCTTTATCCGAGACAACCGTAATTTTTGAAAAATCTAAATCTCTTTTTCCTAATATATCTTCATTAACAGATGCAAATTTTTTAACAAACAGGGAAAAAAGCTCGGGAGAAAGGTTAAATCTCAGGTCTTCAAAATTTAATTCGTTTCTGTATTTAAACTCGAAAAGAGGGATGGAAGGTTCCTGAAGTGTAGCATATAAAGCATTGATCTCCTCCTGGGACATTCCTTCATGAATCTGCGCTTCTATTCTGTCGAACGCGGCTTGGTATTCATCAATCTGAGTCTGATACCTGGCTTTATAAGCCTGATAAGCCGCATCCTGTTGCTTCGTTTTTAATTTGTAAAAAATTTTCTGAATTTTTTCAAGTTCCAGTTTTAACTGAATCAATTCATTCTTCTGTAATTCCAGAACGGAGGTTTCGAAGATCTCTTCTCCTGCTGTTTTGAGCTGTTGCTGTATGGCTACAGGCAGCTGGTCATTTCCTATAATCCCTTTTCCAATGGCTGATGAATCCACCTGGAAAGAATTGCCGTTGAGAGAATTGCTTTGAGTCGCACCATCTCCAAAGAGGGTAAGAGGCAATACCACTTTGGCTTCCAGTGCTTTCGCTTTTAAATCCGCACCGTTGATTTTCAGATATTCATCCGTAGGCTGCAGTTTACAGACAAATCCGAAATGAAGGGCTTTCAGTACATGGATGATGGCTTCTTTTACGTAAAAATCCTTTTGGGTAACCACCTGGTAGATCAGGTTGTTCCATAATTTTGCAAGGGCGGCATCATCCGTATTTTCAAAAGCCGATATCGCTAAGCTTTCGTCAGCAGCTGTTAACAGTTCGCTTTTTGAAATTTTGCGGCCGACTTTCAAAGCATTTTTATAAGCAGGATCATTTTCAAGGGCACTTTCGTCCTTAATGGCCAGTACGGAGAAGGCCCGTGCTTCTTTTTCCATCAGGCTGAATTTTGCCGTAGCGGATGTGCCTGGATCAGCCGCCACCACAGAGTCGAAAACACCTGTCAGGCCATCCTTTCTATGGATGAATCCCAGGTTTTTATCCTTGGTTTCCGTCAGTTGTGGGTTTCTTAAGCTTACAAACCTGAAAAGGGTTTGCGAATTGTTTTGTTTGTTGTTGGTTGTCATATTAATAAGTTTTGTTTAGATTAAAGAATAATAAGTTCCTGGAGGACTGCCGATACCTCAGTCTTAGAGCCGTTATTTTGGCAGAACATCCCGAATTTTAAGGCTTTCTGGGTTATGGTTCCTATTTGCGTAAAAGTCCCTGTATTAAGGGTAACAGAAGAAAAAAGCGTATTGCCTTTCCTGATAAAACTGAAACTTCCCTGTATAGCGCTGCTATAATAACCCGTAGCGAATCCCAAACCGGATTCGTTTAATTGACAACTCCACCGTATTGCGTAATCTGTATAAGCCATTCTTATCATGGGAGAAGCCTGGTTGGTAAGTTCCGGGACGGTATCTGCGGCTGTTAATCCGAAATAATATTCCGGGGTTCCTGTATAATCGATATTATAAATATTCAGATTAAAAGAACCTCTCAGAATAAAATCCCGGTTCTCGGCGATCAGGGGTTTAGTAACCAGGGAAGCTATAAAGGTACTATCTTTTGCAAGCGGTTTTACATTCGGGTCAGTAGAGAAAACCCCTGTGTTCCCGCGTCCGTATATTGAATTGCTGTCTGCATTGTTATACAGTTTCCTGTCCCATTGCGTTGCCGATAGGTCTACCTGTGACAATCTGCTGCTTACGGTAACTGTGGAACTTGTAATGTAAGATGCGACACCGTTTGAAATCATTATTTTATACTCACCTTCGGCTAAACTGCTGCAGTTGTAGTAGAAAATAAGATCGGTCCCGTTCTGGAACAGCTGTACCTGGGAATTGGGAACAATCAGTAAAAGATCTCCTGTTGCCGTCATCAGGCTGATTGAGAAATTGGCCGGATTCAGGTTCAGTCCGGTTCCTTTGAGGGTAAACCAGGTATTCTTATCCGTCTGATCCACAATAGGCGGGATAATATAACCAACGCTCATGGTATTGGTTGTCCATCCTCCATTCATTTGGGTTCTCCAGTTGGTCTTTTCTTCTTCGGTAAGAAAGGTGGAAGCTGTAACGAAAAAATCCTTTTTCAGATCGTTAACCGGAACCTTTTTCGTTGAATTGTCAGGTTCCAGCAGCGGCATGAAATGCTTACTTTCCGGTTTGCTGAGGATCTCGGATGGCTTGTCGAGCTTGGCAAGAAGCAGATCCTGGAATGCAGAGGTATCTATAATCTGGATATACCGTTCACCGCTCCATCTGAACTGTTTACCGGTACGTATTTCAATATAAATCTTTCCTGTTTCCCCTGTTTTTGGAAATTCGGATAAAAGATTGTATTCCAGGACATCATCCACATAGCTGGGAAGCTGGGAAGCCGGTATTTTACCATCCACCAGATCGGCTTTTTTGCTGAAGTCATAATCGAGAGTGCCTGCAGGGATCTTATCTTCCTTGTGAAAATAAGAATCCTGCCATTCCCAGAAATCATTCTGATTGGGGATGTCTCCGTTTTCAAACCGGAGTTTCAATTCTTGTTTTGTTTTCATAAATCTTTTTTGTTAGTTGAGATGTTAATTATTTATTTTAAGACACAGTTCCGGCTGTCCAGCATTTTGAGAATGGTGGTTCAAGGGATTCAGACATTAAAGAATACTGAGAAGTAAAATGCAGGACCGCTGCGGAATTGTATGTTTTTTTAGGGATGCGTTATTGACGCAACCTTTCGGAATACGTTTTCAGGATTGTGATGATTTTTGTTTTCATGTGTTCTTTTGGTTTTAATGTAAGATTTATTTTGTGCCCTGTCTTATTGATTTGATTTACTAGGGTTTTGTTTTTGTATTCCAAAGATATACGTTGCCAGCGTCAAAACTTGACGTGTTATTTTTTTATTTTAAAAAAGTGAATATTTTTTCCATATATTCTAAAACGGATAAAAACAGTTCCGGACGTCTTTGCATTTTGTGAATGGTGGTTCAAAGAAATGAGACATTAAATACTGGGAAGTAAAATGCAGGACCGTTGCGGAACTGTATATTTTTTAGAAATCTGTTATCTGCGCAACCTTTCGAAATGCGTTTTTCAGGATTGTGATGATTTTTGTTTTCATGTGTTCTTTTGGTTTTAATGTAAGACTTATTTTATGCCTTGTCTTATTGATTTAATTTACTAGGGCTTTGTTTTGTATTCCAAAGATATACGCTGCCAGCGTCAAAACTCGACGTATTATTTTTTTATTTTAAAAAAGTGAATATTTTTTTCATATATTCTAAAGCGGATAAAAACGGTTCCGGGCGTCTTTGCATTTTGTGAATGGTGATTCAAAGGAGTGAGACATTAAATAATGGGAAGTAAAATGCAGGACCGCTGCGGAATTGTATGTTTTTTTAGGGATGCGTTATTGACGCAACCTTTCGGAATGCGTTTTTCAGGATTGTGATGATTTTTATTTTCATGTGTTCTTTTGGTATTAATGTAAAACTTATTTTATGCCTTGTCTTATTGATTTGATTTACTAGGGTTTTGTTTTGTGTTCCAAAGATATACGCTGCCGGCGTCAAAACTTGACGTATTATTTTTTTTATTTTAAAAAAGTGAATATTTTTTCCATGTGTTTTTATAATAGGTAAAAAAGGCTCCCGCTGTTCGGCATATTGTGAAATGGAGAATTTCAGTAAATGAGACATTAAAGGTTTATCGGGGTGATAGAATGCCGGACAGCTGCGGAACCATATGTTTGTTTAAGAATATATTATTTTCGTACCCTGACGGAATACGTTTTTAAGATTATTCAGGTAATTGTCATAATCTGCCTCTGTATTTTCAATGTCGCTCCATTCAATAGTATAGAGTTCCTGATTACAGTTTACATCTGAGGTATAAGTTCTTTCTTTCATATTCTTTTTTCATTTTTTTGGGTTAGATCTGGTTTAATTAATACTGAATTCAAAAGTCATTAAGCTCTATTTTTATCTTGCCTTTGTTTTATATTTCCAAAGGTAAAAGTGGCTAACGTCAAAACTCGACGTGTTTTTTTATTTAAAAAAAATTGGAAACTTTTTTTTGAGATCTTTTCTGATAAGGATAAATTTACGTTAACCGGAGGAGTGCTGTAAATCGGATGTTTTTCAAGTGGTAAAACCGGCATTTATCTGCTGTAATGCGATAATTGAGACAATTAAATAAAAATATGCAATGGAATAGCCTGAAATAAAAAGTGGTACTCGTCAGAAGAGCTGTTAAGTTGTTTTCATCTGTTATTCCAATTGTTATTATCTACCGGATAATATAATTAAAAAAGCTTATACCCTGTTATTATAAGGCAAAAGGCTTATATTTTATTTTTAATTAATTTCTGAACAATCTGGTTTAAAGTTTCCCTGTTATCATCAATATAACACAGTCCGGCCTGTATCAGGGCCTCGATATTTGATCTTCTTACGTTATCCATAGCCGGGGAAGCGTTTTTCAGAGATGGGTTCAGCCGGTAATAATTTTTCTGGTTCCTCAGCCCTAAGGTCTGAAACATCTGGCAAAGCTGGTAATCCACGGTTTCTGCATTGGCAGACATCAGTATATCTATGATAGGATTTACCCAGCCTAGTTTTCCGGACTTCTGCATTTTCCTGAAAGAATACGGCCTGGCTTCAATTCCGGTTCCTATCGAAACAATGATCATATCATTAACTGTCGGTTTATTGGCCTTCTGATGATTCTTCAATACTTCTGCAAAAGGAATTTTCCTGGCCTCGGCATAGGCGCAGAGTGCCGGGTTGTTCGCAAACATTCCGCCGTCGATCAGGCTGAAAATCTGCCCGTACATGGATTTGATTTGTACCGGACTAAAATAAGTAGGAGCGGCGGAAGTTGCCCTGCAGACGTCTTTTACATAAAAATTATCGGTATTTAGACTGGCTTTCCAGGAATTGAATAGTTTGGCTCTTCTGTTTTCTATATCATAGCTTGTAATCAGGCAGGGTTTGATCAGTTCTTTTAATTCCAAATTTCCAAAAAAGTCATTCAGGTTTTTTTCCAGTGCTTCCTGAGATATTTTTTCGTTTAGCAATCCGAAAGGATTTACCAGGCGTTCCCAAAAGGAAACCTGGAATATGTCGCCACCTTTTTCAGCATACAGTTCCAATCCTTTCTGGATGGAATATTTTGCTTTACGGTGTTCATCGGGGCATAGAATGATAGACGCAATCAGTCCGCCGGTGCTGCTTCCTGCAACAAAGTCGAAATAGTCGCCAAGTCTTGCGTTTGGCTTATCGTATAACTGAAGCTGCTCTTCTATGTAACGCAGAATGATGCAGGTGATGATTCCCCTGATTCCGCCCCCGTCCAAAGAAAGAATGGTTGTCTTTTTCATATGATTTTTCACTTTTTCTGATGGAACATCATGCAACTTTAGACAAGTAAAACCAATAGCGTCTTATAATAACTATTGGTTTTATCCTGTGGTATGAAGTTGTTTTGGTGTTTCTTCTGAAGCAAAGGTATAACGGGGAAGCGACAAAACTCGTCGTATTAAAAAATAAATTCTCTCTTGAGAGAATTTATTTTTAACATCATTTAGGGAGATCCCGTTTCAGAAGGTTATCAGTTTGGTTTTGAATCTTAGAAGCTGTTTGAATTAAATTCTATTGACTAGTCTTCTGATGTTTGCGATGACAATAAAGGCATTTGCATTTTCAGTTTTCCTTTCATAATCTTTGGAACACCTTCTGTTATTGAGTGTCC
>CAJYXJ010000052.1 GCA_913778085.1 uncultured Chryseobacterium sp.
TTGTCGATCATAACTATATAGGTTAAAAATAATAAAAAGTTATTTCCGTAAAATTTTTTGAGCTGTAAGGGCTCAAAATTTTCCAGAATAACTTTTTAACTTACACAGTTAGTGAGACACTACCAAAACTGGAGCATTTAAAATATTGCTGTGCTATAATAACAAAACCCACCTCGCAATTGTGAGGTGGATTATTATTAGTCTAAAGTTAAAGACTTTGTCTATGAGCCATATTATTCTGGAAGATTAACCGTTTTAACTATATGGCAATGATAAGATTCATCCTCGTATGAAAAAGAAAAATACCAAACGTTGTTCAAGCCATCTAATGAAGAAACTCCTATTTCTTCAATCCAAAAATTAAGATCATTTAAAAGATTTTCTTTAAAGTCAGTAAGTTCTTGATTTTTGATATTTTCTTTAATAGCACTTACTAAAGCATCTATTTCGTCTTTTGAATGGTTTTGCGAGCAATATGTTCCTCCCATAAACTCAAAAATAATTGTATATAAATTCATCGTTTATCTATTTCCTTTTGCATTTCTACTATGGTTTTCTCCGGTTTCTTGTGCTTTTTCTTTCCAATGTTTTACCTGCTTTTCTAATTGAGTTTTTAATTTATTATCTTCTTTTGTTTTATTTGGTTTTCTCGATATAGAATCAAGTTATAAATCCGCGAGATCATGTATAGATCCTTCAGTTTTAATTATATGAGCATGCATGTAATTTTTTCCTAAAAGAAAATCAGCATACCAAATATTTTCCATTCCATCAATTAGGCAGGGTGTTTCTTCAATAACTAAATTTTGTAATTCTTTTTTATCTTCATTACTAAATTTTTCTATTACAGAGACATCCAGATTCTTTATCCAAAGAATTAATGCATCTTTAATTTCTTTAGCTTTTACCTGACTTATATAAGTTCCTCCTTGATAGTACATAATTATACTATACAAACTATTTTTATCTATTTCCTTTTGCATTTCTACTATGGTTTTCTCCGGTTTCTTGTGCTTTTTTCCTCCAATGTTCGACCTGTTTTTTGAGTTTTTCAACTAGTTTTGATTCTTCTTTCGTTTTATTTGGTTTTGATTTTAAACTATCGTGTGATTTTTAGCTTCTTCATATTTTTCTCCAGCACTTTGCTTGGCTTTTAGATTTGCATGCTGTCCATTCTTTCCACCTCCCTTTCTATTAATAGCATCAGGAATAGACATATCTTCTGGCTTATCTATACCACTATCATCCACAGGCACAGGAACACCATTAACATCTGTTTCTTCCTGTGTAGCAGGAAATGCATCAGGTGTATCAGAGTTAGTTTCTTCTTGCTCAGTTAGGTCTCTATTTTTATATGCCTAACTAGCTTTGGTTCCAATATCCCAAGCAGCATAAGTGGCTACGGTATAAAATACAAATTCAAGAAAGATATATATACAGCCGGTAATGCAGGAATAAAAGCTTGATGTGTAAATGAAAGACCAGCCATATTGTTATCGGTTTCCTGAAGTTCTTTTCCGTTGTATTTGTAATTTTTATACGAACCCGCTCCAAAGAAAGAATTTCCACTCTTCAAATGGTTCATTCCAAACGGATAATAATCATTCACATCCACCAGTTCCAGATTACCTGAGTTGTTTCTTCCAAAACTGATCCTTACATTTCCCAGATGATCTTTATACTGGTAAATATACTGATCTTTTTTATAATCGTAAAAACCTTCTGCGGTAGGGAAAAACTGAAGATCCGGATTTTTCGTTATGAGCGGACTACGGTCAGATGAGGAGCTGTCATCCAATGAGTAAGCCTGTCTTTCCATGGCTCGTCCGGATTCGGAGTTGGCCATTATCATCGATCCTGAGCTTCCGCTGCCTGAAGATGAGGAGCTGATGGTAGTCAGGTATTGAAAGCCATTCAGGTAATCCGTCACTTTCTTTGTGGTAGTAGAACCGTTAAAACCAATAATAGTCGTGGTGTTTTCTTTCTGAAGCTTCACTCCGTCAGAACCGTACTTCGTACCGACGATCACCGATTCGCTGCCACTCCTGCTGTAATTGACGTTATTGGGAAGGTTCAGGTAATTGTATTTGATATTGTTAATGCCCTTATCCGGCATCTCGGTCATATTCCCATTGACATCATACTTAATTTCCATGCCTCCGCCTTCATAGCCGGTAGAGTTAAAAGAATTGTCATTTAATGTAATTAATTTATTGCTCTTATTCTGCGCATCGTAAATGTATTCAAGATCATCGATCTTTGTAGGAGTCGTGCTGCCGTATTCTAAAACTGATGTTCTGAAAAGGCTGGTGATATTCCCATTTAAATCATAACCGATGGATTCCGTGTTTTCTCCTACGTTCGGATTATTCGGGGTCTGGTAAAAGCCTGCCGTCAGCCTGTTTAATTTATCATAGACATAGCCGTATCTCTTGGGTGTCGTGGAAGGGTTGCTCCCAATATTCTCCATGCTTCGCCAGTCCACCTCTGCAATATTCCCGTTGTATTTTGCTTTCACTTCTTTACCCGGGAACTGCACCGGATTAGGAGTTGTGATTCCCTCCTTTTCAGTATACTTGATTTTGTAGGAAAAAAGCTTGCCGCCCAGATCAGGAACCTGCATCTGATCCCTGTTGATTTCGGTCATCCAGCCCCGGATATTATAATTGTAATCGATGCTCTGAAGGTTGTTTCCTACTTTCTTGTTGGAAAGCTGGGAAAGTTCATTGTAGGTATTCTGCGCCAGCATCTCGTATATATGCCAGTGGACCAGAAGCCGCTCCTGGGCCACTTTCTTCAGATTAGAATAAAGTTCTTTATAATATACTTTAATATAAGTCTAAAAACGTTCATAACTCACAAACCCATCGTGAATACGATGGGCTTTTTATTATCTGCCACACGATGCAATCGTGCGGTAGCAGGGGAGGATACGAGAGGAACGAAGTTTTCCCCTCGATAGATATCGCCCGCAAGATTGCAGATATTTTAGAGGTTTCTTTGGATTATCTTACAGGAAAAGAAGATGTGCAGATTGATAAAAATACAAGTAGCCGTATTTTGGAGGTCTCAAAATTTGAACCCGAAGACCGCAATCACATCTTTTCTGTCATCGATGCTTTTATCGCCAAAAGAAAAATTCAATCTATTTTATAACAAAAGCCAACTCAATCGAGTGGCTTTGTTGTTTTATAAAGCTTATGTCTACCAGTCCTGCCTTAATGCTACCCCAAAGGAGAAGCAAAATATTAGAAAGACAAACAATAAACCATTTAAAATAAAGTTTAGCAGCTTATTATTGTATTTATAAATCATGTAAAAGTTAATTGCCAATAGAACTATCACCAAAGGGGTAAATTCTAAAAAATAATCATATTGAAAATATAATAAAAGTACGGTATGAATTACTGAAATAATTAAAATTATTTTTGTGACTGTTTTCATTATTGATTAGGTATTAATTCTCTTTTTACAACATCTCTAACTTTTGTGCTTAAATCATTATCTATGCTTTTATGATCTGATGTAGGGGCAAGAACATTTACTATTTTAGTAGTCTTATTATCGCTTGTAGGTTCTATTTTCTCTCCTCCGTATATATTTTTTGTCTGGTAGTAATTAACCGCTTTCGATACGTTAGATGGTATCTTTGTATCAGAATAACTATCCATTATATCTAAAGTCACCATTAAATCTACTTTTAAATTTTTATTTTCATTTACTGATTCTACCAGATTATCACCTCCTAAACTATGCCCAACAGCAGCAACCACACCATCTGAATGCACATTATTAAAATTTGAGATAGTTGATTTGAGGTCATTTTTTGTATTTTCATTCTGTGATGAATCAAAAACAACAACTCGAGTATTAGAATTAGCTAAACCAACTAATCCTCCAATACCAGTAAGATCAAGGTTTCCTTTTCCTTTAAAATCAGGATTATTGCTACCTCCTACATTCTGAGATTGAGTATATCCTTTCTTCGTATCTCCCGACCATCCCTGTACAACAACAACTAAATTTTTATAGCCATCATTCTTTCTAAAATCTACAGCTTCTAATCCCTCCAGCTCTCTTGCATCAATAACTCGGTTTTCAGAGAAGTTATAATGAGATTGATAGGCATATTTTTCACTCAAAGGATCTATATTAAAAAACCTTCCCAAGTCTGGCATGTAATTTCTCCACTTAAATGAATAAAAACCAGTCTCCTGCAACTCTTGTCCTTGGTACTTATAATTCTTATACGAACCCGCCCCAAAGAAAGAATTCCCACTCCTCAGGTGGTTCATCCCAAACGGATAATAATCATTCACATCGGTAATCTCAAGAGCGCCTGCGCTGTTTCTTTTGAAACTTACCCTTATATTTCCTAAGTGATCTTTATACTGGTAAATATACTGATCTTTTTTATAATCGTAAAAACCTTCCGCCGTCGGGAAAAACTGAAGCTCGTTGTTTTTTAATGTTACCGGAGTTAAGGTTAATGAAGAATCATTATCAAATGAATAGGCCTGCCTTTCCAAGGCCCGTCCGGTTTCAGAATTGGACATCATCATCATCGATTCGGAACCGCCTCCGCCTGGAGGGGGCGTCGTAGATGTTACGGTAGTAAGATATTGAAAACCGTCCAGGTAATCCGTGTTTTTCTTTATGGTTGTATAACCATTAATCCCGAAAACGGTCGTGGTATTTTCCTTCCGAAGTTTTTCTCCGCCTGCGC
>CAJYXJ010000053.1 GCA_913778085.1 uncultured Chryseobacterium sp.
GCGCAGGCGGAGAAAAACTTCGGAAGGAAAATACCACGACCGTTTTCGGGATTAATGGTTATACAACCATAAAGAAAAACACGGATTACCTGGACGGTTTTCAATATCTTACTACCGTAACATCTACAACGCCCCCTCCAGGCGGAGGCGGTTCCGAATCGATGATGATGATGTCCAATTCTGAAACCGGACGGGCCTTGGAAAGGCAGGCGTATTCATTTGATAATGATTCTTCATTAACCTTAACTCCGGTAACACTAAAAAACAACGAGCTTCAGTTTTTCCCGACGGCGGAAGGTTTTTACGATTATAAAAAAGATCAGTATATTTACCAGTATAAAGATCACTTAGGAAATGTAAGGGTAAGTTTCAAAAGAAACAGCGCAGGCGCTCTTGAGATTACCGATGTGAATGATTATTATCCTTTTGGAATGAATCACCTGAAGAGTGGAAATTCTTTCTTTGGAGCAGGAAGTTATAAGAACTACAAGTACAACGGGAAGGAACTCCAAGAGACGGGAATGTATGATTATGGAGCGAGGATGTATATGACGGATATCGGTAGATGGGGTGTTGTTGACCCACTGGCGGAGAAGATGAGAAGGCATAGTCCATATAATTATGCATTTAATAATCCTCTGAAATTTATTGATCCTGATGGACGTGGTCCAAAAGATATTATTATATTAACAGCAAATGGTTCTTTTAAAGCTTCAAAAGAAATATTATATAAAACAGAAATGGGAAAAGCTATTTGGGATAAATATGGAACTAGCAAAACAGATGATATCTATATAAACTCTAAGAATTTTGGTACGAGCTCAACAGTGGCAGAGACAATCGCAGATGTTAAATCTTTAGGGCTTGTAAAAAACGGCAAAGTTTCAATTCCTGAAGGATACTCAAATTCTTCGGAGTTTAACAATCTCAATATATCTCAATCGGGAAATAAAAATGTTCATTTGATTTCCTTGAATGAAAATTTTTTCAAAGAAAGCAGTAGTGATTCGAGATATAGCGCAACAGTCGAAGATGGTGAAGGTAATGGAATTAAAATTGGATATAATAATTATGATCTAGCGGAATCTATTTATCACGAAATAGATTCACATATAGAAAATAAAACTGGTGATCAGGATAAAGACCATGACATATATGGTTCAGCGGACTTTAGATTGATATCGAAAAGAGACGCTGGGTCAAATGCAGAAAAAATAGTTAATCAACTTGTTCAAGTAAGAGAAGAAGAAAAGAAAAAAAAGAATGGAAAAAATTGAAAAGAAAATATTTATACATATATCAATAATGTTATTTTTTGTAGGAAATATAAAAGGACAAATATTGGAGGTTTACAAACCAATTATTGTAACTTATAGATTGGGGACTCTTAACAATGAAAAGATTAATTTGGGAATATTTGATTATTTTAAGCAAGACCCTTCTAAGATGAAGTATGAATATTTGAAATATGATTCTGATAAAGGGGTTTTGTACAAATATGATGAGTCAAATAAAACTTTCCAAACAATATTATGTTTAAATGCCACTAGTTTTAAATCACAACAGGAAATAAAATTAGGAATGTTTGATGAATTTATTTTGAAACAAGAGAATGCTAATAGTTTTATAGCAACGTCGCCTTATGGAGACGGAAGATATCCTTCACATCATAAAATAATTAGGTCTGTAGAAATACTTCAAAAAACAAAAAAGAGACTAATAGTAAGAGTTAATTACCAAGATGAGTTTGAATGGAAATATTTTGGGATATTAGTTCTAACTGATTATAAGTATGAAAATATAGAAGATGAAGAATGAAAAAATTTAAAGTAGGTAGAACAGTATTTATAAATATCTAATGCTGGCGCAAATGTCTAGCTAGTATCTTATACTTAAGCTCACTGCATTTTGCAGTGGGCTTTGTGTATTATAGCGGAACTTATTATAAACTAAAGTTCCAGAACAGGTTACTCCAGTATTACCTCAGGTTGACAACAACCCGGAAGAAATCCTCGCTCAGAATACCTACAATGATCTTTCCCAGCTTACCAATAAAAAAGTAGGTGGTACGGTGGCTTCCAGTCCGCTTCAGAGCATCGATTATCTGTACAACATCCGCGGCTGGCTGACCTAGATAAACCGGGACCAGATGCCGGTTCCTGATCTGGGCGGCAAACTGTTTTCCTATAGAATCAAGTATAATGAAAAGGAGGGAATCACAACGCCTGATCCGGTGCAGTTTCCGGGTAAAGAAGTCGCAGCAAAATACAACGGGAACATTGCCGAGGTAGACTGGCGAAGCGTGCAAAATATCGGAAATAATCCTTCCGTTACCCCAAAAAGATACGGCTATGTCTATGATAAATTAAACAGGCTGACGGCAGGCTTTTACCAGACCCCGAATAATCCAACCCTTGGGGAAAATACGGAATCCATAGGTTATGATTTAAATGGGAATATCACCGGCCTTTTCAGGACTTCGGTTCTGGAATACGGCAGCACGACTCCTACAAAGATCGATGATCTTGAATACATTTACGATGCGCAGAATAAGAGCAATAAATTAATTACGTTAAATGACAATTCTTTTAATCCTACGGGTTATGAAGGCGGAGGGATGGAAATAAAATACGATGTCAACGGGAATATGACGGAAATGCCCGATAAAGGGATCAATAAAATTGATTATAATTACCTGAATCTACCCGATAAGATAAATTATAGCAAAAACGGTAATGAATCGGTGATCGTCAATACAAAATATAGCGCAGGCGGAGAAAAACTTCGGAAGGAAAATACCACGACCGTTTTCGGGATTAATGGTTATACAACCATAAAGAAAAACACGG
>CAJYXJ010000054.1 GCA_913778085.1 uncultured Chryseobacterium sp.
CTCCAATAATAATAGAATATCTGAAACATTTTTTTTGCATAATAAGAAAATCAGAGATTAAATCTCAAATTTAGCAAAAAATTAACGCTAAAAAATACTAACTTAATGACATTGGGCTTTAGCCCGATGTAATTGTAACGGCCAACATCCGGCTTTAGCCAAAACTTATTAAAAGTCAGATTGATGCTGATTATAATACATGTTAAATTTATAAGTTTCCTTCGGCTTGTTTATGAGATAAGGCCCAATTTCTATTGATCATACATTCGGTTTATATTAAATTCGCGTAAAAGTGTATTTTTGCCGGATGATGTAAATCCTTTTGTATTGTTCAAACATTTAAGACATTATCATCTCTCCAAAATCCATTCTTCCATCTGCAGAACAAAACCATCTTATGACTAAAAGAGAACAATACGGTTTAGAATTTTATAAGTTAGTTTTTGCTGGTGCTACAGGGTATATCTGTCGTCGCAAGGACGGGATGATAGACCAGAATAACAGTCTTCAGTTTTTATCTTATCTGGATCGTGCCAGAACAGAATTTCTTTTACAGGAAGTCAATACATTTCTGAATACAGATGATCCTAACAGGTCAATTTATGAATCGACGGTGCTGGAGCCTACTGATCTGGATATAGAATTTCCGGATTTCAGAATTGACAAATTGCCTTATGCCTTTCCTTTGGCTGATATTAAAGATTTGCTGCAGGAATGGCTTAATTTTCTCAAAGCTTAAAATAAATTGAATTTCAGGGATTTGAAATCTCGTCCACTTGCATGGTACGTTTTTTTTTCGTACATTTGTTTACTTATTAAAAGAAATCTCTGTCTTTACTTCTGTGACCGTTTAAGAATATTTATTCACTTCCGTTTCACATCTGCCTTTCAGAAAGGCACTCACATTAATAAAAGCACTCAGAAAACCTTTAATAGTATGCGATCATGACCTGGCATTGAAGAATAGCAGGGAGACAATTTATCTTTGTCATGAACGTTAAAATTAAATCGTAATATAAAATTTAGTACAATATATGGCAGATTCTTTCTCTAAAAAAGAAAATTTCAAGAAAAAACAGCAAAAACAAAAAGAAAAAGCTTTACGTCGTGAAGAGCGTAAGGAAAACAACGACAAAGGCAAAAGCTTTGACGATATGATTATGTATGTGGATGCCAACGGGCAGCTTACTTCCACACCTCCTGACCACGCTGAAAGGGAGGAAATCGATATCAACAACATCCAATTGGGAGCAGCTCCTATCGAAGCGGAAGAAACCGTGAAAAAAGGAATTGTAACGTTCCTGAGCGAAAAAGGATATGGTTTCATTACCGAAGATAAAACGAAAGAAAATATCTTCTTCCACAACAACAACTGCATCGACCAGGTAAAAAAAGGAAACAAGGTATCTTTCGAAAAGGAAAAATCACCTAAAGGCTTTTCTGCGACAGAAATCAGACTTGTAAAATAATATACTCATTGAGATAAAATAAAGCTTCGTAAGAAGCTTTATTTGTTTTTATACACTTCCTCCCGGATCTCCACTAATAGTTTTGTGGTTTTTGCGGGATCCGGAAATTCCGGAAGGGCAGAAACCGAATAATGGTATTCGATGGAACTTATTAATTCTTCTGCTTTCTTCATAACGGCTTCATACGGCCAATTCCCGGCTTTGATGTCCAGCAGTTCATCCCGGTTGTCCACCCGGATGTTCAGGGAACCGGTTTTAAAGATCTGTTCGCAGGACTGCAGCAGGCGGATGGTGTGCATCATATTCTTGCTGTCGTAATTCTGTCCGTGATTTTGGTTCACATTGTAGCGGTCTTCATTCCGCTCCGAAACCCATTTCCAGTATTGCCGGTAATCTTTACAGTAGGTGGAGTAGGCATCCAGATTGCAGAACAGGTACGCCAACGGTCTTTCTCCTTTCGGGACCGATGAAACGGAAACCTGATTGGCTTCTTCATGCCGGATGATCCCTTTATACCCTAAGCTTCCCGATTCATCATAAAACAGCGCAAACATCCCTTTCGTATGTTCAATGCTTACCAGTCCGCATTTTTCCTGTGTAAGACCGTGTTGTCCATTGTAGGGAAATTCCCGCAGCCATTGTTGAAGCGGAACCGAGCCCTGGTCCTGCAAAACATAGCAGAAATCCAAAACCGACTTTCTTTCCTTATCCATCGGGTTCAGTATTTTCTTATTAAGTCCTTTGGCTTTTTTGATCTGCGAAATAGCATATCCCGCAAACGTATCTTTACAGAGCTTCGACAGGAAATCTTCGGGTTTCAGCAGGTCCATCAGCGGGTGTTTCTGAAGAATACAGTCTGATGGACTTGCCAGGACTTCCAAGATATTCGGGTTGTTCTTCTGTAATAATTCCACCAGCCTCCCAATCTCGTAATAAGTAATGTCATTCGTTTCATTGGAAACCTGCGGCACGTAATTCAGTCCGAAAAAATCCTCTTTCGGCAGATAATACACGCCCCGGATATCCGTATCGGAATTTTCCGTTGCCAGCCCGAAAGCCCGGCTGCCGGAGATGGCTTCGAGGAGGATGAGGTTGTGGGATTTAAGATCTTCAATATTCATTTAAATTTTTTATAATCTCAAAATTTTCAAATCTTAGTTTTTGAGTCTTGTTTTTAATATATTTTTTTTCTCTTATAACTTTAGTGATCATTGTTCCGGATAAAATACCATTGATAATGAGATAGTTTTCATCGTCAATTGGAATGGCTACACTGAAACATTTATTAATTTCATAATTTAAATCTTTCAAACATCTGTTGAGAAAATTAAAGTTTTCTGTACCAGAAATAAATTTACTTTCCAATAAAGAGAATTTATTTTGCGCAGAATTAATCATCTCCTGTAATCTTTCTGAATTTTCATCCGGGTAAATTTTGAAATAGGTTTTGGCAACACTTTTTATAAATTCCGGTGTATAGAAAAGTTTATATCTTTTTAAATTTCTTATTGCCAAATAAATTGGATCTTCTGAATCACTTTTTATATGAGCATATTTGACTTTAATGGATTCAGGGATTACAATTCCATATTCAGATTCCAGATATTCACAATGTTTCAGAAAATGATTTTCTTCTTTATAAATTACTTTTATTTCACCTGTGGCAATCTCCTTCTGAATACTGGTAAAAAAAGGATTATTGCCTTCCTGCCAGATTCCATTTTTGAAGATCAATGAAAAGTATTTATATTCTTGACTATTTTCAGCATTAAGACTGATGTGAAGACTGTCTCTCTCCTCGGGTGCATAATCAAAATCAAAAAGGTTTCCTTCATTTAATTTTAAACTTATGTTTTCTACCGAGATTCCGTTTTGAAAATCATCTACAGGCATCATCACTTTTCCGCGTCTTAAGGATTCCCGGGAACCGTAATACCGGTAGAGAGTCCATATGTAAATATTCTTGATCTCTGCAATATCTCCTTCAATACAGGTGCAGAACTTCAGTTCTGTATTTGGTGTGCACATAATTCAATCTAATAAATAAGGTGAAAAATCAATTCCCTGGATACATCCAATAATTGGTAAAACATTATCGCCGTTCATCGTCACTTCATACTCAGTACATGTAAGTTGAGATATTTTTTGATGCCAGCTTTTTTGGTATTCTTTCTCAATCTTTTGCAAATTAATTAAACAATGCAGTCCGCCATTGGTTTTGATAAAGGTGAGACCATCACTATTGATGCAATCTGAAATATCCGATCTGAATTTTTCGATTGCCTGCTGATGGTCTTCAATCCTGAAATCAATATCCAGGTCAAAAAATATTTTTCTAGAGGTGGTCGTCTGAATCATATTTAAAGCCAGTGTATGCGGGTGAATAGCCTGGTCACCCCGGATCAGCTTTTCAGATATTTCTTTCATCAGAAATAAAGAAGCTTTATGCAGGTCTCTTGGATTGGGTGTAATATAAACGGCAAGATTATCCTGTGAAACAACGGTTTTTCCGGATTCATACACCCCTAAAGGAAGTTCAAGCTGCCTGATTTTCTGAAACAATCTTTCTTTCGTTGAGGTAAAGCGTTTCAGTTGTGCTTTGTCTGCCTTCAAGCCCGTTTCCGGATTGTATTTTTTTCGGGCCAGCAGAGCCACATAATATTGTTCGTTTGGCAGTAAATCCGGAAGCCATTCGATAAACTGTTTGAGTTTTTCTTCGTTAAATATAATTCTATAATTCATCTGGTTTTTAATTTTTACATTTTAAAATTTCCTTCAAAAATAGTCTATATTCCCCACGCATCCCCAATTCCTTCTCCACAAATAACTCTTTCCTCACACAATCTACTGTTTCATTAGTCACCGGATTAAAACCCGGCTTCACAACTTCTTTATTATAAATGCCGACGCCGCGTTTCTGCCAGGCCGGAAGCGTATTGTAATTGATACCGTACTGAAACAGCAGTTCGTTTTTTTCGGCCTGGGTCATTTTTTCGGTCTTTCCGGTGGCCTGATTTTCGGTGAAGCCGTTGTTCCGTAAGGTCCAGTAACAGTAGGCGGAAAGCGAATTCCGGTGGGCATCTTCCTGCCGCCAGCAGAAATAATCCAGCAGCATTTCCCGGTTGGGAATGGCTATGGTGCGGCAGTCGAAAACACAGAGCTCCTGAAACTGCAGGCTGAAAAAAGCACTGGCTTCCCCGGCCAGCACGGAATTGATTTTCCTGACCTTTCTGCTGAATGTCTGGTCGTTTTTGTCGATCAGTAAAGAAATTTCATCGCTTTGGGTGTAACCGTAGATCACCTTAAAACCGGTATTAAAAAGATGTTTTACCGTATCAGTCATTACTTTGCCGAATCTTGCATCAAACGGTTTCTCCAGGGTAAGTTTTTCTTTGGTCAGTTTCGTAAAACCTTTTCCGTCCAGCCTTACGATGATATAATTTTCCGGCAGGATGTACTGTTCCGAAAGGCTTTCGTTCTTCCGCATTACCGCTTCTATTTCTTCAAATTTCATAATCGCTGATTTCAAAGGTGTTATTGATTGTTTTTACGCTAAAGATCTTATCAAAACCTTCTGTGTAGTCAGGTTTTTCCAGTTCCTTGTATTTTGTTTTGATCCCGATCTCATTGATGGAATCTTTCCTGTTCTTATTCCGTTCCAGGCAGGCCTGAACAGGGCTTTCAAAAAAGTATCCGATGATTTGGTACCGGTTCTGTTTTGCTGATTCAATGTATTTTTTACGGCTTTCCCGGGTGACGTTCGTGTTGTCGATCACCATTCTCGATTGGGTTTCAAAACCATATTGTATCAGCTTATTTTCTTTATTCCGCGTATTCAGCAAGTCCATGCTGATCCTGAGGTGAGAATTGAAAAAAAGCTCCTTATAAAAGGAACTTTTTCCGCTTGCCGGAATTCCGGTGAAGATGATCATTTCCATAATTTTAAAATGAATTAGATTTAATTAATTCATTTTCATTTGTTTATTGAATTAAAGGCTGGGATTCAGATCGTTAGATCAGGAATTTAAACAAAGTTTCTAATGATCAGTAACCAACGGTTTAATTAATACCTTTGATCATACTACTGACAGGAGAAACTTCCCGCATCCGGCTTCCCTCTTCCAGCCTGTTAAATTATTTTAATTTTTAATACAACTCTCCACAATCACTTCCAGGGCGATTTCCGCATCACAGGCATATAGCCCGGAGCACCAGGCGGGATTGGCTTCGATTAACGCCCAGCTTTTTCCCCTGATGATCCCGAAATCGAGGACAATGGCTTTCGGCAGTGTTTCCGCATACCGCTCCATAAACCGGCTGAAAAATGCAAAAAGTTCCTGCTGCTCGGTTTCTGCAAGCGGGTTTATATCATAAACATCATTCCGCCAATAGGAAGAAAAGGTTTTTATTTCTCCGTTTAAAACAAAGCACCTTACTTCAAGCTCCCATTCCACGACTTCGGAAGTAAATACGGTAATTTCCGGATCCAGCGAGTCGAAGCCTCTGATGTCGGTGACTTTATTGAAAACCCCGGCTTTAAAGCTTTTAAAATCCGAACATTTGATGAAAACGGGTCCTTCGTTTATAAAATCTTTCAGCTGTCCGTAAGAAATTTTCCGTTTGGTAAATTCTTTCGAGATTATTGAAAGCCAGTGATTATCAGGTTTTGTTAAAGTGAGGTTACATTCTTCCGCCACGATCTCCGCATAGATGTCTTCACCGTAAACTGCTACCACAGCTGCCCGGAATTTTTCAGGAACATTCCATTTTGCATTGAAGCGGCTCAACTCGTAAGGAGAATTGAGGGATGCTTTTTTCAGGATATTGCTGTCCTCCGTATACATCGGAGAGAGGGCGATGAGTTTTTTCATTGGATCACATCTTTTAATTGTTCAATCAGCTTAAAGCGGTTGTTTTCGGAAACACTGTCAATGCCCACGCTCCAGGCATCTTCATGGCAGGTTGCATGTACGAGGTTGACTTCATTTTTCCACATCAGGTTATACCGGTCTGAGCCATCCGGTAAAAATTCGTAACCCGACATCCGTGCTGAAAATTCCTTTAAATCGGTAATCTCATGGCCGTAAGCGGGGAGTTTTTTATAATACCGGTGCTTTTCAAAAAAAGCCTGCTGCTCGATGAAGGTATCGAATCTTTCAAAATAAAAATAAAAGTCATGCGAATTGCAGCCGCAGTCCCTTATGGCAATTTCCCCGTTTTCAGCGATGTATAAACCGTTATTGACCGGAAATAAGGTCTGGCCTTTCCATTCGTAGGTATTTACAGTCTTTCTTTCCCTGATCTGCTCAGGCGTAAAAATATGAATAACGGTATTCTGAAAATACAGGCCGGCAAAATTTTCCTGAAATCTCAGAATTTCGGTGGAATCTTCAAGATGATATATTTTTAAATGATTTTTTAAGACATCCGGATCTATCCAGTACTCTTTATTCCTGCCTGCTTTTTCCATCAACCGCAAGGCCGGTTCAGACAACGGTTTCATACTTCAGGTTTAAATGATAATACCAATATTTCCCGGAAGACCTTTTCCATTTTCGTTTTGTCGGTATTTCCGCTGTCCAGGCATTTTGTTTTTTCTTCCGAATCTTTGATCATGCTTTCCAGGAACCTGAAAAGCTCACGGTCGTTCGGGTGGTGATACGATTCCCCTTTGGTGGCTTTTAAAGCAATTAAATTTTCTATTTTCTCACGGGTAGAATCATCTGTCAATACCAGCAGTTCACTGAAGAGTACCGGCGGAACGGTCCCTTTTTCCAGGATCCACTTTCCGGTAAGCGCTGTGCGGAGGAGATAAAAATAAGATTTCAGCTTGACTTCATCACCACGGCAGGCTTCGAGGTATTTTTTGCTCATGCTGAGGTAATGGTACGAAACCGCTACCGGAGAAAAGCATTCATCTGCTAAAGATTTAAAAAGGTCATAAAATTTTTCATTCTTTATATAAACGATCGGAGAGTAGAACCAGCTGAGCAACGCTGCATTCGACTTCAACAGCAGGTGGAACGTCTTCCGCAAATCCCAGCCGGAACCGTCGAGGTCGTCTTCCGTCATGAATTCGATGGTTTCGTCTTTATCCCAGGGCGAGAGGTACCAGTCTTTTTCGTGACGGTAGATAAAGCGGATGTCGTAATCGCTGTCAGGTGAGGCGAATCCCCACGCCCGGCTCCCGGATTCAACGGCCAGAAGAACTTCTATGCCGCGTCTTTCCTTCACTTCCTTTAGCTTTTCTAATATTTTAGTTGTCATTTTTTTTAATTTATGGTACAAAATAAAAGAAGGCCTGCGCAATGTTTTTACGCAGGCTGATTTTTGTTCGCGATGCTGCCCCTGAAACAGATTGTCCCTGGAAATTGAGTGTGAATCCTGTAATACGTAATGGATTTTAAATAAGGTAATAAAAAAGAGAACCGGGGAATCCTCAGAATTTTAACAGGATTTGTCTTTACTGATGTAAACGTTTCATTAAATTCATCGAAGACCAATTAAAACCTTCAATCAATTCCCTATATTTAAAGAAATAATTTTCGCATTTGCGATGTAATTGCGAATATTTAAATAGAAACGGACGGGTATGCATATTGCATTTCGTAAGTTGCCTGTCTTCATAAAAAAGAGAATCATGTTGATAAATTTGTTACCTCCGGACGGAGGAATGCTTTATAAAGAAACCGATATGTCTAAGCTCTTCCCCGAGCCTCTAAATGCAGTCACAGCTATATTTTTTCTGGCCCTGTCCATTTTCTGGACAATTAAGCTGAAAGGCCGTTTTAAAGATAATCCTTTTTTAACGTACTGCCTGGCTTTATTGTACATCGGGGCCATCGGCGGAACAGTGTATCATTCCTTCAGGCAATGGCCGGTATTTATTATGATGGACTGGCTGCCGATCATGCTGCTGTGCTTATCCGCCGGATTTTATTTTGTCGCCCGGAGCACCCGGTGGTATTATGCGGTTTTAATGGTTCTTATTTATGTAATACTCCTGTTTGCTTTGAGAAACTGGATCCTGATTGATCATCCTTCTCTTTTTATCAACGTCAATTATGCCATCATGGCTTCCTTTGTCCTTTTCTCGGTGTTGAGATATCTGGTCTTTACCCATTGGAAAGCCGGAAAATGGGTAGGCTTTGCTTTATTGTCCTTTATGCTGGCACTGACCTTCCGTATCGCTGACAAGTGGGAATGGTTCCATTTCGGAACCCACTTTTTATGGCATACGTTTGGGGCAATCGCGGCATTCTGTATGTTTCATTATATTTATCTGACGCGGGATAGGGTTAAAAAAGTATAATTAGTTTTTGTCTGTAAAATACAGGTTTCCGACTTCCAGCTGATAATCAGGATCATGAACTGTGAAAGCTTTAAACGCAAAGGTATAATATAATGACTGCGCATAATCGTAAGTGGGCAAAGACAGATGAATCTGCTTCGCGAAGCAGCCACCCTCTTCATGAGATCAGCCTGCTGATCCTTCTTTGACTCCTTAGAATTTATGCATCAGGAAAATTAAACTTTGCGTTAAAATAAGTTTTGCCTAAAGCCGGATCTTACATTGTTATAATAATATCGAGCTGAAGTCCGACGCTATTGATATGCACAATATGAGTCATAAAGATGTAAATGCAAAGCTAAAATGATAGTAGATTGACTTAAAGAACAAAAGCAGGTAAATTTTTTACGCGAATCAGCCGCAAGCTTCATCAGATCAGCCTGCTGATCCTTCTTTGCCTCCTTATAATTTATGCATCAGGAAAATCAAACTTTGCGTTAAAATAAGTTTTGGCTACAGCCGGATCTTACATTGTTATAATAATATTGAGCTGAAGTCCTACACTATTGATATGCACAATATGAATCATAAAGATGTAAATGCAAAGCTAAAATGATGGTATATTGACTTAAAGAACAAAAGCAGGTAAATTTTTTACGCAAATCAGCTGCACGCTTCATCAGATCAGCC
Organism: uncultured Chryseobacterium sp.; assembly: GCA_913778085.1. Lineage (GTDB taxonomy): Bacteria > Bacteroidota > Bacteroidia > Flavobacteriales > Weeksellaceae > Chryseobacterium. The sequence goes on from CAJYXJ010000054.1 coordinate 9,451, forward strand.
TGCTGATCCTTCTTTGCTTTCTTCAAATGTATGCATCAGGAAAATCAAACTTTGCGTTAAAATAATTTTTGGCTAGAGTTGGCTCTAACATTGTTATAATGACATTGAGCTGAAGTCCGACGCTATTGATATGCACAATATGAATCATAAAGATGTAAATGCAAAGCTTAGATGATGGTATATTGACTTAAAGAACAAAAGCAGATAATTTTTTACGCAAATCAGCCGCAAGCTTCATCAGATCAGCCTGCTGATCCATTTTTGCTTCCTTACAGCTTATGCATCAGGAAAATCAAACTTTGCGTTAAATAAGTTTTGGCTAAAGCCGGCTCTGACATTGTTATAAAGATATCGGGCTGAAGCCCGATGCTATTGATAACGGATAATAGAAAGGCCACGGTCTGCCAAATGGTTGATGATAAGGTAATGAATTTTCTCATTTCCTGCCGGGAAAAGAACGATTTACCTATATTTGCCGCGCAAAGCAAATTCAAATGTTCAAAAAAGGAATAACTGTACTTCTCCTTAGCTTTTTAACGGCTTTTTGCTGGGCCCAACAGGTCCGGCCTTCCAAATCATCAGAAATTTACCGCCAACTCAAAACCCTGAAGCACCTGCCGAAAGTCTTGTACCTGGCGGCGCATCCGGATGATGAAAATACAGGCTTGCTCTCCTGGCTGGTCAACGATCAGAACCTGGAAACGGGCTACCTGTCCTTAACCAGAGGTGACGGCGGGCAGAATTTACTGGGAACGGAGCAGGGAGCTGCTTTGGGCTTAATCAGAACGCATGAGCTTTTAGAGGCAAGAAAATTAGACGGCGCCCAACAGTTTTTTACCCGGGCGATTGATTTCGGGTTTTCAAAAAATACCACCGACACTTTCAAGCAATGGGATGAAAACAATATTACCGCAGATGTAGTCTGGGTCATCCGTCAATTCCGGCCGGATGTGATCATCTGCCGTTTCCCTCCTACGGCCGCGGCAGGCCACGGACAGCATGCAGCTTCGGCGGTAGTGGCGGAAAAAGCCTTTAAGCTCGTAGGGGATAAAACGGCTTTCCCGGATCAGCTCAAATATGTCAATGTATGGCAACCTAAACGTCTGTTGTGGAATACCTTCCGGTTCGGTTCGGTGAATACGACGGCTGAGAATCAACTGAAAATCACGGTCGGGCAATACGATGCGCAGCTCGGAATGGGCTATGGCGAACTGGCCGGATTAAGCAGAAGCCTGCACAAAAGCCAGGGCGCAGGGACACAGTCGGTGGCCGGAATCAAAACCGAATATTTTACGCATGTGGCTGGTGAACCTGCCAAAACAACCCTTTTGGATGGAGTCGTGAAAACCTGGACCTCCAAAGGGAATGCGGACATCGATCAAGCTTTAAATAAAATTATTGCAGCTTTCAATTTCAACAATCCGGACCGTAGCTTGCCAGCTTTGTTGGCTTTGCGGAAAAAGGTGGTGGCGATACAGGATCCGGAACTTAAAAAAGATAAAATCAAATCGCTGGATCAGATCATTCTGAGTTGTGCCGGGTTTATGGGCGAGGCGGTGACCAGCCAGGCTGAAGCAGTGGCTGGAAACGCATACAATTTCAAATTAAACCTGATTGCAAGAGCGGAAAATCCGGTCGTTCTGGAAAATGTGAAATGGCTGAACCAGTCGGAGAGCCTGAACAGGAAACTGGCTAAAGATTCTTTAATTACAGTTGAACATAAAATTGAAATTCCGGCAAATGCAGCGCTTACGGAACCCTACTGGCTGGCCAAACCGGCGGTGAACGCGGCTACTTTCTCCGTTCCGAATGATACGCTAGTCGGTTTGCCCGAGGCGGAATCACCGTTGAATGTTGTGCTGGATTTAAAAATCGGTACGGAAAAGTTTCAGGTCAAGCTTCCTTTATCGTTCAAGAAATTAGACCCGGTGCGCGGTGATGTGGTGGAAGCCCTGCGGATTGTTCCGGCTCTGGAACTGAAGTTTTCCCAACCGCTTTACCTGGTAAAAGAAAATGAAGATTTGCATCTGAGCTTAAATATTAAAGTCAATTCAAACAAAGCTTTCGGGAACGGCAAGCTGAACCTGATGTACAACGACGAACGTTTGGGCGGCGCGGAGGTCAGTTCACTCAACGGAAAAGATATTACCGTCGACTGCGTTATCCCGAAGAACAAGCTTATTTCAATCAATTCAAACCGTCTGCAGCTGGATGCCGAATATGTTACCAACGGAGTTATCTACGATAAGAAACAGGTACTGATCCAGTACCCGCATCTGCCTTCCCTGCAGTATTTTGCGCCGGCCACGGTGGCGGTGATGAAAGGTGATATCCAATCGACGGTTAAAAAAGTAGGCTACATCCAGGGAGCAGGTGATTTCATTCCCGAGTTTCTGCGCATGGCCGGGATTCAGGTCGATGTGCTGAAAGACGAAGATTTTTACGGCAACACCGATGCAGTTGGCGGCATTCAGAACAGATTATCGCAATACGATGCCATCGTGCTGGGAATCAGGGCGAATAATACGGAGAAAAAGCTGGGCCGCTGGATGCCTTTTTTATGGGCTTACACAAAAGCAGGCGGGAACCTGGTGATGCAGTACAACACCAGCCAGGACGTGACGGTGAGCCAGTTGGGCATGTATCCATTCAACATTGCCAATAAAAGGGTGACCGAAGAAAATGCAGCCGTGACCTTCTTACATCCCAATCACAAGTTGCTGAACTTCCCGAATAAGATTACGGCCGATGATTTCAAAGGCTGGGTGCAGGAGCGCGGGGCCTACTTCCCGGACCAATGGGATGCGGCTTACGAACCGCTTTTTGAAATGCACGACACCGGTGAAGAGCCGCTGCAGGGATCTACGCTGTATGCGAAATACGGAAAGGGGAATTTTATTTACACTCCTTTGGCCTTTTTTAGGCAGCTTCCTGCGGGCAATGCCGGGGCGGCGCGTTTATTTTTAAACTTTTTATCCGCACCGAAAAACTGATGGGCAAACAACCTGTAAAATGGAAGATCTGGTACGTGTTATTGGCCGTTGCGTTAATTGCCCAGATTATATTGTATTACTTATTTACTAAATTCTGGGCATGAGCAGTATCGATTGGGCCGTTCTCATTTTTACCTTAGTAGCCGTGGTGGTTTACGGCGTCTGGATCGGCCGTGGCCAGAAAAGCAACGCTTCCTACCTGAAAGCGGACAGCAAAATGCCGTGGTACATTGTGCTTTTGGGGATTATGGCGACGCAGGCCAGTGCTATTACCTTTCTTTCGGCGCCGGGCCAGGCGTATACCGACGGGATGCGTTTCGTCCAGTATTACTTCGGGCTGCCTTTGGCGATGATCGTGATCTGTATTACCTTCATCCCGATCTTCCAGCGACTGAACGTCTACACCGCCTACGAGTACCTGGAAAACCGTTTCGATAAAAAGACAAGGGTGCTCACCTCGCTGCTGTTCCTTTTTTCAAGGGGCTTATCCACGGGAATCAGCATTTATGCGCCGAGTATTATCCTGGCGAGCGTTCTCAACTGGAATATTTACCTCACCAATGTTTTAACGGGCGGAATCCTGCTGATTTATACCTACGTCGGCGGAGCCAAAGCCATTGCCCACACCCAGAAACTACAGTTCCTGATAATCCTCGGAACCATGGCCTTTGCCGGCTACCTGCTGATTCAGGATATGCCGGGCGGCATCGGATTTAAGGACGCGCTTTATCTGGCCGGAAAATCCGGAAAGCTCAATGTCATCACCACCAAATTCGACTGGAAAGACAAATACAATCTCTGGAGCGGACTGATCGGCGGGTTTTTCCTGGCCCTTTCTTACTTCGGGACGGATCAGAGCCAGGTCGGGAGGTATATTACCGCCAAAGACAACACCAATGCCAAAATGGGACTGCTGCTGAACGGTTTGGTGAAAATCCCGATGCAGTTTGCCATCCTCCTGATCGGCGCTTTGCTTTTTGCCTTCTTCTCGCTGAAACCGGCACCGGTGTATTTCAACGAACGTTCTTACCAGAACCTGAAGGACACCCAGCCTCAACAGGCAGCGGCGTTTGAAAAGGAACACCGGGATTTACAGGCAAAATTCAATGCAGAATCAAAAGAAATTTTAAAGCTGAAGGAAACCAATTCTCCGCAGCTTACCCGGGCGGTCCAGGATTTTAAAAACACCCAGACTGAAGTAAAAGCGCTTCACGGAAGGGTAGAGGAGGCCATCAACCAATCCAACTCCGATGCAGAGAAAACGGATACCAATTATATTTTCCTGTATTTCGTAAAGAATACGCTGCCAATCGGGATGACCGGTCTCCTGTTTGCCGTCATTTTCCTGGCCAGCTGGGGCTCCATTTCGGCCGCGCTGAATTCCCTGGCGGCCTGCTCGTTGAAAGACGTCCACCTGATCTTCAGCAAGGAAACGCCTGATGAGCAGACCGAACTGAAGTACAGCCGCCTGCACACGCTGGCCTGGGGGATTTTCTCCATCGGCATCGCGATGTTTGCCACGCAGATGGGTTCCCTCATCGAAGCGGTGAATGTATTGGGCTCCCTGTTCTACGGCCCGATCCTGGGGATTTTCCTGGTCGCCTTTTACTTTAAAAAGATCAACGGGGCGAATGTATTTATTTCTGCTATCCTGTCGGAAATTACAGTGATTGCCGTGTATCAGTTTGATATCGTTTCTTTCCTTTGGCTGAACGTCATCGGAGCCGCGGCGGTGATTCTGTTTTCTGCCGTCGGGTTGTTGTTTAACAGGAAGCTTGTTTAAATGAAACTACAAAGGCTCGCCGAAATCAAAAGGCATGTAAGAAGCTTTGACACATAAGTCACATAAGATCGAAGAGGCTCGTATTGCGCCTATTTTAGAGCACATTAGAGGAAAATCAAAGATTTTCTTATCGGTTAAGTTTACTTCCGATTCGGTGGCTGAGTGGAGCCGAGACCACATTATGATCTATGAAAATCTGAGGAGAATTTTAACCGCAAAAGTCACAAAAGATCTTCATGCTGTTGAATAAAGTTGAATAACATGCTGTAAAAAGCACACAAAAGTTTTTAAAAATCAAAGATTTTTAATCTGATGTGTTCTAAAAATATTTTCAAGCCATTCAAATCTTCTTTGTGACTTATGTGTTAAAATAAGCGTAATCATCTGTGAAAATCTTTGGATTCTTTAACCACAAAAGGAACAAAAGATATTCATACCGTTGAATAAAGTTAAATATCTGATGCTGACAAATCGCACAAAAGTTTTTAAAAATCTTTGATTTTTAATCTGATGTGTTCTAAAATGTTTTCAAACTATTCAAATCTTCTCTGTGACTTATGTGTTAAAATAAACGTTGCGATCTGTGAAAATCCGTGCAATCTGTGGTAGAAATTTTAACCACAAAAGTCACAAAAGATACTGATGCTGCTGAAAAAGTTGAATAGGATACTGTGAAAAGCGCGCAAAAGTTTTTCAAAAATCTTTGATTTTTAATCTGCTGTGTTCTAAAAATGTTTTCAAGCCATTCAAATCTTCTCTATGGCTTATGTGTTAAAAACTTCTAAGCCTCATCATCCATCCACTTAAAAATGTCTTTGGTTCTTCGAGGTTCAATAAAAAAATTGAAGCAGATGTAAGAAGAAAGCAGTACATTCGTAAACGATTAATAACAATACGGTACAATAACAAACAAGTAAATAAAAATAGTATGAAATCCATCCTAAAATCGGCGACCGTCCTCGTTGCGGCCATGACGATCTCTGTAAATGCCTTCGCGCAGGAAACCAAGAAACCGGCCAGCCCACCGATGACGGCCACCGGAAAAATCAAAGATGCCAACATCACCATCGCTTACAGCAGCCCATCCGTGAAAGGGCGTACCATCTGGGGCGGCTTGGAAGCGTATGACAAAGTATGGAGAGCAGGCGCCAACGAAGCCACCACGTTCGAAACGGATAAAGACCTCACCGTTCAGGGCAAAAAACTACCGGCCGGGAAATACAGTTTTTTCCTGATCCCTAAAGCCAGCGGAACCTGGACCGCCATCTTCAACAAAGAAGCCAAGCAATGGGGCGCCTACAAATACGAACCGTCCAAAGACGCGTTACGCGTAGACGTAAAAACAAAAGCGTTACCAACCACCCAGGAAGCTTTGGTCTACAAAATCAACAAAAACGGCTTCACCATGGATTGGGATAAAATCTCCGTTCCTGTGGAGATTAAATAAGCTTGAATTTTAAAAGTTAAATCCCGGTTTTGGCCGGGATTTTTTTGTGATTTCTTTATTTTGTCTATAAGTTAATAATCTTTACTAAAATAATAAGATTATTTAGATATTGAAGAACAAAAATTAAACGTTTTAATTTATTTTATTCTATTTAAATCCAATTTTCTATTAACTTAATCGTTTTATTATCTGGTTCATTTTCTTTATTTATAGTGGAAATATCAACCATAATGGGTATTTGTAAGCATTGTCCAGCAATAATGCAAGTACCAGTAGGTAAAATAGGTAAGGATTCGAAAGAAACTTTATCTAAATATGAAACAGTCTTTTCAACAGCTATAATATCGTTGTTATTAATTAATCGATGTAAAATAAAATTATGCAATTGAGAAATAATTGTTGCGGAAATATCGGAAGGTCTTTGACTAGCAATTGTCATAAAAACACCAAACTTACGTCCTTCTTTTATTATCTCCTCAAAGGTTTCTAATCTATAATCCTTCCATGTTTCACTTTCTCTTTCAGAAATATATGAGAGAATATTATGAGCCTCATCAACTATTATATTTAATGATTTTTCTTTTTTTCTGTTAATTTTTTTATGTTCTGAATAAAGTTTTTGTGACACAAGTAGAGGAACCATTTTCTTTATATGGGTATTAGTTTTATGTAAATTAATGACACAAAAAAAATTATCTTCCCAAAAGTCTTCTTCATCTAAATCATCTACAACTTTAATCACTGAATCAATATCTTTATGAAAACTTTTCAACTTGTTAATCACAGGAGAAATGTGTTCATTTGTAGCTCTATTATTAAATATATCATGTATTAATTGTAAATAAAGAAAGTGAATTATTCTCGAAATAAAATCTTCACTAAATTCATATTGATCTACTTGATTGTACAATATTGTTTCTTTAATACTTTCAGGATTACTTCTTAGATAAGTTCCTTCGAAAACAAATTCACTAAATTTATTATTAAAATCAACGTCACTAGCTAAGTCAATTTCGATATTATCTTCGTCATATAGAGCAGGCAAAATTTCTCGAAGATAATCAAGTAATAATTCTGCCTTAATTTTATCAGCCATTTTATATACATCCTTAACTCTTTTTTTCAAAATATTTTGAAAATACTCTAAAGAATCATTTGAGTTAAAAATTTTTTTGTAAAACTCTAAAGTTCTTGCTACAAAGGGTTTTTGTGTCTTTTCTGTTGCGTTTGCGATAATACTAAACAAGTCCTTATCAAGTAAATCGCTTTCATAAAAAATAAGCTTATCCTTTCTCTTGATAGCACGCGTACTTAAATTATAAACTTTTTTTTCTTCGATTATACTATATTTTGATTCATACTCACCATTAAAATCAAATAGAATAAATTTTGCATTTTTTTTAAACTTTTGTTCATTTTTAAATTTCATGAATAGTTCATAGTAGACTTTTGCCAAGGTATATGATTTACCACTTCCTGTATTTCCGAAAATACCAATATGGCTAGCAAAAAGATCATTAATGCCAATTTCAACTTTTTGATTAGGCTCGTGTGTTAAAGTTCCGATACTTAATGGTAAATCCCCTTTTCCTACAAAATGATGTATATCTTGAAATTCATTTTTATCTAGCAAAAAACATTCATTATTTATTAGAGGAAGCTCTTTAATACCTCTTTCAAAACCACGTTTTGTAAAAAAGCCTAAAAGTTTTACTATTAAAACTCGTTTGATTTTCTTTTTTTCGTTTGTATAATTTTTATCAACAAAATTTGAATCTTCATAAATATATTCGCCATCTACTTTGCCAATAATACGATTAAATCCTTTAGTAATTTTAATATAGCTATTTACAGAAATATTTCTGATTATTTCCCCATTAAAAAGTAGGTGCGAACTATTCTTGCTTTTATCAACTTCAATTTTTATTGTTCTTCCCTCGACTGAAACAACCTTACCAACCTTAAAAATAGAATCTTTTTGTAAATCTTTTTCCATTATTACAAGCAATTGATATTATCTAACATCTTTTTAAAGATAGTTTCATTTATGACATTAAGATTAAAATTGTCAATCTCGTTTAATAATTCAACATTATGAAAATCTTTTAAATCAATATTATCCAGTTTAAGATTATTCACTATATCTGTTGCAGCTTTAGTATAAGATGAAATAAAAACCTTTAAGGTTGGATTGGATCTAATAGCTCTGAAAGTAATATCCCTAATATGCTCATCAGCCATTGAAAATCCGAAAATAAATAGAACACTATTTTCCTTTTCTAGCTCATTTGCGTAAAGCCTTAACATTTCGTAATAAGACTTATTAAATGTAGTATCTTTAAATTTTGCTTTTGTTGGATTTACAACTTGAAGCTTTTCGTAAGCAGTAATGAAATCTTTACTATCCACAATCGTTATTTTCTTGGCTTCTTTAATAATTTCTTTAAAAGGAATGTTTTTTTTATGCTTATCCCAGTAATCATTATCTAATTTTATTATGTCTAAAAAATTGATTTTATTATATTCTTCTTCTATTGAATAAATTGTATCAATATTATTAAACATTATTTGGTTGTCCTCATGTTTCCAAGTAATAGATCCATGTATCTTTAATAGATTATAAACTGGTATTTCGGCAATATTATCATAGTGAAGACTTTTTTGGTAATAAGATTTTTTAAAATTACTTAAGCTAAAGGTTTTATTAAAAACTCCATTAAACCCGTCGTTAAAATGAAGATTTAAATCTTCAATAACTTTTTCCAGAAAAATATCAATATTTGTTGTAAATAAATTAGTTTGTTTATTTACTGTATTACTTCTTCTTTGATAGATTATTTGATTTATTAGTCTAAGAAAATCTTTATAACCTTTATAAGTGTTTTGTAATTTTTCAACATCGTTTTTTGGTACCGCAATTAATTCATCTTTTATTACTGATTTATTATATAAAATTATATTTTTTTGCATAGCTACAATGAAATAACTTGCATATAAGCTTGCCTTAATAAAATCTCTTAAATCAATTGATAAGGTTGTGTCATTTTCTAATTCAGTGAGCCAAATTTCTATATTTCCTAATGTGCCGAAAAAAGGATTTGAAAGGCCAGACCCAATTAAAAAATTTATATTACAATCTTGAACGATATTTTGCCAAGTTTTTAGTTTTTCTTCAAATGGATTTGAGGTGATACTCATTTTTATATGGTTATTTATTTTAGATCGATCTGAGTTAAATTAAAGAAAAGAACAGACTTATCAAAAATATGGGATATTTAAATAATATCATTACGGTTTTCCGTAATAACAAAAATAAAAACCATAACAAAAATTCCACTCAGTATTTTCCCTGAAATTTTCTAATTGTTTTAAATAATAATCTTCAGAGTTTATAAAAGAATAAAAAATCCCAACTGGTGTCAGGATTTTTCAATGATAAAATTCATCAAATCTTTAGGAGAAATATTCAGTCCCTTGGCCAAATCAATGAGTGTAGTAAACGCAAAGTTTCTTTTTCCATTTTCTATATCACTTACGGTGCCTTTGGTCAATTTGGAACTGTTAAGGACAACATCGTCCTGTGTAAGCCCTGATTCAAGTCTTATTTTCTTAACGTGTTCTCCGAATTTTTTTAATAGTTCTTCCTGTAAGATATCCATTTATTACCACTTTATACAAAGGGCGGGATTTTTCTAATAAAATTTGTTACAAGAACTTGTAACAAAAGACAATTTTTATATATTTGTGATACAGTAGGAAGGGATCATTTATAAATTATATTACATCCGGAGAAGAACAATTCCTCTGTATGATTAAAAAATCAATAAAAAACATACACTTATGAAAAAAAACAACATCGACTTTGAATCCCGGTTTTGGTCCGGCCGGAGCAAGCTTTCACCCGTCGCTTTAGGGGACGTATTTTTCCAGTTCCATGACCTGGCCACGGCGAAAGAGCGGCTCAACCTGATGATGCAGTACGCGGTACAGGGGAAAACGCGATTGCCGGAAGATCCTTCGGTGGTCTTTCACTTCCACCAGTCGCTGCGGTCGCTGATCCGGGCCGGGTGGTGCCTCCGGAAGAAATCCGAGAAATGGATGAAGAAGGCCGTTCCGGAGACCGGCAATCCATTGCTATACGGTTCACTTTCGGAGAAAGAATACCGCGAGCCGGTCCGGGTATTCAGCAAAGCTTTTAAAGAATACCGCCCAGAGGAGCTGGAGGACTTCCTTTCGGACATCGTGTATTTCTCCCTCGGGACGTTCCATAACGTACCGGAGCGTGATATCGTAGGGCCGTATCTTCATCTGATGAAGATGCTGGACGCCGCCTGGCTGATCGTGGAAAAGAAGAACAGGAAAAAGGATCGTTTTCAATCTACGCCACAGGAAATTGAGGTTCAGATCCGCTAGGTACCTCACCCCGAACCTTTCTATGCGATCCTCTAATACTAAGTCTGGATCCCTACGGGATTACAAACGGAATGCTGAAATTATGCGCATTCGGTGGCTAAAACTCTTGACGCCCTTATCAGCATCTCAGGAAAATCCTTCGAGAGCCTCAGGATGACAT
>CAJYXJ010000055.1 GCA_913778085.1 uncultured Chryseobacterium sp.
CACCAAATCACAAAATATTAATATGAAAAAAATTTACTTTTCAGTAAACTTGTGACCCGGCTGGGATTCGAACCCAGGACCCATACATTAAAAGTGTATTGCTCTACCAGCTGAGCTACCGAGTCGGCCACAATTCATAATGATAAATATAACATTTCAATATCATTACCAATTATTTCAATTTTCTGCAGTGCCTGCGACTGGACTCGAACCAGCACATCCTTAGGAAACCACCCCCTCAAGATGGCGTGTCTACCAATTTCACCACGCAGGCGTAAAAACTACAAAATTCCAGTAATTTCTTTTGCTTGTGACCCGGCTGGGATTCGAACCCAGGACCCATACATTAAAAGTGTATTGCTCTACCAGCTGAGCTACCGAGTCGGCCACTGTATCAACGATTAACACTATAATAATGTCCTTCGTTTTTAGTGGTGCAAAGATATGAGTTTTTTCTTTATCTCAAAACTTTTTTGCAAATTTGTTTAAAAAAAATTCATGATAATTTCACTGGTCGGATACATGGGAAGTGGCAAATCTCACATTTCCAAAATATTAAGTGATAAACTTAATTTTAAACTGATTGATCTCGATAAAGAGATTTCAAAAAGAAACAAACTTACCATCCCTGAGATCTTCGATAAAAAGGGCGAAATCTACTTCCGCAAGCTGGAAAGGGAAACCCTGGAAGAAATCCTGGCATCAGAAAAAGAGGTGGTTTTAAGCCTGGGTGGAGGTACGCCGGTGTATTATAACAATATGGAGATTATCAACCATAATTCAAAAAGCGTGTTCCTTAGAACTTCCGTAAGTACTTTAGCAGAGCGCCTTGCCAAACAAAAAGAGAAACGCCCGCTTATTGCCAATATTCAGGATGAAAACCTGGCGGAATTTATCGCCAAGCACTTATTTGAGCGTAATCCGTTTTACAGCAAAGCTCAATATCATATAAATACCGACCGCCGAAGTCCCGAAGAAATTGTAGACGAAATAGCAGAAAAGCTCTATCTCTAGAGCTTTTCTTTAATTAATCTTCATGATCCGGACCGTCCCCGGTTTCCCCAAAGAAATCGTCCCAATCCGTAAAATCCGAATCCACATCGTTTTCCACATAGCCGTCCATATCCCGGCGGTCTTTTTTGGTAGGTCTTCCCTCTCCCTTATTCCGGTAATAATCCTGGGACATCTTACGCATTTTCAGCAATTCGTACTGCTCTTTATCGGTAACATCCTGGATATGCAGCGGAACGAGCTTGGCACCAATGCGGCTTTTGGGAATCTGGATCACTTTAATTTTATAATCAATCTGATTTTTACGGATCTTTATTACATCCCCTTCCTTTACTTCCTTGGAAGACTTTACTACAGAAGCTCCGATGGAAACCCTGTTCTTTTTAATCTCCTCAGTAGCAATGGTTCTGGTCTTATAAAAACGAATGCTCCATAAAAATTTATCTATTCTCATATTTTTTTATACTTTTGTCGTTATATTATTTGTAAAGTAATTAAACTTTTTTTTAAAATGAAAAAAATATTTTTATATATCCTTGCTGGCTCGCTATGTTTCACAGCATGTAAGAAGGATGATCAGGTGGAAACATTTGTAGAACCTGATGATGTTGCGGTAAGAAATTCATACGACGACCAGGCCATTCAGAAATTCATGAACGACAATTATCTGGACGCGCAGGGAAATATAAAAGCTTTCAGCGCTACGGATGCATCGGATGATAATGAGAAAAAGTTATCTGAACTTAGTCCGGTTACACTTCCGTCGGGAGTTATTTATATTGTAAGAAACGGAGCGCAGCCTTCGCCGGGAGTAACAATTGATCCATTTGCTACTGATCCTAATGCAAAAACACAGATCAGAACGATGATGAGAGCCAACTATTACCTGGCTACCAATACCGACGGCAACATTGCATTTAATACTTCTGGAGTTCTTTTGAATACCATTAATGGCAGCGGCTCTCCCGTAACGGATCCGATGTTCTATTATGTTAAAAACAGCGTACTTACCAGTGATACTTCAAAACCAAGAAGCTATTATGAAATCGAAGGCCTTCAGGAAGGTTTGAAATACTTTAAAGGATTTCAAAATATGGCCGACGGAGATGCTTACAATTTACAGGGCGTAATCATTGTACCGTCTAGAGCAGCTTTCGGAAGAGACAGCCATTACAACTATGTAGGGTACTCGCTTAAAAATACCTCGTTTGTATTCAACTTCCAGATTTATAAAGCCAACGTAAGACCTACAATCGATCAATAAAACAGAAAGCACTTCTTTACGAAGTGCTTTTTTTATGTTATTTTCTAATATCTTGCTTTATGTTTTATATTCCCTAAGATATCCGGGAAATACAGATCCGAAAGGTGATCGAACTCATCACCTCTCATAAACATACTGGCATCCACTTCCTCATAGGAACTTTTTCCCGCAGCAGCAATCAGTTCATTACAGGTATGAAGCGTATTTTTATGAAAATGATACACTCTTTCTGCTTTATCGGTAACATCCAGTCCTTTAATCAGCATCTTATCCTGCGTAGCGACACCGGTCGGACATTTATTGTTATTGCACCTCAATGCCTGGATGCAGCCTAAAGAAAACATAAATCCTCTCGCATTATTGCACATATCCGCACCCATGGCGATGGCTCTCAGAATATCAAGACTTGTTAAAACCTTTCCGCTGGCAATCACCCTTAATTTTTTTCTTAAGTTATAATTATTCAGTGTCCGGTTCACAAAGATAAGGGCAGGCTCCAGCGGCATTCCGACACCATCTGAAAATTCCGGCGGCGCGGCTCCGGTTCCTCCTTCCGCACCATCAATAGTAATAAAGTCGGGATAAATTTTCAGAACATTCATCTGTACGCAGATATCTTCAAACTCTTTGGTATCGCCGATACATAATTTAAATCCGACCGGTTTTCCTCCTGAAAGCTCCCTTAACTGCTGCACAAACCTCAGCAGGCCTGCCGCATCCGAGAAAGCGGAATGGGATGGTGGTGAAAGAACAGTCATTCCGGGAGTAACATGACGGATCTTTGCAATTTCCAGTGTATTCTTAACCGCCGGTAAAACTCCTCCGTGGCCTGGTTTGGCTCCTTGAGACAATTTGATCTCCACCATTTTCACCGCGGGCATGGCCGAATATTTCTTAAACAATTCGGGATTGAATTTTCCTTCTTCGTCACGGCATCCGAAATACCCCGTTCCGATCTGCCAGCAGAGATCCCCTCCTTCCAGATGATGCGGAGAAATTCCACCTTCACCCGTATTGTGATAGAAATTGCCTTTCTTCGCCCCTCTATTCAGGGAAATCTGTGCGCGGTCACTTAAAGCCCCGAAACTCATGGCGGAAATGTTGAACAGGGAAGCATGGTAAGGCTGCAAACACTGCTCACCGCCTACCCATACTCTCGGCAATTCTTCCATAGGAGATTTGGCGTAGATGGAATGCTTGATGCCTTCATATTTCCGGTGATTAACTTCCAGCTGGGTTCCGAAAGGTACAGTGTCGCTCAAATTTTTAGCACGCCGGTAAACGGCGGAACGCTGGTTTCTGGGAAAAGGTTTCCCATCGGTTTCCCGTTCGATAAAATATTGCTGCATTTCCGGGGAAATGCTCTCGAAAAAATACCGGAAATAGCCAAGTACGGGAAAGTTTCTTAAAATGGCATGCTTGCTCTGGGTAACATTATAAACGCCGATGGCATAAATGATAGTCAGGAAAAAAGGAATCCACCAATCGGCTCTGATCAGAAAAGCAACAGCCCAGGCAACTACCAGTATAACCGCTCCCCACAGCAAAAATTTATCTCTCATATCAAGTTGAATTTACTCAAAGTTAAAAAAATTTAATTTGAATGAACACAATTGAATGAATCAAAAAGCCAACCACTAAGCTTTCTTTTTAATGGAAATATCTTCTAATTCGGTTTAATATAAATATAGACAAAGAAATATCAAGCACTGTAAGAAAACAGTACTTTTATGTTAAATCATCAAAAGAAAAGTAAATTTCTAAATCTTCTCCAAGAAACTTTCAAAGGAGTTCATTACGGAAACGGTACCGTCGGCCTCGATTTTTTCAAGCTTCAGCCATTCGATCTGATTAACGGAAGCTGGGTCGAAATCCTTTTGTACACGGACATAATTTTCAGTAAAGCCAAACATTTTGCCGTCTTTGTTTTCGTGCTCCCAAAGTATGGGAAGTGTTTTTCCGAGCTGCGTCTGGTAAAAGGCCATCTTTTTCTTCTCAGACAGGATTCTGAGCATTTTGTTGCGTCTTTTTCTTTCCGGGATCGGAACCACGCCTTCCATCTCTGCGGCTTCGGTATTTTCTCTTTCAGAATAGGTAAATACGTGGAGATAAGTGATCGGCAGTTCGTTCAGGAAATTGTAGGTTTCCATAAACCGTTCTTCCGTTTCTCCGGGAAAACCGACAATCACATCGACCCCGATAGCAGCATGCGGCATCACTTCACGGATCTTATGAACCCGGTCATAATAGAGCTTCGTCAAATAACGGCGTTTCATTTTTTTCAGCAGGTCGTCACTTCCGGATTGCAGCGGAATATGGAAATGCGGAACAAAGCTTTTGCTTTGGGAAACCAGCTCGATGCTTTCATCTTTCAGGAGATTCGGTTCAATGGAAGAAATGCGGATTCTTTCGATGCCTTGCACTTTATCAAGCTCCGAAATCAGGTCCAAAAACGTATGTTCATGTCTTTTATTTCCGAACTCACCTTTTCCGTAATCACCGATATTAACCCCTGTAAGAACAATTTCTTTGATGTTCCTGGCTGCAATTTCCGTTGCATTTCTGAGGACATTTTCAATGGTATCGGAACGGGAAATCCCCCTTGCCAGCGGAATGGTACAATAGGTACATTTATAATCACAACCGTCCTGAACTTTCAGGAAAGCCCTGGTTCTGTCGCCGATAGAATAACTGCCGATAAAGAAATCAGTTTCTTCGATCTCACAGGAATGAACGATACCCTCACTTTCGGATTTTTCAAGATCGTCAAGGTAACTCAGGATATTGAATTTTTCCTTCGCCCCTAAAACCAGGTCAACACCTTCAATCTGCGAAATTTCTTCAGGCTTCAGCTGGGCGTAGCAGCCGACAATCACCACCAGGCCTTCCGGATTGGCTTTCATTGCTCTTTTTACGTGAAGCTTGCACTCGCGGTCTGCATTTTCAGTGACCGAGCAGGTGTTGATCACATACACATTCGCTTTATCATCAAAACCGACCTTCTCATAACCGGCATCCGTTAATTGACGGGCAATAGTCGATGTTTCCGCAAAATTTAATTTGCAGCCAAGGGTATGAAATGCGGCAGTTCTGTGAAATTGAGACATTTATTGATTCTGAATTTTGTGGGTGCAAAGATAATCATTTTAATATGAATCTGAAATCGATTCATTCTATTGCTTAAATTCATCCCTTACTTCCGTAGCAGACGGGAGAGAAATTATCAGTTCCCGGATCATCCATTTTTTGCAGGTCCCGAATACATTGTTCTCTGATGTTCCAGATTTCGTCCAAACTATATGTAATACCTTCTGATGCTATCCATTTTTTAAGAAAACTCTTATGATATAAAATTTTTTCTTCGACAATTTCATTATATTCTATTCCTCTTCTACTAGCAGTTGATTCTTAAAATCTTTATAATCGGAATCGAGCCGGGTATAATCATAGTAGGTATCTTCAATTTTAAGATAATTATGCGCTTCAGGAATATATTCCAGATCAAATTGACACAAGGTATCTTTTATCTTACCGGTGTATTCTGAATTCATTTTAAAAATTCCCAGCATTAATTTTATTTCCATCCGTCCATTTTCAACTGCCAGCTTTCTTAAAACAGCATGTTTTGTACTGCATGTCCCTCCCAAATTATGAAAAACACAGAGCATGTATGTTTTGTCTGTATTCCGTTTGTAGGGTAATGTTGAAATATAGGTGCAGGCAGAATGGAAATCTGTGATATTTTTGTTTAAAAATTGTTTAGAAACAATACCTTTATTTTTTTCGATGATGAAATTTTTCATATTTAAACTATTTAAAATGATGTTTCATCCCAGCATTAAATTCCCCTGATTTATTTCTGGCAATGGAAAGGGATTTCCAATCGTCATTTTTAAGCATTTTAGCGATATAAACAATTTGGCCAATGTGGTAAGGATAATGGGCCAGCTGCCTGAAAACTGCATCGATAACGGAATGCGCTTCACTTCTGATGTAGATCGTAGCATACAGATTGTCTTCAGTAATCTGCCCCAATGCTCCGAAAAGACAAGCCCAGCCTTTCTCCCAATACTCCAGAACCTCAGCTTTTGTTTTGAAGGTTTCGATAAATTCCTCATCCCGGTTCCTCCATGATTTCTCACCGTCTTCCGTTAAAAAATTCGTCCATCGCGACAGCATATTCCCCGCAATATGCTTTACGATAACCGCTATGGAATTGCTTTCTTCATTAAACTGCACGAAGACCTCTTCTTCCGAAAGCTGTGCAAAGGCCTGATCGCCCAACATTTTATAGTATTCAAAACGCTTGATAAATAAATCTTTCATGGGAATATATTTGAATAACTAAGGTAAGCAATTTTACAAAAGAAAAACCGCCACAGGGTGACGGCTTCCTTTAATTATAAAATTATTCTCTGTTCTTTACCATGACCCAACCTGAATATTTGAATAAGGTATTCTTTTTATCATTCTCATTCCATGAAACGGAATACCAGTAGGTGCCTGTCGCGACTTTTTTTCCTCCGGTGGTGCCGTCCCATTTGTAAGCGTTGAACCGGTTGGCTTCAAACATTTTATTCCCGTAGCGGTCAAAAATACTGAATACAAGGTTTTGTTTATTCCCCAACGCGGAATAGTCGATCACATCATTTACACCGTCTCCATTCGGGGTAATCACATTCACAAGATTCGGAACAACGATATCTATATCAATAGGTTCGCAGTCATAAGCGTCTTTTACATAGATATGATTATCGCCGCGCGGCACATTGGTAAATACATTGGAATCCTGCCATTTCACACCATCCATGGAATAGCGGTACGGGGGCTTTCCGCCTTTCACATTTACGGTAACCGTATTATTTTTAATATCCACATCGGAAATTACCGGCTCTTCGGAAGCATATACTTTTACAGTTTGTGTGGCAATACAGTCACCGGTTTTCAGCTTAACCCAATAGGTACCCACGCCTACGTTGCTGATGCTCTGCGTTGTAGCCCCTGTACTCCATTCGTAAGCGGTAAATCCGGGGCCGGCATCCAAAGTCGTTTTATCTTCGATACAGATAATTTTATCTTTTAAAACCGTTGAATAGACCGGCGGAATAACAATCAGGTTAACTTTTGCAATGGCATAACAGCCGTTCGTATTTGTTACTTTCACATATACCACACCGTTCGGAGCGATATAATTCAAAAAGCCAACGATTTCATTGCTTCCGGACTGTGCATCGGCCAGTGACTTATAATATTTTTTAGGCAGCGTTTGTGAGGTTACGGCTGCGGTTGATAAGTTAAATAAAGCCATAGAAGGCGTAACTTCGATAGCACATGATCTCAAGGTAGCTTCTGTTACTACGATGGCAGGATAAAATTTCAGCGTAATCTGCGCGACAGCCGTACAACCGTACTGAGAAGTCACTTTTACATAAACTGTCCCTTCAGCGGATACAAAAGCATTAGCCGGAACAATCGGGTTGGTTCCCGCATTGAGATCAGCCATCGATTGGTAATATTGCTTGGTCGCTGTAGGGTCACTGAACACAGCCGCCGAAGTAAGATCAAACGTTGCGGTTCCGGCGTTATTGTTATTACAGCTGAATAAAGTAACATTAGTTACTGAAATATTTCCGTATTTGAATTTAAAAGCTCCAACCTGCCGGCATGAATTAATCGGGTTGTTCGGGTTGGAAGGATCCTGATAATGGACGCTGTAATAATAAGTTGTGGTCGTATTCACCGTGATCGGCGTTAGAATAGGATTGGCTCCGGACAGCGCGTCATTCTGTGAAGTATGATAGCTGATCTGAAAATTCGTATTCCCGTTTAAAATTCCGGAAGATAAAGTACTGAAATTGAAAACCGTCGGGTTCTGGCAGATAATAATCTCTCTGGGGTTTGAAGGGTTCGCCGCAGGAGCTCCGGGCGGAATAAATGGCTGAGTCTGTATCGTAGGGTCCGTAAACGGAGAAGCCAGTGTCGCCGTTCCGCCCCAGGTTAAAGAAAACGGGGCCATTGTAGGATTGGTGACATCCACCCAATTATCGATATACAGGTAATAGGTCTGTCCCGGCAATACGTTGAGAAACTGGCAGTACGGCGTGAGGGAACCTCCGGCTGCACTGGTAATGGTACTGGTCATATTCATTCCGGTGGAAGCTCCTACTCCGATAACGGTTGCCGCGTTGCAGCGGACCGGTGCACCAAGACTCCCGCAGTTTACATTCGGTCCGTAGATCGCCCAGTCGTAATCCGCATTGGGATCCGTAGGTACCAGGTCGAAAGTAAGCGTTCCGCCTGTTGCTATTGTAAATTTGTACCATATCGAGTTGTGCTCGCCGGTAGAAAGGCAGCCGCCCAGGTTTTCATTAACGGCACCGATGCCTAAGGGAGAATACGTGATGTTTGAGTTTCCACATACGGAAAGGGCCGTAGCACAGTCGGCCTGGGCAAAGAGCATACGGGAAACGACAAAAAAGAAAAGGAATATAGATTTCTTCATATCATTCTGAGTTTCTAATTGTTATTGGACACTGTAATTTACAGTAGATCAAATATAAACATTTCAAATTAAAAAATATTAATTTAACATAGACAACTCAATAAAAACAAAGAAAAGATACGATTATTACAACAACTATTTAATGCTTGTAATATTTCCGCAAAGATTTTCGAGGTGGAAAATCTTATGGAAAGGGCTTTTTACCTGCTGCAGATGTTCCTTATCCCTGATAAACGTATACCTTGAGGCAATGGAATTCATATCCGAAACGATCACCAGCCAGCATTCGTCCACCGAAGTATCGTAGTATGGGAATTTTTCGTTCTTTTTTTCAATAAGCTCAACGATTTTTTCCGAGCACAGCTCATCAAACAGGCCCATATTATATTCATAGGTGATAAAAACATTCCTGCGGTGGGAAGATTTCCGGATGCTTTTAACGTTTCCGACAGGCTTTCCCCGTTTGATGCTTTTATAAATATTGAGGATAATTTCCTGCTGGTTTTCCAACGTATCCAGCCGGATGCTGGAATGGAATTCTAAAAAATAAACACCACGATATTTCGTAGTGTCCTCCTGTTCCAATAGTATTTCTGCCTGACGGAAAATCTTATTCAGATTACTTTCCACTTTTTTCATTTCAAGATGGTTGATCACCTCGGTAAGCTCGATTCCGATTTTTTTATTATTAAATTTTGCAATGAAATCCGGGCTCTCACAGGTCAAATCTTCGAACTTAACTTCAGGAAAATGATGCATAAAAGAATTGAGCAATAAAATTTCGGCTTTCTTTTTGTACTTTTCCCGGTCGTGAAGCGGGGAAGCATCTATGGTACGGTGATATTTCTCGATCGGCTTCTTTTTCAAATGCCGGTTCAGATAATATAAGCTCAGATTTTTAATTAAATCTTCATCAGAAAATGTCTTTTTCATGTGCTTGAAATATTATTGTTATGGAACACATAAAACTCCCGTTTCAGATTATGAAGTTTTGATTATCAAAAAATTACTTAATAAAGGTAAAGAAAAAAATTATTCGGAACAGCCTTCGGAATTAATTTATAAAATAATTAATATAAAGTTTATTTTCATAATTGATACCTTTGTTTCTTCACTTATAAACTGTTATGCATGGATTTTAAAAATTTTAAAGTACCCTTTGAGGTCAATCCGCAATACGCTAAAAAAGTAGCCTACTTTTCAATGGAATTCGCTATTGAACAGGTATTGAAAATATATTCAGGCGGCCTCGGATTTCTGGCAGGCTCCCATATGAGAAGTGCCTATAACCTGAAGCAGGACCTGATCGGCATCGGGATTCTCTGGAAGTTCGGCTATTACGACCAGGCCAGGAACCACGACCAGACCTTACAACCGACCTGGACCAGGAAAATGTACAGCTTCCTGGAAGACACCGGCATCAAATTCCGGATTGAAATCCACAGTGCCCCGGTTTGGGTAAAAGTATGGTACCTCGATCCTGAAATTTTCCATACGGCCCCGATGTTCTTCCTTTCTACAGATGTTCCTGAAAACGACCATGTTTCAAAAACCATCTGCCACAAGCTTTATGATGCCAATGAAGCGACCAAGCTGGCACAGTATATTTTGCTCGGAAAAGGCGGTGCCCAGCTGCTGGACGAGCTGAACATCGAAAGAGATGTTTATCATCTGAATGAAGCCCACGGACTTCCCGCAGCTTTTCATTTATTGAAAAAATACAACGGAAATCTGAATAAGGTTAAGGAAAAACTTGTTTTCACAACGCATACCCCGGAAGAAGCAGGGAATGAAAAGCATAACCTGAGGCTCTGCCATGATATGTCTTATTTTTCAGGTCTCAGCATGAACGAGGTAAAGCATATCGAAGGTTCGGATGACGACCGTTTCAACCATTCGTTGTGTGCCCTGAAAATGGCAAGGGAAGCGAACGGCGTTTCCCAGCTTCATGGCGACGTATCCAGGAAAATGTGGAGCAAATACCCGGGAATCTGCGAAATCACTTCCATTACAAATGCACAGGAATTCAAATACTGGGCAGATCAACCGTTGTATAAAGCCAAAGATGAAAATAACGAAACGGCTTTCGATGATCGTAAAAAGCATTTAAAGAAAAGGTTGTTTAAAATTGTAGCCGACCAAACCGGAAATTTATTTGATCCGAATATTTTTACCATCGTCTGGGCGAGAAGGTTTGCCGGATATAAACGCGCCGATCTCCTTCTGCATGATAAGAACCGGTTTTATAAATTACTAAACCATCCTAAGTATCCCATACAGATGATCTGGGCGGGAAAACCCTACCCTATGGATTATTCTGCCATTTCTATCTTCAATTCCCTGGTAGAGGAAAGCAAAAACAATAAGCACCTGGCGGTACTTACAGGATATGAGCTTTCTTTGAGTAAATTACTGAAACAGGGATCGGATCTCTGGCTCAACAACCCACGGGTGCCGAGGGAAGCCTCTGGAACTTCAGGAATGACCGCTGCCATGAACGGTTCGGTAAATCTTTCCACGGATGACGGATGGATCCCCGAATTTGCTAAGCACGGCGAAAATTCCTTTGTGGTCCCTAAATGCGATTATGAGAACATGAGCGTCTACGAACAGGACAATTATGATCTGAACAAGCTGTACGAACTCCTGGAAAACGAAATTCTTCCTACCTATTACGACCGTCCTGACGAATGGAGAAAAATCCAGTACAATTCGATGAATGATGTAAAAGATCAGTTCAACAGCGACCGGATGGCAGATGAATATTACAGGCTGCTTTATAATCAGCAGTAAGAAAAGCAATATTGATAGCAATATAAGAACCGGCGGAGCCAAAGACTCCGCCGGTTCAGTTTTGAAAGTATAGAAAAAATAATAAAATCAGTAATAAAGATTTCTTTTCTTCAGGAATTCGATAAGTTCTTTCGGACGGTCGGTCTGTATAATGTTGACGTGGTTTTTGATAAACCATTCATAAGCATCGGGATTTTCAAGAACCAAATCGTCATTGTGCCCTGCATTGTGATGGGGCCATAGTGCATTCACCCACACTTTACAGCCTTTCGACCGCACCTTGCTGAAATCGATCATATTTTCTTCCGTAGTTCCTACGGTAAATTCAAAACCGTAGACTTTATAATGATCGGTATATTCATTAATTTTCTGCCATCCTTCTTTTATATTCAGCCTGATGATCGGCATGAAGTGGATATCGTTTTTAATCGTTCCGTATTTCCTGTCGAATTCCTTATAGGTTTCATGACCTTTAAATAAAACCTGGTCCAGCATATTCTTTTTTTTAAGCAAAGGATAAACGATATTAATATAATCAAAGCCTTTATCCAGGTTAATCAGGATTTTGTTCTGGGTAATATCCAGAATTTCTTCCAGGGTAGGTACTTTCATCTGTGTGGTGCTTCCCAGGCCGTCTTTCAAAGAGAATTTCCGGAGTTCTGCCAAGGTGTAATCACTGGGTTTTCCCGTTCCGGTGGTTGTTCGTTCAATGGTTTTATCATGCATTAGCACCAGCACACTGTCTTTCGTTAGGGCCAGGTCCACTTCTACCATATCAATTCCTTTTTCAATGGCTTTCCTTACCGCCCAGGCAGAATTTTCCGGAGCTTCACGCCAGTCGGCCCTGTGGGCTACTACCATAACTTTGTCGTCAGGAAATCGGGAAAGCGATACGGTCTTCTGAGCAGCAACAATTCCCGAAATAAAAATCAGCAGGGCCAGAATATTATTCTTCATATTTCATTTTTTTTGATTTAAGATAACGGATCAAAGCTTCCGGACGGTCAGTCTGGATGATAGCGGCTCCTTTTTTAATGATCCAGCCCCAATTTTCTTCCGGATGATCGATCGCAAGGTCATCATCATGCCCGGCGCACAATTCCGGCCACAGAGCGTTGATCCAGATCAGGGCATGTGTTTTTTTGATTAAGGCCAGCAGATGATCGGCATTGGCTGTATCATCTTTGATAATGACTTCGTAAGCAACAGGAGCAAAAAGCTGATGAAAATCTTTTACGTACCGCTCCGGATCCAGCACCTGATCACGCTTATAAATGCTGTAATCTTCCGGCCAGACCATCGGCATATACACCATCTGATTAAGCTTATCCCCCACTTCTTTTTTAAGTTCTGCAGCACTTTTATTGCCCTTCAGAATGATCTGTTCCGTAGTTCCGGTTTTATCGGTCATCGCTTTCACCTCATCCAGGAAATCCCAGGACTTATCGAGGTTAAGCATGATCCTTTTTCCTTTAATAAAATTCAGCACTTCTTCAAGCGTAGGTACTCTTTCGCGGGTCAGCATATTGGCCCCGTTTTTAAGGAAGAGCTTTCTGATGTCTTCCAGATTGGTTTCCGCTATTTCTCCTTTCCCGTTGGTCGTTCGGTCGAGTTTCGGATCATGCATTACCACCAGCTGGCCATCTTTGGTTTTGTGGAGATCTATTTCCACAATGTCCACTCCCATTTTTATGGCGCCTTCAATCGCTTTGATAGAATTTTCAGGATAATTCCGCCAGTCTCCCCGATGGGCGGCCACCAGGATTTTACCTTCCGGAATTTCTTTTTTAAAATAATTGGTTTGGGAAAATGCCGAGGAAAAAACCAGCAGCAG
The DNA here is from genome assembly GCA_913778085.1 of uncultured Chryseobacterium sp. Lineage (GTDB taxonomy): Bacteria > Bacteroidota > Bacteroidia > Flavobacteriales > Weeksellaceae > Chryseobacterium. The sequence continues at coordinate 13,405 of CAJYXJ010000055.1, forward strand.
AAGAAAAACCGTCGTTTTAAAGCTTGAAAATATATTTCTCATCTTAGTATCCGGGATTTTGTTTAATGGCAGGATCGGTATTGATCTGGCCTTGCGGAACCGGCATCAGCAGATTATGCTGATCAATAGTTGCCGTACTGTATCCCGGTGTTACTGCAAAATGCTGGGTCATGACCTGAACGGCCTTTCCAGTACGTACGAGATCGAACCAACGATGGCCCTCTCCTATCAGTTCCAGTCTTCTCTCCTTATCGATTTCAGCAAAAAGAGTTTGCTGGGAAGTAAAATTTACGTTGGCAATGCCCGCTCTGGTTTTAATCTTATTCAGATAAAGGTTGGCATTTGTAAAATCATTCGCTTGTGCGTAGCATTCGGCCATCATCAGGTAAACATCGGCAAGGCGCAGTACAACGATATTGCTTCCTCCGTCTGCAATGACATTTGAGGTTTTCACAATTTTTTTGGTGTATGGAATACCGTTGGAAGTGAGCCCGATATAGGCGGATTTTCTCTTATCATCCGCTGTATACAGATTATATATTTCTTTGGTAGGAAGATTATGCCCCTTTGCTCCTGCCACAGTTCCGGAAGGACTGAACAGCTGAAAGGCAGGGCTTCCTTCAGAATTTCCGTTCACCCCTGCTGCAAACTGCACATCAAAAATAATTTCGGAATTGTTCTTACTGGCAACATCAAAAATCTTGGTTACATCCGTAAGAAGATTATATCCAAGCCCTTCAACCTGCAAAAGATAGGATAATGCTTCCTGATGTTTATTTTCCGTAACCAGTACCTTTCCTAAAATCCCAAGTGCAGCACCTTTTGTAGCCCGACCTTTCTGGGTTGTACTTACCGGCAAAAGCGGAATGGCTTCTTTCAGTTCTTTCTCAACGAAGGCGTAGATCTCGGAAGCCGGGGTGCGGCCCTGGCCGAAATAATCATTTACATTGGTGGTTTCTTTGGTTACCAGAGGAACGTCTCCGAATACCCTGATCAGATTGAAGTACATTAAAGCACGCAAAAATTTCATCTCTCCGATCCGGTAGTTTTTAGTCGCCTGGGTCATATCCTGAATCCCGTCAATTCTATTAAGGATAATATTGGCCTGCTGAATCCCGATGTAATTGTCTTTCCAGGTGCTGGCAAGCAGCGTGTTGTTAGGCTGAATGGTAAAGAAATCGAATTCCCCATAAGTAAATGAATCATTGGCAGGAACTTCATCAAAAGTATTGTCTGAAGGAATTTCCCCGATTACCAGCATGGCCTGCTGGTATTGCCCCGTATACTGAAGGGTTCCGTAAACGGCATTGATCCCCTGCTCGATCTGTGAAGCGTCGGCATAAAACTGGGAAGTCACTTTAGTCGCTTCCGGATACGTATTGAGCAAATCTGATGAACAGGATTGCAAAAAAACAAATATAACAAGTGGTGTAAGTATTTTTTTCATAGGGTATTAAAATTTAAAATTCATTCCGAAGGAAAAGACTCTGGTTACAGGATAATAAGCACTGTCATAACCTTGGGTCAGCACATTATCCGTTGTGGCATCAATATTCTGCCCTCTGTATGAAGTAATGGTAAACAGGTTATTCCCCATGAAATAGATCTGTGCTGATTTTATTTTTAAGTTTTCGGTGATGCCCGCAGGAAGGTTATAAGCAATTTTCAGGGATCTCAGCCTGAGGTAGTTTCCGTTCATAAAGAAGATATTGGAGGTCCTGGCTTCCTTCCTATTGTTTGAAAAGTTCATATTCGGCATGGCAAAAGAACCTCCGGGATTGCTGACGGCATTGTACCGGTGGTCAAAATAATACTGGCTTGGAACCCCAAAGCCTTCTCCTGATTCGGTAATGCTTACCAGGTCACCGTTGTAGACTTTTTTCCCAAGTTCGCTGTAGAGCATAAAATTCACTTCAAAGTTTTTGTATTTTAAAGTATTTGAGAAACCCAGGATGTATTTCGGAATTCCGGAGCCGAAGCTTCTTTTGTCATTGGTATCGATTTTCCCGTCGCCATTCAGATCTTCCATGATATAATCGCCTACCAAGGTCCCCGTAATATGAGGCGTACTGTCGATCTGCTGTTGGGAAGTGTAAACTCCCGTGATATTATACCCATACATTTCCGCGATGGAACCGCCAACTTTAGTTACTGCAAAATTGTTGGCCCCTGCAATGATCTGGTTCTGACCGTTGGCTAATGAAATTACTTTATTGGTATTGGCTGAAAAACTCAGGTTGTTGGAATACTCAAAATCCTCACCGATATGCAGCGGCTTTGTTGAAAGCTGGATTTCAAATCCTCTGTTTCTTACTTTGCCGATATTCTGCAGGGAAGTACTGTATCCGGACTGCTGAGGAACCGGTACGTCAAGCAGCAGCCCATCACGCATGAGAATATAATAGTCCGCAGACACATTTAAGAAATGCCTGAACAATGAAAAATCGATCCCGAAGTTGTCGGATTTTGACTTTTCCCAAGAAATATTCGGGTTAGGCGCGGTGGAAGCCCGATACCCGGAAGCCAGAGCCCCGGCAAAAACATAATTCTCTTCCGCCATCAGTGATAAAGCGCCGAAATTAGGAATCTGGTTGTTTCCGTTGCTTCCTTTGCTATACCGCAATTTTACAGGATCAATAAAATTATTCTTCGGGAAAAAGTTCTCATTGCTGAGCGTCCATCCCAATGACAATGCATAAAAATCGCCCCATTTGGAATTGATCCCGAATCGTGATGATCCGTCTCTCCGGTACGATGCCATGAAGTTGTATTTATTGTCGAAGCTGTAAGAAAGCCTGCTGAAATAAGAAATCAAGGTCCATTTGTACTGCGAAAGCGTGTTTTTAAAGGATGACCCTCCGGATATATTGGTGATGCTGTTATCAGAAAATCCCGTGGCTTCCACCAGCAGCTGATTGTTGTTTTCTTCCTGGTAAGATTGTCCTGCAATGGCATTGAAGGTATGGTTCCCGATCTTTTTATCAAAGGTAAGCAGGTTTTCCACCAGGTAATTTTTCCGGATGTATTCTGTCCTGCTTGCCATAGTAACATCCGGTGCGACCGACCGGTAAGAACCGACCGTAGAGGGATCGAAGAAATTGTATTCGTAATTGCTGTAATCTCCCCCGATTGAAAATTTATAGTTGAAATCTTTAAGAAAATTCAGTTGAGTATACACGTTTCCAAATGTCTTGAACAAGGTATATTTCCTGTTGGTCAACTGAACCATGGCTACCGGGCTTTCTACCAACGCCGCATCCGTAGGTGTGTTGGCCCGGATTTGTTCGGAAATATTCAGGTTTCCATTGGCGTCATATGGTGCGAAAAAAGGATACATCGTGGAAGCCATGGCAAGCGGGTTGTAGCTTCTCCCTCCCGAAACCATATCCAGGATACTTCCCTGAGAAAAGGAAGGCGTAATCGATACCCCGATCTTCAGCCTGTCGCTAAGGTCTGTGGATAGATTGACGTTGGTAGAATATTTTTCATAATCCGAACCGATGACAATGCCTTTTTGGTTGAGGTAACTTCCCGTAAAAGCATATCTGCTTTTATCGCCGCCGCCTGTTACCGTAAAAGTTGTCTGGCTGATGGGTGCCGGTCTCAGAACCGTATTGTACCAGTCGGTATTGGTAAGTCCAGGCTGTCTCATCAGATAAGGTTTTAAATAATCAGGAATCAGTTCCCGTAATGATGCTCCTTTGCTTACCCGCGTTGCATTATCATCCAAAATGCTTCTGTTGGAACCTTTGGACAAATAATTATTATCCCTGGATTCTTTCATGAAAACCGCCATATCATAGGCATCTACAAATTTTGCCTTATCGCTTCTTGTCTGAATTCCGTAATAAGAATCAAGGCTGACTTCCATTTTCCCTTTCTTTCCCTGTTTGGTCTCAATCAGGATAACTCCGTTGGCACCTCTGGAACCATAGATGGCTGATGAAGCCGCATCTTTAAGGATATCGATTTTCGCAATGGAATTAGGATCTATCGAGTTAAGGTTGGTACCTTCCGTAAGCGGGAAACCATCGACCACAATCAGCGGATTGGAGCCTGCCGTTAACGTCCCGATTCCCCTTACCCGGATGGTAGGTGAAGCTCCGGGACTGGCATTGGCCTGCGTAATCTGGATCCCGGTAGCTTTTCCGGCAATCATATCCCCGAAATTTCCGGAAGCTACCCCTTTCATCTGTTTTTCATCGATGGACGAAATAGATCCGGAAATATCTTTCCTGTTTTGTTTGCCATAGCCTACCATTACTACCTCATCGATGTTTCTCTCTCTGGGAGAAACGGTATCGCGCTTCATGGCCATGTTGTTTAATAAAGCTTTTTTTTCAGCAGAAGCCACCGTTACCTTTTTTACGGTTACGGTATTATTCCGGATCATAAAATCGATCGCGTAATTTCTCTTGAGATAGCCAAGTGCTTCCTGTAAAGAACTGTAGTTCAGCTTGCGGTCATCGACAAGAATCCCCCCAAGGTCGGAAGCCGAATAAAAGAAACGCATGCTCGTTGTTCTTTCCAGTTTTTCGAATACCTTCGTAAGCGGTACCCGTGCGGAATAAACAGATTGCTGAAGGTGTACCGGAGCAGATGCGTATGCCGTTTCCGACAGGCATAAAAAGCCCAGTACCGCAATGCTGATTGCCGTTTTTTTCATAGATTTGTAGAAAATTAGTTTGTTAGAGTCTTACTAGTTTGCAGCATCGATAACCCCAATTATCGGTGCCTTTTTATTTTAAAATAATGTGCTGATCGTTACTATTCACTGCTTTCAGATTAAAAGGATAGCTTACAATGGCAATAACTTCCTTCAGGTTTCCTGTAAATGAACCCTGTATCTTCTCTTTCCGGTATTGATCCGGATATCTTATCTTTACATGATAGGTCTCTTCAAGATGGCGGATGACTTCTTCATAATCCTGACCGTCAAACGCAAAAGTTCTTATTTTGGACGGACTGTAATAATGATGTTCGATGCCGGAAATATCGTTTACCCAGGTTTCGCCCGGCAGCAGATAGGTGATTTTGCCTTTCCGTTCGACTTTTACCTTTCCTTCTTTCAGGGCTACCGATTTCTCGGCCGATTTCTGATCCAGGAAAAACTGCGTTCCTAATACCTGAACTTTAAAGCCATGCGCATCAATGCGGAAAGGTCTTGTTTTATCTTTGGCAATACTGAAAAAAGCTTTTCCTTCAAATTCCACGGGCCTCTCGTTTTTGCCGAAACGGTTCCGGTCCATCACAAGCTTACTATTCGGCTCCAGGGTAACGGTGCTTCCGTCGGAAAGACGGTAGGTTTTCATTTCATTTCCTGTTTTCAGCACCAGCATATCGGCTTTTTCCGTATAATTTCTAGTAGTCCGGTAAAAAAAGACCAATCCGAGCAAAGGAATAATAACAGCTGCTGCCCAGTATATTTTTTGTCTGTGTCTCGCCCGGCCTTCAGTAGCCCGTTCTATTTTATGCCACATCCTTCGATCGGTTTCCCCGTCGATCCTGCAGTCTGCTTTTTTTACTTCGTTCCAATCTTTCTCGAATTGATTCATAAGTGGTATCTCTGAAAGTAATTACGCAGGAATAAAAAAATGTCCACCTTACAAAAGTGGATTTAACAATTTGTTCATACGCGTTAACAGATGCTTAAAACAGGTGAAGATTGGTGCGGAGGTATGCTAAGGCTTTATTGATGCGTTTTTCAACCGCAGTTTTAGAAAGGTTGTTTTCTTCTGCAATTTTCAGGTAGCTGATGTTTTCCACTTTGTTGCGGAGCAGGAATTCTTTATTTTGAGGAGGCATTTCGTCTAGCAGGCGTTCTATTTTAGTAAGATTTTCTTCTTTCCAGATCGTATCCTGTTCTTCTTCGGTTTCTTCCAATCCGAGAATAATTTCGGAATCTGAAGCGAAAATCATTTTATTCTTCCGGTAAAAATTGGCGATTTCCTGTTTGGCAGTGCGGAAGATGATGGACTCCGGATATGCAGCATTCTGAAGCTGCCGGTTGTGCTTCCAGAGATGAATAAAGATTTCCTGCACCACATCCTCAATATCTTCCTGCCCGGAAATATATTTTCTGACGAAGAAATACACCTGGTGCCTATACTCTGAATATATCTTTTTGAAATGCCCCATACAATCCTGAAATAAGTAACAGTCAGTCTTGCTATTTTTCCGCAAATATATCCAAAACGAAAGCATTTTTTATTAAACGTATATTAAATTTACCTGCCCATCCTGAAATTTAATTTTTATCCGGTATAAAAAAGCTGCTTTACGAATAAAGCAGCCTTATCTTTTTTATTTTTTTTTCTTTTTTTCCTTTGGCACTTTTAAGCCTTCTTCTCTCGCTTCGGAAATACCGATGGCTATGGCCTGTTTCCTGCTTTTCACTTTCTCGCCGGAAGAAGATTTCAACTTTCCTTCCTTGAATTCATGCATGACCTTTCCTGCTTTGTCCTGAGCTTTCTCCGAATATTTTGTCTTGCTCATGATATTATTATTTTAAGATTTTAATAAAGAAACACCGATTTCGTAGACATGTGCCTGCTTCAGGTATTTAGATCGTTCTCTGGAAGTTACCGATTCAAAATGTCCGTTTTTAATGACGACAATAGGATCTTCGGTATTTTCAATTTCAAAATTTGCAAGATAACGCTCGTCCGGTGGAGACTGTAGCTGTTTAGCTTTAATCTTCTGAAGCTCGTCTGCATATTCCCTGAATCCGGGATCTGAAGAATGGATAAATTTATATTCTTCTCCTGCATCTACGAAATAATGCAGTTTTTTTTCCAATAATCCGCCTTCGGATGTAATGGCAGGATTGTCGTTTCCATCCCTGAACGCGACTTCAACCAATTTCCCGCCTTTGTTACGTGCATATTCTTCAGCATCCTCATAGCTGGAGAATCCGGTGTATATAATCTGATCATCCATTTCGTATCGGTTGAGTTCCTGATCGTAAGCATTCTTTTCCATAATTATTATTTGATTTATTATTTTAAACTTATTCAATTTTTTTGCCAAAAACTTGTCACAAAATGCTTTTTTTCGACACTTATAAAATTATTATATTTGAAATCTTTAAAATTAGAAATGAAAAAATTCTTAATAACATTTACCATTGCGGCAGCTTTTCAGAGTTTATCCGCTCAGGAAATCACTTTAGACAAAATATATTCAGGATATTACCGAGGAAAGGGCATTGCCGGGATCACCTCGATGAAAAACGGTGAAAATTACCTGGTAATCGAACAGGGCGGCATTGCCAAATATTCCTACAAAACTTCCCAGAAAGAAGGCAACCTCGTAGAAGGGCAGTTTGAAAGCTATGAATTTTCGGATGATGAATCTAAAATCCTTCTGCTGAAAGAAAGCCAGCCTATTTACAGACATTCTTTTTTGGGTAAATTTGAAGTAAAAGACTTGAAATCAGGAAAAGTTACCAGCCTGAATAACGGGAATACCGTACAGGAACCACGATTTTCCCCGGATGCAGCCAGAGTCGCTTTTATTGCAGACAACAACCTGTTCTATCAAGATCTGAATACCGGAAAAATTACCCAGGTTACAACGGATGGAAAGAAAAATTCCATTCTGAACGGTTTGGCCGATTGGGTGTATGAAGAGGAATTCGGGCACGCCAGACAGTATGAATGGACCAAAAACTCGGATGCGCTTGTTTTTGTAAAATCAGACGAGAGCCAGGTTCCGGAAATCTACATTCCTATTTATGGTAAAACACTATATCCTACGGAAATGCGTTATAAATACCCTAAAGCCGGAGAAAATAATTCTGTGGTTTCCGCACAGTTATACCGTCTTGACAATGGAAAAACAATTCCTCTGAATCTTCAGGCATTTAAAAACTATTATATCGCCAATGTTTTCCAGACCGCCAAAGCGGATGAAATCGTTCTGATTACTTCGGAAAGGGTTCAGAATGCTTCGGATGTTTTAAAAGTAAATACCAAAACCGGAGCAGTACAGAAATTATTTACTGAAACCGATGAGAAATGGATTGATACTGATAGTCCTACACTGGAATTCCTGGAAGACGATTCTTTCCTCTGGGCTTCCGAAAGAGATGGCAACCGTCATCTGTATTGGTATGATAAAGACGGTAAGCTGAAAAAACAGGTAACCAAAGGAAACTGGGAGGTAACGGATTATTACGGCTACAATCCGAAATCAAAAGAAATCTATGTTCAGACCACTGAAAAAGGAAGCATCAACAAAGTGGTTTCCAAGGTGAATATCGAAAACGGAAAGTCCCAGCTGATTTCCAACCCGGAAGGAAACAACTCTGCCAACTTCAGTAAAAACTACAATTATTTTATCGAAACTTCTTCCACCGCTGCCAAACCGTATACTTTCGTTTTGAAGGACGGTAACGGAAAAGTGGTGAAAGAACTTCAGAATAATGAGGCCCAACTTCAAAAATTAAAGGCAGACAGTTTTGTGGAAAAAGAATTCATCACCATTCCGAATGCTGTAGGAGACCAGATGAATGCCTGGATCATCAAGCCAAAGAATTTTGACAAAAACAAAAAATATCCGCTGTTCATGTTCCAGTATTCAGGACCGGGCTCCCAACAGGTTTCCAATTCATGGGACAACGGAAACGCGATTTGGTTTGAAATGCTTGCCCAGAAAGGTTACATCGTAGCCTGTGTAGATGGACGCGGGACGGGTTATAAAGGTGCCAAATTCAAGAAAGTGACCTATATGGATCTTGGAAAATATGAGATCGAAGACCAGATTACCGCTGCCAAATGGTTCGGAAACCAATCATACATCGATAAAACCCGGATCGGGATGTTCGGGTGGAGCTTCGGAGGGTATATGACCAGCCTTGCCATGACGAAAGGTGCTGATGTCTTCAAAATGGGAATCGCCGTAGCACCGGTGACCAACTGGAGATATTACGACTCAGTGTATACGGAAAGGTTCATGAGAACGCCTCAGGAAAACCCGGACGGCTATGACAAGAATTCTCCTACCGAATATGCGAATTTACTGAAAGGGAAATTCTTATTAATCCACGGTACGGCTGATGATAACGTGCATTTCCAGAATTCCATGGAGTTCTCCGAAGCTTTGATCCAGAAAAAAAAACAGTTTGACTTCATGGCTTATCCTGATAAAAACCACGGCATTTACGGAGGACAGACCAGACCTCAGCTGTATCAGAAAATGACGGATTTTATTTTGGAGAATCTGTAATTTCAGATCAATTTAATCATAAATAAACCCGGACTTCAATGAGAAATCCGGGTTTTATTTTCTGTTGTTCCACTGTTCCGGGTTTCTGGAAGTGTGGAAGACTGAATATATTTCAATACGGTTTTCCTTTTTCATCATAAATGAAATGAATCCCATAAGGAAATCTCTCTAGGAAAAGGATTCTTTGACGGTCATATTTAAATTCAAAAGTCAAAGGATTTTCTTTAATAAAATTAATTTTTGATTGAAATTCTTCTTTAAATTTATTCCATAGCTTTTTATCAATTTTTCTATACCAATCATGTATTTCTTTTAAATCATTTTTTACAAAGCGGCTATAGATTAATTCAGCCTTCATTTTCCAGGTCCTTTAGATAATCATTCATTTCAGATTCGGAAACAAAACTCTGAGGATTATTCCGGGCGTATTCTGTTCTTCTTTTGACTTCTTCTTTTTGCCATTCGGGAACGTCATTTAAAGCAGTTCTGCGATGCTTATCCTTCAGAAAATCAATAAAATCATTTACTTCACTGTAAAAACTTTCAGGCAGTGACTCAAGATTTTTTTCTATTTCTTTCAATGTAATTTCCATTTGTTCATCTTTATTATCCAAAGTGAATAAAATCCGATTATTCTTTTTAAAATTCTATATTTGTGAAATTTGAAATTTGAACCTATGAAGACCAAACATCCTAAGGGATTGCCTTTCCTCTTCTTTACTGAAATGTGGGAGCGTTTCGGCTATTATCTTATTCTCGGAATTTTTGTACTGTATGTCATCGAACCGGCCGGCATCAAAGGCGGCCTCGGACTTCCCGATAAAACGGCAGACGATATTTTCGGGACTTACATTGCATTGACTTACTTAACGCCCTTCATCGGCGGATTCCTGGCCGACCGGGTGCTGGGATATATCAAATCCATCTACATTGGAGGGGTCCTGATGGCTGCCGGATACATCGGAATGGGCGTGTTTAAAGACCTGACGTTATTTTACTCATCCCTCGCTTTGATTATTATCGGAAACGGGTTTTTCAAGCCTACCATTTCCACTTTACTGGGAAATTTATATTCTGAAGAACCTTACAAAGCCAATAAAGATTCCGGGTACAATATCTTCTATATGGGGATAAATATCGGGGCATTTATCTGTAATATCATCGCAGCCTTCATGCGGAATAAATTCGGGTGGGGGGAAGCCTTTATTACAGCCGGTGTCGGAATGCTGGTAGGGCTTGTTATCTTTACAATCGGAAGAAAGCATTACCTTCATGCAGCCCAGATGAAACCCGTACAGGAGGGCGATACCAAACTGTCCGAAATTTTGCTTAAAGTATTCTTACCCGCTATTATTGCCGGAATTATCGGATGGGTAATTCCCGGAAATATTTTTGGAAGTGACAGTACGGACGCCTTTATCTTTGCGTGTATCCCGGTAATTTACTTTTACGCTTCACTGTATTTCAAAGCGAAGCCGGAGGAAAAATCATCCATTGGAGCATTGCTATCTGTTTTTATGATCAGTATGTTTTTCTGGGCGGTGTTTAAGCAGAACGGAACCGCTTTAACGAGATGGGCAAATTATTACACCGACCGCAGCGTTCCCGCTTCCATGGAAAAGCCGCTGGAAAGCATTTATATGGTGGACGGGAAAAGCTATGAGGACAAGGAAGTCCCGGTGTACGACGATCAGTTCCAGTCGCAGAAAGATAAAGACGGAAAAGCCATTAAGGTTCAGGGCAAAGATGTTTATTTCAAAAATATATCCCCTGAGCAGCGTGCAAAGATGGAAAGCAATCCTGCTAAAAAAATATATCTGTACAACACCGAATTGTTTCAGTCGATCAATCCTTTTTGGGTGATTGCTCTGACCCCAGTGATTGTCGGTTTTTGGGCATTGTTGAGAAGAAGAGGAAAAGAGCCTCTGACGCCTACGAAAATTGTTCTCGGACTTTTTATTTCCGCATTGTCCTGTCTTGTTATGGTACTGGCAGTTTGGGCCGGAGACAACGGTGCGGTGAAAGTTTCACCATGGTGGCTGGTAGCCAGCTACGGAGTGATTACCATAGGAGAATTATGCCTATCCCCAATGGGACTGTCTTTTGTTTCAAAGCTTTCTCCGGTAAGATTTACCGCCCTGATGATGGGAGGTTTTTTCCTGGCCAATTCTGTAGGGAACAAGCTTTCGGGGATCCTGGCGAGCACCTGGTACAGCTATGACAATAAAATGAATTATTTCCTGGTGAATTGTGCCCTGCTAATATTCGCCACTTTATTAGGTCTTTCCATGCTGAAAAGGCTTAACAGAATCATGAAAGAAAAAGGTCATTAATAGCAGGCTGCAATACCAAAATAAGGGCTGCATACGGGTTATGCAGCTTTTTTATTTAATTATAAAATTAAAACCTTGCTGAAAACACAAAAAAAACTATATTTGTCAGTCTTAACAAAAATTAACAATAGAAAATGGATAATATTGATGCATTAAGTCCGAAACAGGATGAATTTGTAGAGAATAAAGGTTCCAAACATCCAAAAGGATTATGGGTGCTTTTCGGAACTGAAATGTGGGAGCGTTTCAATTTTTACGGGATGAGAGCCCTTTTAACGCTCTTCATGGTAAATTCCCTATTGATAAAAGAAGCTGATGCAGCGATTATCTATGGCGGGTTCCTGGCTTTATGTTATCTTACGCCACTTTTAGGAGGTTTTATTGCCGACAAATATATCGGTAACCGGAATGCCATCCTGATTGGAGGAACTCTAATGGCCATCGGACAGTTCTTGCTTTTCATCAGTGCCTCAACATTTTCCGGAAGCCTGGACAGTGCTAAGACATTTATGTGGCTGGCTTTATTCATTATTATCTTCGGTAACGGATTCTTTAAGCCGAATATTTCTTCGATGGTGGGAAGCCTATATCCGAAGCAGGAAAAATCCAAGCTGGATTCTGCATTTACCATCTTCTACATGGGAATCAATATCGGGGCGTTCCTGGGTCAGTTCATCTGTCCTTACGTAGGTGACGTAAAAGATGCGACTACCGGAGTACGTGATATTTTTGCTTTCAAATGGGGATTCCTGGCCGCTTCGATCGCCATGGTTATCGGCACCATTACCTTCTTTATTCTTAAAAACAAATATGTAGTTACTCCCGAAGGAAGACCGATCGGAGGATTACCGAAAAATAATACCAGCGCAGATTTTGAAGAAGGGGAAACCCAGACGGCTAAGTTCTCAGGAGCAGCTTTGGGAATCACTGGAGGACTGTTTGTTATTTTATTCTTTGTTTTCAGATATCTTCTTGTTGGAGAATTTGGATTTAAAGCGGTAGAAATGGGACAGCTGATTAAAGGAATTATCTATCCTTTTATTTATGCAGCCGGTATTTCTTTGGCATTTCTGATCATGAGTTCTGCTGAAAACAAAGTGGAAAGACAGAGAATCTGGGTAATCTATATCGTATCCTTTTTTATTATTTTCTTCTGGGCGGCTTTTGAGCAGGCAGGTTCTTCACTGACTTTTATCGCAGATAACCAGACTGATAGAAATATCCTGGGATGGAACATGCCGCCTTCTATGGTACAGATCTTCAACGGGATCTTCGTTGTTGCCCTGGCTGTTCCTTTCAGCTTGCTTTGGGATAAATTGAGAGCCAAAGGAAAAGAACCGGTTTCGCCGATGAAACAGGCTATGGGTCTTGCCCTGATCGCTTTAAGCTACTTCATCATTGCACACAATGTAAAAGATCTTGGAAACTCAGGATTATTGGCCATCAAATGGTTAATGTTACTCTATTTCATCCAGACCTGTGGTGAGCTTTGCCTTTCGCCGATCGGTTTATCATTGGTAGGTAAGCTTGCTCCGAAAAGATTTGCGTCATTATTGTACGGGGTATTCTTCATCTCCAATGCTGCCGGATACGCTTTGGCAGGTTCATTGGGAGCACTTATTCCGGCTACGGGTGACAAATTCTCCAAAGCACAGGAAATCGGAGTAAACCTTCAGGATGTCCTTGATAAGAAAGTGACCCTGAATCCTGAACAGGTGGCCGCTTTTGAAAAAGCACAGCTTCCGTTGGAAAACCCGACTTTCGTAGGATTTGAAATCCACAACTTATTTGAATTCTTCATGGTATTCGTTGTACTTTGCGGAATCGCAGCGGTAATTCTGGCTTTAATTTCACCGATTCTGAAGAAGATGATGCACGGTGTCAACTAATTTGCATTAAAATAAAATATACTGTAAACCTCTGCCAAGTCAGAGGTTTTTTTTATTTTCGTATGATGGAAATTTCTGAGGATTCTTTATTTCAGTCGGTAAAAGAACTTATTATACAGTCGCGCGAAAAGATGTTCCGTGTGGCCAATTCTACCCTGCTGCTTACTTATTGGCAGATCGGGAAACTGATTGTTGAGGATGAACAGAAAGGAAAAGAACGTGCGGAATACGGAAAATATACCCTGAAAAATCTTTCTAAAAGGTTAACGCTGGAATTTGGAAAAGGGTTTGATGAAAGTAATTTAAGAAATATGAGATCTTTATATCAGGCATTTCCAATATGTGACGCATTGCGTCACGAATTAAGCTGGACCCATTACAGGCTGTTGATAAGACTTGACAATGAGGATAAAATCAACTACTATATCAATGAATCCATTCAAAATAACTGGAACTCAAGAGACTTAAAACGCCAGATCAACGCCCTGGCTTATGAACGAGTGCTGGAACATACGAAAAACACGACAGAAACGATTCATAACGTACTTAAAGACCCCTATATTTTTGAATTCCTCGGATTAAAGCCGGATGAAAAGATTTCTGAAAAAGATCTTGAAACTGCCATTATCGATCACCTCGAGAAATTTTTACTGGAATTCGGGAAAGGTTTTGCTTTCGTAGCCAGGCAGCAGCATATTGCCACCGATACTTCCGATTTCTATATTGATCTTGTATTTTACAATTATATTTTAAAATGCTTCGTTATCATCGACCTGAAAACCGGTGAGCTTTCCCATCAGGATATCGGGCAGATCGATATGTATGTACGAATGTACGACGATCTTAAGCGCGGTGAAGGCGATAATCCTACAATAGGAATTTTATTATGTTCTGAAAAGGACGAAACCATTGTTAAATACTCCGTCCTCAATGACAAAAATAACCTTTTTGCCAGCAAATACCTTCTCTATCTTCCAAAAGAAGAAGAATTAAAACAGCTCATCGACCAGGACCGCATCCGTTTTGAACTGGATCAGGATGACCAACCTAACCTTTAATTAAAAATTCCATCATACAACTATGAATTTAACTTTAGACGAAATACAGGATTTTAAAGGAAAATATCCAAGACAGATCTGGAGCCTTTTCTTTTCTGAAATGTGGGAACGTTTCTGTTTCTACGGAATGCGGGGAATGCTTGTTTTCTTTATGATCTCCCAGCTTAATTTTCACGAAAGCGAAGCCAATCTACAATACGGAGCTACTCAGGCCTTCGTGTATGCCTTTACCTTTATTGGCGGCTTATTTGCCGATAAAATTCTCGGATTCAGGAAATCCTTGTTCTGGGGCGGACTTCTGATGATCGTCGGAAGCTTGATTCTGGCAGCGGATCCCCACCAGTTTTTCTTCCTGGGTATTGCGTTTACCGTTGTCGGAACCGGCTTTTTCAAACCGAATATTTCTTCAATGGTCGGCCAACTCTACAAACCCAACGATTCAAGAGCCGATGCAGGGTTTTCTCTTTTTTATGCCGGGATAAATCTTGGGGCACTCTTAGGAGGATACCTTTGTATTGCCATCGGCAAAGGGGAGATTTTAGAACATCTGATTCCTGAAGCTTTACGGTGGAATGTTGCTTTCGGCTTAGCGGCCATCGTTATGGTGATCAGTTTAATTAATTTCGTTTTTACTCAAAAAACGCTAGGGCCGATCGGACTTCAGCCGGGACATCCTGAAAATGAAACGAAGTCGGCGCCTGTCCCGAAATGGATAGAATACGGCGTTTACGTTTTATCATTGATCTTTGTACCGATCATTATGGTCATGGTCGCAAAAACAGAATATACCGACTATTTCATGTGGACAGTAGGACCTTTAACGCTGATCTATCTATTCTATGAAATGTCTAAAGTAACCCCTTCCGAGCGTAAAAAACTCTGGGCAGCGTTGGTTTTCATTCTGTTCTCAATTTTATTCTGGGGAATTTATGAACAGAGCGGCGGTTCTCTAAGCATTTTCGCGGCTAAAAATTTAAATAAAGACTTGTTAGGCCTGGATCCGAACGGAGTAAACAATTCTGGAGGGGCATTTTTCATTATTTTCCTTGCACCGTTGATCGGTCTTTTATGGATCTGGATGAATAAAAGGAAAATTGAACCCAATACCATCATCAAATTCGGATTAGGATTTATATTCCTTGGGCTGGGATACTATATTTTATTCGCTACAAGATTTTTCGCAGATCTTCAGGGGATCACATCGCTGAACTTCTTTACAATCGCATTGCTCGTAATTACTTTGGGGGAACTGTGCCTCTCTCCTATCGGGTTATCCATTATGACAAAGCTTTCTACCAAAAACCTTCAGGGAATGATGATGGGCATGTGGTTTCTGGCTTCCGCCTATGGACAGTATGTGGCAGGGATTATCGGGGCAGGTCTTGCTACGACAAAAGAAGGTTCCACCAACTATGACGCGCTGATTACTTATACCGATGGTTACAAACAACTGGGATTATATGCTGTGATTGCCGGTGTCATACTAATTGTAATTTCCCCTTTTGTAAAAAAACTGATGCAGGATGTGAAATAGATCTTGGTAAATGCTTACTTTTACTTAAAATACCAAATCATGAAGAAGGTGATAAGCATATTCTGCCTGTTTTTGATGACGCTCAGCTTTGCGCAGATAAAATGGATGACAATTGAAGAAGCCCTGAAGGCACAAAAAGAAAATCCTAAAAAGATACTGATCGATTTTTACGCAGACTGGTGTGGCCCATGCAAAATCATGGATAAGAAAACTTACGGCCATCAGGTAATTGCCGATATTTTAAATGAAAACTATTATCCTGTAAAATTCAATGCGGAAGAAAAAAGAACCATTGAAATCTTCGGCAGAAAGTTTTCCAATGAAAATAACGAACACAAAAAAGGAAGAAACTCACTGCACGAATTTACTCAGTACATGAATGTAGGAGCCGTTCCAAGTACGGTTTTTATAGATGAAAAAGGAAGTCCGATCACCATTTTGCAGGGAGAATTATCCGCCAAGGAATTAGAACCTTACCTGGAATTTATCTCAAAGGATCTTTTCAAGAAAATCCGTTCGAGAGAGCAATGGGAAGATTACCAGAAAAAATTTAAATCGAAAATAAAAGATTAATCCACACAAAGACTTTCAGGCCCGAAAGTCTTTTTTAATTTCTAATTTTTCCCGAAATTCGTGGCTCCTTAAAAATGACGTTAGAAACTTCCATAGAATACGTAAAAGGGATCGGTCCCGAAAAAGCCAAGCTCATTAAAAGTGTACTGGGGATTTCCACCGTCGAAGATCTTCTGAACTTTTTCCCCATCCGGTATCTGGATAAAAGCAAGGTGCATAAGATCGGCGAACTCACCGACCTGGCAACCGATGTGCAGCTGAAAGGAAGAATTACCAATATTCAGGAAATACAGACCGGAAAAATAAAAAGACTTTCCGCCAAATTCAATGATGACACCGGTTCTATGGATCTCGTGTGGTTTCAGTACTCAAAATGGCTGAAAGAGCAGCTTCCGGTGAATAAAGAAGTTTTTATCTTCGGGAAGATAAACGTTTTCAACCATCAGTTTTCCATGCCGCATCCGGAGATTGAAATAGAGGAAAAAAAAGATACCGAGAAAAGACTCAGGCCTATTTATCCAAGTTCGGAAAAATTAACCAAGCGAGGTTTAAATCAGAGATTTTTCCAGATCATTTTAAAAAATGTCTGCAAAGAAATCCCGAACCTAATCTATGAGAACTTTCCGGATTACCTGATGAACGCGTTTAAATTTTTATCAAGGCAGCACACTTATCTCAACATTCATTTCCCGAAGGATATGGAGCATTTTGAAAAAGCCAACTACCGTTTGAAGTTTGAAGAATCTTTCTTTTTCCAACTGGGATTCGGTCTCAAGAAGCTGCATCATAAAACGCATACCGCCGGAAATCCGTTCCCGGTCATCGGGGATTATTTTAATGATTTTTATGAACATCATCTTCCGTTTGAACTTACCGGTGCTCAGAAAAGAGTTCTGAAAGAAATCCGGCTGGATATGAAACGTCCGATACAGATGAACCGGCTGCTGCAGGGTGATGTAGGTTCAGGAAAAACAATGGTGGCACTTCTTACCATGCTGATCGCCAAAGACAATGGGTTCCAGAGCTGCATTATGGCTCCGACTGAAATTCTGGCGCAGCAGCATTACAACGGCATTAAAGAACTGCTGGAAAACACGGAAGTCAGTGTCCGGCTTTTAACGGGTTCCAGCAAAAAATCCGAGCGCAATGTTATTCATGAAGAGCTAGAAAACGGTGAGCTTTCCATTTTGGTGGGAACTCATGCCATTTTAGAAGATAAGGTTAAATTTAAAAATTTAGGGCTTGCAATTATCGATGAGCAACACCGTTTCGGTGTGGCACAGCGGGCAAAATTATGGGCTAAAAATAAAATTCCGCCGCATATCCTGGTGATGACGGCCACTCCTATTCCAAGGACGCTGGCGATGAGCTTTTATTCCGATCTTGACGTCTCGGTGATCGATGAACTTCCTGTGGGAAGAAAACCAATCATTACTGCACACAGGCGGGAAAAAGACCGGGCATATGTTTATAATTTTTGCCGCGAAGAGATCCAGAAAGGAAGGCAGATTTATTTTGTCTATCCTTTGATTGAGGAATCTGAGACCCTGGATTACAGGAACCTGATGGAAGGAATGGAAAATATCATGGATAATTTTTCAAACTATAATGTGACGATGCTGCACGGGAAAATGAAACCCGATGAAAAGGATGCCGCAATGAACTATTTCGCTTCCGGAAATGCCCAGATCATGGTAGCCACCACCGTAATTGAAGTCGGAGTAAATGTTCCAAATGCTTCGGTTATGGTAATTGAAAGTTCGGAAAGATTCGGACTGTCGCAGCTTCACCAGCTGCGGGGTCGTGTAGGCCGTGGCGCAGAGCAGAGCTACTGCATCCTGATGACTTCCGATAAATTATCCAAAGACAGCAGAACCCGCATCAAAACAATGGTGGAAAGTACCGACGGCTTTAAAATTTCCGAGGTTGATATGCAGCTTCGCGGTCCCGGAGACATTCTGGGAACGCAGCAAAGCGGTATTGTCGATTTTAAAAAACTGGATCTGGTGAACGATTCGGCCATTATCAGGACGACGAAGAACACCGTGGAAAAAATACTGGAGGCCGATCCTTTGCTTTCAAGACCCGATAACCAGATTATGAAGAATTATTACCTGAGGAACTATAAAGGTAAAAACAAGTGGAGCAAAATTTCATAAAAAAACCGCACAAAGATCAGATCTTTATGCGGTCCCCCTTATAAAACTGTTATTTGAAGAAATTACTTTACTTCGATGATAATTAGTTTAACATTTCGTGATTTGGTGTGAAAATATTTATTTTGATGTGATTGGTTTAAGTTTTATCAAAAAAAACAAAATGAATTACGTTCCAATTTGTTATTATAAAAACTAACTGATATTTCGCCGAAAGATTGGTAATGAAACAAATATTCTACCTTTCGGCTCCATTAAGTTTTCATGATTGTACCGTTTTGTTTAAAGATCTTCTGCGCTTTCCAATTGGAATTTTTATAATTCATTTTGTTTAAACTAACATTGTGATTTATATAAGCCGTTCCGCAAGCGAAACAAATTTTCTTACTGTCGATCCTCCGAGATCTGAATTATATCCATAACCTGCAGGATGTCAATTATCACTATTATGTGAATATTGTATCACAAAGATAATACAATAATTTTAACTGCAAAATATTCAACCATTTTTTTTCACACTTTTATGATAAATTTATTTTCCCTAGTTTTCTTCAATATGGAATCTTCAGTTGAAGATCGTAACCCAACTATAATACTTTATATACAACAATGATTATCAACATTTTATGATGTTCAATTTAGATTATTCAAAAAGAGATTCCACTTTTTCCACAGTCGATATTTTCAGCTTGGGTGCAACAATGATTTTGTGAGGTTTGATAGGATGTTTAGATTTAATCCAGATGCTTTCCTTTCTCTCTATTAATTTTTTCATTTAAAATAAACGTTGTGTATTTCTACATTTTACGACTGTGGAGCCTGTGCTCAATAGCAATGAATTAAATAAATAAAACCATACTCGACAAATTGACCTTTTGAAATAAACATCTTAATTAAAGGTAATACGATCTAACCCTAAAACAGGCTTTAACACCAGATTTATTTTGCTCTTGTAGCCCAAAATGCTCTTTACCGTTTTTTAGCAATAAAAATTCTGAATTAAAGGAATCACTCTAAAGAAGTCCGAATCTCTCGACAGTATAACCTTAATTGGTTCCAACAAAAATTCCTGCATTGGATAACACAGGAATTTAAACACTAAGGATGAAAAAAATATACTGATAAAAAGCTGAAACAGCTTAGCACCAAGCATATGAATGTATTGTTATAGGTGATTTGGTTCTGTAGCAAATATACAAATTTTATAAATCACTTCATATAGAAATATAAAATATTTTGTAAAATTTTTAATTTTCCTGGTTTTCAAGGCAGAACTCCATCAGATAATCGTCCATTACAAAGCCGTTTCCGATGTCAAAAACACCCTTGTCATAGATTCTGAATCCCTGCGATTCATAGAAATTTCTGGCCGGATTGTATTTGTTGACGTTCAGAATAATTCTCCTGTCACCGTATTCGGCCGTTTTCTCTTTTAAAAATCCCAAAACATACTTTCCCACTCCTTTCCCTTTACTTTCAGGAACCAGATAGATCCGGTGAAGTTTCGTCGTTTTTTCTTCATATCCGTTTTCATATCCGACAAAACCTCCGTATGAACTATCGCTCTCATCTTTAATTAAGTAGTAATGGTAGAGAGGCAGCTGCAATTGGGCTGCAATTTCTTCCATCGAATACATGGTAAAAAGCATATACTCCATCTGTTCAGCCGAAAGGATTTCGGCATAGGCATGTTCCCAGGATTTTCTCGCCAGGTCCTGGATCAAGGGAATATCTTTCTCCGTGGCTCTTGTCAATTTCATTGAATCTATATTTATTTTAATACAAAAATCGCAAAAAATATTCTTTAAAACTTTATGTTCACAAGAAGTTACGATGTCGTTTACTCAGCAAAATACTTAATTAAAAAGGTGAAAAGTATCAAACCTTTCACCCTAATTTATATCTTGTAATCTTAAAAGTTACCTGAAAATTCGCAATTTACTGCCAGGCAAATTGACTATTGTTTTTTAAATATTGGCCATTTCGGCTTTTATTTTAGCATAAAGGTTTTCTGATGCGGGAACCAACGGCAGTCTAAGGTAATTTTTAACAATTCCTTTTTCCGTTAAAACCGCTTTGATTCCGCACGGGTTTCCTTCTGCAAAAATTAATCTCGTAATTTCTACCAGCTTATTGTGGATTTCGTACGCTTCGTTCACTTTTCCGTCAAAGGCCAGCTGGACCATCGTCGAAAATTCTTTAGGGTAAGCCTGCCCGATTACGGAGATTACACCATTACCGCCTGCTAATGTTACCGGAAGCGTATATTCATCATCACCCGATACCAGGTTAAAGCCTTCCGGTTTTTTTCTTAAAATATCGAAATACTGAAGAATATTCGGAGCGGCTTCCTTGATCAGAAATAAATTCGGGAATTCTTTTGCCAGGCGCAAAGTAGTTTCCGCTTCAATATTCTGCCCGGTTCTCGACGGTACATTATAAATAATAATATTCTTACCCGTGGAAGCCAGTGCTTTATAATGCTGATAAAGTCCTTCCTGATTCGGTTTGTTATAATATGGAGATACTGACAATACGGCTTCAAATGCAGATAAATCCGCTTCTTCGATCTGCTTCTTTACTTCCAGAGTATTATTTCCGCCGATTCCCAAAACCAGGGGAACCCGTTTGCTATTAACCTTAATGATATGCTCAATTACCTCTTTCTTCTCCTCTGCAGAAAGCGTTGCCGCCTCGGCTGTAGTCCCCAGCACTACTAAATAATTGGTTCCGTTCTCGATATTGTAGTCCACCAATTTCGTAAGACTCTCGAAATCTACGGATAAATCTTCATTAAAGGGTGTTACCAGCGCAACACCTACTCCTTTTAAAATGCTCATCTGTTAGAATATATTTTTGCCAAATTTAATAATTTACAGTAAGAATTTCTAATAATTACTAATGTTTTATTATACATATAATTATATTTGCATATATTAAAAGACAGGATAAAAAACCAATCTGAAAAATATCAGCGGTAAACCTGTAAAGATAATTTGCGGTATATGAAAAATAAATTCTTGTTATTAGGATTTGCCCTGGTTGCACTTTCCGGCTGTAAGACGGCTTCAACGGCCTCTTCCATGCATCTCGGAAAAGTGGAGATCCGGAAAAATATTTCTATTAATAACGAGCTGAAAAATGATGAGGAATTTGTAAAAACCATCGCACCCTATAAGCAGAAGCTGGATAAGGAGATGGGCCAGAAGATCTCGCACACTAATGTGGATCTTACCAAACAAGGCAACAACAGCAATCTCGGTAATCTTTTGGCAGACTACACCTTCGACGGAGCGAATGAATGGGCAATAAAAAACCTGCAGAGAAATATAGATGCTGCGCTCATCAACATCGGCGGAATCCGCACGACGATCGGCAAAGGTGATATTTTACTGAAAAGCGTATTTGAAGTAATGCCTTTTGAAAATGAGATTATTATTGTAAAAATGAAAGGAACGGATCTGCAAGGGTTGTTTAATTATTATGCAGAACGCCAAGTAAATAATCCTGTTTCCCATTTATATATTGAAACCAACAACGGACAGCTTACCAAAACGATGATTAACGGAAAGGCCGTAAACCCTGATCAGGAGTATTACATTGCGACATCCGATTATCTGGCACTTGGCGGCGACAACATGAAATTTTTCTCCAAAGGGGAAATGATCCCGACGGGCCTTAAAATGAGGGATCTTTTTATCGATTACTTCAAAAAAAATCCTGAAGTGGCACCTCCTGCAGATGTACGTTTAAATTTTACCGGTAAGAAATAATGGACAGAAAAAGTTTTTTAAAAGCAATAAGCGGCGGAACCCTGGCCATGGCTCTGGCTCCGAATATGATGATGGCGGAAGAATTGAAGATCTTTGATCTAAAATCTGCAAATAAACTGACGATCCTTCATACCAACGACCAGCACAGCAGGATCGAACCTTTCGATGCCAGCTATACCAGAAATCCCAATCAGGGAGGTTTTGCCAGAAGGGCAAGCCTGATCCAGCAGATCAGAAGCCAGGAACCTAACCTTTTACTTCTTGATTCGGGAGATATTTTTCAGGGAACTCCTTATTTCAACTTTTTCGGAGGTGAACTGGAGTTCAAACTGATGTCTATGATGAAGTACGATGCTTCCACGATGGGAAATCATGATTTCGACAATGGGCTGAATGGATTTTTAAAAGTATTGCCTAATGCGCAGTTCCCTTTTATCTGCTCCAACTATGATTTTAAAAATACCGTGCTTGACGGCAAGACTTTACCTTATAAAATATTCAATAAAAACGGAATCAAAGTAGGGATTTTCGGAGTGGGAATCAAGCTGGACGGGCTGGTCGGGAAAAAGCAGTACGGAGAAACCGTATATTCGGATCCTGTAGAGGTGGCACAGCACTATTCCGGCTTCCTGAAAAATGAACAGAAATGCGATCTTGTAATCTGCCTTTCACATATCGGCTACGAATATGAAGACGAACCTAATAAACTCAATGATAAGATCCTGGCTGCCAAAACAGAAAACATCGATCTGATTCTGGGAGGGCATACCCATACCTTTTTGCCGGAACCACAGACTTTTACCAACAGGGCCGGCAAAAATGTACTCGTAAACCAGGTAGGATGGGCAGGACTTTTGCTGGGCAGGATAGATTTCTTTTTCGATTCAGATAAAAACGTAAAACATATTTCCTGGAATAACCAGGCAATAGACAGCAGCATAATAGCATAAGCATGAAAAAACTCTCTTTAATTTCTCTTGGTATTCTCGCATCCCTGCACGTTGCAAATGCACAGACTATTTCTTCAAAAAAATGGGCCGACGTATTTTCGTACAATAATGTCCTTGCCATGAAGGAAGACAATGGAAAAATAGTTGCAGCAGCCGAAAACGGAATTTTTTATTATACCATTTCCACAGGCGAAATCACCAAGCTGTCCAAAGCAAATGGCCTGCATGAAGTTAAAATTTCAGCTTTCGACTATAACCCGCAGACGAAAATCGGGTTGGTGGGCTACCAGAACGGCTCTATGGATGTTATCACTCCGGAAGGCATCACCTATATTGTAGATATCCCTATTGCAACCGGCTATAACGGAAGCAAGAAAATCAATCACATTTCCATTACGGGAGATCTGGCCGTTGTTTCGGTAGGCTATGGAGTATCCATTTTCGATTTAAAGAAAAAAGAGTTTAAAGATTCCGCATTCTTTCTGTCCGGCGGAGTATACGAAGCCAGCAACGAAGCCACTATTTTTGGCAATAAAGTATTTACCGTTACCAATACGGGCTTAAAAAGTCACGAAATGAATACCACCTTTCCTGTTTTTACGACATGGACGACAGAACTGGCAGGCTCATTTAAACATATCGATTCGGAAGGGGTTTTAAGTTTCTCTTCAGCCAATATGGCTTATGTATACAATGGCGGAACCACAACTCCGATTGCACAGTCATTTACCAATGTGCATGACGTGGTCGTTACGGCCGGTAATATTGTGGTTACCGATCTCAGCAGGATCTATACCTTTAATACAAATGGAACATTTAATAGCAATGTTACGTTCGGAGAGGAATGCAATACGGCTACCAAAGTAGGAAGCAGCGTTTACGGAGGAACCGTCATGTCGGGTATAAAGAATGAGGGCGGAACTTCTTTCAGACCGGACGGGCCGTATTTAAACTTTGCCTATAAGCTGAGTATTTATGGAGACAACCAGATTTTAGTTTCTACCGGTGCCCGGGAAAGCAGGTTCAATACAGCCGTTATCAACTATAAAAATCCAGGGTTCTACTATTTCACCGGAACCGAATGGGTGCATCCTTCATATTTTAAGCCGAATACCAATATATTCAACATATTGGATGTCGTATCCGACCCGGTAAACCAGAATGATGTTTTTCTCACGAATTATATGCAGGACGGAACACGCGGGGTCTATAAAATGAAATACGATCCGGCAGCTAAAGATTTCAGCCTCGTCAAAAGATACAACATGGGAACAGAAAACGACGCAAGACGTCCCGTAGGCCTTACCTTTGATGATGTGAATAACCTGTTTGTAACCCTTGCTTTCTCCAACGACGGTCCGACGTTCGGTCCATTTACGGCAGTAGGTGCTTATGACAGGGGTACCGACGATTTCCTGATCCGCAATACGGCACAGAATTTCGGGGTAGCCCAAAAGCCTTTATATTACGAAGGACTGCTTTGGATTCCTACGCCAAGGGTTAATAACTTCATTGCTTATGATGCAAAAAAAACGGTTAATACATCGGATGATAAAGAATATATATTAACCCAGAACAACGGCTTTGCCCCTACTTCCGGAGGTACCCTTTCCGTAGCTATTGATAAATCCGGTGATGCCTGGATTGGCGGCGACGTAGGCTTAAGGGTCCTGCCAAATGCGGTTACCGCTGTAAAAACGCCTGCAACTGCTAAGGTAGAACCAATCATCATCGAACAAAACGGGTTGGGTGAAGAACTTTTCCGCGATGGACAGATCCTGCAGATCGAAGTGGATGCCGGAGACCATAAGTGGGTCTCGGTTGATGGCGGAGGAGTATATTATCTATCTTCAGACGGCCAACAGACCATCAAGCATTTTACCAAAGAAAATTCCCCGCTCCCGACCAATACCATTACCGACATCAAGGTTGATAAAAAAACCGGGAAAGTATATTTTGCTTCCTATGACGGTATTGTAACCTATCAGGGGGATGTTTCGGATGTTACTTCAGATTTCGGAAATGTAATGGTGTATCCCAATCCGGTGGTTTACTCTAATTTTAAAGGTAAAGTGACCATCAAAGGACTTGCGGAAGTAACCAATATCAGAATTGTTGATGCGACAGGAAATATTGTACATTCTGCGGTGGCAAGAGGCGGATACTATGAGTGGGACCTTAATAACCAAAGAGCACAACGCGTGGCTTCAGGCGTTTATTTTGTCCTGATGACCAATGAAGACGGCACCGATAAAGCGACGGCCAAGATCGCGGTAGTAAATTAATGAATTCACAGAACGGATTTTTATTATCATACATAAAATACGGTGAAAATGATGCGGTACTGCACTGTTTTACCGAGGAAGACGGGTTTCAGTCTTATTTTTTAAAAGGAATTTACACTAAGAAAAATAAGAAAAAAGCCCTTCTTCTGCCTTTAAGCAAACTCAGCTTTTCTTTAAATCCGCTCAAGGGAAACGGAATCCAGACGATTTCGAAGTTTGAAATGGTAAAAAGCAACGATATCTACATGGACATCCGTTGCAATACCGTCGTTTTTTTTATTTCAGATTTCCTGAACCAAAACCTGAGGCACGAAAATAAAAACCATACGATCTTCTTCTGCCTGGAAGAGTTTATTGATGAGCTCCAGAACCGGAATTACCAGTCGCACCTTATCTTTTTAATGAAGATCCTGAAAATCCAGGGGGTAGCTCCGCTGATGAATGAAAACAAATATCTAGATCCGGAAACCGGGACTTTTACATCCGAATCCATGCACCAGCTTTTTACAGGAGAAATCTCCGCGGTATGGAAAAGTATTCTTACAGCAGAAAATCCTTATCGGGTAAGAATTCCTTCCGGCCAGCGGAAAGACTTTTTAGACAGTCTCCTGGTGTACTATCATTATCATATCACGGAATTTAAGATCCCGGCTTCGCTGGAAGTCATCCAGCAGATTTTCGAGTAGATTAAGATATTACATTAGCCCTTTTCCGGTAGCGGTTTTTCCGGCATTTCGGTTTCCGATTCGGCAATTTGTTTCTTTGAGAATCTCGGCATCAGGATTTTCGCAATAAGTCCTGTCCATCCGGTCTGATGCGATGCTCCTACGCCACGGCCGCTGTCTCCGTGAAAATATTCATAAAATAAAATATAATCCTTAAAATCCGGATCGGTCTGGAACCTCGGGTATTGCCCGTTGAAAGGACGCCTTCCATTTTCATCCATGAGAAATAATTTTGAAAGCCTATGGCTTAAAGCATCTGCAATCTCATCCAGATTAGAGTACTTTCCGCTTCCTGTGGGGAATTCTACCAGAAAATCGGGACTGTAATAAAAGAAAAAACGCTGCAGGCTTTCAATAATTAAAAAATTGATCGGAAACCAGATCGGCCCGCGCCAGTTGCTGTTGCCTCCGAAAAGCCCACTATCACTTTCTGCAGGAGTATATTTAACGGTGTAATCGTTACCGTTCAGCGTCATCGTATAAGGATTTTCTTCATATTCCTTAGATAAGGCACGAACACCGAAATCGCTCAGAAACTGATCAGGATCGAGCATTCTGCTCAACAGCCTTTTCAGCCGGTGACCGCGCAGCAGGGACAAAAGATGTTTGGAATCATCGCCCTTGACTTCCCAATGAGACACCAAAGCCGCCAGTTCCGGCTTGTTTTCCAATACCCAGTTCATCCTTTCCTTGAAATTAGGCAGTTTTTCAATCATTTCATCGTCGATCACCTCAACGGCAAACATGGGAATAAGCCCGACGATCGTCCGCAGTTTCAGGTACATGTGGCTGCCGTCGTTTGAAGCAATGGCATCGTAGAAGAATTCATCTTCTTCATCCCAAAGGCTGAAGCACTCATCGCCCATGTTGTCGAGTGAATTGGCAATCGCCAGGAAATGCTCGAAGAATTTCATTGCCATTTCCTCGTAAATATTGTTATAAAGAGCGAGCTCAAGGGCAATCCGCATCATATTGAGCGCAAACATCGCCATCCAGCTGGTTCCATCGGATTGCTCCAGGTGTTCCCCGTTTGGGAGCGGTGCATTCCTGTCGAAGACTCCGATATTATCCAGTCCGAGAAATCCGCCTTCAAAAATATTATTCCCATTATGATCCTTTTTATTGACCCACCAGGTAAAATTCATCAATAGCTTCTGGAAAGCACTTTCAAGGAATTCGAGGTCGGGCTTCTGCTTCAGGTATTCATCGATTTTAAAAACCCGGAAAACCGCCCAGGCATGCACCGGCGGATTGACATCACTGAAATCCCATTCATACGCGGGAAGCTGTCCGTTCGGGTGCATATACCATTCAAAAAGGAATAATTTGAGCTGATGCTTTGCAAAATCCGGATCGATCAGGGAAAAGCTGATGGTGTGAAAGGCAAGGTCCCAGGTGGCATACCACGGATATTCCCATTTATCCGGCATCGAAATGATATGCTCGTTATTGAGATGCTTCCACTCATAATTTCGGATTTTCTCGCGGGATTTGGGCGGCGGAACTTCTGCGGGGTCGCCTTTGAGCCATTTTTCCACGTTATAATGGTAAAACATTTTGTTCCAAAGCATTCCGGCAAAAGCCTGCCGCTGGACCAGCTTTTCATCATCCGTCTTTATCCCGCACTGGATGTCAGCATAAAATTCATTGGCTTCTTTCTGCCTTAAATTAAAAGTATCCTCAAAATCTTCAAAAGGCTGCTTCAGATCTTGATCAGAAAGTCTGAATTGAAAAATTTTTGTTTCCTTAGGCTTAAAATTTTCATCGATAAAAAAGGCAGCTTTTGTCCCGAAGTCTTTGGGATTAACCGATTGTGAATTTCCGTTAATCACAAAATCATTAATCCCGTCTTTGGTATATTTTGAAACGTTTGCAGACCGGTACAGCCTTTCATCATTGGTTTCGTTATCACAGAACAGTACTTTTTCAGACTGTTTCGCATATAAATTTTTAATTTCGAGGTCTTTGTGACTTATTTTTATAATTCCCGCATCATCGGAATTCATCTGCGGTTTATAATCATTGTAACCCCAGCTCCAGGTATTCCTGAACCAGATTGTAGGCAATATAATCAGAGGGGCTTCATTTTCGGATTTATTGACAACGGTAAGTTTTACCAGAATATCGTTCTGGTTTTCTTTAGCGTACTCTATAAAAATATCAAAGTATTCGTTCTGATCGAAAATTCCGGTATCGATCAGTTCATATTCAGATTCCTGACGGCTGCGCTGCGCATTGGTGCGGATGAGATCATCATATGGAAAGGCATTCTGAGGATACTTATACAGCATTTTCATGTAAGAATGCGTCGGGGTTGCATCAAGATAATAAAAGTATTCCTTCACATCTTCCCCGTGGTTCCCCTGGCTGTTGGAAAGCCCGAAGAAGCGTTCCTTCACCATTTTATCTTTTTTATTCCAGAATCCGACAGAAAAAACAAGCTTCTGAAAGTCATCGCAAATCCCGCATATTCCTTCTTCGCCCCAACGGTAGGTTTTGGCTTCCGCAATATCATGGTTGGTATATTTCCAGGCTGTGCCGTCCGGGCTGTAATCTTCACGGACAACGCCCCATTCGCGGTTGCTGACGTAAGGTCCCCACTTTTTCCAGGTAACGTCGGATAATCTTTCTTTTTCTTTCATGTGTTGGAATATGGATGATGATTGATTAATGATTGATTGATTTAAAAAACGTTGTTTATACTTCGGCTGCGATGCGCCCCGGATTGAGCGGCCTGTCTGAGCTCTTTTTGTAAGCCCGGAAGAAGCCCAGGCACAAAAAAGCGAGTAGTGAAAGCCGGAAATGTGCGCCCTAAGCTTATCCGCCTGTTGAAAAGCTTTCAAAGGTCGTCATTCCGCCATCGACAAAAATGCTGGCTCCGGTAATATAGTCTGCATGGTCGCTGGCCAGAAATACGGCTAAATTTCCTATATCCTGCGGCTGCCCGATACGGTTGTAGGGAATCAGGGTCATTAATGAATTCAAGGCTTCCGGCGTGCTCCATGCTCCTTTGTTGATCGGCGTCTGGATGGCTCCCGGACAAATGGAATTCACACGGATTTTATCAGCTCCATATTCCTGCGCCAGGGTCTGCATCAGCATCCGGATTGCACCTTTGCTGGCCGCATAATTGGCATGTCCCGCCCATGGAATCACTTCGTGTACCGAACTGATGTGAATGATCTTTCCGCAGGCTACGGAACGGGAAGTGTCAATACCGCGGCGAAGGAATTCTTTAATTGCTTCCCTGGCGCATAAGAACTGACCGGTAAGGTTGATGCCGATGACAGTATTCCACTGATCAAGGGTCATTTCGGTAAATTTTGCGTCTTTTTGAACGCCGGCATTGTTTACAAGAATATCGACCGTTCCGAATTGTGCCACCACATCGCCGAACATTTTGATGACTTCATCTTCGCTGGAAACATCGCACTGGTAAGTAATACCGCTTCCTCCGGCATCTGTAATTTCCTTTAAAACCGCTTTGGCATCATCCAACGAATGTTCGGAAGAGTGATTAACAACGACTGTAGCGCCTGCCGAACCCAAGGATTTTGCAATTCCTGATCCGATTCCGCTGGAGGCTCCTGTAATGATGGCCACCTGATTGTGAAGAGAGATTTCCATGTTTTATTATTTGATGTTACCCAAATTTAGCAGAAAGTTTCACGCCAAACCCGAAAAACAGGGATTAAAATTTCTTAAAATTTTATAGATGACGATTCATCTGAGGTGAACGGTGAAGTACTGAGGGTGAATTTTCTACGCTGATGAATTGCCAGTGGTCATTTACCACTCACTGCAGAGCAAATTAACCATTTACTATCTTAACCACTTCGTCAAAAATTCTTTGAATTTTCGACACCCCTCCAGAAGAGAGGAATTGTGGATAAGGGTATTGGTTTCAGGTTTTGATTGGAGGTTGATTTGCAAGATGCTGGTAAATTCACTCTTGACCATTAATTTTGCGAAGCAAATTCACCATTGATCTACGGGTTTAAATATATTTAGACATTAAATATTGCGGTCCGCTTCTGCCGATTCTTATTTTCCCTTCATACCGATAGCCGACTTTTTCGTAAAGCCTATAGGCGAAAACATTATTTTGGTTAACGGCAAGAACGATTTCATGGCAATCTCGAAAATGTTCACGTATAAAGTCATCTATCCGGATCATCGCCGCTTTACCGATTCCTTTGCCCTGCATTTCGGGATTGATGGATAATGATCGTAGTAAAACCGAATTTGGGTTATCGGTAA
This sequence comes from uncultured Chryseobacterium sp., assembly GCA_913778085.1. Classification (GTDB taxonomy): domain Bacteria; phylum Bacteroidota; class Bacteroidia; order Flavobacteriales; family Weeksellaceae; genus Chryseobacterium. The sequence goes on from CAJYXJ010000055.1 coordinate 44,169, forward strand.
GCTCCATTTTATCGCCGCCGAAGTCCAGTGTGAAAAAACCCACAGGTATTTCGGTGTCGAATATCGTGACCGGAAATTCGAGTCCGGCGTTCCGGTCATTGATCCTTTTGAGCGCATTGGCTGCAGAAGAAGTATATTGTAGCTGGGTTTCATCCAACGTATAATTGACGCCGGCAAAATCTTCGGTCTTAAAAAACTGCAGTTTGACCATCTCTTAATGATGATAAATGTCTTCGTACATCACGCCCGCCCGGATTTCAATGGGCAGCCGGTTTTCCTCAGGGACTACCGGGCAATTATAGTCATACGCATTATAGGCACAGTACGGCTGGTAAGATTTATTAAAATCCAGAATGACGGTACTGCCTTTGGGAATCGTTAGATCCATATACTTCCCTCCGCCATAGGTTTCCTTTTCATTGGTGGTATCGCGGAATGGGAGGAACAGGTAATTTTTGTATTTTTTCTGTTTGACCAGATCCAGGCTTTGGTATAAAGTTAGGGTATAGGGTTTTCCGTCCAGGATGAAACTGGCTTTTCCGTATTCTTTATACGCTTTTGTTTTCCCGGAAGAGGTCGGCAGGTCAAAAGGTTCGGCATTTTCCGTTTTTGTAAATTTTGCCGTCACCCTGTATTTCATGTTGACCGGAAAGAAAGGATGTTCTTTAAAGTTGGTAAAATTATCACCTCGTAAAGGAGTTTCTTTGGGATTCCGGTATTCGGCATTCAGTTCCTGCTGAAATTTTTTAATTTCAGATTCTTCCTTAGACATCTTCTGCGGGAAAAATAGTGAAGGGATGATCAGAAACAGGAATAGGTATTTTTTCATGACAGAGGTGAATTGGTATACATCAATTTAATGATCACTGATAATTTAAATATAGGATTCTGAAATTTTTACCCGGTAGATATCAGAAGAATTTCTTTTGATGGATTCCACAAAAAAACCGCCTTCTTCGGGAATCACTTCTTTGAGATCAAAGCTTCTGCAGCCTTTCGGAAGGCCGGAAAAAACGAGCGTAAACCAGAAATCCCGCATGAAGGGAACCGGTGTCCAATTGGGGTAAATGGTAATATTTTCTGCATGGATGAGCTCACTCCGGTGCTCCGACTGGTTATCGAAAAGATAAGTGGACTGCCAGATCCGGATGAGATTTCCCAGAAACGGTGAAGCGGGAAAACAGCAATGCACAATCACCTGCTGTTCCTCCTGCACTTCTGCCTGGAGGGATTCCAGTAGTTCTTTAACGATAATGGGTTTTACAATGGTTTCAGACATGAATAACGGTAATAGTGAATTGTGAATGGTCAATTATTCTGCAAATGTCAATTTTTTAATTCACAATTCACAATTGACCATTCACATTTTAATATTCCAGCTCTAATTTTTCTTTGGAGTAGTTTCTAACTTTTTGGGTAAGTTCCGGGTTCCCGGCTAATTTCTGTCCGTATGACGGTACCATTTCCAGCAGTTTTTCTTTCCATTCGCCGTGCAATTTTTCAGGGAAGCATTTTTCCAGAACGTTCAGCATGGCATAAACCGCTGTGGAAGCTCCCGGTGAAGCCCCCAGCAAAGAAGCGATGGTTCCTTTCTTGTTAACTACTACTTCGGTTCCGAATTCCAGTTTGCCTCCTTCCTTTTCATCTTTTTTGATGACCTGCACGCGCTGTCCCGCCACTTTCAGTTCCCAATCCTCTTCTTTCGCATCTTTCACGAATTCCCTTAAATGCTGCAGCCTCTGGGCCTTATTCATGGCCACCTGCTGAATCAGGTATTTCGTTAAAGGAATGTTGTGCCACCACGCACCGAACAGCGAACGTATATTTTTGACATTCACACTTTCCGGCAAATCCAGATAGCTTCCTTCTTTTAAAAATTTGGTGGAAAATCCGGCGAACGGCCCGAACAGCAATGCCTTTTCACCATCGATGATCCGAAGGTCAAGGTGGGGAACGGACATCGGCGGTGCACCTACGGTAGCCTGTGTATATACTTTGGCCTGATGTTTTTCTACCAGTTCCTGGTTATGGCTAACCAGCCATTGTCCGGAAACCGGGAAACCTCCATAACCTTCGCTTTCTTTGATATCGGAACTGTCCAGCAACGGCAGTGCATATCCTCCGGCCCCAATAAATACAAAATCGGCTTCTACCTCCTGTTTATGATTGTTGATCCTGTCTTTCACCTTCATTTCCCAGGTTCCGTCTTCCTTCGGATCGATGTCTTTTACTTCATGGTACAGAAATACTTCTACATTGGAATCTTCCAGTAAATGCCTTCCCATTTTTCGGGTAAGCGTTCCGAAATTCACATCCGTTCCCAGATCCATTTTAGTTGCCGCCATTACTTCAGACCGGTTCCTTTTCTGCATCACCAAAGGGATCCATTCTCTCAGTTTATCGTGGTCTGTGGTAAATTCCATTCCCTGAAAGAGAACGGATTCAGACATTTTATCGTGTCTTTTTTTCAGATATTCGGCATCTTTTTCACCGAAAACCAGGCTCATGTGCGGGCAGGAGTTAATGAAATCCTTGGGATTCTGAAGGTATCCTTTATCGACGAGATATGACCAGAACTGTTTGGACATTTCAAATTGTTCGGCAATGCTTTCCGCTTTTGAAATATTGATAGACCCATCTGGCTGTTCAGGCGTATAATTAAGTTCACAAAACGCAGAATGCCCGGTGCCTGCATTGTTCCAAGCCGCGGTACTTTCTTTGGCAAACCGGCCCAATCTTTCGAAAATGGCAATTTCAAGATCCGGATCAAATTCATGAAGCAAGGTGGCCAGAGTAGCACTCATAATGCCTCCTCCAACTAAAACCACATCATATTTGGGTTTGGGTGTTCTGCTGATAAGTTGTGACATAAACTAAATTTTCTATCAAATTTCGGGAAAAGTTTTAACAAACAATAGGACTTTGTTAAATTTTAACACCCTATTTTCTCCGGAAATACAAGTTTTTATTACGCGACAAATTCCAATGGAAATTATCAATAATTACCTATTGAAACGATTAATCATTATCGAATAATTTAGTTGGGAATTAATTATTATGAAAACTCCAGTATGCATCAAAATTAGTTTGATGGTCTTCTTTTCGTTATAATCAGGTTAATCGGGTTATACCCGATTCTGTATTAAGCCGCCCCGTCGGGGCTTAGAGTATTAATTTTTAAATCAATGAAGTTGATAGCTGATCTGAATGGATCATCAATCCAGTTTGGCCGTCAGTTTTTTGAATTGTTTTTCTGCGTTTTTGCCTTCATAAAGGATGCTGTAAATAGTATCGACGATCGGAAGTTTCAGCCCTTTTTCCTTTGAGGTTTTGTAAATGGAATCTGCGGCATAATATCCTTCAGCGACCATATTCATGGACTGGATCGCGGATTTCACCGTATATCCTTTTCCGATGAGGTTTCCGAGGTTCCTGTTTCTTGAGAAAAGAGAGTATGCAGTTACGAGCAAATCTCCTAAATAAGCACTTTCGTTCACATCCCGGGGTGCTTCATAAATGGCTTCCAGAAAAGTTTCCATTTCACGGATGGCATTGGAAACGAAAACCGCCGTAAAGTTGTCCCCGTAGCCCAGACCGCTGGCAATTCCTGCGCCGATGGCAAAGATATTTTTCAGGATGGCACTGTATTCATTTCCTAAAATGTCCTTACTGGAGTGCATTTTGATAAAATCTGAATTGAAAATATTAACCAGTTTTGTGGAAACTTCTTCTTCCACCGTCGCTACCGTAAGATAGGAAAGTCTTTCCATAGCCACTTCTTCCGCGTGACACGGCCCGGCAATGACCGCCTGGTTCCGGAAACCGATTTTGAATTCGTCCCTCAGGTAATGTGCCACGACATCATTTACTTTCGGGATGATCCCTTTGATTGCCGATACGAAGATCTTGTTTGTACAGTCAACCGTCATTTTTTCCATCGTATCCGAAAGATAAATGGAAGGGGTCGCCAGCACCACTACGTCACAAGCGAAAACCAGTTCGTTGATGTCTGTAGTCAGCTTTAAATTTTTAAGATTAAAATTCACCGCTGTAAGGTATGTCGGATTATGGCCTCTCTGCTCGATGGCGCCTTTTACATATTCGTTTCTTACGCACCAGTGTACCACTTTACAGTTTTCCACCAGCATTTTCACGATAGCCGTAGCGAAACTTCCGCTTCCTACTACTCCTACCGGAAGGTCGTTTTTGCTTTTTTTAGGATTCGATTCTGTATTGGTTTTCTTTTTAGCCATAATAGAAATATGAACTGCAAATATATTAAAACAAAGATGGAAGAAAAATGTTTAGGGACATGATAAAACCCATTTTATGTTAAATTAACACTTCTGAACAATTAAATAGCTAAACTTCCGTTAATTACCGATATACCTAAAATTCTGTTAAAAATAAACCGTAAAGTTTATTTTTAATTAAATTTGCACGCTTAAAACCGTTTTGTAATTACTAAGAGAAGAAAAATGAAGAGATTTCTAAGCCGTAAAAAGAACGTAAACACGGTCCTTGGAGGGCTTTTACTAGTAGTTTTTGCCCAGGGGATTTTCATCGCAAAGCTGTACTCCGAGAAGGACAACAGAAACTATGAAGTAAACCTTGTAAAGATCAACACTGAAAAAGACAGTGTGGATTACCTGAAGATGAAAACCGATCTCACTTTGATGGATCAGACCGTAGCCGAGCTGAATTCTTTCCTGAAATCCAAGGACGTTCCGAACGAAAAAGTAACGATTCTCAGCAAAGACAGCATATCAAACTCCGTTTACCTCGCCAAGCAGGCGAACCGGTACAGCCAGTACCTGATGAATCTTCAGAACAAGCTGCTCCAGGTGCCGCTGGGAATGCCGACCGAAGGCTATATTTCCTCCAACTTCGGGGTACGTAAAAACCCGATCCCTTTCAAAACCGTTTTTGCGGCTGTAAAAACCGCGAGTAGTGCGAAACCGGCTGCTGCAGCCGTAGCCGCTCCGGAAGTAAAGGCTGAACCTGTGGAAAAAACCATTGAAGTGGCTGACAGCTACGGGAATAAAAGGGAAGTAAAAGTAATGGTGACTCCGAAAGTAGCATCTTCAACCCCTGCTCCTGCGACGGCCAATGCTACCTCAAAAGCAGTTGCTGCCAATACCGACAAACCGGCTGATAAAAACAATCCGCCTGCTGAAGCCGACCAGATGCAGTTCCACAAAGGGCTTGACATCGCCGTTGCCTTCGGCTCCGATGTGATAGCGACCGCCGCGGGCACCGTGATTTTCTCCGGACAGAAAGGAGGATACGGAAACTGTGTGATTGTTTCCCACGGAAACGGACTGGCTACGCTGTACGGACATTTATCCCAGCTGGTAGCCAAAGTAAATGATAAGGTCAAAGTAGGACAGGTAATCGCCAAATCCGGAAATTCGGGCCGCTCTACCGGGCCGCATCTGCATTATGAAGTACATAAAAACAATACGCCGGTCAATCCGAGACTGTTTATGAACCTGTAACTGGCTTATGGCTTATGGCTTATGGCTTATGGCTTATGGCTTATGGCTTATGGCTTATGGCTTATGGCTTATGGCTTATGGCAAAATTATAAAAATAAAATAGGATGCTCTCAGGGCATCCTATTTTTATGACGAGCAATTTTGCTCCAATTCTTTTTATGGAACTGAATTAATACGCTGCAGTAAAACGCTCCCGGATGTGATTGTTCTGCTCAAGTTCATCTACCAGGACCACGGCTACATCTTCTACGGAAAGAACGCTTCTGCCGTTTTCATCAAATACCGGATTTTCAAGTGCTGTTCTGTATTTTCCCGTTCTCACGCCGGCTGTTCCCTGATGCATTTCGATGGCCGGGCTGAAGAATGTCCAGTCCAATGCGTTATTTTCTTTGATTTTATTTAAATAATCCCTCGCAGCAATGGCTCCCGGCTTGATGTCGGCAGGAAAATCGGGACCGTCTACCAACTGGTTTCCATCAATATACAGGCTACCAGCCCCCCCTACGGTAATGAATCTTTTCACGCCGGATTTTTCCACTGCTTTTTCGATATTCACCGAACCGTTCAGGAAATCATCATATAAATTTGGGTTGGTCCATCCGGCATTGAAGGCATTGATTACCGCATCATTTCCTTTTAAAGCTTCTGCCAGTTCATCCACTTTATTTACATCCACGCTTTTGGCAGTTACTTTTTCGTTCTGCTCAACTTTTGAAGCATCTCTTACAATCGCTTCGACTTCATACCCTCTGTTGGTTAATTCCTTTACCAATGGGGTTCCCACAAATCCTGTGGCTCCGATGACGGCTACTTTTTTCATAGTAATTTTATTTAAATTAAATTGTAATAATATTTGTTACATTTATAGCTAAAAAATTTTATCTGAACTGATCGAAGAATTCTTTCAGGGATTTATGGCCTAAAAAATTTAAAACCAGCTGATCGGTTTCAGAAAACAAAGTTTTTAAATGAACGTTGATCTCTTTTCCTACCGGACAAGCAGGATTCGGATGGTTGTTTTTTTTACCTAAAACTTCCGTGTTCTTCACCGCCAGGTAAATTTCGGAAATACTGATCTCTTCTACATTCCGGGCCAACCGGCTCCCTCCTTCTTTCCCCTGCCGGCTGACGATCAATCCGGCTTTTCTCAGCACGCTTAATTCTTTACGCACCATCACAGGGTTGATATTGATACTTCCTGCCATCCATTCGGACGTCAGCCAATCCCGCGGGCTTTCCGCCAATAAGGTCATGATATGTATCGCCGTAGCAAATCTTGTATTGTTCATGATAATAACAGGACAAAGATAGGCAAATATTTTAATGTAACAAATTTTATTACATTAAAATCATTCGGTCTCTATTTTTACTATTTTTTTCCCTGCTTCACCCAGGTACTGGCTAATCAGCGGTTCATACAACTGATATCCGTTATCTGCGTTGGTAAAAATCACCAATCCCTGTTTTGTTTCCGGCAGCATGACCACCAGCGTATTGACTCCTTTATCCGTACCACCGTGCGAAAGGGCTGTTTTCCCGTTTCCCAGATCATATATTTCAAAACCAAGACCGAAATATTTATCTTTTTTGGTTTTAACCTGCCCGGTTTTCATTTCTTTAAATACTTCTGCTGACAGCAGACCATTATTCATCACAGCGATCAGAAACCGGCTGTAATCCTCTACGGAGGTCGTAAGGTCATCCGCTGCGTTTGGCCGGGTGTTTTTCACAATATCATAAGGTTTACCATTCCTGTCATAACCGGTAACGATTTTTCCCGCATCTTTTTTTTCATTCCAGATATAGCTTGTATCCTGCATGCCTACCGGTTGGAAAACCAGTTCTCTTGCCAGTTCTTCGAGGCTTTTATTGAATTTTTTTTCGATAGCTTTACGTAGATACTCATAGCCTTCGCCGGAATATTGATATTTGGTACCGGGATCAAACTCAAAATTCAGCTGATGATCCGGCTTCTGCCATCTCCAGTTCGGAAAACCTGTCCGATGGCTCAAAATGATTCTGGTAGTTAATTTTTTATGCCTTGGATCTTTCGCAAGATCGGGATCGATCCAGTATCTGTCCAGCGGTTCATCAAGATTCCATTTCCCCAGGCTTACCAGACGTAAAACCGTGAGCGCAGTTACCGGTTTGGTAAGGGAAGCTACATTAAAAAGACTGTTGCAAGGTGCCGTCGCTTCCCCGTCAAGGGTTCCATACACTTTTATCTGTGTTAATTTTCCGTTTTCGATGATTCCTAATCCTAACGTTGGGATGTTATTGTCTTTCAACAACTGTTCAACAGGATCTTTTATTGTGGTATGGCCAGGACCTCCATGATCATAACTTAATACATCACTCATTATCCAGTTTCCGTCTTTCTTGGTCCAAACCGTCGTAAATTTTGCCCTTCCGCTCAAAACATCTTCCTTATGGGGTTCGCGGATGTAGAACTGATGTTCGCCGGTCTGTATTGCACCGTAGAGATTCCCATCGCTGTACAGAGGAAAAACTTCAAGGCTGCCCGAAACCACCTTACGGACCGGCTTTTTTAGAGGGTCGGAACAGATGTTTTCCCGGGTTCTTTCCAGAAACAATTTTTTATCCTGAAAGCCGCCTTTATCATGATAAAATTTCAGATTTTCATCCACAGCCTTTTCCAGATACGTCATGTCGCAGTTATTAAATCCTCTTTCGAAAAATATACTGTCCTGCTTTTTCAATTCTGAAAATAAGTCTGAATTTTTATCGATCTGGGCATCTACCGTCCCGGAGAAAAATAAGAAGATCATCACAGATGAAAAAAATCTTTTTGCCATTGTTTAAATTTTGCAACAAAGATTCGGAAATATTGAATCCCTTTCAAAAACAGGACCCGACAAAAACCCGACAATCGCACGACCTGTTTATAAGATACTGAAATTCAACTTATAATAAAGACCCTGCTTCCTGTCTATTTCATAAGCATTTCTTAATATGATGTACATATTTACCAGTACCAATAAAATCATAACGGCCAAAACAGCGGAATGCCCGGGTTTGAAAAGTATAGTTATCATAAAAATGACAGGCGAAATAATGGCTAAAAATATCTGGAGGGAAATAATCTGTTTGACGATCGGGGATTTCTCTTTTGTAAACAGCATGATCAATAAAGGCGGAAGCACATTGGCCACCGGAAACCACGCAAGAGGAATTGAAGAAAGATTGATGAGCTTCACCAAAGTGAAATTCACGGATTTTTCTTTTTCCGGTATTCCGGGAATTTCTTCCGCTTCAGTCTCTTCTTGAAATTGAATTTCAGGAATCCGCAAATCGCTTTCAGGAACATCCAGACTCAAAGCAAGTGTCTTCAAAGTATATCCTTTAGGCTGCACGCCAGCTTCGATGCGTTGAATAGTCCTTACGGAAAGCCCCGACTTTTCAGCCAGCTCTTCCTGAGTAAGATTCTTCAGTTCCCTTATTTTTTTTAATTCCGACATAAAATATCAAGCTGACACAAATTTACAGTTTCAGGATTATAAAATCAATTTATCAAGATCCAGCAGCAAATAATTGATATTCTGGTTAATCGTCCTCGTTGCCGACTGCATCTGGTTAAGCATCGCCGCACGGTTGTGAAGGTCCTGCGACCGGTAAAAACCGCCGTCGCTGAAAATCACTGACTGATCGGCCTTCTGTTTATCGTCATCAAACTGGTAATGCAGCCAGCGTTCCTTCATGCTGGAAATAATGGATTGTTTTTCCCTGTTTGAAAATCTTTTCTCTGTATACATATACCAAATGAACGGCGGAAAATTCGGGGATTCAAGTTTTTCTTTCCAGATGTCTCTCAGCAAGTTCCGCTGATGGATAAATTCCACTTTTTTGCCTTTAGGATTGAGAGTCGCTAATCCGAAACCGGCTCCCAATGCTCCTCCACCGATGTCGATCGCGTTGCTCCAGGTTTCATTTTTCACGATTCCTCCGGCAATTGATGCGGTGGCTCCTGCTACAATGGAGTAAAGAATAAGCCTGTTGTTTCTGGAATCGTTCAGGTTATCCACGTAATTTCCGATCTGGGCTACCCGCTCTCCCTCACAGTCGAATTCAGCAGCCACAGCGTCCAGTTCGGTCAGGGCAATCGTTATTTTGCTGTTGATCTTTGTTTTCAGCTGCAATACTTTTACCTGCGACTGTAAGGAAGAATCTTTCTTAAGCTCCATAATTTCATGTACTTCATCCAGATTATCCAGCGCATTAAGGATCAGGATGCTCTGGTCGGAAAAAGTTCCTTTCAGGTCTTTATTGGCTGCAATGACGGAATCCGAATTATAGGAAGGTAATTTGTTATCGTAATCGTATTTAAACGGTGCTTTGCAGTAGCTGTCCCTGAGGGTAAGGATATTCTGCCTGATGGCCTGGTTCTTTTTTGAAACGCAGGAAACCAACAGAAAGATCGCGGATAAGAAGTACAGTGCCTTTTTCATGCTGCATTTTAAAGATGAATCCATGTTTCTTCACAGTGAAACACTAAAATACATAAATAAAAAAAATTTACCCGGAATCCGGGTAAATTTTTAAGCTATTTTTAAGGAAATTTATTTAATATCCAGTAATTCCACTTCAAAAACCAATGTGGAGTTCGGGCCGATTTCCTTGCTGATCTGCTGATCGCCATAGGCGAGATGCGGCGGGATAATCAGTCTCCACTTGCTTCCTACCGGCATCAGCTGAAGGGCTTCCGTCCATCCCTTGATTACTTTATTTAAAGGAAACGAAGCCGGCGTCCCTCTTTTCACGGAGCTGTCGAATACTTTTCCGGTAATGGTAGTTCCGTGGTAGTGGCATTTTACTGTAGATCTGGGTCCCGGTTTCGGCCCGTCGCCTTCGGTGATGATTTCATACTGCAATCCGCTTGGCAGTTCCACAACACTTTCTCTCTTGCCATATTCTGCCATATATTCCTGGCCGTCTTTCAGGTTTTTCTCGGCCTGCTCTTTTTTACGTTTGAATAACATATCTGCTACGCCCATAATTATTTTTTTACAAAGATAGTGTTTTACGGCGCGAAGATAGAAAACGGATGACAGAAGTTTTTATTCATTGCCGATATAAAATATGTTTTATTTTTTTCTTCGATTTTTAATCAGCTGACAATCAAATCACAAATTTCCTGCGCGGAAAGTTCAGATATGCTTAATACTGTATTAACACGTTTGCGGAAAGTTGGCGTTATAATTGGACTTAAAAACTAAATGCCAAGTCCATTAAGATATAATAAAAGATTTGATAAGCTGACTGATGAGGAACAGGAACTCCTTGAAATCAACAAAAAAAGCATTGCCGATTTTGTAGAGCAGTCATCTTCCGTAAGTGACGTCAGTTATGCAACCCGGAATGCTCATGCCAAAACCTATGCTGTTGCCAAAGGCAGATTCATTATTGCAGATGATCTTCCTGACTATTTACAACCGTTTTTCGATAAGAATCAGTATGATCTCATCCTACGCTTCTCTAATGCCCATCCCAAAATCATCAGGGGTAAAAGAGACATTCCGGCTTACGGATTCGCCGTAAAGATTAAAGATGAAAACGGGGTGCTGCTGGCAAATTATCCATTGGTAAATTTCCCTTTATTTCCAATCAGTTCCGTCAGTACCTTTCTGAGACTGTTTACTTCGGTAAACCGTTTTTTCATCAAGAAATGGAGTTCCTTTTCTTTAATGACGCAGGTAATTAAGGTCATTCCTTCAACATTTACAGCGTCGTTTGTAAAAAACATTTTTAAACTCTGGAGAAAGCGGAATGATTTTTTCCTTTCTTTCGACTATCATTCGGTAGGTGTATACCGCCTGGGCGATTATATGATGAAAATTAGGCTGAAGCCACAATCCGTCCCTAAAAATTTCGGAAAACGGCTGAAAGTAAAAGATGCTCTGGAAAGCTACCTGAATACGAATGCTTTTACCGCTGATGTAATGGTTCAGCTTTGCTACGATCTGAAAGATCAGCCGGTCAACCAACTGAATGTAGAATGGAAAAATTCCCCTTTCATCAAAATCGGAGAAATAAAAATCAATCAGAATAACCTTCTTGATCCGTATGCATGCGAAAACGAAATGCTTTCTTTCAACCCTTTTGAGAGCAAAATATTCTTCCAGCCGGTCGGAAAATTACAGAAACTCCGTGAAGATGCCTATAAAGTTTCCATGCAGACGAGACTGAAAATCAATAAACTGTTGAAATATAACAAGTGAATGGTCAATTTTGCTCCGCAAGTGAATGATCAATCAAAAACTGATATGAAATTGACAAGCAAAGCGAATTAATCCGCAGGAATTCACCCATTCATTATTCATTATAAAAAAGGCCTTACGTATTGTAAAGCCTTTATTTTTAATAGTAAACCGGATCAATCTTCGAGTTTTCCCTTTTCTTCTTTTTCTTCCTCTTTATCGGGAAAAATCAGTGACAGGATTACCGAGATCACCAGAACCCCGCCTACGATCCCCAAGGATACCGGGGATGGAATATGGATCCATGGCGCGATCAGCATTTTTACCCCGATGAACGTCAGGATGACAGCCAGACCGTAAGGCAGCTTGCTGAACATATGAATAAAATTCGCCAACAAGAAATACAGGGATCGTAATCCTAAAATCGCAAAAATATTCGACGTATACAAGATGAACGGATCATTGGAGATGGCAAAGATCGCCGGAATAGAATCCACTGCGAAAAGCACATCGGTGAATTCGATAACTGCTACCACCACCAAAAGCGGGGTGGCCATTTTTATTCCGTTCTGAACGGTGAAGAATTTATCGCCGACATAATTGTCGGAAACTTTCCAGAATCTTTTGATCAATCGTGCTCCTGCGGTATTGCTGTAGTCTTCGTCTTCGTCATCGTCACCGCCGCCCCAGGATTTGATTCCCGCGTACACCAGAAAGAAACCGAACAGAGCCATCACAATGTTGATTTTTACAGGATGCCCGAATATATTCATTTCCGGCAGGTAAGTAAGATCAATCAGACCGACTCCTGCAAAAATGAAAATCGCCCTGAAGATCAATGCCCCGATAATCCCCCAGAACAGCACTTTATGGTGCAGATACTTCGGAACCTTAAAGAATCCGAACACCAGGATGAAGACAAAGAGATTGTCTACCGAAAGCGCCTTTTCAATCCAATAGGCTGCCTGATATTCTGTAAATTTTGTTATAGCAATTTCATGGCTGCCAGGCCCCAGATCCGAGTTATATACCCAGTAAACAACACCGGAAAAGACCATGGACAGCGAGATCCATACAATTGACCAGATTGTGGCCTCTTTGGAAGAAACCTCATGACTCTTTTTGTTGAAAACCCCTAAATCAAGGAGCAACATGATAACTACCGTTACCGCAAATCCCCAAACCAGACCGGGATGAAGATCTAAAATACTCGTATTTTGTCCCACTTTTTACTCTATGTTGTTATATGATAAAAGCAATAGCTGTACAGGATACAGATATTGCTATTGATTGATAGACCGATTTAAACTTTGGCTAAAGCCTTATTGAAAATCATCCTATACAAACGGGCTAAAGCCCGTTCCTATCGATTCTGCCTATTCTATAAATATTTTTGCTTTACCGTTTCTATCGTTTCCTGCAGTTTTCTATCAGCGGTCGGATCTCCGATGGCGTTGAATTTCCATTCGCCGTTTCTTCTATAAAAAACGCCCATCACCATGGCAACATGGCCTTTGAAAGAAGCGTCGTTCGCGATGTCATATTTAGCGAAAACCTCTCTTACATTGGTTGGCGTTCCTTCATAAATCCTGATGGAAGCAAAAGGAATCGTCCCGAAATCCTGGCCTTTGTAGCTATTCAGCACCAGGGCCACATGTTCTACGTTAGAATCCAGATTGCTGAAATCTACAGTGATTACTTCGTTATCCAGTCCGTCGTTTCCGTTTACGTCACCGGTTAAATCGTCCCCGCTGTGTCTTACGGCACCATTCTTAGACTTCAGGTTTCCGAAATAAATGATTTCTGTAGCATTTTTGTTAGCGTCATATAAAATACAGCTTCCGTCCAGGTCTACCGCCTCTCTGGTGATGCCTCCGAAAAATCCTTTTTTCTCAATTGCTCCCCAGTTGATTCCCACACAGGCCTGAGAAAGCTGGGTTCCGTTTTCCTTGGTAAGGTTTATTCTCTGACCTTTTTGTAAGTTAATAGCCATCTTTTTATGTTTAGTTTGTTAATTTGTTTTTTGCAAAGCATCAATATGATCTTCGCTTAGTTGTTATTTAAATTTAAATTCAGCATCGCACGGAGAATATTCGTTTCTTCGTTAATGTCGAACATTTTACTCATAATATCGGTATTTTCCAGATTTTTAATATAATCTTTCAGCACACCGGTTACCTGTTCGGGCAATACTTTTTTCCGTTCATTCATCGCTTCTTCAAGCTGCTCGTTTTTCCTTCTGAGCTGATAGACGATGGTTCCCCGGTTCGATTCATTGGGCGAAGTATCAAGTTTTTCCAGCTTTTTAGGCTCGAGCAGATACATTTTCCGGCCTTCGACATCAAAGATAAAATAATCTTCAGACTGGAAAATTTTAAAAAGCTCATACTCGTTACCTGAAATCGCATAACCACAGACAAAACGGACTTTAAAATTCTGAATATTCAGCCGTCCCAGCAACTTTCTTTCGATCCGGTACTCCTGATACTGATAGGCCGGAAAGTTCCCGGATTTCAGCAGTTCTTCGTCAACATCCGGTCGGTAGAATTCAGCCGCATACTTTTTATGAAAATCCAGTATATGATCCCAGTTCAGCCGGAATTTATCTTCCGTAAGATCAGTGTACAGGTTTTTCAGCTGACTGGAAAAAGTACCGCTGTACATTTTCCGATCGGTCTCGAAACCGTCTGCCCGTTTTTCCTCAAATCCGGAGATGTATTTGCTGTTGACCTCCATCTCGTTGATCACCGCCAGCATATCATTTTCCTTCTGCCTTTTGATCTTCGTGAGAAGCTCGATCAGGCTGTCGGTAAACTGCAGGTGAAAAAGTTCAAGCTTGCTGTAATCCAGCCCTTTGTTTTCCTGAAAAAGGTTGTGGATAATATCCGTCTTGATGTAGATGGAAATGATATCGACATTTTCAAAAAAATTCGCGAGAAGTTTAAGTTTCGTTAATCTTCTCTTGCTTTGGGACATGATATTTACGGCATCTTCATTCACTTTGCTGCTGCGGTTATCCTCTTACGTTGGCTTTCAGTTCGTGTTCCAGAGTCATCAGATCCTGATCCAGCTTTCTTCGTCCTTCGGCACCCTGCTTCTGGATCTGTTTTACTTCGTTCAGCGTATTGATCAGTTTTGAAGTTGTTTCCCTTAAAACGTCTACTGAAACGATGGTCTGTTCGTTGGCTCGTGCTACGTTCACGGAATTCTGCCCCAGACGCTCAGCGTTTTTCCTAAGAATATCTTCGGTGGTTGCTGAAACCTTCTGCTGGATTTCAATACTCTGCTGCTGCCTGTACATTGCCACAGCCAGTGAAAGCTGATTTTTCCATAGCGGCAGTGTGGTCGTCAGGATCGTCTGTGCTTTTTCGGCAATCGAAACGTTGTTGTTCTGAACCAATCGGATCTGCGGAAGCGACTGCATCATGATCAGGCGAACCACTTTCAGGTCGGCCAGTCTACGGTCCAGTCTTGCAATGAAATCCCTTTTGTCGGCAATCTGGTAATCCTGGAATTCCTGCGTATTGGCTTCCATGTGGGCAAGTTCGGCACCGGCCTTTTCGATCCTCAGGTTTCCGATAATCACAAGTTCCTCAATCTGTTTGATGGCGTTCACATTGCTATCGAAAATGGTCTGCAGAACGGCATTATCCTTCGTGGAAGTAATGATTCCTGCGTTTACTTTATAGGCAATCTGATCGATGTTGTTGATGATCTTATCATATTTGGCAAATAAATTCTCAATCTGCGTCATCACACTTTTCATGAAAGGCAGTTTGCTTAAGAAGCTCTTGAATTTATTCTGATTCAATTCTTCAACATCCACATAGTTCAGCTCGACCAATAGATTATTGATCAGCTCTCCCACTTCCCCGGAATTGGATCTCCTTACGTTTCCTAAGAAACTGTCGCTCTGGTTGGAAAGCGTTCTCTGAAGATCCGCCCCGAAGTTCACGATCGATCCAGGATTGGTTTCATCGATGGAATCGGCCAGGGCTTCATATTTCTGACGTTCTTCCGATTGCAGCTGGGTAAGGTTTACGTTTCCGTCACGGTCTACCAGAGGAGCCGGCGGCGTACTCGGTGTTGCCATACCTGGCGGCGGTGCCATCGGCGTCGGTTCGAAGGTTTTTAAGGGCTCGATGGATCCAAGAGGATCGATAGGTTGATTTTCCTGATTGTCCATGGTCAATTATTGATAGATTGCTACAAATTTTTCAAGGCCTTCCCTTTGTCCGGAACCTACAGCTTCAAACTTCCACTCTCCGTTTCTGTTGTAAATCCTTCCGAATTCCACTGCGGTTTCGATGGAGAAGTCTTCATCCAGTTCGTATTTAAGAATTTCTTCGTTGGTATCGGTATTGAAAATTCTGATGAATGAGTTTCTTACCTGTCCGAAGTTCTGTCTTCTTGCATCGGCCTCGTGAATCGTTACTACTACGGTAATCTCTTTTACGGCAGGATCAATTTTAGTTAAATCGATTTTAATCTGCTCATCATCCCCGTTTCCATCTCCTGTCAGGTTATCCCCAGAGTGGATCACGGCTTTATCCGGAGATTCCAGGTTGTTGTAAAAGATAAAGTGGTTATCGGAAACGAGCTTCTTGTTTTCGCCCAATAAAAATAAGGAAGCATCAAGATCAAAAGCCGTTCCCGTCGATGTATTATTGGTATCCCATCCTAAACCTACGGTGAATTTCGGTGCATTTATATTTTCTCTCTGTCCTTTCTGTAAGTTAATAGCCATAATATAATTCGGTTTGTGTTAAAGTGTTTATGTTGTTTTCGTATTCTTTTATTAAATGATAATTGTTGCTGATGGCCAGCTCCAGGAGCTGATCCATCTGCTCTTTCTTTACTTTAGACGTAAGATACTCAAAATTACCTGAATCCAGGCCTAAAATATATTTTACGATCCTTGTATTGAACTGAAAGCTTGGTTTTTCCATAACTTCCGTGATATGCTGAACATTTTTCACCGCATAATAATTGAAATAGTTTTCAATTTTGGGATCGAGTTCAAAATTCATCAGCTCTGCATAATACATGAATAAAAAATCGGCTTCCACCTGGTATTCATCGAGAATTTTGTTCACGGTAAACTCATGGCTTCCGGTAATTTTAATATCATCAATAAAAATACAAAGTTTTCCCCGAAGAAAATCCTTATCCAGGTAATAAGTATCGTTGGCAATTAAATTTTTACGGTCTTCGAAGCTCAGGTTCCCGTAATCTGTCGTATAAGTGTGGTTCCTGTTGATTTTTGAGAGAATGCTCGATCTTTTCCCTTTCTGAAACAGATAGAAATCCAGATGCTTCTTAAAGTAAAAGCAGAGGAAATTGGAAGCGGTGGGAATGGCCATGTAAGGGCTCGGCAGCACCACGATCTCTTTATCGGTATTTAAAACTGATTCATTTTCAGAAATAAATCCTACAAACAGGTCTTTGGCAAATTTCTCAGCATAGGAGGTATCGCCATATTTAAAAAAGCTGTATTCGCCGGGCGAAAATGTAAATTCATCGGCTGAATGAATATGGTGTAAGCTGTATCTTTTGTTCATCGTTATATTTTGTGGGTAATAAGGTGTGCATTGAAGCCGAAATCTTTTGCGCCTTTGTAGTCGGCTATCGGATTGTCGCCGATGTGGAGAATCTGCTGTAAGTCCAGTTCAGGGTTTTTGATGAGGCTTTTTACCTGCTGAAAGATCTTCGGATCCGGTTTGGAACAGTTGGTCTCATCGGAATAGATATGGAAATCGATATACTGATCTAGGTTTTCACTAATCAGGAATTTCCTCATGGTTTTCCCTTTGATGAATCCTGTATTGCTCAGGATGTTAATGGTTTTCCCCTGATTTTTGATTTCATCAAAAAACCGGTGCAGGTCTTCAAAAATCACTACAGGTCTGTATTCAAGGAATAGATCTTCGCTTTTCTGGTAAAACTCGTTCAGCTGATCTTTACGGATTGTTTTTAAATCTATGTCAAGCGCATTTAAAATCAGCAAATAAATTTCAAAGGTATCTACGTTTCCGCCAATGACTTCATTGATGGTGTTGCACAGGTCATCGTAGTACTTTACAACTTTCGCTACTTCATCAAGCGGCTTATCCACCTCAAAAAACGAAGCGAACAGCTCCACTCTTTTTGCTTTGAATTCAGGGTGAGATTTTATTAAGGTAAGCCACAGATCAAAAGAAAAATGGGAATGACTGCGGATGTCTATATCTGTTTTCAAAATGTTACAAGTTAAAATTCATTTAGCTTTTCCTGAAAAAGATCGATGGTTCATGCTTTTTCATCATTAGTTTTAACGAATGGTTTCCAATTCTCTCCAAAGATAGAATTTTCTCCCTTATCCTGTTTTTTTTTAAGAATATTTAAGATACTGATGGGGAAGAATTCTGACAAAATGGATAGAGCTTATCATCAATTACGCAGTATTAATTATTCAAAATATGATAAGTTTAAATGATTATTATCTAAATTTTAGACATTAAGATTAAATAAATCACACGAATAATACCACATACGATTAATTTTTATCATTTATTATTTCTATATTTGAATTGTTAAAATAAATAATCTATGAAAAAAATTTATCTGTTAGCCTGTGCTTTTCTTGCAGGACTTTCTCAGGCACAAACGCCGGTTTATGTTCCTGCCTCAGGATTGGTAGCGTGGTGGGGATTCAGCGGAAATGCCAATGATTCCAGCGGCAACAACAATACCCTTACCGTAAACGGTGCTACCCTTACTGCCGACCGTTACGGAAATGCCAATTCTGCTTATTCCTTCAACGGGACCAGCAGCTACTTAACCAACAGTGCCTTATCATTTGCCTTCTCTCAATCAGGAGCCCACAGCATCTCTTTCTGGATCAACAGAACGGGAACTTCCGATGGAGTAGCGATGATGAGCGGATCCAATGCTTCTTCCAATTTTATCTGGCTGATCCAGTCGGACACTTCAAAAATCGTTTACGGAACCAACAAGCAGGGAGCATCATGGACGTGGGTAAACAGCCCGACTTATGCGGCAGGTTCCCAATGGGACCATTATGTTGCGGTATACAACAACCAGAGCATGACACTTTACAAAAACGGCGTATCGGTAGGTACCAATACCAATGCCTATACCGGTACCACACAGGCTGCCTTGCCGATCTATATCGGAAGAGCCATCAGCGGAGGTTATATTGCGGCCAATATAGATGATGTAGGGATCTGGAGCAGGGCACTTACCGCAGGAGAGATCAACCAGCTTTACAGCTCCACCCTTTCTACCAAGGAGGTAAAAACACAAACGGCTGCAGGCAGCATCGCTCCGAATCCGGCCAAAGATTATATCGAACTTCATGCCCCGATCAAAGGCTCAAAAGCTTATACCATTACTGATGCCACCGGAAGACTTTTATCCAAAGGACAGGTTTCAGACAAAGAAAAAGTAGATGTATCCGCCCTTTCCAAAGGAATTTATTTTATGGAAATCGAGGGAGTGAAAACTTTAAAATTCATTAAAGAATAATTCTGGCTATTAATACATTAAGCCGTCCCGTTTTACAGGACGGCTTTTCTTTTTCACCTTCTTTTCTTACCGGAATCGTAAAAAAATTGAAAATTATTTTTTGATTTTTAAAAATTTTGCTAATTTCGCAACCGATTAACAATCAGTAATGTCAACAAAAATGATAAATATTATAACTTTAAGCAATCCTATCAGAGCAGTGTACTTTGGTAGCACTGAATATTTATCTGAATAACGATCGACCTTTATACAACAACAATATAACGAAGGCCTGTCTGTTCAGATAGGTCTTTTTGCTACCCTACTTTCAGCACATCCTTCCCAAGAGCTGCCTGAAATTTTACCGGAAAAACAGAATTCCATTCTTTCTGACCTTCAGATAAGAACAGGAGATATCTTTGCTCTGCCGTTAAAGATGCAGCCTTAAAATCAAACATTTAAAACAAACAAAATGAAATACAACACACGGAATATAGGGATTATAGCACACGTCGATGCAGGAAAAACCACCTTAACGGAACGGCTGCTTTATTATACGGGGATGATCCACAAAATAGGAAATGTAGACGAAGGAAACACCACAATGGATAAAGACGTCCAGGAGAAAAACCGGGGCATTACCATTTCTTCTGCAGCCATTTCCACGCAGTGGAAAAAAGACGACCAGGTTTGTCATATCAACATTATTGATACGCCGGGGCATATTGATTTCGCCGTAGAGGTAGAACGTTCCTTAAGGGTGCTGGACAGTGTGGTTGCCGTTTTCTGCGCTTCTTCAGGGGTTCAACCGCAAACCGAAAACGTCTGGTTCCAGGCAGAAAAACATGGCATTTCCAAAATCTGCTTCATTAATAAGATGGACAGAATCGGTGCCGATCTCTTTGCCGTAGTCAATGAAATAAGGACAAAGCTGAATGCTGTTCCTTTGGTTCTTCAAATTCCGATTGGTGCAGAAGACCATTTTGAAGGCATCATCGATCTGATTTCACAAAAGGCTCTTTATTGGGTTGATGAAAACGGAGAAACCATTGTGGAAAAAGAGATTCCGGAACATTATCGGCCGGAAGCCGGAGAATACCGGCTGCAGTTAATGGAAACCCTTGCCGGATCTGATGAAGCTTTCTTTGAAGCATTCATGGAAACGGAAGCAGGAATTACGGAAGAGATGATTGTAAATGCCATCAGAAGAACCTGCCATTCAGGAAGTCTGGTTCCCGTTCTTTGCGGTTCCGCTTTCAAGAACAAAGGGGTTCAGCCGTTACTGGATGCCGTGGTAACCTACCTTCCGGCTCCGGACCAGCTGCCTGCTGTGAAAGCAAAAGATGCCGGAACGGGAGATGCCGTTGTACTGGAAAGAAATGAAGACGAGACTTTTTCCGGGCTGGTTTTCAAAGTGGTCATTGATAAGCATATGGGGAAACTGGCGATGCTGAGAATCTATTCGGGAAGCATCCGGCCCGGTGATGCGGTACAGAACGTAAGAACCGGTGAAAATTTCCGGATTTCAAGGATCCTGCAGATGCATTCGGACAAAACGTTATCGGTGGAAAAAGGAAAAGCAGGTGATATTGTGGCCCTAACCGGGATTAAGGATGCAAAAACAGGAGATTCCTTGTCTGCCTACGGACATTCCGTGCTGCTCGAATCCATTACGATTCCGGCTCCTGTGATCCGTGTTTCGATTGAGCCGAAAACCAATGCTGCTGAAAAATCGTTCGGCCTGGTATTGGCGAAGATCCAGGAGGAAGACCCTTCCCTGGTTGTTGAGCGAGACTCGCAGACCGGAGAAACCCTGCTGAGCGGATTGGGAGAGCTGCATCTTGAAGTGACGCTGGAAAAAATCCGCCTGAACCATGGGATTGAAATCAACCAGGGAAAACCAAAGGTTTCTTACCGGGAAATTTTAACGGAAACCCGGAGGCACCGGGAAAAGCTCTCTAAGCAGAATGGCGGAAGCGGACAGTTTGCCGACCTCACGTTCGAGATCGGGCCCCGTGAGAACAATGAACCCGGCTTGGAATTCATCAATCAGATTAAAGGCGGTGTCATTCCCGGTGAATTTATCCCGTATATAGAGAAAGGGTTCCGGGAAGCAATGGAAAGCGGACCCATCGGCGGCAATCCGCTGGAAAGCATGAAGGTCGTGCTTCTGGATGGATCAACGCACAGCAATGATTCCCATGCCCAGGATTTTGAAACTGCTGCCAGAGACGGCTTCAGGACTATTGGAGCAGCGTGCAAACCGAAATTAACTGAGCCGGTGATGCAGGTGGAAATCCAGACCATCGAGGATTATACCGGTGTGGTGACAGCGGATATCAATAAACGGAGGGGAATGATCATCTCAATTGATGAAAAATCAGGAAGGAAGATCTTCACCGCTGAAGTTCCTCTGGCTTCCACCTTCGGATATATCTCCGACCTGAGGACGTTGACAAGCGGAAGGGCTTCCATCAGCATGAAGCTGTCGCACTATGCTTTGGTGCCGGATTTCATGGTCAATACTTTAATCACCTAAATGACAAGGGCTGTAAAATTTATTTTTGCAGTCCTTGTTGGGTTTTATAAAGTGAATGATCAATGGTGAATGGTGAATTTTTCCCACGGATTTCACAGATTGACAAAGATGTTTGCGTTCTATTTAAAGTCCTTATCGGTAAGTTTGCTTTAAAGCCAATTGATATTATTTGAAAGCGGACTGAAATCCGCTTCTATTTATGGAGTATTTATATTGTAATATGGTAAACTTCCGATTTCAGGCATTCGACTATTATCTGCAAAAGAGTATTCCGATTATTTTAAACCTTATACTATCTTTATTACCAGTTCCCAAACCTCAAACCTTAAAACCTCAAACCCAACATTCCCTACTTCTCCGGCATCACCTTGTACGTTGGGTCTTCCTGGATATTCACTTCGATAACAGCTTGCGCATTTTTGAGCATTTTCCGGCAGTCTTCGCTGAGGTGTTTTAAATGAAGCTGCTTGTTATACTGGGCATATCGTTTTGACAATTTATCCAAAGCGTCAATAGCACTCATATCCACAATCCGGCTTTCTTTGAAATCAATCACCGTCTGTTCAGGATCATTCACCGGATCAAATTTATCGGTAAAAGCCGTAACAGAGCCGAAAAAAAGCGGTCCGAAGATTTCGTAATATTTAATTCCTTTATCATCCGTGTATTTCCGGGCACGGATTCTTTTGGCATTATCCCAGGCAAAAACCAGAGCGGAAATCACCACACCTACCAAAACCGCCAGAGCCAGATTATGTAAAACAATCGTTACCAGCGCAACCGTCATTCCCACAAAAATATCCGATTTCGGCATTTTGTTGATGATGCTGATAGAGACCCATTGAAAGGTACTTATGGCCACCATCATCATCACCCCTACCAATGCGGCCATTGGAATCTTTTCAATGAACGGGGCACCGACCAAAATAATGATCAGGATGGTGATGGAGGCAATAATTCCGGAAAGCCTGACCCTTGATCCCGCATTTAAATTCACAAGGGTCTGGGCGACCATGGCACAACCGCCCATGCCGCCGAAAAATCCATTGGCAATATTGGCGAGTCCCTGCGCTACCGATTCTTTGTTTGCATTTCCTTTGGAATTGGTAATTTCATCCACCATCGATAAGGTTAAAAGCGACTCTATTAATCCCACGCCGGCCATGATCAGGGCGTACGGAAAGATAATCTGAAGGGTTTCCAGGGAAAAAGGGATTCCGGGAATATGAAAATCGGGAAGGCTTCCGCTGATGCTGGCAATATCGGCTACGGTTTTGGTTTGAATTCCGAATCCGGAAACTAGCGCAAAGACCATGACAATAGCAATCAGGGAAGCTGGAACGGCTTTTGTTATTTTAGGAAAGAAGTAAACAATGGCAATCGTAAGTGCAACAAGTCCGGACATAATATATAACGGTGTGCCCTGCAACCAGCCGGCAACACCATTTGTACCGGTAATTTTAAACTGCTCAACCTGCGCCATAAAAATAATAACTGCCAGGCCATTAAGAAAACCGTACATTACAGGCTGCGGAATGAGGCGGACAAATTTTCCCCATTTAAAGATGCCCACCAGTGCCTGAAGGATACCCGCCAGTATAACGGTAGCAAAAAGATAGTCTAGGCCATGGCTTTTAATCAGGGCGATCAGGACGACGATGGTGGCGCCTGCCCCGCCGGACACCATTCCGGGACGTCCGCCGAAAACAGCGGTAACCAGCCCCATCATAAAAGCCGCATATAATCCCGTAAGAGGAGAAAGTCCGGCCAGAATGGCAAAGGAAAGCGATTCGGGAATCATGGTCATAGCCACGGTAAGGCCCGCCAAGAGTTCATTTTTGTAATTGATTTTCTTGGAAAAATTGAATAAGGCGATGGAATTTTTCATGCAGCGCAAAGGTAGCGGTAAGATTTCTTCCGCACAATCTTTTTGAACATTCTGGTATTCCTTCTTTACTTCAGCATCCGATAAGTTTCAATTTGTGTCTGATCCTTAATTGAATTAACTACGTTTCTGTGAGTTTAAAATAGAAAACGAATTAAAAGCAGGAAAGGATAAAACAGAATGCAGAAATTTCTCCTGTCAATATATTCGGTAAAAATATGCCGGTAACGTTTCGGTTTTTTTCTATACCTATTATGGGTGAACGTTCGGTTCAGTCGTCTATCTTTCGAGACATGTTAAAAATTTGCTAAATAAACGATACGATACCATAATTTTTTCACTAAATATGGATTATTTAATATCATTTTTAATGTTTTTTCAAGTTTAGATAAATTTCGGACTTATTTTTTTTGAGAAAGTATATAAATTTTTTCTATATTTGACTTTGTAAAGAAACATAGTGCACGGAAAAATTTTTAGGAAGCATATATTATTATCCATAACTTTAAAAAAGTTGGAATAGTATGTTTTAGGGCAAATTGATGATGGATGGGAATGAAAACTCGGAATATTGCCGCGATATGAGCAACATGCAAATTTCTTTATGATTTGAAAGACAGATTGTACCCGTCAGCATTTTTTGGTAATCCAAAAATCTGATTTTGTCGTATTTATTACACTTCATAATTTCCATCAACTTTTTTAATGCCTGCTAAATAGAAATGAAAATAACATAACCTTTTGGTTAGATCGAAAATTGTTTATAACACCTAGATTTATTAATAAATAATGTTGTACAAAGAAATACATATCGGAAAGTTTATTAAAGAGAGAGTTAATGAACTGGAAATGAGCTTAGAGAGAGTATGCAGCTTCCTGAAAAAAGATGAAGAAGCCGTGGAAAAGATGTTTGAAAGCCAATCGATAGAGACAGATCTTCTATTGAGATGCTCGAAATTACTGGAATATGATTTTTTCAGAATCTACAGTTCCCACCTGATCCTGTATTCTCCTCCTTCGGCGGTGGATAAGACCAAAAATCCGAAATCCGATAAGATTCCTTATTTCAGGAAAAACATCTATACCCAGGAGATTAAAGATTTTATCATCGGGAAAATCCAGTCCGGCGAAATGACGCACAGTGAGATTATCGAGGAGTATTCCATTCCAAAAAGTACGCTGCACCGTTGGCTTCAAAAAATTTAAACCCAGAAAAAAATGAAGCGCCCTAATTATACGAAAATCTATCAAGACATGCTGAAAGAAAGGGATCCGGAAAAGCTGGAAGATCCTAAAGTGCAGCGTCTTATAAAGAACCTGAAAACAACGGAAGATATCCTGAAGTTTAACGAACTGGTTTTTGAATCATCAAAAGAAAGCCTGAGGAACAACCAGAAGCTGAAAACGTATGATAAGAAAACCATGCTGAAGCTCCTTCAGTATCAGGAAAAACATGGCCTGTCTACGAATTTTATGTCGAAGAAGTATAAAATCAGCAGAACGACCATTGCCAAGTGGAAGAAAACCTTCGAAGAAGAGTATCAGAAAATAACTTCAAAAAAATAATTCAGGCTTATATCCTGAAAAAAAATCCGGTGAAATTAGTTCACCGGATTTTTTTGTGTAAAGGGAATTGTGGGAAAAAGAAAAAGCAGGGCACTGTTATGCCGGAGTCGAACCGGATCGCCTTGCAGGAATAATCTGCTGCGCGATTCCTCCCCTTTCAATGGTAACGAAGGATCTTTTCCCTACGCCACTTTGTGTTAAAAACAACAAGGCAATAACCGAAAAGCGCATTTGCGTGCTCTAACCAACTGAGCTACTTTTCCTGTTTGATCTGTGTTTTATGGTGGAAAAGGCGGGAATCGAACCCGCGACCCCGTCGTAATGAGCGAAGTAGCACTGTTCTACGGCACTTGTTTTTATTTCATTACAAATAAGGTAAAAAGCGAAAAAAGTATGCTCTTTTCAGAGCGCCGCTCTTACCCGTTATGGGCAGTGAGCCGGCAATTCTACATCTGCGGGAGACTTGCGCTTTCTTATGAAAACTTTTGCCCGGTTGGTTTTCAACCCAACTTCGCTGGTTCGGTCGCCCGAATGTCGCTACCTTAGGACCGTTATAGTTACGAAGGAACTTTTTTCTACGACACTTATCCGTAAATTTTTAATTAAAAAGAGGCAACAGGCGGAAAAACTCTTATAAACCAGGTGAGGTTTATCATGGAGTCGAACCAACATCATAAAGATTAACCGAAGTAAGTTTTCCCTACGGCACTCCTTGTTTTAAATCAAGGTAATACTACCAGAATCTTCCGTTCATCTGCTCTACCTGCTGAGCTACTTCTCCTTTTCGAGGGAAAAGGCAGGAATCGAACCTGCGACCCAATGGTTAATATCGAAGTATGATTCTGAAACGACACTTGATTTTTGTATTTTTTTAAAATTACAAGGCAAACACTAATAAAAGTTGTCTTAAAAACGTCTAGCCACTCGACCACACCTTCCGGCGAAAGGATTTGAACCTTTGTAAAAATCGAAGTAACTTTTATTTACGGCACTTGTAAGTAATGGTAAACCGAGCAAAATTCAGGAAGAGGCTTTTTTCAATTTGGATTCGAAGGAACTCTTTCGTACAGCATCGATTGTTTTAAGTTTTTATGGTTATTGTTTTAAAGTTATTGCTTTAGTGCGCATTTTTTACGCCATTAAATGTATTAAAAAAACCAAGTAACAGGTTATAAAAGTTTTTGAATTCAGTTCAAATTAAAAGTTTGACGATGGAACTCTTATGATAACGACATTGGTTTATTCAAACCGGGCGATGCAGCGAAAAGATTCTTATTCAAGTCGAAATCGAAGGAATTCTTTTCTTACGGCACCGGTTATTTTTAAGCAAGGTAAAAAAGCAAACAGAGACTTACTGATGGAGTGATTATTACACTATCCCGGAACTTCCGGGAGCAGGATTCGAACCTGCATTGCCACCCCCAAAACGAAGAAATTCTATTTTACGACACTTGCTTTTTTAAGTTCTCATGGTTGTTGTTTTTGTTGAAGCAAAGTTATTGCCTAAGTACGCATTCTTTTTACGCAGTTAAATTTTATCTGAAAAATATGGAATCGATAATTTCACCCAGTTTGACAAGTCCTAAAAAAGGCAGTAAAATAATGGCTGCAATAAGCAGTACAAATCCGGCTTTACTTAAAAAACTATCTTCAGATTCTGTATAATTTCCTTTTTCTCTTCTCTTTCTTTTAAAGTCGGGAATGTGTTTCGTCTTCTTAAAACTATCAGCTTCAAGTTCTTTAATGATGTTCAAAGCATAAACCGGAAGCTTGTTTTTATCTCCCCGGAAGATTATGTCTTTAAGAATAGCATTCCCGGAATTGCTTAACGAGCATCTGTAGAGCTCAACGGCTTCTTTCATCTCAAAATTCTGAGGTTCAGATAAAATCCAGAATTTTCCGGCTTCATCCTTAAATCCTGCCTCATAATAGATCTGTGCCAGCTTTTCCCTTAACGAGAGATCATCCGGATATTCATTGATAAGGTTCCGCAGCCGGTCGCAGGCTTTTTTCTTCTTTCCTGTCTTAAGATCCTGTTCGATTTTGTAAAAATGATTTCCCATGTGTTTATCTGTTTGTGAAAATGACGCAGCAATATTCTGTTCATTTTGCCTTTAAGAGAAGAATCAAAATTGAAATCTTTACCTGATTTAACCCTTGTTCTCCGTTTCTGCTTTTGGGTCTTTTTTAGCCCCGATTGCAACGACATCCTTTTTCTGCAAGGCTTAAAAAAAAAGCGTTGGCGAAAAAGATACAGTGGAAAGCGGGATTAAGCTCCTGATCGAATCAATCCTTCAAATTATTTATAACTTATAACTCATTTAAAAGCAGTGCCTTTTACAGCACTACTTTTTTAATCATTTCCACGGCCGATTTCCGGTCTTCCAGGGCATTCAGCACATCGAAAATCTTATCGGACCAGCCGGCGATCAGATAGACATCATTTTTTCTGACATCCAGGGGTTGTCTTCTATAACCTGCCAGATCAAAGATATACAGTTTGGCCTTCGGGTTGAATTTTTTATACCGATTCCATGAATCTTCAAAAGAGTTCCGGGTCCCGTTGCTGTTCCACATCTGCGTATCGGTGAAAAGCATCACTTTGTCCGCTTTTTCACTTCTGTTCAACAAGTCTTCGATCACCAGGTAACCGTTGGTAGAATACCCTACTTCGCCTTCCCTTTTATAAAAGGCATCAACGTTTCTCAGGATTCCACTTTTAGGCATGGCAACCCTCTTCCAGGTATCGCCGAACATTCCCGCGATAACATTGCTGCACTGCGAC
Organism: uncultured Chryseobacterium sp.; assembly: GCA_913778085.1. Taxonomy (GTDB): domain Bacteria; phylum Bacteroidota; class Bacteroidia; order Flavobacteriales; family Weeksellaceae; genus Chryseobacterium. The sequence continues at coordinate 72,163 of CAJYXJ010000055.1, forward strand.
TGCAGCATCATCGACATCAGCAGTCCGATATCGTACAGCAATACTTTGGATTTCGGGGAAACCGGCTGTTGCATCGATCCCGATACATCAGCCGCAATCACTACGGAAGTATTAAAACCAAAGCCTTTGATATTCCCCGCACTTATCGCCACCGCATCTTCCAATGCTTCCAGAACAGACGGCAGATAAGGGGAATCAATGGCTTTCAGTTCCCTGTAAGCTGCCAGAAACCTGAACGGCAGCTGCTTTGAATTCCTTACGGCTTTTTCATCAGACAGGTACCTGCAAACTCTTTCCATCGCCCGGGAAGAAACATTTGCTTCCAGAATATTCCTTAGGTTTCTCAGGGTCGCCATATATCCAAGCTTGTTGCTGAAGATCAGTTCTTCCCATTTGGTCTTGAAAGCGGCCTTTCTTTCGGCATCATCCGCAAATCGGGTCTGGCCCAGTACGGAAAGTTCCACTTCCCAGGTGTAAGGTGTTTCCAATGAATCATTGACGATTTTGTTGAAAATAGCCTGCTGGTTTTCATCTTTTGCCTTCGGGTGAACGAGGAACAGAGCATCTTTCAGGGTAACCTCAGCTTTCCGGTTGTATTTGGCAAACTGGTATTCGTCAAATTTATTAAAGGATTTTACCAGGCCTTTCTGAATCTGTTTTGAAAGCCTGTTCAGCTTTTTAAGATCCGTTCTCTCGTTGGCCATCTGGTAGTAGGCCAGCAATTCGGTGATTTCATCCGCTCTCTGGATGACCCCATCCACTGTTCTGCTTACCAGGTCGGTACCCGAAGCCTGCTTCGCCAACTCGGTCGTCAGTACCAAAGGCACCGAACGCAGATACATTTCTTTTCTTGCATAAACAGCCAGCCTGGCTACGAATTCCGGATCGTTTTTCTGAATCAGAGACTGAATTCTCGCCAGTCTTTCATTTCCTTTTTCATATGTTGTGTTTGATAATCCTGTTGTTACCACAGCACTATATAGTTCTTCGGCAGGAGTCATTGTGTATGCTTTGGCACCTTCGTAATTCATCACTGCTTTATTTTCTTTTTTTAAAAAATTAAATTTCATGGTTACTGTTTTATTGTTAAACATTCAGAGGATTATCATTTCCTCCCTGATTTCTGATGCAAAGTAACCACATCATTACGCAATGTTTCTGCGTAGTTTATTTTTTATGCGAAAAAGTTTATTTTTTTTGTTTAAAAACGAATGACTGTAATTTTTTCACGAATAACACAATGATTGGAAACAACCGTGCAAACAAAGAATATAATTTGTCTATCATTCATTTTATGTAAAGGAATTGAGGATTTAAAATTTTTAAAAATGCATTTTATAGCTTTGTTTTATTCAAATTAAAGTGATGATTAAAGGATTGTATGAAACCCACATTCAGTTAAGCGACCTGGAAAAAGCAGTTGCCTTTTATATAGAAATTTTAGGATTGGAACTGGCGCACCGGGATGAAACCCGTCCGATCGTTTTTTTATGGATCGGCAATAACAAAACATCGATGCTGGGTTTATGGGAACAGAAAGAAAACCTGCAGACGCGGCATTTTGCCTTTACCGCAGAAAAGGACGATATTTTGAATTTCTCCTCTGAATTCCTGAAAAGTAAAAACCTGAAACCCTACAATTTCCTGAAAGACGGGAGCGAAAAACCGATGGTTTTTGCCTGGATGCCGGCTGTGGCGATTTATTTCAACGATCCGGACGGCAACCAGCTGGAATTTATTTCTGTTCTGCAAGGCGAAGGCCGGCCTGAGCTGGGGGTGGTTTCGTATGAAGAGTGGCAGGAAAAAAATCAAAACAGATTTAAAGTTTAAATTTGTTTTGATTGCTTATTATTGAATTTATTAATCGGATTAGCATCCGATTTCGGTGTAAATCGTCCCTTCGGAACTTTTTTGATTTTAAAACAAGACAGGTTTTGCTTTTGCAAAACCCGTCTCTATAATAACAGTTATCAGTTTTTATTTTGTGAAGATTTCTTTCAACTGAGAAACAATGCTGCTGTTTCCGGAAACGGTAATATCTCCAATTTTGTCGGCGATTTTTTCCATATATTCCATTTCTTTCAGCTTCCAAAGCACTTCGTTTTCTTCCATTAGTTTCGCTGTATTCAGCAAACTTCTCGTGGAAGCGGTTTCTTCACGTCTCATAATGCTGTTGGCCTGGGCTTTTTTTTCGGCAATCAAAACCTGATTCATGATTTCCTTCATTTCACCTGTCAAAATCACGTCCCTGATTCCCGCGTCGGAAGTTTTCAAGCCCAGTTCCTGGGCCTTGTTTCCCAGATTTTCGAGGATTTCTTTTCCTACGGAATCTTTTTTCAACAGCAATTCATCCAGCGTCAAAGCTCCGACGAATTCACGCAAAGCCAGCTGCATCAGAATATACAATTGCTTATCGTATTCTTTATTTTCCATCAGCGCTTTCCCGATGTTTTCCACCTGAAAACGAACATAGAAATTAATACGAAGCATCGCTTTATCTTTTGTTAATAATTCCTGTCCTGCAATTTCCATCTGCTGCATTCTCATATCTGCCGATTTTACTTCAATTGAAGTTTCGTTGTTCCAGAAGTAGTATGTTCCGGCTTCAAGAATTTTGGTTAGCTTTCCGTCAATTAACAGTAATCCTTCATGTTGATTGGAGACAATAAATTTTCTTACATAATTTCTCAATTTTACATTTTCCAGGATCGTATTCGAAATGGCTTCTGTAATTTCAACTTTCATCAAATTCACCTTTTGAAATTCTCTATCTACAAGATCTACCCAAAATGCATGCTGACCCACGTTCAATACATCCTTCAAACTTCCGTTTTCATATAGCAAAATAATTTCTCCGTCTTTTACCTCTATAATTTTCAAAAAATCTTTAAGCGGCTCGGATTTTATCAAAACAGTTCCGTTTTCATGGGATCCGAACTGTGATTTTATTTCGTAGTTTGGATCTATGGTTTTAATTTCAATAGAAGATTCATTATTCCAGAAAGAGTAAATACCACCTTCCAAAACTTGACTTACTTTTCCGTCAATTAACAGCAAGCCTCTATATTGAAATGGCACGACAAACTTTCTTATCAAGCTTTTTAATTTCATATTTTCCAAAACTGTCTTTGAAATTCCTTGCGGAATCTCAACTTTTGTCAGGTCGATTTTTTGAAACTCTCTGTTAGAAATTCCTTTCCAAAAAGCATATTGACCGACATTCAGAACTTCTTTAAAAATTTCGTTTTCGTACATCAGAACGATTTCACCGTCTTTTACCTCAACGACTTCCAATAGAGATTTCAGGCTTTCATCTTTCAACAAAATATTAAGATCCGTATTAGATTTAAATAGAGATTTCATATCATAAATTTCCACAGACTTATTTCCAAAAATCCAGAAATTGCCTTCTTTCAAAATATCAATCAGTTTTCCGTTTTTGAAAACCAAACCCGTTTCATAAGCCTTAATCCGTACATTTTTTATCATCGTTTTATATTTTAAATAGTTATTAATTTCAATTAAAAAAGAAAATCCGGAATCTTTTCTTCCAAAAAATGCGGAAGGAAAGCAATTCATAAAAATTCATTGAGCTTAGAATCTTATTTTCAAATTCAGTTTCCAATTATTCAGATTTTGGGCGTGTCCCTCGCTTCGGCTTTACCAGCAGCTCGGGCCGCTATGTTCACTTCTATCTTTTTGCAAGCGAAAAAGGATATCCGTTACCATCGCTCACGCAGACGATCGTCCTTTTTTAAAAAAATTCATCCAAAGAATTATTGATTCTTAGTCTCCATTTCATTTTCAGAAAACATCTTTTCTTACAGGCTTTTTCAAAATGTTGATTCAACAACTGAAAAAATCCCGGATTTTTCCATAAATATTTTTTAATGAGAATATTCAAAACTCTAATAAAAAATAGATTTTGAGTCTATTTTCAACCTACATTAAAAGTGTAGTGCTCTAACCGGACTGAGCTACCTCATTTGAAGTGAGGGTGGGAGTCGAACCCACGCATAAATCTATTGTTCTACCATTTGAACTATATCCTTTTTCAGAGACAGAAGGACTCGAACCTTCAACCTATAGAATCGTACGAGATTTTTTGGAAAACCTCAAACCTTTAAGCGAAGTTGAACAGAACAAAATCATGTTTCTCAACAAATTCTTCTGCAATAGTGTTATACAGAAACACCGAACAAGACCCGCCTGATATTTTTACAGAAATATCTTTTTAAAGTATTTCTTTCATTATTATATGATCCAGACTAAAATGTAAATAGTTAGAAGTGCAGCAATCTGAACTTTCAGTTGCTACTTCATGTCCGTTTTTACACAACTTATTTACGCCATTTGATCCTGAACTTCCGCAACAACCTGAAAATCTCCCAGAATCACGATGGTCAATTAATTTTTCATCATCAAGATTTGTTAAAACGGAATTTTTATAATCCAAATGGACAACAGCTTCTTTGTTTTCCAGAATGTCATATCCGGGCTTCCATTTCAATCGGGATTCGGGAACAACAGTTAAAATGCCGGTTAATCCTACCTTACAAGATTTACATAAAAGCTGAATATTTTTCATATGTTTCATTTTGATGATGCAAAGTAAACAGGGAATTGCGCAATGTTTTTGCGTTGTAAAAAAATTGTGATCTTTTGTCTTTGCAAACTGAAAGCGAAACAATCTGTTCTTTAATTAAGATTACTTCGTCGTTTTGCCTTTCGCAATGACATGGTCGGAAATAAAAAACTCCCTTAAAAAAGAGAGTTCCGTTGTTCTGTTTACAATATTTTTACATTGTCACATTGTTACATTGTTACCTCATTAATATTGTTTGAGGCACCAGTGCAGAATTTTCGCAATGTTTTTCGCATCATCTACGCCCCGATGATGAGTTCCATCAAGCGTGAGGTTCAGTTCGCCCAGGGCGCGGGCCATGCCTACACTTTTACGGATGGTAGGATGCAGTTCTCCGAATAAGGTTTTCACATTGATGTGGTCATCACTCAGCGGATAATCCACGTTGAAACGGCGTGCCTGGTTCTGAAGCATGTTCAGGTCGTAGTTTCCGTAACTGGCCCAGGTAAGGTTCTCGGAATCGTATTCCGCTCTCAGGATGTCGAGAGCATCTTCCAGCAGAATGCCTTCATCATCGAGCATCTGTTGGGTAATGGAAGTGAGTTCCGTACAGAACGGGCTTACTTTGGAGTATTGAGGTTTTACTAAAATGCCCTCACTTTTAGAAGTCTTACCGGTTCCGGCATCCATAAGGCACACCCCGATTTCAATAATTTCACTTTCCTGACCCCTTGGCTGCCGGTCGTTCCAGCACGTCGCTTCAAGGTCTATAATTAATATGTTGTCTGTTGTTTTCATTTGTTTAAAATTTAATTTGTTAATGGCTTGAAGATGGATGATGGAAGCTGGAAGTCAGGAGTTGTTATCAACTTCCGGATTCCTATATCCACTTCTTACCAGATTGATTGTAAATGTGAAAGCTGATGTTAAGACAGAATGCATTTTAACACCGTAAAAACTTCCAGCATCCGGCATCCCGCTTCTCTACTCTACTGCTGAAGACTGGACTTCATTCCACACTACCATAACTTCCAGCTTCCAGCACCCATTTTCCTACCTTTTATCTCAGCATTTCCCGTAAAATCCGGGCGGCATTATAGGCATCATCGGCTCCGCTGTGGTGGCTGCCTTCAAATTCCATATTCAGGGCTTTCAGGGCTCTTTTCAGACCCATCATTTTGTACAGGCCGTTGTAGGCTTTGAAGCGGTGCATGATGTTGATGTAATTTTCAGAAAATGGGTTTTCGATGCCGAGATAATCGCACTGTTCAACGATCTGCTCCTTGTCAAAGGCTCCGAATCCCGCCCATGCGAGTGACTCAGAATGGTATTCATCCCGGATTTTCTCGCAGGCTTCTTCAAAATAAATTCCTTTTTCTTCAATCAGTTTTGGCGTAATTCCGGTAAGTTGCGTACAAAATTTGTTGATTTTGGAACGTTCGGGAATGACATAAATGCTCTGCTTGTTGGAAATTATTCTTGTATCCGTATCTAATGTGCAGATTCCTATTTCTATGATATCGGTTTTCTGGCCAGGAGGGATTTTATCGTATTCCCAGCACGTGGCTTCTAAATCGATAACGATTATTTTGCTGTTTGTTTTCATTTTGTTGGGTTGGCTGGAAGATGGATGCGGGATGATGGAAGTTTATTGATTGCATCAACTCCGGTTTCCATTTTATAGCCCCTGTCTTGATTTTTAATGTAATGGCACTAAATGATGGAGACATCCGCCTCCATCACCAGCATCCGATTTTTTAATTTCTCGGGGCAAACGGCGGAGTCCATTTTTTCTTTTTCATCATTTCTTTTACTTCTTCATAGGAAACGGGATAGAAATTATGGCAATCTACACCTACATCAAAGCTCAATGCCGCTTCATCATCCGGCAAGGTTCCGTGCGAATGCCCGTAAAGCTGCCAGACGCCGCGGTGGGAGCCGTTCCAGGTCCGCATGGCATAATGGAAAAGAATGATTTTCTGTTTGCCGTTGCTGTTTTCCGGTTCGTCGATTCTTAGTTCATGGTAATCCCGTATCGAAGCAAAACGCTTAGGATATGTGAGTGCCGCCCCTTCGTGATTGCCTTTGATGAGATGGATGTGACCGTTCAGCCGGTCCAGAATTTCTCTTGTGAAATCCGGTTTGCCCAGACTAATGTCTCCTAAGTGGTAAACGGTATCTCCTGGACCGATTTTCTCATTCCATCTTTTAATAAGCTCTTCATTCATCTGCTCCAGAGACTCAAAAGGCCTATCGGAGAATTTGATGATATTTTCGTGACCGAAATGGTGGTCTGCCGTAAAAAATATATTAGGTTTCATTTTTTCAATTTTTTTATTTACCAGTTGAATGCTGTTATTCGTCTCAATTTTCAGATTGATAACAACAATACTTAACCAGCTGATTTAATATGTTGCTTGTCTTTAAAACTTTTTACTCTGAAAGTTTTAAGGTTTGATTAACATCCAAAGATCTTTCAGATCAGGAATGAATGTGGTAATCAATGAAGGACTTTTTCCGGGATTTTCCTGCGCTTTCCACAAGCCCCATTCGCCACGGGTCCGGTAAGGAATGACCTCTGCCCAAAGCGCTTTTGAAGGATCGATGGCCAGTAAAGCCGCTACCGTATCATGCAGTGCTTTCTCTTTCAGCTCTACTGCTTTCAAAAAGAGGTTCAGCCCTTTATTATGGTTTCTAAACGGGATCAGCATTTCCGCGTCAGCTTTGGTGAAGACCGCTGCATGGCAGACATTTTTACTGATCAGGCGCCTTTCGGTCATCGGGATCGAAAAAAGCTTTTCAGCAGCCAGCGGATTTCCGTTCAGATTAAAGGTTGCACAGGTTGTTTTCCCATTAAATTTTTCTATTCGGTGCTCTTTTGGAACGATATTGTCCCCGGCAAAACCTCCCTGGCAGAACCAGCGGTCGAAAAAGACACCGGTTTCGTATAAGGTATACGGATTTGTTAGGGCCGCTCCTGTCAACAGCGTGCTATCCGGAAACTGATGTAGGGTCTCCGCCATAATTTCTACGGCAGAACCGTCTGCTTCCGAATCTTTAAAACCTCCGACCCAATCCCGGTGAAATACTGATACACGCGGGGCATCAGATTTGGGAGTGCCGGCTCCGATACGGATATCTTCGCGGTCCAGCATATTGAGGATCTTTCTCACAAAACCGATCTGATCCTTTCCTCCCGGATGTACGGAAACGCTTACAAGATGAACCCTGGGATGTGTTGCCAGAATAGCCAACGTCATCGCATCATCAGGATCAGCCGTTTCCATATCAAAATGAAAAGGTATTTTATATTGCATAGTTTATTTTTTAGTTATTAGTTTCAGCTTTAAAATAATCCGGACTAATCTACTCCGAATGCTTTATAAAAAGCCGACTCAATCTCCAGCCTGTCGATTTCCATGTACCTTCTTGAAAAATGCACCGGTACGGCTTTCTTTACTCCGCAATCCTTCATGATTTTTCCGGATGCCGAAGCGTAGCTGTGGTAATTCAATTTTGCGAATTCTTGGTCTTCATCTTTGTAGAAGGTTTCGATGTACACCAGATCCGCATTCCCGAAAACAGTTTTTATCTTTTCATAATTGCCTTTCTCTGCTGCATGATCCATGATAATACCGAGTTTATAGCCTTCATTTCTGGTAAGCAGATGGAATAAATCCGAAGCTTTGTAAACCGTTCCTTCGATTTCAATCTCCTTATCGTTTTCACTTCTTTCAAAAGCGGCCTTCAGTTCGCTGATCCATTTTCCTTTTTTAAATTCGGAGCCGTTTTCATTAAAACTCACTGAATCTTTCTCTTTGAAAAGATAAGCGATGGAATCGGTCTTGTGGTCCAGAATCGCGAAATCCACCTTTACATATTCATCTTCAAAGAGGAAATCCTGGCTTTTTACAAATTCAACATTCCACTTGGGCGGACGGATTTTATAAACATTAATTTCTTTTTCGGAAACAATTTCACGGATTTCATATTCAATAGCGTTTTCATCAATCAGGTTCCAGGTGTAGGATTTCAATCGTGCTTCAATCTGCTGCTGGATATTCTCCGGCCCGCAGATCACCACTTTTTCACCGCTTCCGATCTGATGCCTGAAAATGCCGTCAAAATTGGAAAAATGATCGATATGGGTATGGCTGATGAATACTGCCGATACCGATTGCACTTCTTTTACCGTCAGCAAGCTTGCTTCACCGCAATCACACAGGTAATGCTTCGCTGAATTCGGGACTTTTATCAATATACTGATGTCTTCTTTAAAAAGACTTTTTATCTCTGCCTGTAACATTTTTTTAAGTTTCTATTTTGATGATCTGTTATTAATCCTTATTGGTCATTTAACACAAAGTTTACGAAGATTTTCTTATTACTAACTGTTTTTAAGTTCACAAAGCTACTTCGACAGGCTCAGCATAAACTTTTCCACTTAGCAAAGCACTATTTTTTCAGTAAAATTTATCCCATCAATCATATTTCAATAACCGTTTTCTTCGTTAGCGTACCAATATCAGAAGAAAATCTAAGGATGATTAAACACATAAAAAGTCCCGGTAAAGGTATTACCGAAACTTAATTCTTATTTAAAAGCCGATTCTTTTGCCGCTTTTCTACGGATCCCGAAATCGGATTTCCTGATTTTACACATACGGTCATCAGCGGTGTGATGGAAAACAATCCCTTCCATATTATTGTCGGGATTACTCAAAAAGCTTTTGATCCATTCAAAATCCAGGCTTGCCAGATTAAGGATCTCGCTTCCGTGCTTTACCAGCAAATGGCCTTTGATGTTTTCGGGATTTCCCTGCACCTTTTCACCGATCAGTTCGTAGGTACCGTCTTCTACTTTGCCCGATTCTGCCAAAGCATGAAAGCCTTCCCAGAAGTAAACATCTCCTTTTCCGGCAGGGTCGCAGGCCACCCAATGCGGATGATGCCCGGTTACCGGATCCGCTTCCTGACACGGGATTGCCCCTTCCGGAGCCGTTTTGCCTCTTTTGGCATCGTATCTTTTGAACAGCTTTCCGTTGATTACTGCACATGCGGAACCGTCGAATTTCTGCGTTGCTACCGCTTCGCCGTCAAAAACCCACCGGTTTTCGGGATTGATTTCGTTAATCACCCGTCCTAAATTATGGATATCTTTTTTAAATAAAGTACTTATCTTTTTCATTTTCAATCGTCTTTTAATGATTATTCAGAAACGGCCAACGCTGTTTTCACTGTATCAATAACTACGGTATTCAGCTTTTTGTTGATTCTTTTCTGTTCTTCTTTTTCGATGCTGTCGAAAGCTTCCGGGAAATCTTTTCCAAAATCTTCCAGGATGTCCTTTGCGAAAAGGCCGATCACTTTTCCAGCCATTGTAGATTCAAATTCACCAATTTTGCTGATGACATTGTTCAGCCTGTTAACGGTTGCATATTGCTCAAGCTCTTCCCAAATTCGCTGGGCATCTTCGCCAAACCGGATCTGCTTCTGAACTTTTTTCTCCTGTTTTCTTACCACTTTGGATTTCTCGATCCACTTTTCATTTTTATTTTTCAGAATAATCCTCGCGCCGTTTCCGAAGTAGCGGGTTTCCAGGGTCTTTATAATGGTTCCCTCGCACCTATTGTCTTCAAGTTCAGGAAGGCCCAGCCAGCCGGGAATTTTGGAATTGAATATATTTGGGAAAGCTAAAACTTCTTCCAGTGTTCCCTGGAAAAGGGTCTTTGCATAGAAAAATCCGGTTTCCTCAAAAATATTGTTAATCAACTCCGTATTCAGATAGGTGGTCCCGTTCAGCTTAATGTCGAATGCATAAAATTCATTCTGTGGCGCATATTCAATACCTTTCTGCACTTTTACCGCGTCCGTCACCGGTTCCACTTCTTTATGCTTATATCCTCCTCCGAATATTTCCCCATAGATCACTACGGTTTCAGCGTCCGGATACAAAGCTTTCACTTTACCGAAAACCTCAATTACATTTTTCCTGTAACGCTCAAGGACCTGAACGGCATTGAAAAATTTTTCATTATCCTGAATAAAAGCGGTTCTTTTTGCGATTTTAATTTCCTTTCCGTCGGTGAAGAAAGAGAAATTGGCACCGTGAACCTTTTCCTGCACGATAAAAACCTCATCCCCAAAGCCCTGGATCCTGATCTGTTCGATCACGCGGGCCTGGTAAGCATTTTCTATCGAGTTATATGTTTTAAAAATCATTTTTTTTAGTTTTTATTTAGCCATAAACTTTAACTTTCTGGAATGAAAAACCCAAGATCTCCAGATTATCCTGTCTTCTCTATTCCGTTTAACATCAAATCATGGATGGTATATTTTAAAGCTTATCAAGTTCTGATTCATTATTTTCCATCTGCTTAAGGTGTCTCCGGGCATGCAGAGAAAGAAAATAAATGTACTCGTAGACATTGATTTTCCCTAATCCGTTCACCGTCATAGTCGTTTTGCAGAGCAGTCCTTCGCCATTTTTCATCCGGTCGAGATAAATGAAGCACTGATGATACTGCATGGACATCAGGCTTGTGATTTCATCCAATCTCATCTCACCTTTCGGTTCCATGTGGTGTGGCCTGATCCACTCAAAAGCACCGTACTCCCCTATTTCTTCAAACTTTTTCCTGTCGAAAACATAATTTCGTATTTCAGCTTCCAGGTCCTGACCTCCGGAATTCCGAAGTGCCTTTTTTGAACCTTTTTCAATAAGGATTAGCAGGTAGAAGTTCGTCAGATAAATATGTTCCAGAATCTGCCGGACCGTCCAGCCTCCGTTAGAAGGCCGATAATCCAACGTTATCCTGTCTTTCTCAAACCATCGGTCCACCTCATCAAAGCTGTATTTCAGATGGTCTCTTATCTCTTGTATGAATCCAAAAATATTCATTACTGTTTTTTAAAATTATTTAAAAGGCTCTCAATATTCTGCTTCCCGACCGGATTCATGGAATGGCAATAATATTCCGGCAGATCTAAACAATGATCCATGCAATATTCCACCAGCCATTTGGCACAGTCGTAGCCTGTTTTCTCGACATATTCCCGGGAATTCGGTTCCAAGTAATGTTCATCTGCGAGGTCATGATCAAAAGAGATCATTTCCGGAAGCCCTTTTTCCAAAATTCGGTCAACAAATGCCTGATAGTTCCGTGCAATATACCAGCCCTCTTTTTGGAAAATCTCCTGCTTCGTATATGGGTAGGCGTTCTTAGGATATCTTATATCATCCAGGAACAATAATCTTTTGGTCAGTTCCATTGCTTTATTATTTTTAATTTGAAAAGTAAACATTCAAAGCTTTGATGATACTTTTCACGTTGGTATTGGGATAAAATCCCGAACTGTTGATGCAGTTGACCTCAACAATCTTCCAGCCTTCATCCGTTAAACAGATGTCCATCACGAAAGCTTCCTCAAGGTTGAAGAGCCACAGCATTTCCCTGGCAAATGTGAGTCCTTCTTCCGAAACTTTTTCCTCAAAAGGAGCCTGGTTATTAAATTTATAATATCCGGCATCGATGATCTGCCCGCCTACGATCCAGAGCCTGGCTTCCTTCAATGTCCTTTTTGCTTCGGAAACCTGGATGAGAGAATCTTCCGTAATCCGGTTGGATGAATTTTTCAGGGCTTCAAATACAAAATCCTCCCATTCCGTTTCGCTGAATACCCTGCCCGTAAAAATCTTGGCTTCATTGTAGGGCTTGATGAATTTCTTTTCATCTTTTTCCCAAATAAGCTTGTCCGAAATTTTGTGAACCGTAACTTCATGATTCAGAAGATGCGCCCCGTAATATTTTGAATAGATTTCATAAAGATGATTGCCTCCGTAAAATGAGCCCGGGAACCAGTGGGTGTTCTGTCTTCCCAGTCTGGCAATGGTTACGGATCCGTAAACGAACACATCTGTCCGGGCGGTTTTAAAATCTATTTTCTCTGCCGTTGGAGGAATATTGATCACCTGGTAATCGATATTAAATTCTTCCAGGGCATCAAAGATCTTATAATGATCTGGATCGTGATATACGTTTGCCTGAACTAAAAAAAACATGGTTATCGGTTTTTATTATTTTAATTTACTTTTTACAATCTCTGACAATTCTGTTTTTGCCTCTTCAGGAAATCCTGACAATCCCGGAATATCGTTATATTCCAGAATAAACCGTTCTCCGTTTTCCGTCTGAAGGACGTCAATCGCCACGATATCAGCCTTGATGTTCTCCTGTATCTGCTTTACTTTTTCAATCCACTCTTCTTCCGGACTTATCAGCTGATATTCCCGGGTTAAAGAATTGGCTTTCCAGTACTTACCTTTTCGTTTCATCGCCCAAACTTTATCATTTACCGCAAGGTAGCGGATATCATCCTGATAGTCGATAAATTGTTCCGTAGTCACATAATCGTTGTGAATAAACAGCAGGTCTTTGAGTTCCTCCCATTGTTCTTCGCCTGTAATAAGGCTTTTTCCGTACCCGCCGTGATGGTTTCCCACTTTAACAACGAAAGGAAACTCCATTTCAAGGTTTTTGAGCAGAGTGGTGGCGGTAGCCACATTAAAATCAATAACGGGTAAGCCGAGCTTCTTTAACCTGTTCAGCGTAGACAACCGGTCGTATCCCATCAGTAAGGAGGAAGCGGAATTTACGCAGGGAATTCCAGAATATTCAATCAATTTCAATATATTCCGGTGTTTTGCTTCAGGATTTACAGCACCCAACCGCCAGAAAATAACATCCGGCTTACAGGCTCCATCCGTATTGATAAAATATAAAGACGAATCTTTTACTATACATTCCAATGTCTGGATTTTCTTCTGAACCACATCATACCCTGCGAAATAATCCGGCCAGTACTTTTCTCCGCTGATGATTAAAATGGTTTTCATGGTTTTTATTTTTTTTTAGATTGATAATAAAAGCCGGATGATGAAAATCAGATTACGGTTAAAAAACTATCAATCTTCATCATCCTGCTTCCCGCTTTCTTACACCATCATATCGGCACAATTGGAACTTGCGAAGGCAAAAGGTTTCGCTTTGAAGACATACCCCATCCCCAGAATGTATCCCATTGCATCTCTCAGAGCGGCATTGGATTTAAAATCCGGGTCGGTATTGATGTCTGCGTGTACCTCCATTTCAACTCCATAAGCATCCAGCAGCGCACAGATCGTATAAGCAATCTCTACGGATTTGTTGACTTCATTCAGCATCCGTTCTTTGATGCTGATGCGCTGGAATTCTTTTTCTTTTCTGATAAAGGTAAACGCTCCTTTTCCTTCGCGAACCAATACAACGGCAGTTGCATAGCTGATCACCTCCCCATATACGTGGGAGTCTGATCCTACACACACTTTGAGCCGGTGCCCATTGGCCTGTTCCCGGATGATGGCTTCTTCTACCAGCTGCGTGATAGGGTTTCGGAAAATTTTTCCGTTCATGTTCTGCCATGTTTCTTGTTGCGTTTCCATTTTTTCTACATGTTTGTTTAATGTTAATTTATTACTGTTTTAATTGGCAATTTTAGCCTGAAATTTACTATTTGTATATTGTCAATTGTGAATTCCTGCGGGTCAATTCGCTGCGCTTGTCAATTTTTTATGCTGACGTTTAATTGACCATTCACTTGCAGAGCAAAATTCACTATTGACCATTCACATTTAAAAACCACCCCGTCAAAAATTCCTTCGGAATTTTCGCCACCCCTCCAGAGGAGTGGAATTGCGGTTAAGGTTTTGCCGGATGTGCTTTTGACTAAACTTTAGCCTTTACTTTTGTCAATTGTGAATTCCTGCGGGTCAATCCGCTGCGCTTGTCAATTTTTTATGTTGACGTTTAATTGACCATTCACTTGCGGAGCAAAATTGACCATTCACTTTTTTTGACCGTCTGACCGGGAATCGAACCCGAACAACAAGAGTACATTTCCTGCATGCTGCCGTTACATTATCAGCGGTTGGTGGAAGCAGCAGGATTTGAACCTGCTCAGCAAAAGCAACGGTGTTACAGACCGCCCCGACTCTCCAGCTTCGGCGTGCTTCCTTTTTTATGAGTAATAAGTAATTGGCAATATTTTATACTAAATTTCCTATTCTAATTTTAATTTCTTGTGAAGAAAAATAAAGCCTGTCTAATTTTTTGTTTGATATAAGAACTTCTGCGCCCGACAGGCTTTTTCTTTTTCTCCGGAACTATCTCATTTTAGTTACTTGAGATGGCTATGGGATTCGAACCCACTCAGCTGATGCAGCGGTGTTGCAGACCGCCCCGACTCTCCTGCTTCGGCGAACCATCGTTTTTATAAGTAATAAGCAGTGGGGTAATAAGTAATTTTTACCTCTTTCTAATTTTTTATAATTAATAAATAATCAATAATGGTTGATCTTTATTAAAAACAAAGCCTGTCTTATTTTTTATTTGATGTAAGAACTTCTGCGCTTGGACAGACTTTATTTCACTAAAAATTATATTATGTCACTGTATTCCTCTTTTTTTGTTTCCGAGTTTAGAAAAAGCCTGCCTGTATTTTGTGTTTTTTGGCTAAAGATCATCTGCGCTCGGCAGGCTTTTCTCTTCTCTCTTTTTTTACAATCAATGGTGAAGGGTCAATTCGCTGCGTTTGTCAATTCCTTCGGGGCAATGGTCAGTCTACATTTATTCTCGAATTCGCTTGCTAAGCAAAAGTCACCATTGACTATTCACTCTTTGTACTCCATAAGGGAATCGAACCCTTGTTTTCTGCTCGAAAGGCAGGCGTCCTAACCGTTAGACGAATGGAGCGTTTGTATGAAGGGTTAATTCCTTCGGGGCAATAGTCTATTTCCAATTCACTTGTGAAGCAAAATTCACCATTGACCATTCACTTTTTGTCTGGAAAGCAGGGTTCGAACCTGCGACCTCCCGCGTCCAAGGCGGGTAAACAACCACCGTTATCTTTCCAGTTTTCCAGATTCACTTCAAAAATCTTTTCCGAGAGACAGTCGGATCGAAAATTTGCCGTGAACCTTTGCGGTCTATGCGGGAATCGAACCCGCAGTACCCGAGAGACAGTCGGGAAGGTTAGCCATTACCTCAATAGACCTTTTTGTGACTCCGACAGGATTCGAACCTGTAACCCTGGGTTTAGAAAACCCATGCTCTATCCGGTTGAGCTACGGAACCTTTGACGTGAAGGGTCAATTCGCTGCGCATGTCAATTCCTTCGGGGCACGGTCAGTCTTCATTTATTCTCGAATTCGCTTGCTAAGCAAAATTCACTATTGACTATTCACTCTTTGTACTCCATAAGGGAATCGAACCCTTGTTTTCTGCTCGAAAGGCAGGCGTCCTAACCGTTAGACGAATGGAGCTTTTGGTGTGAAAGGTCAGTCCGCTTCGCTTGTCAATTCCTTCGGGGTAATAATCAATTTTAATTTATTCTAAAAATTCACCATTCACTTGCGAAGCAAAATTCACTATTGACCATTGACCAATTCACTTTTGTAATCCCGGAAGGACTCGAACCTTTAGCCTTCGACGTATCAGGTCGACGCTCTAACCTATTGAGCTACGGGATCATTTTAAATTCTGAAGCATAAAAAAAGCGCCTCTTTTCGGGAGGCGCTCTATATTTTTATACGTGTCAGTCTATTAGCTGACCCATTTATATAAGCACCTTTTACCCATTTCACTATCAAGAAGAATATCACACGCATATCCCTGCCCCATCGGCTGTAAACCGTGTTCTCTTGAAGATAAATTGAATATGTTGTTAAATTGTTTCATTTTATTTTTCTTGTTTTAAAAAAGTTTTTTTGAAAATCTGAAAACCTGTTGCTTTCAATTTTCGGTTGCAAAGTAAGGACGAAATTTTTTAATCCGCAAATTTATTTTCAAATTAAATAATTGAAAATCAGCACTTTAATTTCATTTTTTAGGGTAGAGAATTTCCGTCCGCAATATCCTGCAGATGTCTTATATACCTAAATGACTGTCTCTCATTGGGTTACTGATCACGCTTTATTTTCGTATTAATTGTTCATTTGTTATTAAAAATTTTTCACTTTTATGGTTATTTTTTTTCATTCTAAATAATTTCTGCTCTACAAATGCAAAAAACGCCCCGGTAACCGAGGCGTTTTTGCTGTATTTTGATTTAATTTTTTACGAGATTAATGTAAATAATTTTCAAAGCAAGCACTGTTCGCCTCATCCGATACCATTCTTTCATACCCAAACGATCCCTTTAGTACAGGGCGATCGCATAGATTTAAACTGATATGTGCTCTTTGTATTGTCATAAATTTGTTGCGGCAAAGATAAATATTTTTCTGAAGCCAGAGAAGCGTTTATTGATCATGGTCATAAACAGCAGGTAACTTCGGTACTTCTGTTAACTGCTTTTTATGAATTTTGATTTCCGTTTTTTTCAATAGGTATTCTGTCTAATTCTTCCAGGTCGGGAAACAGGCTTCCCTGATGATCATACCGACTTTTATGTTAGGTAATCTCAATAATTACAAGTTCTTTTGCTTCGATCAGGGAAAGGTGTGGAACTATTTCTTTTATCCTTTTTTATGAATATAATGGAGTTATGGCTGAAGCGGCAATTTCCTCGGCGATTTCGATTGCATTTCTGCCATCATGTTTTAAATGAAAATATTTATCGGTATTATCCATCTATGAAATATTTATTCCCAGGTCATTTTTATTTTTTAACGCGGTTTCAACAAATTTTAGCAAATTATTCACTCTTATTTCAATAAAGATTTCTGAATAATTTGTCACTGAACTGATTTCGCTGATATTTTGCAAGATTATCAGGCAGTCTTCATAAGCTGCTTCAAGTTCTTCATTTACTATAAAAAGGTCTTTTTCATTTAATGCCGGAATAACTTTACAGCCGAGATCTTTCAGTATTTTATGTCCCCAAAGTTCTTTTCGACAAATCTCAAAACCAAACAAATCACTTGCAGGATTAAGAAATTCACCCTTAAAATTTTCAGATAAATAGATAAATGATATGGTAATACTCATCTCAATTTCTGAACATCCTGTTCCTTCCTGTTTTATATCGGGAAATATCTTTAAGGATCACTTCGTCATCCGGGTTGAAATGCTTTAATTCATTGACAATTTCCGACCGGGTGGCTATTTTTTCCGCGATGATCTCGTAAGCGATGTTTCTTGTGGTAGACTGAAGTTTTGGATCTTTTTTAAATTCATGTTTCAAGGCTTCCAGATAAGTGATCTTTTTCTCGGAAGGGGTATTTCGATAAATCTCCTGAATCTTCCGGTCGAGCTTATTAACCTCAAAAATATTGGCAAAATAGTTATTCAGGCAATTAAATGCATCATGGTCTTCTTCCCAGCCTTTCAGGAGAATCTCCTGTGCAGCGTCGGGCATTTCCATTTTTTTCCGGTAGATCAGGGAGCCTTTTACCATTTGGTTGTTTTTTACGTAATCGTCCACGACCATCTGGTAATAGGTATTGGCCTGATGACGGTCGTTCATTTGAAGGTAGAGGTCTCCTACTTTTTCTTTTTGTCCGAGTTCTTTGTACAGGTCAATCGCTTTTTTATATTGCTTGGCTTTTTCATAGCAATGGGCTGCTTCGGATTTGTTTTTGAGTTTATTGAGGTAGATAACGGCCGCCTCGTTGTACAGTCCGCCCTCTTCAAAGGTCTTCGCACCACGATAATAGTCGCGGAGGAGGTTCATATAGACTTTTGCGGCTCTGCGGTAATCTTTTTCGCTGATGTATTGCTGGGCGAGGGTTTCGTACTTATTTCTGATCTTATCGAAAACTGAAGCTTCCAGGTAGAAGTTTCCACCGCCTTTTCCGCCTCCGGTTCGGGAGGAATTCTTTTCCTTTTTTTCCAGCTGCAGCAGGACGGCAAGGATGATGAGGGCGATTATTACAAATACCACCAGTGTACCGATGACGCTCCAGAAACTTTCATGGAAGAGCTGTGCAATAATTCCGATCACCTTAATGATGACCAGAATAAAAAAGGCGGCCATAAATTTTTCGGTAAACTTCTGCCTATTCATTTTTGTCTGATTTTAAAATGGTTTTGTCTTCACTAAAAAGACGGTACAAGAGCAGAATGACACCGATGATAAGCAGCCAGACAAACCAGTTATAGCCATATGTTTCAATCAATGGATAAAAAATATAAGCCAGCATTGCAATGAGAATGCCCATCAGGAAAATTTTAGTACCGCCCGGGACATTTTCGCCGCCTACATTCAGCGCTTTTCTTTTAATGAAAAAAGAATATAATCCTACCGCTCCCGTCATGGCCACGATCAGCCAGAAAATCTCTGCTACTGAAGTGGTATGTACGGCATCTTTTTCAAATGTTTCTGCCTTGATGGCTTGAGATGGATCTATTGTCGGAGGCGGCAATTCTTTGGTACCGTAGAGGCGTCCAAGCGAATCTTCGATCAAAATCGCTCTTTTTTTCAGAATTGTCTTTACTACACCCTCATCAGCAAGCTTCCCAGAACCTGTTTTTTTCAGGGAATCCTTAATTTTAGTTTTTTCCAATTCTTCATTTTGGGCCAGGTAGTTCACAATTTTCTTTCGGTATACCCTTCGCAGAGAATCGGTGGCGGCATTTGTTTCATCATTCAGTTTAAAAATATCCTCCTGAATTTTACCAATCGGCCTTCCTCCGTTCTTCAGATATTCCTGATACTCTTTTTCACCGGGTTTACTGTACTTCAATGAAGCGTTCAGGTGTTCTTTCATCAGCTTTCTTCGTTTTGCTCCGTACATCGAATCAATTTTCATATCAATGTCGGTGACACCGGACTGATACGCAACGACAGGTTTCATCATCGGTTTTTCAGCGGTCTGTACTTTGCCGGAAGAGATTTCAGATAGTTCTTCAGGTTTATCTCTGTTAAAATGTATAAAAACTCTGGCTAAACCGATCATTAAAAGGACAGTCCAGAATACCCAGCCATAGTTTCTTCCTGAATATTTCCCATCAGAACCGCCTTCCTGTTTTTTGCCGAAAAGCTTTTCCAGCCATGAATTTTTAAATCTGAAAATCCCGAAGCCGTCGCCTCTTGAAGTTCCCAGAGTGTCCAGCGGAACTCCCAGATCCAGAGCCCGTTCAGGATATTTTTCAATGTATTGCAAGTATTTTTCAACTTCTTTTTTGTTGCCGGCCATTACTTTTTTCAGGTCGAAAGGAAGGTTTTTCATCCATTCTTCTTCGGTTTGCGGCTGCTGAAGATTTTCCAGAATCTGCTGATCGTCGATTTCCACCGTGTAGCTGGTAATGTGCTGAGGGATTTTTACGCCATTCAGGGGCTTTCTTATTTTTGCTCCGGATGGTTTCGGGCTCTGAATAACGGAAAGCCAGTCGATTTCTTCATTTAATTTCACCCATCCGAAATCTGGATGCATAATCACATATTCCGCGTCAATATGCTGCCATTCTTCAGGATTTACTTTCGGATAAAAGACGGTGTTCTCAGGAATGAAAAGTTTATTACCGACCTCTTGGAAATAAGCATTTCTTCCGATTTCCCTGGGAGCCGCATCCTGAAAAATAAGAAAACATCCGTACAGCACATTCGGCTCACGGGAAGGAACCGGAAAAGTACGTACCTGATCCAGATTTACTCCTAAAGTTTCCATTTCACAAAGCCATACCAAAGGTGAAGTGCCTTTAATTAAAACACCTTTTTTCGGGTAACTGTTTTTCGGAAAAGGTTTGATTCTAAGCTCCATATTCTAAAACATGCTTGATAAAAGCTTCCATATAATCCCTGTACATTTCGTCTGTTTCCCTTATTTTAAGTTTTGAGTCCTTGGGAAGATAATATTCCGACCCTCCGAATTCTTTTTCCGTAGCCATTGCCATATATCCGTAATGGGTGGAAGGCATGTAGAATACCGGGATTTTTTTATTACTGCTGATAAAAGTAAGCATTCCTCGGGGATCCGTTATAATTTCGCTGCCATCATCGAAGGTGAATTTATTTTTATTCCGATTGGCAAGGATCTGTATTTTCTCATAATTTCTTGCTAAACTGTATACATTCTCACTGCGAAGTCCTAAAGCAAATTTATCGATCACCAATTCCTCCACGCTGTTGATCCCGATATGGTTGAAATTATTTAAAATCTTGGTTCCTTTGTTTTTGAGTTTACGGAGCTCAACTTCAGTCTTCATTCCGCTTTTTAGGATTTCATTATGGCTCTTTTCGCTTTCTATGGAAAGTTCGCCTTCTATATTAATTTTAAAAATGTTGAATGCCTCAGTGTTGTACAGATAAAAATTCCGGTTAAAATAAATCAGGTTGAAATTCTGAGGGATATTCTGCCCCGTCAGGTTCATTTCGGAATACTCCTTTTCATCAAGGTTAAGCTTGGACAGGATCTTTTTATCCGGCTGGTATTGTGCCAGAATATAATGGCCGGCTTTGTCTTTGGCCAGCGCAAACTGGCCCCTGGGCTTTACAGATATTTTTTCGGCAATAACCTCACATCCCTTTTGGGTACTGATGTTCTGATAAATATTCCGATTGTAATAATTGTCTGAAAGATAGGTTTTCAAAAGCTGTTTCTTATTGCTCAGGATATAAAAATCCCCTTCATAAAGAAACGTTTTGATCCTGTCTTTGGGCGTAGGAAATAAAAGAGGGTAATTTTTTGGAACCAGGGTTTTGATCCCGTTGTCATGAAGATCGGCTTTCCGGCTCTTCTTCGGAGGGTGGGCCCACAATTCTTTTAGAGGAAGCATCATTTTCTGAATATGCTTTCTCGTTCCCTGATGGTGCTTGTAGAAATTCAGCTCGCCGTCTGCAGAAGTCGTGATGAGAAATTTAAGGCGGTCACGGTTTTCATGGATTATTTTCTGAAGGTTCTGTTCTGCCAAATTTTCCTGGTGGGTGATGAAAAAAACTTCAAGGTCCTTTTGCGGATGTTCTTCATTCAGAAACCGGTCGAGCGCGTGAGAGACTTCCAGCATGGAGCTCACCTGATTCAGAGCGTCTATAACGTTATCAACGTTATCCAGTGAAACGGGAATGTTGTTTTGTCCCAGTGCAAAGACCTCACATTCCGAATGGGCTTTGGGATGTTTGATAACCGCAATCGCCGATGCGAATGCCAAAACTTTCGGTGTTCCCCAGTTTTTGAGGGAAGTATCAATGAGAATTACCCGCTGAAAGATATTTTCTTCGGGCGGAATTTCCCGCTGGATATACAACGATTCATTGTTGGCAATACGGCTGACGAATATTTCGTCTTCGTGGGCAAACTCCGACAACAGCATCCGGTGCAGCTCGCCTTTATTGGTCATATCAGAAATCCCTCCGATCGGCTGTTCGCCCGGTGAAAGGTGACGCATGGGAATTTTGAGTCCGCTCCAGATTCTTTTAATAAGACTTCCTACCTGAAAGGTTTTGGGTTCTTCGATAAGTTCCCGAATAAAATCTTTGCCCGTTTCTACAGTAGCTTCTTCCTGAACGACTTCATCTTCCGGTTCAGGAATGTTTTTGAAACCTTTTATAACTTTGATAATGACGGAGGCGGAAGGAAATTCATCATTTAATGCCGCCAAAATATTCAGATGCTTTGAAAATACGGAGACCGTAAGTTCATTTTTCCGGGCAGCGTCAACAATTTTCTGAGGGTTTCTCAGATAAGTTTTTAATATATATTCAGACTGTTTTGCAGAAACCGCAACAGGCACCCGGGAAAACAGGGTCTGTAATAGAAGAATTCTTTTTCTGCCCCTTTTGTAATGTGCCGGTAAAGATTTCAGCGTTTCCAGAAACTGAAATGCAGGGCTTATGGTATGCTTGGTATATTCATGCGCAGCCAAAGGATGTCTGCGTATCCGTGTTTTAATCCCCTTAATATCCAGATATCCTTCATTTGTTGCATAAAGGGCTAATAGAAGAGGCGTTAAAAACGGCAGACCCGTCAGCTGAAATTCCTTCAGAACTTCGATCAGATAAGCCCTGTAAACCACCGCCCCTACTTCGGGAATCGAAATAAGGTTGTTTTCATGATACCCGGTATCATCGGGAACATCTTCATCGGTCGTCCACTCCCAGAAATAATCCCGGTAGGACTGGAAATAATCATTCAGTTCCATTCTTGTGATTTTTCAGTCAGACGGAAAGAGCTTACGGATAGCTTCCTGAGATTTTCTTTATTAAGATGGAGCATAGTTCCCTCTTCATTCCAAAAGAGCCATGCATTGTTATCTGCGTTATATTTTCTCTGTAGCAAACTGCTCATATTTTTAAATTCAAAATCATAACCTGCCGGTAAAAGATGACCGTCCTTTGACCAAAATGTTTTTCCGGGCAGGCTCAGCAGCGGGGTTCCGATGAAAAGTGCGTGATCATCAATCATCAGCCAATCCATTTTTTCCAGCTTAAACTTCGGAAGCGTTATTATACTGTTTTTAATTTCGGTAATCGGGCATAACAGAGCAGCTGCCGGCTGTTCTTCCTCGATGGTTTTTAACTTAACTTCCACTTTTTCATCAATTCCGAAAAAGTTGTTATTGGAAACCGGAAAAGTAAGCTTCAATGCTTTATCAAGAGGCGTCCACAACAGTCCGGTTCTTATTTTTTTAGCAGGCACCAGCGCATCTTTCCTGAATAACAGGCCTTCTTTTAGTTCGTACAGTAAAAAATCCGGCAATTGCTGCAGTTCCGGTGAAACAGCCTGTTCTTCGGTGAATCCTTTCAGCCAGATTATATTTTCTTCCCCTGCGACCTGAACGTTTTTCCAGTCACGAACCGCACCTAAAAAATCTTCATTCGCACGGGGGATTTCCGCCCAGTATTCTTTTATACCGTCTGAAGGATCTTTTGCCATAGATTTTCGATTTCCTGTTGGATATATTGTTTCTGTTCCGGATTTCTGATCCAGTCGCAACGGGTCTGAAGGTATCTTAATTTATCTTTGATAACGTTCTGTTCCTCAAAACTCAAAGATCCTCCATTCCATTTTTCCATTAAGATTTTTACATCTTTCATCACTTCTTCCGGATTTGGGGTTTTGTTCTGTAAGGCCTGTGGATGGGATTTCGGGTGATCATCTTTTTCAATGGTCCTGTTGATAATGCCCTCAAGGATTTCAATCTGTTCTTCCGTATCCCAGATATTTTTTAATACCCATAAATCGGATAATACCGCTTCATTTCTACCGCAGATTAAAGCACTTGCTGCAATGAGATTCTGAAGTTTTACTGCTCTACGGTCGGATATTGCGATTCCCGTGTTGCGAAGATTGATAATGGTATTTAAATATACGTCATATATCGGTTTCAGATCTACTGTCTTGCAAAGTTCCTGCAGTTCGCGGATTTCATGGGAAAGAATTTCGGGTGTTTCGGTTTCCATATTGCTTTCGAGTTTTCTTCCGGCTAAGAGAACCTGATGAAGAAGATCGGGATTTACATAGTCTACGCTGATCCTGATCAGGAAACGGTCGAACAGGGCGTTCAATGCTTCGTCTTCAGGAAGGACGTTGCTGGCTCCGACAAACATCAATGCAGGAAGATGCCTGGTTTCTTTTCCTCTTTTGAAGATCTTTTCATTTAAAGCCATCAGGAGCGAGTTCAGAATCGCTGAATTGGCATTGAAAATTTCATCCAGGAACACAAGTGAAGCTTCCGGCATCATGCCTTCGGTATTCGTAAGCAATTCCCCTTCTTTTAATTTACGGATATCGAAAGGGCCGAAAATTTCATTCGGTTCGGTAAAGCGGGTGAGAAGGTACTCAAAGTTTTTGCCGTCTTTCAGGGTTTTGGCCAGAGTCCTTACAATAGCGGATTTTGCAGTTCCGGGAGGCCCGTATAAAAAGGCGTTTTCTCTTGCGAGAAGGCAGATCCCCAATAGATCCACCACCTCATTTTTCCCTACAAAAGTGTCTTTTACAAAAGTGAGAACCTTGTTTAATTTTTCTATATTTTGAGTCATTCGTTTTTTGTATTATAATTTTTTTGTTGCCTTTTTAACGCAAAGCGTACAGAATTTATTCTGAAGATTGGCGGTTTCTAATTTCGCAAAGGGGTTTGACTTAATAAAATTTAATTCTACTTAATAAAAAATCTTAGTAACGGAAAGAAGATAAATCCGCTTAACGTCATTGCCAGTAAGATATCAATATAAAATGACAACGGAAACATAAAATACGTTAAATCACAGATAAAGTAAAGCAAAACCAAAACTGCCACACTAATAAATCCCAGATACTTCCCAAATGATGAAATTAAATTTAATCCCCAGGAAAAAATCATCATTAACAAAACGGTAAAACAAAGAAATAGGATTCTTCCGTACATCCCGTAATTTTCTGAAACAACAGGAATCAGTTGGTTATAATCTATCTTTTTCGTAATGAGTTCAAATGCTTTTACTGAAATATATTTACAGATTCTGATCGGATCATATCCCAAAATTAAAGCTATCGAGAAAAGTATAAGAATAAGCAGGGCATGATAGATTATGTTGATGATATTTGATCTTTTCCGAGCATATTTTATCTCTTCTCCCTCAGATGATCCCTCTTCCTCTTCATCTTTAAATTCTACAGCACTCCCGGGAAAGTATCCAAAGTTAATTCTAATGCCGTTTTTCAAAGTATAGCCATATAAAGGCTTTCCCAAATGGATAAACATAGAAATACTTTTTATCTCTTTTCTGAATAAAAAAATATTAATATAGTAAGAAATAACACAAAACAGAAACATGTAGGAAGCAATGAGAAAACCTACAATAAGTGCCGAATTTACTGCCATCATCAGTTTTTACTTAAAAAATTCCACCAGCTTTTCTTTTTTGGCTTTTCTGTGCCCTGTTCTTTTTTAAGATCTTCATTTCTTTTTTGAAACGAAAAAGCGATTCTCCGGTAAGGTGCTGTAATATCAAAATATATATCGGAGCGATCGGTTAAGGTGAGAACATCCAAGATCCTGTCCTCCTCTTTAATCAATCGCTGCATAGTGTCTTCTTTTTTCAGATGATATCTTATCAGATCTCTTTCATCAGAAATTCTCGTAACGATATATGGGGATTCTCTTGTTCCGTCGCCGGTTTTTTCAATACATTCAAAAATAATCTGTGCGATCGTCATTTCAATGTTCATGGCTTTTTCGTCGCCCAGCTCTTTATAAGCAAAAAATTTAAAGATATGAGCACTGGGGCTGAGCAGAATGTTTACGTTGACATACTTTACGACTTCCTCAAATTTTCCCTCATTCAATAATTTCTGAACGTTTCCCGTATCTTCGGAATAAGGATCATATTCGGGATTGTTGATAACAAGATCTCTACATTTCAAAAAAGTTTCTTTTGTAGGATCGCTTAAAAATTCAAATAATTTTTCGTAAGTTTCCATTTTATCCGGTTATTATTTTTGGTTCTTTTCCAATAAACATTTTTTTTACAAAATATATTTACTGTAGATAAAAACTTTTTTAGGTTATTGTTGTGGTTTATATCTGATTATTTTTTCACTAAAATTCTACCAGATTTTCTTTTCCGGCTTCTTAGCGTCCGTTTCTTCTTTCTCAGCGGTCATGTCCTTTTACCCGAAAGAAAGAGAGATCTTCTATAAGCGTCGGTAATATCAAAATACATCTCGGAACCGTCTTCCAATGTTAAAACATCAAGATATTTATCTCCATCCTGCATGAATCTTTGCTGGATATGCTTTTTGCCCAGACGAAGTTCTAAAAGATCTCTTTCGTCCGAAATCCGGATGATAATATAAGGGTTATTTATGGTTCCGTCTCCTGTCTTTTCAATACAATTCAGAATAGTGTGGCATAAAAACATTATGCTATCCGCCGCTTTTTCATTTCCTATTTGCTTCAAAGAAATATATTTAAAAAAATACGCTCTGGGGCTTAATAAGACATTAACCGTAACGTAATAATTTAACTTTTCGTACTGCCTGTCCGCATACAATTGTTCCATGATCTCCAGATCATCGGAATCGGGATCATATTCCGGATTGGTAATAATCATTTCCCGATGTTTCAGAAAATTTTCTTTAGTGGGATCCGCCACAAAATCAAATACGGTCTTTTGCCTCATTTTCTTCGATTACGGTTTTTAGCTCTTTCCAAAATACATCTTTATGCAATCCGAATTCGGCCATCAGCAACTGATTGATGTAAGGAATTTCAGCAAGTTTGTATGATTTTCTTTCGACAATCCTTTCCAGATACAGTTTCCGGTAAGCACTGTCTCTTAATTCTTCTTCCCAATTGATATGCTCCAGTTCCACATCAGATCCAATGGCAGAATAGTGGAATTGCCGGACAATTGTTTCCAGCATGCCAAGTAAGGGATCTTCCGGATCTGCACTGTGCAAAACCGAGATCACCTCTGGTAAAAACCTTAACGAAAGATCAGCAGATAATATAGCCGGGATATTTCTCTTTCCATTAAAAGGAGGAATTAATTTATTCAGATCCTTTGCTGTATTTTCTCTTATCAGGTGGAGCTGGGCACTGTGATATACTATTTTTGCAGCCCACACCGCCGTTTCTTTATCGAAACGGATCTCATCAGAAAGAAATTCCAGCCGTTCCCTTTCAAACTCGGCCTCAAAATAATCTGCAGCATCCCGTTCTTCCTTTTCGGAAATTTCCTGAAGATTTGTAAAAATGGTTATACACTCTTCTTTCCTCAGTAAAAATAAAGTGTCTAAAAATGGAGATTTCGATTCCGGCATCCCACAAAAATAGAAATATTATTTATGTATTTTAAATTTTATTTGTGAATCGGGAGATAAATTAAACTGAATTAGATTAAAAGACCGGAAGATGGAAGCCCGGTGCCGGAATTTTTTCTTTCTCCGCATCAAGACCAGTCTGTAAACCTGCTTAATTTTTATCATTAAGTGATTAAAATATTGTAGCTAAAAAATAAATTTATGGATTACGATTTTCATTCATTAATTCATTGAAATTGGGCAAGAGGTTCTCCAATAGTAAAAATTAAGAACAAACCAAGTTAATTTTGATAGATAAGATTAAGAGTAAGATACATCACGGAAAATTTCCGAGTGATAATACAGATAGGCTCTAAAATCTCAAATGTCTTCTTGAATTTCAAAAGGATTTTTTCAGGAGCCTGATCCCGCTATCCACTGCTACTCCTCACGCCTTTGCTTTCCATTGCTGGTGCCTTTATTTCCCTCCGCCTGCTGCGGGGTATCCGTTTCTATCGGGGCTAGGGCGGCGGCCTGTATTGCAGTACCCGGCTGCCAAAGTAACTTTTCGGCTGGAAATAACTATGGGTAACAAGTGATGAGTGGTAAGTGATAAGTTAAATTACGGTTTATAGACTTATCTTCAGATGGCCGGAGTAAATAAATAAATAAATAAATAAATAAATAAATAAATAAATAAATATCCGGATCGTGCATTTGACAGGCCGCCCCTACGGGGCTTGTGG
>CAJYXJ010000056.1 GCA_913778085.1 uncultured Chryseobacterium sp.
AGTTTTTACTTCACGATCAAAAGATTTATTAAATAAATTTAATATCAAGCTGATCATTATTCTGCAAAGCTATGACAGCAATGCGACAAAACGCGACGTATTATTTTTTAATCGAAAAATTATTAAGGAAATGTCGAAAATAGATAGAAAGTACTTTTTCATATGAAGTTATTTGTGTTGTTTGACTACAAAAATAATAAAAATGTGGTATCACGCAAGAAAAAATTAAATAGTAAGAAATTTTACGGGACAGTAACCGTAAAATTCTACTGCTTGTAAATAATTTCTACGAATCAATTTTATTAAGATTTAGTAGACTTCTCTTCGCTGACTCTTCAAATCTAAATTCTAAAAATTTCATTTTAGCGTAAAATTTGCAGACCCATAGGTGATTCGATTCATTAAAATTATTCATTTAAAATACGAATGTACTCCTATGGCTGACGAATACCTTAATAAAATTCTGGCAGAATATAAAGAATGCCACTCCCGATATTCCGACTTAGGGTCCAAAGTGGAACAGATGTTAAGAAGGTTGTGCAAGAAAATTCCCATTCATCAGATCAACAGCAGGGTAAAAACCAGAGCAAGCCTGGCCCAGAAGATCATCAAGAAAGACAAATACAAAAGCCTCGATGAAATTACCGATATTTTAGGATTAAGGGTCATCACCTACTTTGAAGACGACATCTCTAAAATTGAGGAAATCCTGAACCGGGAGTTTACGGTCGACTGGAGCAATTCCGTCGATAAAGGACACATCGAGATTGATAAGTTCGGATACAAAAGTATTCATTTTATTCTTCAGATCAACGAGCAGAAAGCGAAGTCAAAAGAATATGCAGATTATAAAAACATCCGGTTTGAAATACAGATCAGAAGCATTCTCCAGCATTCCTGGGCAGAAATAGAGCACGATCTGGGCTATAAATCGGTAACCGATATTCCTGAAAAGGCACAACGTACTTTCTACCGGGTTGCGGCCCTTCTTGAGCAGGCGGATATTGAATTCACCAAGCTGAAAAAAGAAATTTATGAATTTGAAAATTCGGTAAGCAAGAACCTGAAAAATAAAAGGGAGCTGATCAACATCAATGAATCAACCATTATTGCCTTTGTAAAAAAGAATTCTTTACTGCGCGAAATTGAAGGAAAGGTAAGAAAAGCCCTCAGAACGCCCGGACAGTCAAGATTTGACACCGCGTATATTTCGGCAAACCATTTCCCGGCCCAGTTGAAAGACCTGGGAATTCTGAACCTTATACAGCTGGAAGACCAGCTTTTACAGCACAAAGAAGAGATCATCACAAGTGAAATCAGCTATTTGAAATCAGTGAATAAAAACCTGGCCGACCGAAGCATTAAATTTTCCATCCCGCAGGGCGCGCCCATCCTTTGGCTGATCCATTATTTCCAAAGCAAACATAATACGAGATAATAAAAAAACCTCCTGAAAAAACTTCTGGAGGTTCATTTATATTCTGGTTAAAATATATTAAGGATAAGGAGCGATCTCTACTTCCAGTCCCTCCATTTCAGGGACGATGTGCAGCTGGCAGCCCAGTCTGCTGTTGGATTCTACATGGAATGCTTCACCCAACATGGCGTCTTCTTCATCCCCCATCGGCTCAAGACCCGGATCGTTAATCACATACACCTGACAGGATGCACACATGGCCATTCCCCCGCAAACCCCGATGGTTCCTTCTTCTGCCAACTCATACGAACGAATGATTTCCATCAGGTTCATGGACATATCCGTTGGTGCTACAATATCGTGGGTCACGCCTTCACGGTCGGTGATCTTTATGTTTATATCGCTCATCTCTATTCTATTGATTTCTAATGTTATTCGCTGATGGCAGGACCTTCAACGGCAACAAATTTAGTCAATTTTTTTCACAACCGCTTTCTCGGCTTCTTTCCGGCTTCCGTCGAAACCGTCTACACCGCTTACAGTAGTGTATTTCAAAACGAACTTTTTACCCGGATTCAATCGATTATATACGCTCTGGCACATCAATGTGGCTTCATGGAACCCGCAAAGGATCAGCTTTAATTTCCCGGGATACGTATTGATATCTCCAATGGCGTAAATCCCGTCGATATTGGTCTGATAGTCCAAAGCATTGTTTACTACAATGGCATTTTTTTCGATATTCAGTCCCCAGTTTCCGATTTCACCCAACTTTGGCGTCAGTCCGAATAATGGGATGAAATAATCCGTCTCCATATCGTAAGGCTCCTGCCCGTCAACAGCCACCGTAATTGCTTCCACTTTTCCTTCTCCTTTAATGGCGGTTACTTCGGCAGGGGTAATCAGTTTGATTTTGCCCTGATTTTTCAGATCCTGTACTTTTTCTACAGAGTCCAGAGCTCCACGGAATTCGTTTCTTCTGTGAATTAGCGTTACTTCGCTGGCTACATTGGAAAGGAAGATGCTCCAGTCCAGCGCAGAATCCCCTCCTCCTGCGATTATCACCTTTTTATTTCTGAAATGTTCAGGTTCCTTTACAAAATATTCAAGACCTTTTTCCTCATAATCCGCAACATTTTCAATGGTGGGCTTTCTTGGCTCGAAAGTACCGAGTCCACCGGCAATAGCAATTGCTTTTGCCCTGTGTACAGTTCCTTTATTCGTTACTACCTCAAACCATTCGTCATCTACTTTGGTGTAGGAAACTGCCGTTTCACCCAAGGTGAATCCAGGCTGGAACTGCTTGATCTGTTCCATAAGATTATCTACCAGTTCTCCCGCGTTTACGGAAGGATAACCCGGAATATCGAAAATAGGTTTTTTAGGATACAGCTCTGCCAATTGTCCTCCCGGTTGAGGAAGTGCATCGATGATATGGCATTTCATTTTCAGTAAGCCTGCTTCAAATACAGCAAAAAGTCCAGTCGGGCCGGCTCCTATGATCAATATATCGGTCGTTATCATACTTATAAGATAATTTAATTATACTTGTGAGTGCAAATTTACTAATTTTAATGCGAAGCCTATTTAATTCATTCTAAATAAAAAACTGAGATTTATCAAACCTTTGCCGTTTTTTTTAATCTAAAGTTGGCAACCTTTTTGTAAAATTGTAGTTATGAAGAAAATTTTTAATATCATTTTCCTTTTTCTTTTCTGTCTCGGCTTTGGCCAGATTACCAATATCGCTGACGGCGAATCGATTACCCTGAGAATTCATTACGGTTTTTTAAACGCCGGAAGTGCCAATCTTACCGCACAGAAAACCATGTATAAAGGGGTGCCCCATCTTCACGTAAGAGGTACGGGGCAGACTACGGGAGCCGTAAAAGCATTTTTTAAAGTAGACGATTTTTATGAAAGCTATATCAATATGCAGACGGAGCTTCCCAGCTTTTATGTGAGAAACGTAAAGGAAGGCAGCTACAGACAGCACCTGGAAACGGTTTTTAACCACAGCAACAATACATTGGTATTAACCGATAAGAAAACACCGGCGAATGGGTCCAAAGTGATCAAATCCGTAAAAGGCGTTCAGGATATGCTTTCCTGCTTTTACTATCTGAGGAGTAAAAGCCCGGCTGAACTGAGAGTAGGAAATACAATCAATATGAATGTCTGGATCGATGACGAACTGTTTCCGTTTCAGCTGAAAGTAGCCGGAACAGAAAATCTCAAAACCAAATTCGGAACCATCAATTGTCTGAAAATCATTCCTTCCGTAAAGAGCGGCAGGGTTTTCAAAGAGAAGGAAGGCGTAACGATGTGGGTTTCCAATGATGCCAACCATGTGCCGATGCTGCTGAAAGCGGAAATTGCGGTAGGATCTCTAAAAGCAAGTATCGATGATTTTAAAAATGTAAAATACCCTTTGAAATTCACAAATTAATTAAATAAAGTTTTATTATAACAGAATGTCTGCAGAATCTGCAGACATTTTTATTTTCATGTAATACATTTCATCTCCCGCTTGTCTTCTTCTTTAGAAACGTAAAGATCCGATTCATGAAAACTCAACTGCTGATCATCTGTCTTATATTTTGTTCAGTTTTTACAAGCGCCCAGAAAAAGGAAGATGAAAATATTATCAGAAAAAAAATGGCCATCATCAAAACCTTGTCATCACCGAAAATTGACGGAATCCTTGACGATGCAGTATGGCAAAATGCACCCATTGCCACAGGGTTTATCGAAAGGAATCCAAACAATGGAAAACCTCAGCCTGATTCTGTGAAAACCGAAGTCAGGATGTTATATGACGATACCGGAATTTATTTCGCCGCACAAATGTATGATCCGGAGCCGGATAAAATTGCAAAAGAGTTAACGGAGAGGGACGGCGTAGGAAATGACGATTTCTTCGGAGTTACCCTGAACGGTTACAACGACAAACAGCAAAGCCTGGAATTCATGGTTACTGCAGCAGGTGTTCAGTTCGATGCGAAGATCACGACAGACGGTGAAGATGATACCTGGAATTCCATTTGGTACAGCGGTGCAAAAATCAATGAAAAAGGCTGGTCCGTAGAAATGAAAATTCCGTATTCCGAGCTGAGATTTCCGAAAAATAACGTTCAGGAATGGGGTATGAATATGTTCCGGAGAATTCAGAGGATTAAAACTTCTTACGACTGGAATTTTGTAGATAATGCAAAGAATTCCTATACACTGTTCGATGGTGTCCTGCAGGGAATTGAAAACATCAATCCTCCTACCCGCTTGTCTTTTACCCCTTATATTTCAACCTATATGAATAGTTTTGACGGGAAAACAACATCTGATTTTAATGGCGGAATGGATATTAAATACGGCATCAATGATGCTTTCACATTTGATATGACTTTAATTCCGGATTTCGGCCAGGCCAATTTTGACAATTCCATTTTGAATCTGACCCCGTTTGAGCAGCAGTTTTCGGAGCAAAGAACATTTTTCACCGAAGGAACAGAACTGTTCAGCAAAGGCGGAATGTTTTATTCCAGAAGAGTCGGCGGAGAACCCTCGGGATATCCGGTAACCGGTGAAAACGAAACGGTAACGGAATATCCTGCGAAAGTAAAATTATTCAATGCCTTTAAAATTTCAGGAAGAACAAAAAAAGGTTTAGGAATAGGATTTTTCAACGGAGTTACGCAGAGAATGGAAGCAACGGTTGTCAACCATGAAACCGGAGAAACAAGGAAAGTGACTGTAGAACCTTGGGCAAATTACAACGTACTGGTTTTTGATCAGAGGTTCAATGGCAATTCCTCCGTATCGCTGGTAAATACAAATGTTACGCGGGACGGAAATTTCCGTGATGCCAATGCTACAGGAATTCTCTGGGATCTAAACAACAAAAAAAATACATACAAAACTTTCGGAAGCTTAAAAGGAAGCTGGGTAATGGATGGTGAAACAAAATTCGGAACCAAGGCTGAAGCCGGTATCGAAAAAATTGCAGGAAAACATCGTTTTACTATCAATGGCAACATAACCACGAAAGACTGGGATATCAATGACGCAGGATTTTCGACAAGGACCAATTTCGGAAATTACAATGCCTGGTACGGATACCGAATTCTCCAGCCTACAAAGACTTTTAATAATATGTATCTGAATTTCAACGTAAATTATTTCCACCGGTTAGAGCCTTTTCTTTTTCAGAATATTATTTTTAATAACAATAACAGTTTTACAGATAAAAATTTCAGGGTGTTCGGTGGAGGGATCGAATTTTCCCCTATTACGCAGAACGATATTTATGAGCCGAGAACTTTCGGGAGACATCTTAAAGTTCCGGGATATTTCGATTCGTGGATCTGGTTTGAAAGTGACAGCCGAAAAAAACTGCAGTATAATTTCGAGTTCGACTATTACGCTTTTGACGAAAAAGGAAGAAATCAGATCATTACCAATTTCGGGCTCCGTTACAGATTCTCGGACAAATTCAATATACACTGGACCTTTAATCCCAGCTTCAGCAATAATGAAACAGGTTTTGCCGGAAAAAGCGACAGTAATATTTTTATCGGAAGAAGACAGCGAAACACGTATGAAAATGCTTTAACCTCAAAATATACATTTAATGAAAAAACAGCTTTATCATTAACCTTCAGGCATTATTTCTCGGATGTTACCTACAAACAGTTCTATACGTTGAATGAAGATGGAGATCTGGCAGAGACCCATCTTTTCGACAGGAACCTGAACGGAACCTACAATGCATGGAATGTCGACTTAAGGTTTTCATGGTGGTTTGCACCGGGAAGCCAATTGACACTGTTGTACAGAAATGCAACTTCAAATTACCTTGAATTTTCGAGGCTGAATGTTACAAAAAACTATGATAGGCTTTTCAGTGAACCGATGGTCAACAATTTTTCTTTAAAACTGACGTATTTTTTAGATTATAACCGGGTGAAACACTGGACTAAGAAAAAGACTGAAAGATAAATTAGCCTACTCTTTTTAAAGCAATACCAGTAATATTTTAAGTAAAACCAAGTTTTTAATTACGTTTTGTTTCTAAGGTCAGTAATTAAAAACAAAGCCTCCGGAACGCTCCGGAGGCTTATTTTCATACATGTGTTTTTTTAGGCTGCCTCTTCATTTAACCCGATCTGAAATAATTTCATCATCAGATTTCCCAATCTTTTTAACAAGATTCAAATTCATTTGTGTTTTTTAATCCCGGTTCTGTATAGGAATCATCATTTGTGGCCAGAACCGGAGATCATTGAAATATAGGCTAAATAATTGTTTATTATTCTGGTACAAAGATACCATTCCAGGAAAATACAATTACCATGAATCATTTAGATATATATCGATAAGCGTGTAGATATTTATCTACAAACCATGAAAAAATCTTTATAAAAAGCAGAAAAAAAATTCATAAACCCCTATAAACAGAGAGGAAAACACAATTTCTTCTGAAAATTTGAGATGGCAATACTAAAGCTGGACTATCCGAAAGATTCACTACCACTATCAGTCGTGTAATTAAGGCTGATAATGATGTTTATAGAGTTCAATCAGCTCGACCAGGTTGTCGATTTGAAGTTTATCGAAAATTCTCTTTTTAACGGTACTTACGGTATTCTGTTTTATATCCAGCCTATTGGCAATCTCAAGGTTTCCCAATCCTTCCGCATACATTTCCGCAATCTGTAATTCCCGTTCGGTAAGTGATAGAAAAGGACTGATCAGGCTTCTGTTGTGCAGGGAATTCATGAGTAAAGTCTGGGTTTTGGAAGAGATATATTCGCCATGCGTAATAATTTTCGTGATGGCCTTCTTTATTTCTTCCTCTTCGTTCAGCTTACTCAGAAAACCGTTTACTCCTGCATTGATGAATTTCAGGGCATGAACATCTTCATCAATACCCGTAAAAATCAGGATCCGGATTTCGGGTCTCAGCTGTTTTATTTCCGGGATAACCGCCAAACTGTTTCCTTCAGGAAAATGAGCATCTATAATCGCAATATCGATGGGCTGGCCGCTAATAAGTTCTACAGTCTGCTGCAGGTTGGAAGCATGAAAAACCTCATATTCCATACCAAGGTCTTCCAAAATAAAAACAAGTCCCTGTCTTATAAGGCTATGGTCATCTGCCAATAAAAAACGAATTATTTTATGATCCAGCTTTTTCATTTCTAAGATTTAAATTAACTGTAAAAGTCACTGTTGTGCCTTTACCGTGTTCACTCTCAACAGCAATATGCCCGGAATACACTTCTATAATTTCCTTACAGAGACTCAACCCGAGACCGGCTCCAAGATTTTCCACATCTTCCGACAACATGCCCTGATAATAAGGCTCGAATATTTTTTCAAGATCGTTTTTTGAGATTCCGGCTCCGGTATCGGAGATCTTCGCCATAAGCGAAACGGCATTTTCATGAGCCGGCTCTGTCCTTACTTCTACGGTAATCTGTCCGTTCTCGGTAAACTTGTTGGCATTCCCCAAAATATTCATGAAAATCTGGTTGACTTTTTTATTATCGGAATAAACTACAAGATCGGGATCTATATTTTCATGGATAACGAATGTATTGTTTCTTGTTTCGATGTAGGGCTCAATGGAAGTAAGTATCGACCCGATCTCTTTTTTAAGGTTGAATTCCACAGGGATCAGTTTATTTTCCACTGCCTGGTTCTTGGTATATTCCAGGATCTGGTTGGCCTGCATCAATAGGCTGTCATTGGTAAAACTGATAGATTTGAGATATTCTTTAATCTGCCTGTCATCTGTCTTTTTATTAATCCTGTTGATGAAAAGGCCGATGATTTTCAGCGGGGATCTCAACTCGTGGCTCAGCATTCCTAAAATCCTGTTTTTGAATTTGAGATTCTCATTAATCTGCCGATTGGCGGCATTCAGTCTTTTCTCGTAGACAAACGCAATCCGCGTAAGAAACATAATAAGGACAGAAACAATGAACATGAGAATCATTGCGCCGAGAACAAGATAGGTTCTGATCCTGTTATTTTCGGAAGTCTGTTTATTATATTCCTTTTGAAGGTCGGCTCTGGAATCTTTAATGGCTCCTTCATAAATATTCATCAGGCCATTGCTGTAAACCAATAGTTTACCGAAAATCCTGTAAAATCTTCCGTCACTGTTCTGCTTTTCGGTAACCCTAACCTGTATTTTTCTGATCTGTCCTGTATAATGATTCGTCACCTGATTCATAATACTGTCTACTTCTGCCTTTATTTCTGTAGATACCGGGACCTTGCCCTGCTTTACCGTAACTACCGTACTGTCTTTCCGCACATTTTCCTTTCCTGAAATAGCATCTCCCAAACGTCCGAACAATCCCTTTTTCTTTACGGTGGTATCCGAATAAGTTTTTGTTTCAATATTAAAACGGTCGAAGTTATAGTCTGTATTAAACTTCTTGAGCTTGGGAAGATTACTTCTGGCTTTTAAATCAGATTTGGCAGAATATTCATATGTAGAATCAATTAAAGACTTCAATTTTTTAATCTCTAACGAATCGGTCTTACGTGGGTTTAAAATATTTTTTAATCTTGGATATTTAGATCCGAAATTATTGATGTTTTCTAAATTTTCCCCAAGTTGATGAAGTGATATAAAATAATCGTCCAGATATTTTTTGTCCTGATAGAGAATATAATTCTGAAAGCAGTTCTGCGCATTCAGGAGCTCCTTCCGCGAACCGTCCGTAAGACTTTCCAGTGTATTGACTTCTTTCAGCTGTTTCTCGAAGAAAAGAAGGTTTTTTCGGGTAACAAACTCGTTATAAAAAAAAGCGGCAACAAGAATCTGTATGAGCAGGATACAAATAATCAATGAATAATGAATGACTTTCCTCAGCCTGAAATTGAATAATTTTCTGAACATTTTGTGTAATTTTCTGTATAAAAATAATAAAAAAATCCTGTAAACAAATTTTTTACAGGATTTATATCATAAAGTTTAAAGTAACTTACAAAGTCTTAAACTGCTCCAGTGTTCTGATATCGTTTTCAAAGAACATCCTGATATCGCTCATCTGATAAAGAAGCATCACGATACGCTCGATCCCCATTCCGAAAGCATATCCGGAGTATTTTTCCGGGTCGATGTTTACATTTTTCAGTACGGCAGGATCTACCATTCCGCATCCCATGATTTCCAGCCAGCCTGTTCCTTTGGTAATCCTGTAATCCGTTTCGGAATTCAGCCCCCAGTACACGTCGATCTCTGCACTCGGCTCCGTAAAAGGGAAATAGGATGGCCTTAACCTGATTTTCGACTTCCCGAAAAGTTCGGTGGTAAAGAACTGGATGGTCTGCTTAAGATCGGCAAAGCTCACATTTTCATCAATGTATAATCCTTCAATCTGATGGAAGATACAGTGCGAACGCGAAGAAACCGCTTCATTACGGAACACCCTTCCCGGGGATAGAATCCTGATCGGCGGCTGGTTCTGTTCCATATAACGGATCTGTACCGAAGAAGTATGGGTTCTCAACAAAATATCAGGGTTCTGCTCGATGAAAAAGGTATCCTGCATGTCTCTTGCCGGGTGGTATTCCGGAAGATTCAGTGCTGTAAAGTTGTGCCAGTCGTCCTCGATTTCCGGACCGTCTGCCACAGCAAAACCAATGGATTTAAAGATCTCGATAATCCTGTTTTTCACAAGATTGATCGGATGCCTGGAACCAAGCTCCAGCGGGAAAGCAGGTCTTGTAAGGTCTTCTTTTTCTAGGATAACAGAAGATGCTGAAGCATTTTTCAAATCCTCCAATTTTACGTTCACAGCCTGCTTCAGGGTATTGATCTTCTGCCCGAAATCTTTTTTCTGGTCGTTCGGGACTTCTTTGAATTTTTCAAAAAAATCGTTAAGAATTCCCTTTTTACCATTATATTTGATCCGGAAGTTTTCGATCTCCTCCTTTGATGTCGCATGGAAGCTGTTTACCTCAACCAGTAATTCTTCTATCTTTTCTATCATTGTTTTACCCTTTCAAAATGTTTTGCAAAAATACGGTTTTTAACCCGAATAAATTTCTTAAAAATGTTAAAAAAATCTGCCTCTTTGCGGGAGGCAGACTTCAATCACTTATTTCACTTAAATAAAAAAATTATTTCTTTTCCAAAGCTTTTACATTGATCTGAAGTGTTACCTCATCTTTAATCACACCATTGGCGGCAGGTGCTTTAAAAGTTATTCCGAATTCTTCCCGCATGACATCTTTCGGTTCGGTAGCAATGCTGGCTACTCCGTTTTTTACAGAAACATTGGCTTTGAACTGAACAGGCTTTGTAATACCCTTAATGGTAAGATTCCCATCCAGAAGGGTATTGTAATCGCCTTCCGCTGAAGAAGCCACCTTTGTAATCTCAAAGGAAGCTGTCGGAAATTTTTCCACATCGAAGAAATCCCTGCTTTTCAGATGTCCGGTAAGTTTGTTTAAATTTTCCGGATCATTTTTAAGGTCTTCAGAAGTTAAAGAAGCCATATCCGCAACGAACTTTCCGCTTTCCAGCTTTCCGTCTTTCACGGTAACGTCGCCACTCTCGAATTTGATGGTTCCGAAGTGGCTGGTGCTTTCAGATTTTAAAATTTTATAACCTTTCCATTCTACCCTGCTGTTCAGGGTATCCACTACATACTGGGCGCCCTCTTTAGTAGTTGCCACCTCATTGCCCTCACTGGAAAGCGGTTTTTCCTTTTTACAGGAAACCACTGCAGCCAAAGCAAAAAATGCGGGAATGACTAAGGAAAACAGCTTTTTTTTCATGATTTATAAATTTTTATTGCTTCCGCTAAAATAATAAAAAAAATTGTTCTTTCCTAGAAACATTTCAATTCCTTACTTTTGTAATATGCTATTAGAAATACACCATTTAAACTTCTCCTATTCCAAAGAAAAACCGCTGTTTCAGGATCTCAACCTGACGCTTGAGGCCGGAAAGATCATTGCTCTGGCCGGAGAAAGCGGCTGCGGAAAATCGACTTTGCTGAGCCTGATCTACGGGCTGCTCGACTGGGAAAGCGGTGAAATTATTTTCGACGGCGAAAAACTTTCAGGACCTAAGGGAAACCTGGTTCCCGGTGAAGCCCATATGAAATTTGTGGCCCAGAATTTCGACTTGATGCCTTATGCTACCGTGGCTGAAAACGTGGGAAAATTTATTTCCAATATCAATTTAAATAAGAAAAAAGAAACTGTCGCGGAGCTTCTTGAAGTTGTGGGCCTGGAAGATTTTGCGAACATACTTCCGAAGTACCTGAGCGGCGGCCAGCAGCAGCGGGTAGCCATCGCCCGGGCCCTCTCCGTCATGCCGAAACTTCTGATCCTGGATGAGCCTTTCAGCAACCTGGATTTTCCGAGAAAGATCGAACTGCGGGAAAAGCTGTTTCGGTATGTGAAGCAGAATAACATCTCGCTGCTGGTTTCAACGCATGAGCTTCAGGACATTATCCCTTGGCTGGACCGGATTGTCGTGCTGCAGAACGGAACCATTGTTCAGGACGGCAGCTCTGAAGAAACATATAAAAGTCCCTACAATGCATACGTTGCCAGACTTTTTGGGGAAGTGAATATTTTTACGGGAACCGAACAGGAAGATTTCAATTTGCCTGAATTTTCCTATTATCCCAAAGAGATCAGGATCGCCGACAGTGGCCGGGCAGCGGAAGTTCTGGAAAGCCGTTTTGCGGGAAACCATTACTGGAACAAAATAAAAGCCGGGAATAAAGAACTGGTGATCTATACGGATCAGAAAATCGAAGGCAGCATCAATATTATATTTGACTGAGAATACTACCTGTTTGAAAAAGTGCCGAAAAGAACGGCAGAGCCCCGATTGACGTGGAAATTCCTTTTTTGAAAAAAGATTGCAGCAGAAAGCGGGAAAAAGCTCCCTAAAACTATTTAAATGCCATATTTCCGGAAATTTATGATAAAAAAAATACAAATGTAAGATCCTGTTTAAGTAAACTTTTCTTACATTTGTATATACACAGCATAAGGAAATTTTTGGTTAATTCTCTTTCTGCCTCCTGAGACAAACATCAGCAATCCTGCGATGGCGTCTTTTGAAAGATTACACTGTCCAATTCTTTCCTTTTTTTA
Organism: uncultured Chryseobacterium sp.; assembly: GCA_913778085.1. Lineage (GTDB taxonomy): Bacteria > Bacteroidota > Bacteroidia > Flavobacteriales > Weeksellaceae > Chryseobacterium. The sequence goes on from CAJYXJ010000056.1 coordinate 12,554, forward strand.
TGCCTATTTTTTTTAAAAATCAATGCTTTCACAACCTCAGGCAGCAGCGTCCTGTTCCAGATCTTCATTAAGCTTCGACGTTTCTTTGGTATCTTTCATCCTGATATAGACGATCAGGGAAAACGAGATGCAGATGGTAATGTACCAGTAAAAATAGTGTTCCATATTGGCCTGCTTGAACCACAGGGCGATATATTCTGCCGTTCCGCCAAAGATGGCCACAGTAAGTGCATACGGAAGCCCTACTCCCAAAGCTCTTACTTCGGAAGGGAAAAGCTCTGCCTTCACCACCGCATTGATGGAAGTATATCCGCTTACAATAATCAAAGCAATCATAATCCATACAAACGACATCCACATCGAGGTAGTATGGCTTAATGCCGTAAGAAGCGGAACAGTACACAAAGTTCCCAGTATCCCGAAGCCCAGAAGCAGCGGCCTTCTCCCGATCTTATCGGAAAGCCCTCCGAAAACCGGCTGCAGACAGGCAAATACAAAAAGGGAAATAAACGAGATCAGGGTAGACTGCTCTTTGCTCAGATGCACGGTATTCACCAGGAATTTCTGCATGTAAGTGGTATAAGTATAAAAAGCCAGGGTCCCGCCCAAAGTAAGCCCGATAACCGTAAGCAGGGCCTGTGGGTGCTTCATAAGCTCTTTTACGGTTCCTTTCTTATCTTTTACCAATTCTTTTTTGTTTTCAAAAGCTTCGGTTTCATGAAGGCTGGACCGCAGGTATAAAGCAATGACCGACAGAATGGCACCGATCACAAACGGTATTCTCCACCCCCATTCTTCCAGCTGGGTTTCCGTAAGAAGCAGCTTCTGCAGGATCAGCTGAATTCCCAGTGCGATAAGCTGTCCGCCGATGAGGGTTACATACTGGAAGCTTGAATAGAATCCGCGGCGGTCTTCGGTAGCCATTTCACTAAGATAGGTTGCCGATACACCATATTCTCCGCCTACGCTCAGGCCCTGCAGCAGTCGGGCGGCAAGAAGAAGAATTGGTGCCAGCACCCCGATGGTATCGTAGGTTGGGGTAAGGGCGATCAGCAGCGAGCCGAAGGACATCAGGAGTACAGACAGGGTCATGGCTCTTTTTCTTCCGATCTTATCGGCAATACTCCCAAACATCCATCCGCCTACGGGACGCATGAGAAATCCTACGGCAAAGATCCCTGCCGTATTCAGCAGCTGTGCCGTCATATCCGAATCCGGAAAAAAGGAATGTGAAAAATAAATGGCAAAAGCCGCATAAGCATACCAGTCGTACCATTCTACTAGGTTTCCTATGGATCCGCCGATAATGGCTTTGATCCTTTCTGCGGTGGTGATCGTTGATGTTTGTTGCGTTTTCATATATATGATGGTTTAAATTTATAAAACAATATGGAATAAAATGATTAATTCTCCTTTTCTGTCGAACACAGTACGGGAAGACGCGTCATACAGCGGTCTGCTGCTGTACTGAACGGCGAGCCGGGCATTTTGTCCGTAAAAGTAAAAGCTTGTTCCGACATCGTAGTAATTTCCTTTCTGATGAAGAGCATCCATATCTTTTAAAGTATAGTTGACAAAAGGCTGCACTTTTACGGTATTGCTGAATTTAGGAAGTACAAATCCTGCCTGCAGGAACCATATGTTTCCGGTTCCCATCAGCACCCTGTTGTTTCCGGGGCCTTCCAGTGCTTTCTGTCCTGCAAATGATACATCTGCCGTTCCGGGATTCATCAGCCCGCTCATGCGGATGTAGTCCGGACCGTAATTGTATCTGTAAAATACGGAATATAAGGTAAGCCCCATTTCTTTATTTTTATTTCCCATCGGGATTTCACTGTATACATCCGCTCCGAAAACAGAGACGTCATGGGGTTCAAAAACGTTTGGTGCCGGCTGGCTTTGGGTTCCTTTTTTATTCAGGTAAAATCCGGAGCCTATATTTAATACCTTCTTTTTGGCCAGGTTATTTCCCGGTAAAAAAGAGGTTACGGTGGCTTCTTTTTCAAAAAACTGATAAAAAGCATACCCTGCGTATGAAAGCTTTCCGCTCTGGTTGTTATCCACCGCCGCTGCGCCGACTGCCGGAGTATTGGAAGTTGCAAAAGGCTTGTTCACGCTGAACCGGTAATTGATCCTGTTGAGATCACCGTGAACAAAAAGGCCAAACTGCCGCGCAAACTGGTCCGCCACTTCAATTGTAGGAAAATTGAAGATCGGCAGGTCTGCAGCCAGTAGTTTCGTCGTACTCGCATTGGTCATCCGGCTTACCCCGTTCCACGAATGAAGTCCGGCACCGATATAAAAATTGTTTTTATTTGGCTTTCCGGTCATAAAATCCGTTCGCGGAATGATCGTAAACTCATTGTAGGCATCGTGAAAAAACAGCGCTGCCTTTTTTCCGGCTCCGTTGGCTCCTGTGCCGCTGCCCCCGCCGGAAATGAAAGTCTGATTATTGATTCCCACCTGAAGGTAAACAGAATAAAATGGCGTAACCTGGCTCTGTATCGTAAGCCGCATCCTTCTGATGCCTGCATCGTAGGTCTGATCCTGCGGAACACCATTTACCTTCGTTCCGGGATTATTATCTATATCCCGCAGCCAGATCTGGCTGTTGATCCCGAACTTCAGCCATTTATCCCCTTTGGAATCCAGGTTGATCTTTAGCTCACCGACATCCAGAGGATTTTTTGCGGGAAGCACAGCCTCCTGCTTTTTAATGGATAATATACTATCCTGGCCATAAAAAATATGGAAGCCAAGAAACATAAATACCAATGTTATTTTTTTCATAGGTTTTGTTTCCAGCTAATGAAAAAAGAAATTCTGAAGAAATTCTGAAGATGGCCTCAAAATTTGAAGATAATAAATATATTATTGATTAACAGTGTATTAATTTTTAAAATCGACAATGACGATATGATTTTTATCATGAAATCTGTAGCTGATTCCGTATCCGAAAATCTCCAGAATCCTTTTCACCAGTGCCAATCCGATCCCGATCGAATTCTGATCCGGGTTTCCGCGCCTGAATCTTCCGAAAACTTCCTCTTCAGGAATCGAAGGCGGATTTCCGGTATTTGAAATCGTCAGCCGGGATGCAGTAAGACTGATTTCTATATTTCCGTATTCATCATTATGCCTTTTGGCATTGCTCAACAGATTGTCCAGTACAATCACAGCGAGGCTTTCATCCATAAAGACCATGACATCCTGCTCTACGGAAGCCTTTACATGCAGATGCCGGAAGGCAAAGATATCCTCAAAATAAGCAATCCGATCTGATAAAATCTGAGAAAAATTGATCCGCGTGATATCCTTTTGTTCGAAATGCTCCAGTTTGGCCAGAAGGATCAACGATTTGTTGATCGATGAAAGCCGGTCCAGCTCATCATTCATAGAAGAAAGGGTGGCAAACTGTTTTTCCGTAAGTCCGGTTTCCATCATCAATTCGATTTTTCCCTTTACGGAAGCCAGCGGAGTCTGCAGTTCGTGGGATGTATTCTCAGTAAGCTCCTCCAATAAATAATAGTCTTTTTTAGAATTCTCGGACATCTTTGCCAGGAAACCGTTCAGCAGACGGAATTCATAGGTGCCGGTTTCCATCAGGTGCATCGGCTGCCGGTCTTTAATGCTGAATCTTTTGATCTCTTCCAGCGCATGATAAAAAGGATCGAGGATTTTACGGGATATGAGCACACTGATGATAATGGAGAGAATGACCAGGAATACCATGATCCAGGCGACCACCATGACGAGACTCAGGAGGAAGCGTTTTTCAATAACCGTAATATACCTTACGCTGGTAATTCGGTACGGCTTTCCCCGGATAATAAAAAAAGAGCTTACGGAAATCCTGTTAATGTAGGATTGTATGCTCCTGTTCCAGATGTATTTTTCTTCGATAATTTTTTCTTCCTTGTCCGAAGGAATTTCTCTCAGTAAAGCCACCCGCGTCTGCCGGTGATGAAAATTAAAATAATCATATTCCGGATCTTTGGAAAGTCTTCCGGCAACATACGCATTCAGATCTTCCATCTTGACAATGGCTGAACGCATGGTGGTTCTTTCAAAAGCATAATAAAGAATCGCAAACCCGAGAAGGAGCACGGCAAATACCAGGATGGTAAAAGCTTTGGCAAAGCGGTAGCTGAGGTTCATGAGTCCTGCCATTTGTAGCCCAGCCCGTATACCGTGTGCAGATAATCTTTTCCCCCGGCATCGGTAATCTTCTTGCGGAGGTTTTTCAGATGCTGGTATATGAAATCGATATTGTCTATGCTGTAGGTATAGTCTCCCCAAAGGTGGCCTGCAATCGCTTGTTTGGAGAGCATCCTGTTTTCGTTGCTGATAAAGAAGATCAGCAGGTTGAGTTCCTTGCGGGTAAGATTTACCGGTTTTTCCTGAATAAAGCACGCTTTGGATTCAAGGTCGATTTTTATCTCATTAAAAACCAGGCTATGGTCCACTTCAGGTGTTTTTCTCCGGGAGACCGCTTTTATGCGGGCATGCAGCTCAGGAAGGGCAAAAGGTTTTGTGATATAATCGTCGGCGCCTTCTTCAAGGCCTTCCAGTTTATGGTCTAAGGAATCTTTGGCTGAAATAATGATGATGCCGGCAGCAAGTTTTTTATGCTTGATCTCCCGGAGCACTTCTAGTCCGCTTCCGTCGGGAAGCATCAGATCCAGGAGGATGCAGTCGTATTCAAAAAAATCGATCTTTTCATCGGCTTCTTCTTTGGTGGAAGCGACTTCACAGATGTAGTCTTCCTTCCTGAGATAATCCGTAATGTTAGAAGCCAGCTCCTTGTGGTCTTCTACAATCAGTATTTTCATCCGTACAGTAATTTCAGAAGTTTAAATTACTAAATAATACGGATGTTCCGATATTCAGACCGATTTTTTTAAATATAATCTCTTATCGTTAAGCTTTTTTTACAAATTCCGATTTCAGGGCCATGGCTCCGAAACCGTCAATTTTACAGTCAATGTTATGGTCGCTGTCGGGACGCAGGCGAATATTTTTCACTTTTGTTCCTGCTTTTACCGGCTTTGGTGCTCCTTTTACCGGAAGATCTTTTACCACAACTACGGAATCCCCGTCCTGAAGCTCATTTCCGTTCGAATCCAATATTTTGCCTGAAGTAGATGTCTCAGCAGCCGTTTCTTCCGGGTTCCATTCGTAAAAACATTGGGAACAGACCATCATATTGTCACTCGGATAAGTAAACTCGGAGCTGCATTTAGGGCAAAGTACAGTATCACTCATATTCTTAATTTTTTGCAAAGGTAGGGTTTTTGAATGATGAGTTGAAAATTATAAGTTCATTGTCTACGCAATAACGAAAAACAAAACTCATCGTTCATGGCTTATAACTTACAATTTATACTGTACAAAGTTTAAATTTTCGTATTTTTGCAGATTCAAAATAGCAGAACCCAATTTTATGGAATTGATACACAGAAACCTGGCCATCGGAATCCACGATGCATTGCAGGAAACGTTTTTCGAGAAAAATAAATACGCCGATAAAGTAATCGAAAGGCTTCTGAAGGCTAACAAAAAATGGGGAAGCCAGGACAGAGCCGTTGTTTCGGAGATTTTCTACAACATCATCCGCTGGAAAAAGCGCCTGGAATATTATATGGGGGAAGGCGTAAAACCCAACAACATCTATAAATTAATCATCGCTTATCTTCTCTGGAGCAAAACCAACTATAAAAAATTTGAAGAGTTCGATGGTATCAAGATCGCCGATATCCTGACCAAGCTTAAAAAAGGCACCGTTCCTACAAAAGCCATCGAATACTCTATTCCGGACTGGCTGGCGGAAACCCTGGAAAAAGAACTGGGCCCGAAATGGGAAAAAGAAATGCAGGCCCTGAACGAGCAGGCACCGACCGTTCTTAGAGCAAATTCTTTAAGAACAACGACCAGAGAACTTATTTCCGACCTTTCGGACGAGAATATTGTTTCTTATTCCATAAAAAATTATCCTGATGCCGTGCAGCTGGAGGAAAAAAAGAATGTTTTCCTTACCACCGCATTCAAAGAAGGATTATTTGAAGTTCAGGATGCATCTTCACAGAAAATCGCTTATTTTCTGGATGTAAAAGAAGGCCAGCGCGTCGTAGACGCGTGTGCCGGAGCCGGTGGAAAAACCCTTCACATCGCGGCCCTGATGGGAAACAAAGGACAGATCATTGCCCTGGATATTTTCGAATGGAAGCTTGCCGAACTGAAACGCCGCGCCAAGAGAGCCGGAGCCCATAACATCGAGACCCGGATGATCACTGACAACAAAGTCATCAAAAGGCTTCACGAAAAGGCAGACCGCTTATTGATTGATGCACCATGTTCCGGATTGGGCGTATTGAAGAGAAACCCTGACAGCAAATGGAAGATCGACCAGGCTTTCATTGACAGGATCAAAGGAGAGCAGCAGCAGATTATTCAGGATTATTCCAAAATGCTTAAGATCGGCGGTAAAATGGTCTATGCCACATGCTCCATCCTTCCTTCGGAAAACAATGAGCAGGTAGCGGAATTCCTGAAAAACAATCCCGGTTTTAAATTTGTTAAAGAAGAGAAAGTAATGCCAAGCGAAGGCTACGACGGTTTCTACATGGCTTTGATCGAAAGAGTTTCCTAACAAGAAATAGCATATAATATAAAAGACTACTCTATTTTTTGGAGTAGTTTTTTTATGGATGGTAATAAACATTCAACAAATTCACAAAATATTTGATTTTCATTATTGAAGTTTTATTCCGTTAAAATCTATCTTTGTGGAAATCAATTTTTTCGTATGTATCAGAGAATTTTACTGAGTATTTTTACTTTTATCTGTTTTTTTTCTTTTGCACAGACTTATGAAGTGCAATATATGAGTTCATCCAACGGGAAAGTTTCTGCCGATCAGTCTCCTACCATAGTACTGGCTAACGAAAAGGAAAACTTTATACTTAATAAAAAAACAAAAGACGGAACAGCCGATTTCCCTTTTGAAATTACAAAAATAGAAAAGCCTTCCAATACCGTTTCCTCCTATGCCTTCCTGAAATCCGGTGAAATCGTATCGGCTTCCGATAAGGAATCTATCGGGAAACAGACCTTTGAACTTACAAATGAAACCAAAAAAATCCTGGGCTACAACTGTAAAAAAGCCGTGACGAAAATCAACTCCAATACGATTGAAGTCTGGTACACAAACGACCTGAAAATCCAGGGCGGACCTTCCACCATCGGACAAAATCTCGGTTTTGTACTGGAAATTGAAAGAAATAAAACATCGGCCATTACGGCAACTTCGGTAAAAAAAATAAAGCAGACCGGAATCGAAAATCTTTTCAAGGGTTCCGTAACGTCAACAGATCAGTTGGGTTACCGGGATCTTCTGTGGAAAAGCAGATTTACCACATTGAAGGTTTTCGACAATGAGATCATCAATTTTTCCGACCAGTCGAAGTCAGATGAAAACATTAAAAGATTTGCCAACGGGACCATTATTCTCAAAAAGATAAAATTTCCGAAGATAGCAGAGGGTGAAACTGTTTTCGTAGAACTGAAGCAACAGTCGAACGGAGATGCTTACGACAGAACAGGAACGGTATTTTTTATTCCGCAGGATAAATCCCAGTCGTTTTTCGACGGTCTTGAAAATGGCGTAAAAACCCTCCCCCTGTATGAAAACGGAAACGGTAAACAGTATTATGGGATCAGGACCACTGAAAATTATAATCCACCCATTGAAATGATGCGTTTTTTCACGGCTTTCGGGATCAACAAATTCAACAATCTTCAGCTAAAAGATAAAACCTGGCAGACCATAAGCCCATACCGTGAAGATATTACCGACCTGAAACCTTCGTTAAGCGAAAAAGAGCTTTGGATCGGGGCTTTCATCGGGAATTATGACAAGGGCGGACACAAAGTAAGCCTGGAAATCACCATCCACAAAAGTGATCAGGCTATTTACAGACACAATACGGTTATTCCTTTATTCAACACCCTGAATATTATGGAAATGGCAGGACAGGAATATTCAACGATGTTTGATAAAGACCAGGGACTTTTGGTAGAATTTACTTTGCAGAAAGATCTAAAGAATGCACAGTTGAAATATACTACAACCGGACACGGCGGCTGGGAAAACGGTGATGAGTTCCTGCCGAAACTTAATTCGATTTTTCTGGACGGGAAAATGGCTTTCTCATTTGTTCCCTGGAGAACCGACTGCGGATCTTACCGTTTGTATAATCCTGCATCGGGTAATTTTCCGGACGGCCTCTCTTCCTCCGACCTAAGCAGATCCAACTGGTGTCCGGGAACAGTAACTAATCCTGATTTTATTCCACTCGGCGATCTGAAAGCAGGAAAACATGTCATTCAGGTGAAAATTCCACAGGGTCCCAGAGAAGGATCGAGCTTCAGCGCATGGAATGTTTCCGGTACATTGTTGGGCATACAATAAAAAAAACCTTCTCGCAAACTGAATTACAAGAAGGTAAAAACACAAATGATGAAAAAAAATTATTTCGAGCCACAAAGTAAGTATGAAAATTCATTAAATAAATTATCATATATTAAGAAATATATTAAAATAATTTCGTATACAATGAAGACCTATGCAGTCAGGTGAAAAAATTTAACTTTAATACTCTTTTTTAAAGCAAATACTTTATATTTTTCTTTAAAAATATGAAATAAATTAAAAATTTAAATCAAATAAAAATTTTTGTTGTTTTTTTTAAACCACCCCTTTATTTTTGTTTAAAATTAAATGATAAAATATGTGTGGAATCGTATGTTTGTTTGATGCCAAACAAAAAACTGAAATATTAAGACCCCAGGTTCTGGAAATGTCTAAAAAAATACGCCACCGTGGCCCTGACTGGAGCGGCGTATTCCAGAACGACAAAGTGGTTTTCTCCCATGAGAGACTGGCTATTGTAGATCCCACTTCAGGAAAGCAGCCCTTGTTTACCAAAGATGGAACAGTAGTTCTGGCGGTAAACGGCGAAATCTATAACCACAGAGAACTAAAAGAGGAATTTCCTGATTACGAATTTCAGACCCAGTCTGATTGTGAAGTTATTTTAGCCCTTTACAGGAAATACGGGAAAGATTTTATTGAAAAGCTGAACGGAATTTTTGCATTCTCTTTATATGATACGGAAAACGACATATATCTGATTGCGCGCGACCATATGGGCATCTGCCCGTTGTACCACGGCTGGGATAAAAACGGAAACTACTATGTGGCTTCCGAACTGAAAGCTCTTGAAGGCGTGTGCAAAACCATTGAAACTTTCCTGCCTGGGCATTTCATATACAGCAAAGACGGCAGTGGCCTTCAACAATGGTATAAAAGAGACTGGGAAAGCTTTGATGCGGTAAAAGATAACGAAACCGATATCACTGCTTTACGTAAAGGTCTTGAAGACGCAGTTCACAGACAGCTGATGAGCGATGTTCCTTACGGCGTGTTGCTTTCCGGCGGCCTGGATTCTTCCGTGATCTCTGCCATTACCGCAAAATTTGCCCGTCAAAGAGTCGAAAGCGGCGATACCCAGGAAGCCTGGTATCCGAGACTTCACAGTTTTGCCGTAGGATTGGTAGGTTCTCCAGATCTGGCAGCGGCACAAAAAGCGGCAGAGCATATCGGCTCGGTACATCATGAAGTTAATTTTACCGTTCAGGAAGGCCTGGATGCCGTGAGAGATGTCATTTATCACCTGGAAACGTATGATGTCACAACCATAAGGGCTTCTACGCCGATGTATCTTCTGGCCCGCGTCATTAAATCCATGGGTATCAAAATGGTCCTGTCGGGAGAAGGTTCCGATGAACTCTTCGGCGGATACCTTTATTTCCACAAAGCGCCGAATGCTAAGGAATTCCATGACGAAACGGTAAGAAAGCTGGGAAAACTTCACCTTTACGACTGTTTAAGAGCCAACAAAGCTTTAATGAGCTGGGGAATCGAAGGGCGTGTTCCATTCCTTGACAAAGAATTCATGGATATTGCCATGACCCTAAACCCGAAAGATAAAATGGTAAATGCAGCCGAAGGAAAAATTGAGAAATGGGTGTTGCGGAAAGCTTTTGAAGACCTTCTTCCGGAATCGATTGCCTGGAGACAGAAGGAACAGTTCTCCGATGGAGTCGGCTATTCCTGGATTGATACTCTGAAAGAAGTTGCCGAAAAAGAAGTCACTGATGAAATGATGGCCAATGCCAAATTCAGGTTCCCATTGAACACCCCTCAGAATAAAGAAGAATACCGGTACCGGACGATTTTTGAAGAACATTTCCCGAGTGAAACCGCTGCGGCAACCGTTCCTTCCGTTCCTTCCGTAGCCTGCTCCACCCCTATTGCGCTGGAATGGGATGAAGCCTTTAAAAATATGAATGACCCGAGCGGAAGAGCCGTGAAGGTGCATGAAACGTCCTACGGTGAAGCGTAAAAGTGAATAGCGAATATTGCTTCGCAAATGAATGGTGAATTTTATAAATTAATTAAAATTCACAAGTGCAGCAGATTCATCAGAAGGAATTCACAATTGACAAAAGTGAATGGTGAATTTTGCTTTGCAGGTGAATGGTGAATTTTATTACTAAACTAAAATTGACCAGCGCAGCGCATTCACCCAAAGAAATTGACTGTTGACAGTGTGTAAAGGGTAAATTTAACGGCTAAAGTTTAATCAAAGAAGAACAGACAAAACCTTAACCCCAATTCCACTCCTCCGGAGGGGTGGCGAAAATTCTGAAAGAATTTTTGACGGGGTGGTTTTTTAAGCGTGAATGGTGAATTCTGCTATTCA
>CAJYXJ010000057.1 GCA_913778085.1 uncultured Chryseobacterium sp.
AAAAAGAAATTTAGAAATAAATTGTAAAATAAGCCAGTCAGTCGGAACTTTGTATTTCACCACAAAATCAGAGTTCATGACAAAGAAATATCTTCGCCTGACTGACCGGCAATGGCAAGTTATGGAAAAATTTTTACCTGTTAAAACAAAAGGCCATTATGCTTTACGTGATTTGATTGATGCTATATTTTGGATTCTCCGTACAGGTTCCCAATGGCGTAATCTTGCTGAAAATTTCCCGAAATGGGAAAGTGTTTATTATCATTTCCGTAAATGGGGTAAAGATGGTACTTTGTCCAGATTAAACGCGATGCTTAATAAAATGGAAAGAAAGCGTCAGGGAAAACGACAGACTCCGAGCCTTCTTTCTATTGACAGCCAGAGCATTAAGTCAGGCCCCTTAACCCAGCTGGAAAAAGGGGTTGACGGCAACAAGAAAATTAATGGAAGGAAACGTCATGTGATCACCGATACCTTAGGGCTGATCTGGGGTGTAAAGGTAGGTCCGGCCCATCAGTCAGACGGACACGTAGCAAAGGATGTTGTTGAACCTCTGCTGGGGTATCTTGACCGGATAAAAAAAATCCTGGGTGACCAGGCCTATAAAAAAGGATTTACTGATTGGGTTAAAGAGCATGTCATAGGGCTGGAAGTTGAGATCTCTTCTGCTCCTCCGTCAGAAAAAGGATTCGTTCCTTTAAAGTGGAGATGGGTTACAGAAAGGACTTTTGGGACTTTCAATTTCTTCAGACGGCTGGATAAAGACCATGAAAAGACACCTGAAAGTCAGCAATATTGGATATTATGGCAGAATTGTCAAATTATCCTCAATAAAATCAGATAAATAATACAAATCTTTTTAAACATACTCTAAGCTTTGACTAAGCATAAAAATTGTTGTTAAAGGATCTAAATTTTATCTTTACGGAAGTGTTAATCCTTAGGTTTTACTAGCGAGTGGCGAAGTAAAAAAATATTCACCTGACGAAATCATCTCTGGAAAGACATCAATAGGTGAAAAAGTTAATGTATTGGATGATTTAGGTAATGAAGTTGAAGGTATTATTGTAGCGTCACCAAGAGGAGCAATTCAAGGAAGTCAAAAACTTTGGAATGTTATAAAATCTTATCCGGGTAAAACAATTAAGTATGGCAACAATATCTTTAAGCTTGACAAAAAAAGCTTTCAGCATATATTTCAACGTCATCATCCGAGTTTTTGGGAAGGATCAGTAAGAGCGGAACAATCATTTTTACCTAAACATTGGGGCGTTAAAGATGTTGAAGAAGCAATAGTAGAAGTAATGAACCAAAATAGGACATTATTAATTGGTAAAAAATCAAATAAAGGAATGTTTCAAATAGAAGGAACTGTAGGAAATATTATTATAACAATAGGATTTAAAGATGGTAGAATCGGTCAGTTTTATACAAAATAAAGAAATTCAAGTAGAATTTTTCTTAAAAAAGCGAAATGTTGTCATTGATAACTTAAAAGATATTTCGAAGAATTGGCAGTTTTATTTTCTTCGTTTTAATGAATTAAATGAAAGCCAATTAAACGAATATTTAGAAGAGGACAACTTTTATATAGAGGGCGCTATATACATATCATATTATGGAACAGAACTCATAGGATTTAAATATTGGGATTTAATTGATCAATTATGCTCATATTTCATTAATTCTATTTATAGTTTAATAATAGATAATGAAGAGTCTGATAAGTTTTATTTTCCAGATCAACCCATTGAAGTTAATTTAAAAAAGGAAAAAGAACATATCTGGATTAAAATTGGTAATGAAAAACCACTTTATTTAAATAAAAATGTCTTTACTAAAGAATTTTTAAAGGCTAGTAAAGATTTTTATGAAAGAATAAATGTCAATTCTTACACATTGGAAATTGAGAAGATAGAAGAAACTCTCAAATCTATATAGTAAAAATCTAAGTTTATAAAGAAAACTCTGCAAAGTCAAGACCTTGCGGAGTTTTTTAATTGGTTTGAAGCTATGCTAAAACTTTGCAAAACGCTTAAATTCAAAGGATTTTCTTTAGAATTAAAAAATAAGATGGTTTACTTTGGATGTTATAATTAATCCTAAAGTTTCTTTAGCTAAAGGACAGGTTAATTTATTTAAAGATAGTTATAAAAAGGTAGCTACTAATACACGGGCAAACAAGGCTTTAAAATTAATGGATGAGGTAACAGGAGGTCTCATACACATTCTAGACATAGTGCCACAAAATCAGATAAATGGTTTATTGATAGAGCTTTTGGAAGAATTCAAACTGCGCCAATACATACAGCGAAAGCATCTACTAAGTTTTTAGATCCTAATACTCACATGAAGAAAAATCAAAATTGATTATTAGAAATAGTGAAGAAAATGCAATTTATTTACAAGTCTTTTATGGCTCATATGAAGGGGCTGATATTTTTAATTTTGTTGACCATGGTGAAATAAGGAGTAACTCAAAAATTCCTAGATGTCCAAAGAATGAATCAGTAAGACATTTATGTCCTCTTAAAAAATAACCCTTTTAAAGAAATTACAAAAAGCTATCTTAGATAATGAGATGGCTTTTTTAATTTAGGACTAGAAAAATTAACATACTAAAAAAACTGGAGTTATAGTCCGGGTTTCTTTGTTCAGGTAAACATACAATCAGGCTTTTTACAATTTTGATATTTTTCACTACAGGACACAGTAAATATTCTTTTAGGCGAAAATCTAGCTACGCATCCGGACAGATTTCCACAAGCTGCTGCAACTACTGAATGCAGCAGGCGGAAAGCTTGGGTAAGAACGGAAAAAAGATGAATTTTGAACACTGGAATTAAGTGTTGAGTCATCTGATTATGAAGTCGTAAGAGTAGCTGCAGCTACTGAAAAAAATAAAACTTTTACAGAATTCGGAACAGAAAGATTTAAAATTATAGCATGCGCAGCAGATGGGTCCCTAAAATGAACATGCATAAAACACAGGATTAAAAATATATAAAGGTATATGGAAAACAACAAATTATCAACAAGAGAGGAGCTGAAAACCTATTTTGAAACAGACAAAAATCCTACCCAGGGCCAGTTTGCGGATCTGATAGATTCTTACTGGCATAAACTGGATGATATCCCAAAAGAAAAGATCGGAGATCTGGAAAGCTTATCCCTGAAATACGATCTCAGATGGTCGCCTACAGACCGGAAACTTTCATTGTCAGATTCCAAAGGAAAGCTGGTTTCGGAGATTTCCTTACAGTCGTTGGATGATGAAGGTACGGATTTAAGGTACAATACGGAAACCGCTTCATTAGAGCTTTATAATGCCGATAATAAGCTGCTGGACAGTATTCCGGTAGCAGATTTTGTGAAAAATGTGGGTACACAATTGGCATTGAATTCTACCAGCTTACAGTTGAAGGACAGCAGGGGGACCATATTATCAAGTATTGCCTTTGCCGTATCCAACATTGGCGGTCTGCAGGCAGTACTGGACAGTAAAGTGGAAAAAACAGTGACGGTCGGGACTGCTTATCCGTTGCAGGGCGGAGGCACCTTGCAGTCGGATAAATCATTAAGCATTTTACAGGCGAATACAAATACCTCCGGATATCTCAGCAATACAGACTGGAATACATTCAACAACAAGTTTGATAAACCCGCCCTCACAGCCAACTATCTTGGAAGATGGAGCGGCTCCGCATTTACCAACAGCATCCTTCAGGATAATGGTGCAAGCTTGGGAATCGGAGGCAACAATTACAGCAATATTATCTGGTCTGTAGATTCTACCGGCAAAGCAGCTCTTATTGCACCGAGAATGACCCAGGCACAGCGGCTTTCTATTATACTGGGGACTGCACAGACTGGTGCGATGGTCTATCAGACAGATGGTTCTGCAGGATATTATTTATGGAACGGAAGCTCATGGCAGTCTTTAGGCGGTGCCAATATCGCTACGGCAGACTTAACGAACACCCAGGCAAGGGTCTTTACCCAAAATGCGAATTTTACCTGGGACACTTCCGGAAATCCCTATTATTTAAAAGGCTTAAAGGATACGGGAAGCGATTTTACCAATTATCCTAAAGTACTCAGGGTAGATCCCAACACAAAACAGGTAGTCGAAGGAGATGCCTTCATCGTAAAAATTCCGGACAGCTTACCGAATCCGGCAACACCTACCTCACAAACCTTAAATATCGTTCACACCTACACAAACAGTCCGACGGCATTGGATACCAATGTAGAGGATTTAAACAGATTTATTATGAATATTGGAAATTTAGAATTTACGAATTTAACAGTAAATGATTGGAACCTGGTAAATGCATCTAAGAATACGGCAGCCACTTTAACTGCCGCCGGAGGAGTATCTTTAAAATGTAGTGATGTTACTGCCTTTGCCTTTGGAGAAGTTATGGCATGTGCCTATCCAAATTTAGTTTTGCCTGCAAATAAAAATTGGGTATTTATTATTGGTGGATCTGTTGGATCACAACTTTCTAACTATAATGTCCCAGTGATTGGTATTACTGAAAGTTCAGCTAAATCTAACGTAGGTTTATTAAACGGGTTTTTGTCTTCTTACTCTGTAGGATGGTGGTACAATAGCATCAACTTCATTCCAATGGCTCAGGATTCAACGCCGGGAGAACAAAGAATCAATATTTCCTCTTCGGCAACCTGCATATTCACAAAAGTTGGTAATATACTGAATATCACCGTAAGGGCCGGTAATGAAACTAAAACTTTTAATACAGATGTAACTGGAATTAATTCATTTAAACCTCTTTGTTCGTTAATCAGAAGTTATTGGAATGATAACATTAATAATTGTATAACCGGTTTCGGAAAATATTGGATCGAGCCTTAAATCACTATTAAAATTGTAAAAAATTAAAACAAAAACATAACCTTTATGGAAAACAACAAATTACCCACACGGCAAGAACTGAAAACCTACTTCGAAACCGATAAAGTCCCTACCCAGGACCAGTTTGCGGCGGTTATAGATGCTTTAAAACATAAAGACGATATCCCGACCAACAGAGAAGTCGCAATTCTCGCCAACAGTCTGGCATCAATCGATAATACTTACATTAGTTACTATGGATATAATCTCAATCGGAGATTCCTGATTTCGTTAGGATCAAAAGGTGAAAAGGATGAAACAGTTACTGTAGAAAATTATAATGGATCTCAATATAAAAAATATTTTTTAGGCAGTGCCCCTTATACGGTTAAAGCCTTAGAGTTTCCCAATGACGGATTGGCAGAAGGAGAATACTATTATCTGACTTTTGCTGTTGATCAGAAGACCGTCATGAATAAGTTATTTGGAAATAATCTTCCGGGAATTCCTGCTGATTTTGAGTTCGCAAACTCTGATGCCAAATGGTTTTCTCTTCAGATAAACCGACAATATATAGGGCGAACCTTAAATATTATAAAAACAAAAATTAAGTTTATTAATAACACCGGGGAAAATATTCAATATAAGGTCGACGGAAGTTATCTTTTTTACCAATATACAGCAAAAGATTTGGATGTTGATCTTTATGACGCATGGGATTACTTAAACTTTTACTACAAGGCAGACCTTAGAAAAAGTGATAAGAATGTACAGTGTAGCATCTATAATGCGGAAAACAATAGTCTTTTAACCACCAGCTATCTGTATGCCGGTCAGAATAGTGACACTTGGGGTAACCAAACGTATGGAATGAGAAGTTTAAGAATCGAATGTAATTATTTTTAAAAAAGAAGAACAATGCAACTAAAAATATTTGAATTAAATCAACATCTTGCAACGCTTACTCCTCTTGAAGTAATGGCGACAGATATCACCATTTTAAACGGAATCGTAAAAGGCAAACCCGTTTATAAAAAAGGGAAGAAAATAAGTGCCGGCTATTTTCTGGATAAAAAACAGACCAGACTCGCCATTGAGAAAACCTTTTCTGATGAATTGGATGAAAATGGTTTTTTAACCGGCTCAAACATACTTATCAAATGGTTTGACGTCTATGGGAATCCCGTATTGACGAAATCTGTTTTTGTACCGTTTTCCATTGCAGAAAGTGCAGAGATGATCACCAAAAGACGCAAAAGGGTAATTAATTATTTACAGGAAGCGGGCATGAGACTAGGAGTGAAGCAGTACATCGATTTTCTTTTTAATTATTATTCGGGCTATCAGAAATCGGGAGTGATCAAAAATCTTGTCAACAGCTTTATTGAAAACGGTTCAGACGAACTGCAGCAGGCAGTCATCAATGAAGACAATCCGGAAATATTGCAGATACTTAATCATACATTGCCGAATGGAGAAACCATAATCGATTCGCTTCTATATCAGATCACATAAAATAAACAAAAACAATGGCCTCAGAACAATTACAAAAACTATTTACCCACCTGAAACAAGTTATTATTTGGCGTATAAATAATCCTTCAGAAAATTTTGATAAGGTCGCACCTGAATTCAATATCGATGAATATAAAGATATTCCATTAGGTAATTACATTTCGGAAAAAAAACTTACCCATCAGGAAATCATCATTCTCCTGATTGCTTTATTGCCAAGGTTGGATCCTGCTTTGCTGAAACGTATTTATTTGGAAAATTCAGATGCTGCGTTATTTGATTTTTGTTCTTCCAATGATAACGGAAGGCTCTTTTACCCGACCATTCAGACGGTTCAGTATATTCTGGGCGGCGAGAATATATCAGAACGGTTGAAAGTGCTGCACTTTCTTAATCCGGATTCCGCTTTGATAAAGAAGGAAATTATTGCCTTTTCAGGTTCCGGGAACGAATATTTGCCAATGAACAGCAATATAAATGTTTATCAGGAAGCTTTCAATACGATGATGCTGGGATGGGAGCAGCTGCCGAAAATGAGTGGCGATTTTCCGGCAGAGCTGTTGCACACCCGAAGGTCATGGGCGGACCTTATTTTACCGCAGGAAACTTTGGATGAACTCCAGAGCATCGAAGCATGGTATAGCAGCAGCCGGATTCTTATGGAAGATTGGGACATGCAGAAAAAACTCAAACCGGGCTTCCGCGTTTTATTTTACGGAGATCCTGGAACAGGAAAAACCCTTGCTGCAAGCCTTTTAGGGAAGTATACCGGACGTCCGGTTTTTAAAGTCGATGTTTCCATGCTGGTTTCAAAATACATCGGAGAAACCGAAAAACAGCTGGCTAAATTATTCGACAAAGCAGAAAATAAAAACTGGATCCTCTTCTTTGATGAAGCGGATGCTATATTCGGAAAAAGAACCAGTGTAAAAGATGCCCATGATAAATATGCCAATCAGGAAGTATCTTACCTTCTCCAGCGCATAGAAACGTTTTCAGGACTCATCATTCTTGCCTCCAACTTTAAAAACAATATGGATCAGGCCTTTAGCAGACGTTTTCACAGCTGTATAAAATTCAGCAATCCGAAACATGAAGAGCGGTTGCGCATCTGGCAGCAGAATCTGCCTGTTCAATTGCAGCTGGAAGATATTAACCTTACCCAGATTGCTAAGAGGTATGAGCTTACCGGATCAAACATCATGAATATAATACAGGATATAAGTTTAAAAGCCATTTCATCTGGAAAACCGGATTATAAAGTTGACATCGATATGTTACTCGAAAGCGTCAAAAAAGAATATCTGAAAGAAGACAAAATATTTACATAAATTCAATAACATACTCGCGAGGTAATATTCAGACAATACCAGACTTGAACAGCATCAACATGATGCTGTTTTTTTGATGAAATAGTTAAAATACTATTGAACTTGTTTTTTGGATGTTATCTTTTATTAAATGCAAATGACTTATATGCGGAAGTATTTCATTTGTTTTCAATAATTTAAAAAGAGCTGAAATAAAATCGTGGAAATTAAACAGAACTTTGGTATTCAAGACCATAATGTTACGGAAAGACTTCCGGATTCCTTCTTCCAGCCTTGTATCCAAAAAATCAGCAGATCAGCAACAGCCTGTATTCCCCTTCATTTTCCACCGGGGCCCTGTGGACACACGGTAAAACTTTCTGATCCGGATGGTCTACCGCCAGCCTCCAAAGATGGCCGTTCCCTAGGTTAGTAGGCTGTGCGCCGGGATTCGGCTGATAATGAAGGTCGAAAAAATAATCTTTTAAAAAATCTTCAAATTCCGCTTCCGGGCCGTCGTGCAGCTTTTTTAATTGTTCACGGATTTCCGGGACAAAAATCTTCTGCGTCACCTGCTCGTTGGGGATAATATCACTTGCTGGTCCATGATAGGTACACAGAAACGTATCCGTTCCGATAGGCGAACGGTCCACATGATAAGAATAGACATCCGTAGAGAAAAAATCCAGCTCTTCGTCCCGCTCATAGCATTTTAATAAATTAAGGGATGGTAAAGCACCTAAATTGGCTAACTGTTTTAGGTCATTTAAAATAATTTCTCTCGCAGCATTCCCTTCATCCGAAAGCTGCAATGCGAGAAGATCATCGGCAGAAATTTCCGTAATATTTTCTTTCAATTGAATTTTAGAAACAATCTCCTCAAAATTTCCTTTTAAATTCCTCGGCCAGCACAGCGCATTTATCGCTCCCCGAAACCCGGTCTCAACAAGCTCGGAAAAACTGGAAACTACGGCCACCTGTGGATTACCGGAAAATGAATTGTCAGAAAGAAAGGTCATGCTTTGAAATTATTCACAAAGATAATAAAAGACCGTGTGTTGTTTACCGTTAATTAATAGAGAAGGCTTTATATACAATTATAAATCAAAAAATATAATCCTCAAGCCCCAACAAGTCGTCTTAATTCAGAATCAGATATAGTCCGATTAAAGAATATTGATTTAATCCAAAACCCTGAATACAGAATACCGTTACATCAGCAATTATACAACCGTACAACACCAGCCCCAACGGGGCGGCTTGACTCAGGATCGGATGCAGTCCGATTAAATAAAAAGAACATCATTCAAATCCATCAAAGGCATCATTTTCATCAAACCTATTTTCACCTACCTATGATTTCAGTCATAAAAATCGTATATTTACTCTGTGGTATCAAGATTGATGGATATAGCCTGTATGGATGAGCTATGTCCGAAATTTAAATCAAAAGCTTAAAACCATCACTCATTAAAGGTATAGGTCTACATGAAACGTGATCGAACAGCATAAATGCATTAGACAAAACAGAGCTCACAAGCAATATGTTCCAAATTCTTAAAATATGAAAACCGGCATCCCCGAACACCAGTCCGTACAGAAAATAGAAATAATCAGGGTAAACGACTGCCAAAGTTTCCCCCGCACCGATGAGGTTTCGATGGAGGAACCGCTGGAGATCAGAGTTTCATACGGCCTTGATGGAGAAAAACAGACCCGGAATATTTCCGTGACCATGCGTACCCCGGGGAATGATGCCGAACTTGCGGTGGGTTTTCTGTTTACGGAAGGCATTATTGCAAATGAGAACCAGATCAAAGAAGTAAATCATCTGCAAGCGGCGTGTTCTGTTAACAGTGGAAATGTAATTACCGTTGAGCTTTCCGAGGGATTTGTTCCGGACTTAATGAGTGCCGACCGGAATTTTTATACCACCTCCAGTTGCGGCGTATGCGGAAAGGGCTCGATCGAATCCATTAAAACCGTCAGCCCTTTTCAGAACCTGGAGAAAAAGCTGCAAACGGTTTCTTTGGAAACGATCTATCAGTTAGCCGAAAAGCTACGGACTTTTCAGAACAATTTCAGCGCAACCGGCGGCATCCACGCTTCCGGGCTGTTTGATCGGGAGGGGAATCTTTTGGCTTTGAGGGAAGATGTAGGAAGGCATAACGCATTGGATAAACTCATCGGCAATGCTTTATTTATCGGACAATTACCGTTACAGGATCGTATTCTGGTTCTGAGCGGCAGGGCCAGTTTCGAGCTGATCCAGAAAGCAGCAATGGCCGGAATTTCAATTGTGGCAGCCATCGGTGCACCTTCCAGCTTAGCGGTAGATCTGGCAAAAGAGTTCGACATGACCTTATTGGGGTTCCTCAGGGACAACCGGTTCAATATATACAATAAAAGCAGTCATGTTGAAATTTTAATGGAATAAAGAAATGGAACATCCGTTTAATCTGATCAGCCTGCTGATCGCACCCTTTGATCTCTAAAGATATGCAATAAGATAAAATAAAAATTTGCGTTAAAAAATTAAAGCAGAAAGTCAGACATCATATTCAGAACTGAAATAAAAAATTAATGAAAATAAGAATAAAAGACAACAGCATCCGTTTCCGCCTTACCCAATCCGAAGTGGCGGAACTCGGTTCGAACGGAACGATTTCCGGTTACACCGAATTTCCTGGCCAGACCTTCACCTATGCCCTTGAAAGAACAGAAGACCAGACGATATCCGCAGCATTTGAAAGCAGCAGGATGGTCCTTAAAATGCCGGCTCCGATGGTAGAAGAATGGATTTCTACCGACCGGATCGGTTTCGACGGGCAGGCCGGAAAATTGAAAATACTGGTCGAAAAGGATTTTGTCTGCCTGGACAATACCCTGGAAGACCAGAGCGACAACTACCCGAATCCAAACGCCAAATGTTGATTTTACCATTAATCACGACAATATGGAAAGTAAAGAATTTAATCAAAATACAGATCCTCAAGACAGCAAATCACCCATAGCCGAATCTCCTTTTGCCCTGCAAGAGCTCAAACTGAAATCACCTGAAAACTGGGCAGCCGGAGCACCGGCCGTCATGCATTCGATCCAGCAGCTGGTGCGCGATGCCTCGGTTCTGCGGGGCGGAAGGGCACTCTTCAGCATGAACCAGTTTGATGGGTTCGACTGTCCGAGCTGTGCCTGGCCGGATCCCGATCACGACCGGTCACCGATAGCGGAATACTGTGAGAGTGGAGCCAAGGCCCTTGCGGAAGAAGCCACTTCCAAAAAAATCGGTGCAGATTTCTTCAGGGAACATTCGGTGTATGAACTGTCGAAAATGACTGACTACCAGATCAGCCAGCTGGGTAGGATTTCCGAGCCGATGTATCTTCCGGAAGGGGGAACGCATTATCAGCCGATCAGCTGGGACGGTGTCTTTGCCAAAATCGCTGAAAAGCTCAATGGCCTGGCTTCTCCGGATGAAGCTATGTTTTATACTTCGGGAAGAACCAGCAATGAGGCGACGTGGGTGTACCAGCTCTTCGGACGGGAATTCGGAACCAACAATTTTCCGGACTGTTCCAATATGTGTCATGAAACTTCAGGGTATGCCTTGACCCGGTGCATCGGCTTCGGAAAAGGTTCCGTAAAGCTGGAAGACTTTTATGAATCCGATCTTATTATCATTATGGGCCAGAACCCGGGAACCAATTCTCCGAGAATGCTTTCCGCCCTTACCAAAGGGAAGAAAAACGGCGCTAAGATCATGGCGATCAACCCGCTTCCGGAAGCCGGACTTATGGGGTTCAGGGATCCTCAGAAACCCTTGGCGCTGATCAGTAAACCTTTTGAACTGTCGGATCTTTACCTGCCCGTTAAAATCAATGGAGATATGGCTTTACTAAAAGCTTTGCAGCTCCTGCTTCTGGAAGAAGAAGAAAAAAATCCGGGGAAAGTTCTTGATCATAAGTTCATTGCCGAAAAAACGGCCGGCTTTGAAGCCTTAACGGAAGAACTGAAACGGTATGACCTCCAATTCCTGGCGGAAGAATGCGGAATCCCGGCAGAACAACTTAAAGAAGCCGCCCAGATGATTGCCACTAAAAAACGGATTATCATCTGCTGGGGAATGGGCATTACGCAGCAGCACAATGGCGTCGACATGATTTACAACATTGTGAACCTGTTGCTGATGAAAGGAAGCATCGGCATTAAAGGCGGCGGCGTCTGCCCGGTCCGTGGGCACAGCAATGTACAGGGAAACCGGACGCTGTTGGTCAACCATAAACCTACCGACGAACAATTGGATGCACTGGAAAAATTTTACGGATTCAAACCGCCGAGAGAGGGCGGTTATGACGTGGTAAAAGCCATTAAGGCCATGCATGATGGGAAAGTGAAATTCATGTTCTGCATGGGCGGAAACCTTTTATCTGCCGCACCCGATACGACCTACACGGCAGATGCGATGCGCAAGCTTGAAATGTCTGTAATGGTATCCACCAAGCTCAACCGCGGCCATCTGATCCACGGGAAAGAAGCCCTGATTTTACCGGTAATTTCCCGGAGCGAAAAAGATATCGTCAACGGAGAATTGCAGCACATCAGCACGGAGAATTCCATGGGCGTGGTAGAATGGTCAAAAGGCGTTTTGGAACCTATTTCGGAACATCTGATCAATGAAATCCATGTCGCCTGCAGGATGGCAAAAGCCGTGTTGGGTGACCGTTCCGTTATCGATTGGGACCGGTTCATGAACAGCTACGATGCCATCCGCGACGACGTTTCCCAATGTATTCCGGGCTTTGAAAATTATAATGAAAGAGTCGTACAGAAAGGTGGATTCTATCTTCCGAATAATCCTCGCGACGGAAAGTTCAGCAGTGAACATGTTCCGGGAAAAGCGGCATTCAACATCACTCCGATTCCCGACAATTCATTGGCAGATGACGAATACCTGATGGCGACGACCCGTACCCACGACCAGTTCAATACCGTGGTTTACGGACTGGACGACCGCTACCGGGGAATCTTTAATGAAAGAAGAATCGTCATGATGAACGAAAAGGACATCGAGAAAGCCGGACTGAAAGAAGGGGAGAAGGTAGACCTTTTCAATTACGATGACGGTATCGAGCGCATTGCGCCTCTGTTTGTTGTCGTAAAATATGCCATCCCGCAGAAAAGCACCATGACCTACTTTCCGGAAACCAATGCCCTGGTCTCCATCAACAACGTCGTAGACGGTGCCAATATGCCGGCCTCCAAATACGTCCGCATCAAAATCCGGAAACACAACCCGGAAATTTATCAGAAAATTGATAAACATATCGCCGCCGCCGCAGGAACGGCACAGTCATAAAATAATAGTTCAATGCACGGAAATCATCCGTGCATTGAATTTTTAAGAGCAAATTGGTATTGCTACCGTATAAAACATGTATTTCCTCAGATCAGCTGGCTAATTCTTTTTCTCCTTATCCTATTCTCAAATAAAATGAAAACTTTGCACTAAAAAAATCTGCGCCATCTGCAAAATCTGCGTGCGATATATTAACATTATAAAAAGAACATATCCGAATTTAATATAAAGAATTTCAGAAAAATAGAGCAATACTCCGTAGGAGTACAATCTGTGTAGTCTATTTGTATATAAGTGGGAAAAGCACGCCGTAGGTGTGCTATCTGAATAATTTTCAGGCTAAATACAAAGCCCGCTTAAAAAAGATAGAACTCCTCCGGAGTTCCGCTGTAATTCTGATGATCATAAGCTACACAGATATTGCTCCGCTGGAGCAAATACCTTTTGAATAAATCACGATTCTAAATCAATAATTAAAAAAATGAAATGCCTGCTTCATAAGATCAGCTTGCTGATCCATCTTTGCTCCCTTATCCTATCCGCAAACAAAATAAAAGCTTTGCGTTAAAAAATCTGTATCATCTGCAAAATTTGCGCGCGACAATAATCATAAATTCCCTGGGAAATTTATATCACCCTATCCATCAATAAAATCAAAATTTTGCAAGAAAAATCTGCGTCATCTGCAGAATCTGCGTGCAATAATAAACTTAGATTTACCGGGAATTTTCGATCATCCGCCGAACCTCTGCCAATTCTTCCGGCGTGTTCACATTCCGCAATACCTGCGGGTCTTCAGGCTTCACCAGACAAACATCATTGTTCATCATCAACTTCCGGGGCGAACGGCTCCCGGTTTCCAGAAAATCCATCAACAACGGAAAACTTTGGGGTTCCCAGAGAGCGACCAGCGGTTCCGGTCCGCCGTCTACCGGACTTTCATAAACGGTCGCCATCTTTTCAGGATCCCGGGAACGGATTAATAATTCCAGGGCTCCTTCATCCAGCAGCGGCAGATCACAGGCCACCACCAGCCACGCGGTATCTTTCCGGTAGTGAAACGCTGACAAAATACCGCCAACCGGTCCCATATCCACAAACGCATCGGCCAGAACCTTATAGCCGGCATCAACATGTTCCTGTTGGGCGGGGCGGCAGGAAATAAATACTTCATCACAAAATTTAGACAGCAGGTCAGCCACGGCGTATTGCTGTTCCTTTCCATGCCAGTGGATCTTTTCCTTGGCTGTTCCCATCCGGGAGCTTTTGCCGCCGGCCAGGACAAGACCGTTAAGTGAAGATGGATCAGAGAAGTTAAAGGGAGTCATTAATCGGGTTTATTTACTTTCTTATCATGCATATCTTTTGCCATTACCTTTAAAACTCATCGTGATAGCAGCAACTTTTAATTTCCGGAATTTCACCGGTAAGATCATCAAAGATAAAAAAATATGACCATCCTACCGATTGGTTTGAAGGAACTTAGCACGACATCCGCACCTGGAAACCGGAGCAGGAAAACTGTGGACTCTGATTAGTCGTATATACAGGTAAGCAGCCATTTTATATTCCTCACTTTATTCAAAGCTGTTTCAGAAACCCATTGTTCAATTTTTTTAATCCCTATTCTTATGGCACTGTTCATTTTCATTATCATACACTGGTATGCGTCGCTTTTTTTCCAGTCGGTTTTTCATCACCGGTATGCGGCCCATAACCTGTTTACCATGTCGAAATTCTGGGAACGCGTCTTTTACCTGGGCTGCTTCTTCACCCAGGGTTCATCATACATCAGCGCTTATACGTACGGACTGATGCACCGCCTGCACCACGCCCATACTGATCAGCCGGAAGATCCCCATTCGCCACACAACGATCCGAATCCTTTCCTCATGATGTGGACTACCCGGACCAACTATTTCCATCTCTACATCGGTAAGACCGATGCGCCCGAAAAGTACAAAAAGAACCTTCCGGACTGGGAAAACTTCGACCGTTTTGCCCACAACTACATCACCCGGATCGTTTGGATCGGTGTTTACATCGCTATTTATGCTTTGCTGGCAACGGCGTGGTGGCAGTGGCTCTTCTTGCCGGCAACGGTAATCATGGGATCACTGCAGGGAATGGCCGTCAACTGGTGGGCCCACAAATTCGGCTACGAAAACTACAGCATGGCCAATACCTCCAAAAACATCCTGCCGGTCGATTTCCTTTTCTGGGGCGAAGCCTACCACAACAACCATCACAAACATCCCCAGAGACCGAACAACGCCTCCCGCTGGTTCGAGTGGGACATGGGTTTCCAGACCATGCGGATGCTTCATAAACTGAGGATTATCAGGATCAGGAATACCGCCTGAAACTAAATCAAATAACTTCACTCCAAAAATTCCCGCAAACAAAAATTCCCCTCCTCCGGAGGGGTGGCGAAAATTCTAAAAGAATTTTTGACGGGGTGGTTTAAAAAGCTCCTTCAAATAAGTCACTTTAATCATTTGAATAAGTTAAATATGCGAATTTCTGCGAAAATCGAAGATGCGACGCAATCAATGACAAATTGAACATTACAATTTTTAAAACAAAAATACAGTCATCTTTGAAATTTGTATAATCCGTGAGAAAATTTTTACCACAAAAATTTTAAAAAATCTTTGATTTTTAATCTCATGTGTTCTGAAAATACACGCAAACTATAAAATTCTCTCTGTGACTAATGTGTCAAGAAAGCCCATGCAATCCATAGGACATCCCACATTTTAACAGCTTTTAATCTAAGTTTGCACCATTCTTGTAAGATCATACCTATCACCAAAATAAAATAATATGTCAGAAAAAAAATTAGCCGGGATCTGGATGGACACGGAAAAGGCCATCGTTGTTAAAAATCATGATGCGCAGAATGCATTTAAATTTTTCCTTTGCAGTCCGGTGAAAGCCGAAATCCAGCATGGAAACTCCAGCGAAAACGCCGGTAACAATGCCGAACAGACCAACCGCGTCAAATACTTCAAGGAAATCGAACACCTATTGATCAACTCCCAGGAAGTACTGATCATCGGGCCGGGAACCGTACAGGAAGAATTCAAGCATTACCTGGAAGAAACCCCACAGTTCAAAAACCTGAAAATCCAGCTGGATACCGCCCAGCAGATGAGCGAGGAGCAAGTTTTGGAAAAAGTAAAAGAACATTTCAACGCCTAACGTTTAGCAACAGCAAAATGAATCCGTCTCAGTGATGAGACGGATTCTTTATTTTTTTCCTGTCACTTCTTTATTTATTGTCTCGTTTACGTTGTCGGGCATTCCTGTGGAAATTGCTATTCTTTTCGACGGAATATTGATCATTATGATTTTCTCTTGGTTTTAAAACCAGCCTTCAAAATATTATTTTCTTTCATATACTTATCAAAATCAAATTTGATCGAAAATAATTTTGCAGGTTCTATACCAGCAGCCAGAGAAATTCTCATTAAGGTAGACAACCTGGGAATATGTTCCTTATTGATTAACCTGTAAATTTGTTTGCGGTCTACATTTGCTGCTGCCGCTAAATCAGAGATGTCAATTCCTTCTTCATCGACAAATGCTTTGATGTAATCAGCTATTGCAATAAAATAGTTGTCCTGAATCTGTTCCATTAAATAAGAGTGATATATTTAACAAAATTATCATTATCAAACGAATCTAAAAATGTATGCATTATATATTTGTTTATTAATAATTTTTATTAAACAAAAAATCCCAACTTTCGTCAGGATTACTCATTAATCAGTTTGAAAAATTCGGAAAGGCTTATTTTTCTTGCTTCACAAATTTTGTATAATGTTTCAACAGGGATTCTGTAATTTCCGCCGCTTTTAATTTTTCGGATGGTACTTTCTTCGACACCATGATCTTTGGCAAAAGAAGTCTGTGACTTATTTTCCTTAAGCCATGGAATCAGCCATTCCTTTGTTATGTATGAACAAATAAGATCATTGATATCGGTCATAAAAACAAAAGAAATATATAATAATTAAAAAATCACGGTCGATCGACCGTGATTTATGTTTTTTTATTACATTTGCAGAATAAAACTAGACAGTAATGTGAAGTAGAAACCATTTAAATGATAAAAACCCCAGTCTCTTAAAGGCTGCCCGCCTGCAGGCGATCTGTTCGGGAAACCATTAAAAGTTTAGACAGAAACTTAAAAAAACACAAAAACTGTAACACAATGAAAAAGAAAAAAATCAATTTCGAGTCCGGTGGCTGGTCAGGCAGCCACCATTTTTCCGCTTTCGGCATTCTGGAAACCTTCTTCCGGTTCTATGATCTGGCCACCGCCAAAAACCTGCTCGCCGAAATGATGGCGCACAGCCGGAAAGCCAAAGTATTGAGGAAAGAAAATCCTTCCGAAGTTTTTCATTTTTACCTCGCGCTACGGTCGTTGGTACGTGCCGGTTACCGGATGCAGTTCAAGGCTCAAAAACGGAAATTTCAGGCGCCGGCAGCACAGGTTCCGGCGTCAGGCGTGATGCTGGGTTCGCTTTCGGAAGAAGAGTACCGGAACCCGGTCCTGGCGTTTCAGAAAACCTTCCGCAAATTCACCATCCGCGATTTCGACAGCTTCCTTTCAGACATTACCTGTTTCTCACTCGGTACCTTCCGGAAAGGACCGGAGGAGGATACCGTCACGCCATTCCTCCGTCTGAACAAAATCCTGGATGCTGCCCAATTGATCGTGGAAAGGACTGCGATGGTGTCAGCTGATGAGAAGTGATGGGACTTTCTATAAGAAGATGACACATGAGTCAAATCAGATTTGATCTCCTGGTGGTTGAGCGGAGTCGAAGCCCGCATATTTCAGAACACATTAGAGGAAACCTCGAAGAGGTTCGCCGATTCATAATTATAAATAAAGATGTCTGAGGCAAAATCAAAGATTTTTAATGAAATATGCTAACTATCTACCTCGTTTGTCATTCCGGTACGGAATCCAGGCACGAATCATTCCACGCTGTTTGCTAATATAAATGTTGAGATTTCCACAGGATGATAAACGTAGGGTATTGAATTAATACTGGAGCCGAAGCCACAGCCGTAGTCTGCTGATGGTCAACCACAAAAGTCACAAAAGATACTAGTGCCGCTATAAAAGTTGAAGGATTTACGTTAAATAAGCGCACAGAAGCTTTTAAAAATCAAAGATTTTTATGCTTTCTTATTGAAAAGAATGGCAACTCCCGGTGGCTGAGCGGAGCCGAAGCCACACAAACCGAAGCCTGTTCTTGATAACTCAACGGTCCGGTATCATTCCCCTCCTCCGAAGGGGTGACGAAAATTCAGAGAATTTTTGACGGGGTGGTTTGCCTGCTCAGACTACACTGGTCGTAATTTCGTAAGCAGGCAAATACGGATACGAGCCCGGAGGCTCGCACCAGCGTAGGATATTTTCGTCTGTTAAGGTTTTAAAAATCTTCGATTTTTAATCTAATGTGTTCTAAAATATACGCAAACCATTAAATTCTTTCTCTGTGACTTATGTGTTCAAATAAAGCGCAATCATCCGTGAAAATCCGTGGCATCTGTGGAAGATTTCCAGGCAGCAAAAAGCTCCGGATGTTGCAACACCCGGAGCTTTTTATTCATCACAAAAACTATTGCGCCCTCTTCCTTTCCTCCTCACTGGCCGTTGTCCTGTTTCGGGAAGCGGCTACGTTTTTACCGAGGCGGTAGAGCAGGCTGAGGCTCACGAACCGGCTTTCGCGCTGGTAGAAAAAAGAACTTTGCTGATCCTGGAAATTAATACTGACCTGGTTGTTGTTCTTATTGAACACATCGGTCACGGCAAGGCGAAGGGTGCCGGCATTGTTCAGGATATTCATTTTGATGCCGAGGTCGACGAACGAATTCGGCCGGGCGCGGTACACGCCCTGGATGCCGGCACTGTTGTACATCCCGTTGATTTCCGCTTTCAGTCCGGTTTCTTTGTCAATCGTAAACGACTGGTTCAGCGAACCGGAAAAAGAAACCATATGGTTGTCATATCTTCCGGATAAATAATCCGACTTTTCACGCTGGCGGTAGACATCTGCTGTCACATTCACCTCCCACCAGAACGCAGGCTTTATCTGTCCTGAAAAGCGGAGGCCTGCCATCGCGCTCAGCCCAAGGTTAACCTGGGTGCCATAATACCGTTTGGTCTCGTTATCCTGAACATCGATATTGGTGAACACATCGTGGGTGGAAGTATAATAGGCGGTCACATTGTATTTTTGCCTGAACGTATAGCCGGCTTCCACACTGTGAACGAAGGCTGGCTGCAAGGCCGGGTTTCCGACATAGACGCTGTAGGGCGATGAGAATCGCTTTGCCGGATTTAGGCGGTTGTATTCCGGGCGTTCGATGCGGTAGGCGTAATTCAGCAGGAACTCATGGTTATCGTTAGGTTTGTACTGGAGGAATACGGTCGGGAACAGCTTGAAATAATTTCTTTCGTTGAGCTGGTTCAGCGTCTGCTGGAATCCGCTGGTGCGGGTATACTCGCCGCGCAGTCCGCCCTGGAATGTCCATAATCCGAAGCTGCCTGAAACGCTGGTGTAGGCCGAAGCCACATTTTCACGGTAGATAAAGTGGTTGCGGTTGGCATCTATCGCCGTCAGCACCGATCCGTCGCGGTTGAAATAGTCGAAAATATTGATGCTCCGCGTGCTGCTGTATTTAATGCCTGAAGTCACATCCAGTTTTTTCCCGGCTTTAAAATGGTAATCCGCTTTTCCGGAAACGATGCTGATGTCCTGTGAGCTCGGCGTGTAAATAAAGAATCCGGAATTCACGCTTCCGTCGGGTAGGAGGGTCACGTTATCCGTGAAAGAACGGTTGGCATTCCGGAAAGGTGAATAATCGAGGTCGATGTTCAGGCTGCTTTTCGCGGAATCGAGTTTCAGGTTGTAATTCAGGTTATAGGCAAACTGGTCGCCCAGGCTGGAGGCGTAATTGTCAGTGTTCAGGGTGGAATCCAGCTTCATGGCCGGCGAGGTGATCCGGGTAAGGGTATGGCCGTCGGAATTACCTCTCCGGTTACTTCCCGTCATCAGGAAACCCAATACCTGGTTATCGGAAACCTGGTAATCGACACCCAAACGGTAGGCATGCGTATCTGACCGGGAAACCGACCGGTTCGTTCCGGTCCACAAAGAGCTGCCGTAATTGATGAAGGTATTATGATCCTGGATTGCGTTCCGGCGGGTGAAGCCATAATTTCCGAAAACATTCCACCGGTCTTTGCGGTAATTGAAGGTCGTGTTCCCGGTAAATCCGGTGTAGTGGCCCTGCGTGATCCCGCCGTTCAGGCTGAGGTTAAAACCCTGTTTTTTTGATTTTTTGGTGATGATGTTGACCACCGAAGCCCCTTCCGCATCAAACCTTGCGGGCGGATTGGAGAAGATCTCGATCTGGGCTAGCTGGTCGGACGGCATCCCCTGCAGATAAGCCGCCAGGTCGTCCCCGGAAAGCTGCAGCGGTTTTCCGTCCAGATAGATCCGCACATTCTTCCGGTTGGCGGAAACCGCATTGGCGGAACTGACCTGTACACCGGGTGCTTTGGTCAGGGCTTCCCACGCACTTCCGCCCGAAGCGATAATGCTGTTTTCGACGTTAAAGCTCACGCGGTCGATCTTCCTTTCAATCAGCGGCTTCTTTTTGGTAACAGTGACTTCCTGGATCACATGCTCGCTTTTCCGCAGGATCAGGACGAAGTTTTCTTTCGGAAGCTGGACTTCCGTTTCGGCCGGCTGATAGCCGGGAAGGGTTGCCGTAACGGTATAAGTTCCGGCTTCGGGCGAGATGATACTGAAATTTCCAAGATCGGAGAACGCGGAAGCTACGGGTTTCTGGTCTTTCTTTAAACTAATCGTCACGGCGTCCAGCATGCGGCCGTCGGGATCTTTTACGGTTCCTTTCAGAACGGTCTGGGAATGCATAAGTCCTGAAATGCAGATCAGGAGAAATAAAATGGTATTTTTCATACCGCAAACCTACGGCGATGCTATGTTAAGGCCGGTTAAGCACGGTTAAACAACATTAACCAAGGTTAATTAAGGTTAAATCTTTACCGGCAGCCTTTTAACATTCCATAATTATCATGAAATTAGCGGAATGAAATGGCTCTCCAACCGATATGCTTATCCGCTCGTTATTTTCGCCATGATCGCCTGCATCGGCCTTCAGGCAGCATGGCTGATCCAGCTCTTCCGTGCCCAGAAGGTGCAGGTCAAACGGGACCTCGACCAGGCTGTGGCCAACGCCGCGCGCATGAGCGAATACCTGAGTGTGGCTCCGGGACACGAAAACAACAACAACTTCCGGGATTTCTTCCTTTCCCCGGAATGGCTGCAGCTGAAACAGGCGTATACCCAAATGCGCCGGATCGGGGTCGCCAGCCGCTTTGAAACGGAACTGAAGAACGACAGTACACGCATCAGCATGATCCTGAATATCGCCAACCATCGTTCGCCCGGCCCGCGGAAATCCAGGATGATCTCTATTTTCGATGATGGTGAAACCCTAAAATCGGTCATGGCAGCAGACCGGAAAGACCTGAAGCGGATGGACAGTCTTGTAAAGCTCGAATGCCGCCGCCAACAGATCAACGAGGAAAGCTTTTACCTTCTTTACGATTACAGGACAGGAAAGCCGGAGTCTTCAGAAGACGGGCAGAAAGCAAAGAAGGCCGATTATCAGAGCGCACATATCGGATACAACCTTAATTTTTTTATTCATACCTATCAGCTGGTCGTACCTTCCATTACCAAAACCGTGATGTACCGGATGCGTCAGTTTTTGCTTTCTTCACTTATAATGATTTTGCTTACCGGACAGGCCTTCTGGTTTCTCTTCAGAGTAATGCGGCGCGAACGCCTATATACCATGGCGCGCCTTGCCTTTACCGGAAATATGACCCACGAACTGAAAACACCGGTGGCAGTTATTGAAGCAGCTCTGGATTCGATCACGCGGTATCAGTTGGCCAACGACCCGGAGCGGCTTGAAAATTACCTGAACATCAGCAAAAACGAAATCAGCCGGCTGAATGCGATGATCGATAAAGTGCTGAACCTGGAACAGCTGGACAATGGGGAAATCAACCTCCGTCCAGAACTTTACGACGTTCAACAGGGCCTGGAAAGTGTCGTCTCCTCAATGCGGCTGCGCAACAGCAGCAGTTCGGTAACCATTCATTATGTGCCGTCGGAAGAACCCTGTTTTGTCGACGGGGATCCGGTACACCTGACTAATATTTTCTATAATTTACTGGATAATGCCATTAAATATAGCGGTCCCAAAGCGGTTATTAACATAACCTGTACTCCCACAGAAGATGAGGTCATCATCAAAATCCGGGATAACGGACCGGGGATCGAAAAAATCTACCACAGCCGCATTTTTGAACGGTTTTTCAGAATCCAGGAAAATCCCGATATTCATACCGTGAAAGGAACGGGACTTGGCCTTCATTATGTAAAGGAAATCATTACCCGCCACAAAGGAAGGATTGAAGTGGCTAATGCACCGGAACAGGGCGCTGTTTTCACCATTTATTTACCCGCTTACCATGAAATATAAAGTACTTTACGCCGAAGACGAAGCCACCCTCGCCGAAATCATTACTGACGGACTCAGGAGCAGCGGCTATGAAGTCCAGCTTGCTTCAGACGGGCAGCAGGCCTTACAGCTGTTTCAATCCGGAATGCTGGACATCTGCGTCCTCGATATCATGATGCCGGTAAAAGACGGCTACACGTTAGCAGAAGATATCCGTAAATTAAACAGCGAAGTACCAATTATTTTTCTCAGCGCCAAATCTTTGGGCGATGATGTGGTAAAAGGCTTCAAAAGCGGCGGCAACGATTACCTGAAAAAACCTTTCACGATGGGCGAACTGCTGGTGCGGATGGAAAGCCTGCTCACCCGTTTCGGAACTGCTGTTCAACAACATGCTCCTTCTTCCCACCGTAAAACTTTCGGCAACTGTGAACTGAATACGATAAGTCAGGAACTGGTAACCCCAAAAGCCAACTATAAAATTTCGTACAAAGAAACCGCTCTCCTCGAACTGCTGCTGGAGCACCGCAACGATCTGCTTCCAAGGCAGACGGCCCTGCTGAAAATCTGGGGCGACGACAGCTATTACAATGCCCGGAGCATGGATGTTTTCATGTCGCATCTCCGCAAAATGCTCAAGGACGATTCTGAGATTGAACTGATGAGCATCAGAGGGGTAGGGTACAAGCTGATTTGCTGATAGAATGGTAAAACAGTTGAGGTAAGTCTGAATATTTTTTAAGAACGCTGAATTTTTAACGCAAAGATTAAATTTATTTAAGCATAATGGAAGAAAGCAAAGATGAATCAGCAAGCTGATTTGATGAAGCAGATGCATAATTCATACATAATCAGCAGTTATGCTTTCAAACAAGGGGTCACTTGTCATTTATCTATTTATTCAGACATAAATATGCAAGAGTTCCAAAGGAACGGCTTACAATAGGATCGGATGAGAATCCGATTTACGCAATTATTAAAGCATTGCATCTACGAGGTAAAATCCAGCCAATGGCTAATCCACAAACTGATCCGATAAAGTAGACGCAGTGGCCGGATTAATCAGCGGCTGTATTGTTATGTCCGATTAACCTTTCAAAAGATGGAATTAATTTTAAACAACAATAAAAACAGAATGGATAGGCAACCGCTAATCCGGTGTTAAGTCCATTTACTAACCGGATTACTGAATATTAGGTTTCAGATAAACAAATGGTTAAGTGATTCTTTTTGTAGAGATAGGGAACCTTATCATAAGGTACCATGTTTTCTGATGATATTTTTTTATGATACCACGTTATGTCAGTATTGTTGTTTTAAGCAGTCCGGTGGCATGTACTTTGTGTAGTATTGGGCATGACACCATTTCAACAATCACAAAATACAGCCGATGCGCTGCAGGTAAAACATGCATTTGAGTCGTTTGTGGACGATAAGCTTTTTCCCTGTGTCGCAGCGAAAGCAGCCCTTACGAAAGATCAGATGCAGCTTTTTGTAGCAGGACATCTGGCCTGTCCGAAAGATGACCGGGCCATTCTGGATTTTATTTATGAATTTGTAGATCAATATAGAAAAGCCGAGAATCATTTTCATACCGCCTGCGTCATTTTCCCTGAAACCTACGGGATTTCCGAAGAAATTTTTGACCATCTGCTCTGGCAGAGGCTTCAGGCGCTGTCTGACATGGATGCCCTAAAATATCCATACGACAGCCGGGTCGATTCAAATCCTTCTTCACCGAATTTCAGCTTCAGTTTAAAGGAAGAGGCATTCTTTGTGATCGGACTTTCCCCGGTCAGCAGCAGGGACGCCAGAAGGTTTCAATATCCGACCATTGTTTTCAATCCGCATGCGCAGTTTGAAGAACTGAGGTCTCTTAAAAGATATGATAAAATGAAGAACATCGTCCGTAAGAGGGATGTAGCCCTTAGCGGGTCGATCAACCCTATGCTTCAGGATTTCGGGGACGATTCCGAAGTCTATCAGTACAGCGGAATGAGATATGGTAAAAACTGGGAATGCCCATATAAATACAACACTAAATAAATGAATACAATTTTACCCCGCAGCGGGACCGCTTTTATGCTGAGAAAAGGCGAACGGCTGAAAATCATGGACATCAAAGGAGAACAGGTCTCCGATTTTACATGCTTTAATCTCGATGATACGAAGGAATACCTTTCCTCGGGACGCACCATCGATTATGCCGAAACTATTTTTCTGACCAAAGGCCATCCTTTTTATTCCAACAGAAGCAACATCATGTTTAACATTATCGAAGATACGGTGGGACGCCACGATTTTTTGCTGACTCCTTGTAGTGCAGATACATTTCGGATCATTTATGGGGATGAGAATCCCCACAGAGGATGTTTCGGAAACTTGTGTGAAGCACTGGAACCTTTCGGCATCGCTCCCGATGCAATCCCGATCTGCTTTAATGTATTCATGAATGTAGCTGTCGACGGCGAAACCGGGAAAATCAGCGTACTGCCGCCAAAGAGCAAAGAAGGTGATTATATCATCATCGAAGCAGCCATGGACCTCATCGTCGGTATGACGGCCTGCTCTGCGGAAATGTCGAACAACTATTCTTTTAAGCCGATCGGTTATTCCATTCTGAAAAATGAAACTGCAGAATAATACTCTTTAATTTTTTTAATATAAATCTGTAACAGTCTCTATCTTGGAGGCTGTTTTTTTATTTGAAATAAAGGTTTTCTAGATAAGTTGTTTTTGTATTAAAAATCTCACAGTGGGTTATGGTTTTTCACCGATGATGCGGGACTTCGGCTCTATGAAGCAACCGTACCGCCATTTGTTTACATATTGTGAAGGATCATAAGTTTACTACTCCGTTTTGTAATCCCGCAGGGATCTAGAAATTGTATTAGAAGAAAATCTTGGAAAGACCCGCATATAGATTTCCATAAAACAATAAAACAACATTCCCACTAAACGGATGGTGGTGCTCTACTTTAACACATAAGTCACAAAGAAAGAGTTTGAAGGTTTGAGTTTATTTTAGAGCACATGAGATTAAAAATCAAAGATTTTTTAAAAACTTTTATTTGCTCGTTTACCGCAAAACATTCAACTTTTTAAACGGCACCGATCTCTTTTGTGCCTTTTGCGGTTGAAAATTAAAGCAATGTATTTTCACGCATCAATTCACTGAAATCTTTGATTTTGCCTTAAGCATCTTTTATTATATTCTAAGAACCTCTTTGAGGTTTCTTCTAATATGTTCTAAATATGCTTAAAGTTATTCTCTTATATGACGTAACTGAGATGTTACATCTCTTTTATTTAACGAATTCAGTGATGCCAGGATTTTCACAGAAGATTATCCCGGGAACGGCAGGGTAATATCGTAGCCCATATCTTCTTCAGCATCTGTCCGGATCTGGTTTGGTTTGGAGTCTTTAAAGAACAGCAAAGGGACCGAAGTCCGGTTGATGATCCGTTTCAGGAAATTTTCCGAGAAAAACGATTTCCAGTTTTCTTCGTCCTGGTAATTCAGGATAATCAGATCGAACTCGGAATCGTTGGAAACCTTTGAAATCTCCAGGGCTTTATCGTTGCTGACGATAAAAGAGGCATTGTACTCGATATGGCTCCTTCTCAGCTCTTTCCTGAGACCGATGTAGGCCTTCCGGATGTCTGCAAACTGCTGTTCGGGCGAAATTCCCAGCAGGCTGATCGTTCCTTTGTTTTTTTCGGCAATCAGTTTGGAAAGATCGAATTTTTCATGCAGCTTGTCCAGCACCCGTACCGGAACAAGGATCTTTTTGAAATTCAGCTGGTGTGAGTCCTCAGGAACCAGCAGCACTGAACAGTTGGCAGCCGTGAGAATCTGGTAGGAAGAAGAGCCCAGGATCAGTTCCTTCAGACCCTGCTTTCCGGACGCTCCGGTAATAACGAGGTCGACGGATTCTTCCTCTATTGTTTTATTAAGGCTGTTGATCAGTGTATTGTTTCCGATCACCGTACTGCAGTTTGTAAAATCGTATTGTTGTCGCAGATGGTCTTTAATAAGATTCAGGCTGTGTTCTACCTGTCTGAAATTCTCATCAATGCTTTCCTGGCCCACCATCTGCCTGCCGGTACGATCGATAATATAAAAACTGCTGAAGTTATAAAAAAGGATTACCCGGGCGTTGTGGCGTTGGGCCATGTGAACGGCTACTTTTACGGCCTGATCGGATCTGGTGGTGAAATCTGTGGCGACCAGGATGGTTTTTATGCTGATAAAATCTTTCATAATAATCGGACTGGTTAACCAAGTTACAGATAATTTTAAACAAAACAGGTATGAACTTCCTTCTTGTGGTATCTTTTACCAGCAATCGGTATAACTGATTTTTCGATGTAAGCTATTGATTTTTATTAATACTGAAGTGAATTTTAGTAATATTTGATTTATTTTCAATTAGTTAACGGAGCATAAGCAAGAAGATGGAGAAGAATTCAAGATTTAATTTAACATGATAACAATAACAGCATTTGATAATTGATATTTTTAGCTGTAATCTTAACAAGAAAACCTCCGGCATGCGTCTTCTGACATCCAGCCCATTATCCTATTTCCGCTCCGGTTCTCATTGTTAATTATTTCAATTAAAATATTTTATGGTTAATAATTTTTAAAAAATAACTATATTTAGATGAATAATATGCTGTTCATTCTGAAAAGCGTTTAGATTTGAGACCTTAAACCGCTGATCAGCCTGAATATCTGCAATTGAAAATCAACTGAATTATAACTAAAATATTGATATGGTATCATTAACTATTAACGGAAAAACCCATGCCTTGGATGTCAGCGAAGACATGCCAATTTTGTGGGTGCTCAGAGATATCGTAGGCCTTACCGGGACCAAGTTCGGATGCGGCGTGGCGCAGTGCGGTGCCTGCATGGTGCATCTGGACGGCGAGGCGGTAAGATCCTGCATTACAAAAGTAAAAAGAGCGGCAGGCAAAGAAATCGTTACCATCGAAGGGCTTTCGCAGCACAATGACCACGCGGTTCAGAAGGCCTGGCAGGAAATCGACGTGCCACAGTGCGGCTACTGCCATTCCGGACAGATTATGGCGGCAGCGGTGCTTTTAAGGGAAAATCCTTCGCCGACGGATGAGGATATCGATCTGGCCATGGCCGGGAACTTATGCCGTTGCGGTACTTATTCCCGTGTAAGGAAAGCCATAAAGATCGCTGCAGAGTTACAGAAAAAAGGAACGGTTTAATTTGAAACGAAAGATTATGATAACATTTTTCAAAAATATAAAATTAAGGCCCGGATATCTATTCAAGGGATTCTTTGTAGTGGCCATTTCAGCCAGCGCCTTCGGGATGGTAAACCGAAATATAAGCAAGACCTATTCTCCGATTTCTGTGGTGAAAAAAGACAGCATCGCCTCAGTGAAAGCATTCGGCGAGGTATATAAAGTTCTGATGAGCCCGAGATGCCTCAACTGCCATCCGGCCGGAGATATCCCATTGCAGGGTGACGACAGTCATGTTCACCAGATGTACCCGCAGCGCGGGCCCGACGGGAAAGGCCTGTATGCCATGAAATGTGCCAACTGCCACCAGGATGAAAATACACCGGGTCTCCATATGCCGCCCGGAAATCCGAAATGGCACCTTCCGCCGGCTGATATGAAGATGGTCTTCGAAGGAAAAACCGCCCGCGAGTTGGCCAAACAGCTGATGAATAAAAAAGAAAACGGAAACAAAAGTATAGAAGATCTCATCAAACATGCTGACGATGGTCTGGTACTGGCAGGTTTCAACCCGGCAGACGGACTGAAGAAACCGCCTCTGACCCACGCGCAGTTTAAAAAGGCATGGATCACATGGTTAACCACCGGAGCCTATGCTCCAGCTAAATAATACAGGAATATGTCTAAAGAAACAGATTTTTCAAGAAGAAAATTCCTGCAGCTGGCAGGATTGGGAGGCGCCGCTTTATGTCTGGGGATATTTCCGGGTATTTCAAAAGCATCGGTGATTTCGGAGACCGCCGCTTTGGCGGAAAATGTGGAAATGAATGCATGGATTATCATCAACACGTCAGGCAGGATCACGCTGGTGGATCACCGTGCGGAAATGGGGCAGGGCTCCTATCATTCCGTGCCGCAGATCATAGCGGAGGAGCTCGAAGTGGATCTCAGCCAGGTAAACGTGATCTTTGCGCAGGGAAGTACGAAATACGGAAGCCAGATTACCGGAGGAAGCTCCACGATCAGGACATCCTATAAAAACCTTTTGAAATTAAGTGCTACCGCACGCGAAATGCTGCGCCAGGCAGCGGCAAAACGGTGGAATGTTCCGTTGTCGGAATGCGTTGCCCGAAGCGGGAATATCATTCACGAAAAAACTTCACGTAAGTTCCATTACGGTGAATTGGTTGCGGAGGCCTCCAAACTTACTCCGCCTGAAAAAGTGGAGCTGAAACCACGTTCGGAATATAAGATCATTGGAAAACCGATTAAGAGAATCGATACCCATTTAAAAACAAACGGAGCTGCCGTATTCGGACTGGATAAGCGGCTTCCGGGAATGCTTTTCGCTTCCGTAGAACGGAATCCAAGGTTGAGGGGAAAGGTAGCAAGCTTTGATGATTCCCAGGCCCGGAAAATAAAAGGCGTGAAAGACGTCATCAAAATCACGATGAAAGTCTGGGATACCGACCGTGAAGGCGTGGCCGTGATTGCAGACAACAGCTGGGCAGCCCTTCAGGGCCGGAAGGCACTGAAAGTCGTCTGGGACGATTCCGGGTTTGAACATGTAAACACATCGGATATCTATAAAAAACATCAGCAGCTGCTTCTGACGGAAGAAGGGCTCGTAGCCAAAGAACAGGGAAATGTCAATACAACGGCTGGCGGAAGCAGGAAAAAAATTGAAGCGGTTTACATTACACCGTACCAATCGCATCTGGCCATTGAGCCGATCAATTGTATCGCCCATTACCAAAAGGATAAAATTGAAATCTGGGGACCGATCCAGGCTCCGGACTGGATCCAGAAAGACGTTGCCAAGGCATTTAATGTCGATGCAAAAAATGTAACGGTCAATATGACCTTCCTGGGCGGTGGTTTCGGAAGAAAAGCGTTCACCGATTATCCTAATGAAGCCGTAGCGATTTCCAAACAGATCAACGCGCCGGTACAGGTGGTGTGGTCACGGGAAGATGATGCTACCCAGGGACCGTTCAGGCCCGGCGTTTCCTATCGTGGCGAAGGGATTATCGAAAACGGTAAATTGACTGATCTTAAATTCAGGATGGTCGGGCAGAACATCAACCACTGGCAGAGCGGCAAAAAGGGAACTGCCAATCCAAGCACGACGGAAGGCTTCATGGAACCGTATTTTAAGACCATTAAAAACATAAAATTCTCAGACATTCCTTTTGAAACGCCGGTGCCGGTATTGTGGTGGAGATCCGTATATGCTTCTACTAACGGCTTTGCTTATGAAAGTTTCATGGATGAAATTGCCCACAGCATGGGCATGGATTCCCTGGAATTCAGGAGACAATACATGGACGACGAGAGAACCCGGAAGCTGATTGACAGGCTTAAGCAGGTCAGCCAGTGGAAAAGCGGCGGACAGCAGGAAGGATACGGCGTTGCCATCACCGAATGTTTCAAAAGTACCGTCGGGCAGGTGGTGAAAGTATCCAAAAGGAAAGGCGGAGGCATAAAGATCGATAAAGTTTGGGCCGTCATCGACTGCGGCTGGTATGTGAACCCCGATATCATCCAGGCACAGGTGGAAGGTTCCATCGTCATGGGACTGGGTGCGACCATGCATGAGCAGACTTTTACCGACGGAAAAGCCGATCTGATGAATTACAACACCTATCCTTTGCCGAGAATTTATGACATTCCGCCGGTTGAGGTCCACATTATGGAAAACAAGGAAGATGCAGGCGGAGTGGGGGAACCGGGACTGCCGCCTTTTGCCCCGGCACTCGCCAATGCCATCTTTGACCTCACCGGAAAAAGGATCAGGACCCTGCCGTTTGATCTGGCGAAATTGTAAACGTTTCCGGTTATAAGGATGCATTGATAACAGAAGGGAATGGTTTATTTACATTTAATTTGAAATATAATCTTGCGCAGATAACCGTCAGTATGCAGATGGATTGCAATACAAGTCTGCTAAATCTGCCGGCTTTGCGTGAGATTTAAATAAGTTTCGATTAAATTGGAAAATTTAAATAAAACCGAAATAAAATAAAAATAACCTGAACCGAAAAGTTGCTAAGGATCAGGGTTATAAAAGACGGACCGATGCCTGATGTTTGGTTTTCCTTTTAAATTTAACAGTTTTTTTCAGGCAACAGCAGGGATTAGCTTAATTTTTGATACTTTCTGTTAATCCGGTAAATGACGAATAAAATTCGTTGTATCATTAAATATAACAGAATTTCTGAGACCGAACCGAATACCTTATGAAAGAAATCAATGACATAATACAAGCATACCAAAAGGCGAAATCGGAAGGTAAAAAAACAGCTTTGGCAACGGTGGTAAAGGTAGATGGTTCTTCCTACCGGCAGCCCGGTGCCCGCATGCTAGTTACCGAGGATGGTGAACTTATGGGTGCGATCAGCGGAGGATGCCTGGAAGGGGACGCCTTGAAAAAAGCGTTGCTCGCCATTCATCAGCAACAGAACAAACTGATTACCTACGACACCAGCAATGAAGAAGACTCGGATTTTGGAGTACAGCTCGGCTGTAATGGCATTGTGCATATTTTATTTGAATTTATAAACTGCGATCAAAGCAACCCGATAGATTTGCTGGTCAAGGCTGCAGAATCACGGAGAGATTCGGTACTGACCTGTCTTTTTTCATTGAAAAGAGGGCAGACCCAAATCGGAACGGTTCTTTTCTACAATCAGCATACAGTCTTTCCTGAAAATCATCATTTGGATTATTTAATTGAAGAAGTAAAAAACGTTTTTAAAAGCCGGACGTCTGCCATTAAGACGATTATTCATGAAAACGTTTCCTGTGAAGTATTGATCGAATACCTTCCACCAGTTGTTTCGCTCGTAATCGCAGGGGCGGGAAATGATGTGAAACCACTGGTTGAAATTGCATCTGTCATGGGCTGGGAAATAACAGTGGCAGAAGGGAGGGTTAGCCATACTACGGAAAAAAGGTTTCCCTTAGCAAAAACGGTAAAAGTGGTTGGTGCCGAAGATTTTTTAAATGAAATCATAATAGACGAATATACTTTTGTGGTATTAATGACTCACAATTACCGGTACGATCTCACGGTCTTAAAAAATATGATGAGACGTAACAACCGCTACATCGGTGTTCTGGGACCAAAGTCAAAGCTTAACCGTATGCTCAACGATCTCGCAGAAGAAAATGTCGAGGTGTCCGAAGAACAGATGCAAAGAATCTACGGGCCGGTCGGACTCGATATCGGGGCGGAAACCTCGGAAGAAATAGCACTTTCCATTGTCGCTGAAATAAAAGCGGTACTGGAAGGAAAAAAAGGCAACTCATTGCGATACAAAAAAGATAAAATTCACCACGCCATCAGTGGTGATCCTCAATAATATGATAACGGATACATTCGGACGCGTCCACGATTACCTCAGGATCTCACTCACCGACAATTGCAATCTTCGGTGCTTCTACTGCATGCCCGACGAGAAATACGCTTTTGCGCCGGCTTCCAAATTAATGCAGCCTGATGAAATCGAGACGATTGCCAAAATTTTCGTGGCCGCCGGAGTTAAAAAAATAAGACTGACCGGTGGCGAACCGCTGGTACGGAAAGATGCACCGCTGATTCTGGAGAAACTGGGAAAACTGGGCATCGAACTTGCCATCACCACCAATGGGGTGCGGGTGAAAGAACTTTTGCCACAACTGTTGGCAGCAAAGGTAAAAACCGTCAACATCAGTCTCGATACCCTCAATGCAGAAAAGTTTCACAAAATAACAAGGAGATATCTTTTTGATAAAGTCAAAGAAAGCAT
Source organism: uncultured Chryseobacterium sp. (assembly GCA_913778085.1). Taxonomy (GTDB): domain Bacteria; phylum Bacteroidota; class Bacteroidia; order Flavobacteriales; family Weeksellaceae; genus Chryseobacterium. Next base: position 32,644 of record CAJYXJ010000057.1, read on the forward strand.
CGCCATTCTGCTGGAAAATAATTTCCGCGTAAAAATCAACGTGGTGATGATGAAGGATCTCAATGATGATGAAATCAATGATTTTGTCGAAATGACCAGGCATTATGATATAGAAGTAAGGTTCATTGAATTTATGCCGTTCAGCGGTAACCGGTGGACCAGCAATCAAGTTGTAACCCTGGACGAAATTCTTAGTGAAGTACAAACCAGATACGACCTTATTGCGTTGCCTCATGAAGCACATGATACGGCCAAAAGATTTAAAATTCCGGGATTTACCGGTAATTTTGCTGTTATCAGTACAATGAGCGCTCCTTTTTGTTCATCCTGCAACAGGATCCGGCTGACGGCAGACGGCAAGCTCAAGAACTGCCTGTTTTCAAAAGGAGAAATGGATCTTTTATCTTCATTAAGAAACGGAGAAGATATCAGACCATTGATTCAGACTAACATTCTGTCTAAAGCAAAAGCTTTGGGCGGGCAGTTTGAAGGGATATTCCAGAATATTGATGCCGCGAAAATCGAAAACCGCAGCATGATAACGATCGGAGGATAATGGAGAACAAAACGGCAATCATCATTCTCGCAGCTGGAAATTCATCCCGGTTAGGCGAACCCAAACAATTACTGCACTATCAGGGAAAAACCCTGTTGCGGCACACCGCAGACGAAGCATTGCTGATCACTGAAAAGGTAGTGGTGGTCACAGGAGAAGAACATCCGCAGATCACAGAACAAATCACCGGCCTTCATCACATCAGAAATGAAAACTGGTCAGGAGGAATGGCGTCTTCCCTTAAAGTAGGCTTGGAGGAAACATTACAATGCTTCCCGGAAACGGAACAGATCATTTTTACGGTTTGTGACCAACCTTTTATTACGGCTTCCGTTTTTAAAGCACTAATAGATAAAAAAAACACTTCACCAAAAGGGATTGTGGCATCGGCCTATGCGGATACGCTAGGTGTTCCGGTACTTTTTAGCAGTGCATACACACAAAAATTATTAAACCTGAACGGTCAGGAAGGAGCCCGGAAGCTGATTCAGCAGCACAAAGACGATACCGATTCTGTTCTTTTCGAAAAAGGTTATTGGGACATCGACACTCCTGAAGACTATAAAAAATTAATCAATCCATGATTTCAGTTACAGAAGCAAAACAAATCATTCTCAATCACTTACCGGAAAGGAAAACAGTCATGTTGCCACTTTCTGAAGCGGCGGGCCTGGTGACTTCATCCGAGGTCATTGCCGGAACCGATATTCCGGGTTTTCCGCAGTCCTCTATGGATGGCTATGCCTTAAAATTTGAAGATAAAAATTTACCTCTGGAGATCAGCGGTGAGATGGCGGCCGGAACCACGGCGGCTTTGGAGATCAAAAATGGCCAGGCTTCCAGGATCTTTACTGGCGCCCCTTTGCCTGAGGGAGCCGATACGGTTGTGATGCAGGAAAAGATAACGGTAGAAAACCATCGGTTAATCATTAAAGATGAAAATCTTAGCCTTGGACTCAATGTGCGTCCGAAAGGATCGGAAGTGAAACAGGGCGCTGTTGCCATGGCCGAAGGAACGGTATTGAGCCCGGCAGCCATCGGGTTTCTCGCCGGAATAGGGAAGGACCAGGTTGAGGTGTATTGTCCGCCTGTAGTCGCTGTGATCCTGACAGGGAACGAACTTCAGGATCCGGGAAAAGAACTGGCCTTCGGACAGGTATATGAAGCAAATTCCTATCAGCTTAAAGCCGCATTGGAAAAAACGGGCGTTAAAGAAATCCATATTTTCAGAGCCGAAGATAATCCCGAGATACTACAGCAGATTCTTGAACAGGCTCTGGGAACGAGCGATATGATTCTTCTCAACGGAGGCGTGAGTGTCGGGGATTACGATTTCGTAACCCAGGCTGCAAAATACTGCGGCATCGAAGAAAAATTCCATAAGATCAGGCAGAAGCCCGGAAAGCCTTTGTTTTTCGGTATAAAAGGCGAAAAGCTGGTTTTCGGACTGCCGGGAAATCCTTCGTCGTCACTGACCTGTTTCTACGAGTATGTCCTGCCGGCTGTTGAGCAGCTTTCAGGATTAAGAAATTCAATACGGAAAATTAATGCAACAGCGACGCATGATTATACAAAGCCTGTGGGACTGACCCATTTCCTGAAAGCTTTTTATGAAGAGGGCAAAGTAACGCCGCTTCATGCCCAGGAATCGTACCGGCTGCATTCTTTTGCACAGGCCAACTGTTTTCTGGTGCTGCCTGAAGAATCAACAGGTTGCAAAGAAGGCGATGCAGTGGAAATCCATTTACTGCCGGTTTAATTAAAAGGTAAAAAGAATTAATGAGTATAGAATTATTTTATGCCGTCCTTTTTGTCGTTGCTTTCTTTTATGCAGCGGTAGGTCACGGCGGAGCCAGCGGCTATCTCGCACTGATGGCACTGTATGGAGTTGCACCCGAAGAAATGAAACCAACGGCGCTGGTCCTGAACCTGTTTGTATCACTCACGTCCTTTATCCAGTATTACCGGGGCGGCTACTTTTTAAAGAAACTGTTTATCCCCATTGCCGCTGCTTCCATCCCGATGGCTTTTATCGGCGGGATGATGACGGTGGAAGAAAATATTTACAAACGCATCTTGGGTGTGCTCCTGCTGTTTCCGGTGATCCGGTTTTTCTTCTTTAAAAATACGGAAGATCATGAGCTGAAAGAGCAGAATATTGCCGTAGCAGTAGTTACCGGCGGTATCGTCGGGTTATTATCCGGGATGATCGGCATTGGCGGAGGAATCATTCTTTCCCCGATCCTGCTTTTGCTTAAATGGACCAACCAGAAACAGACGGCAGCCATCAGCGCAGCATTTATATTTGTCAATTCCCTTTCCGGACTGGGCGGAATGCTGACCCAGGGAATCAAATTTACCGACAATATGTTCATGTACGTGATCGTTGCTTTTACCGGAGGACTGTTAGGCGCTTATTTTGGATCTAAAAAGTTCAACCAGAATGTCTTAAAATATGTATTGGCCACGGTTCTGCTGATGGCTTCTTACAAACTCTTACTCACCAAAGCTTAAAAAATGAAGTATTTTACCATCTTATTCGTATTTTTAACTGTAATCCTGCAGGCACAGAAAAATTCTGTAACCGTAAAAGGTGATATTGATAAGACCGTAACAGTTACTGATGGAGATCTGAAAAAATATCCGGTGCATGAAGTAAAAAGCATCGATATCCTGAACCATAAAATGGAATTCAAGAAAAACCTTAAAAACCTGAAAGGCGTTCTGCTCAAAGATGTTTTAAGTCAAGTCAGTTTTAATACGCCGACACCAAAGGAGTTGAGTACTTTCTATCTGGTGTGCAGGGCTGAAGACGGATATAAAGTAGTCTATTCATGGAACGAAGTCTTCAATACGGAAGCCGGTGATCACGTGATGCTGATTACCAGTGAAAACGGAGTTCCGACTTCCGGAACAAAAGAAGGAATCACCCTGATTACGCCGGAAGACCGGGCAACAGGGAGGAGATACGTTAAAAACCTTTCAGAAATTGTAATCAAAAAAGCGGATTGATATGGAATTGAAAGTCATAGCTTTCGGGAAGATTACCGAAATCACGGGAAAAGAATTTTCCGTTACGGCATCCGATACCGATATTTTAAAAGAGCAGCTAGCGGTACGATTTCCGCAGCTCGCCGATATGAAATTTGCAGTGGCCGTTAATAAAAAAGTCACTGAAGAAAACAGAATACTCAGCAACAATGATACAGTGGCTTTGATGCCGCCTTATTCCGGAGGATAATATGGAAGAGCAGAACGAAAGATATTCCCGGCATTTAAGCCTTTCAGGATTTGGAAAAGCAGGGCAGGAAAAACTTTTAAAGGCAAAGGTCCTCGTGATCGGTGCCGGCGGATTGGGCTGTCCTGTCCTTCAGTACCTGTCCGCAGCTGGCGTCGGAACGATCGGCATTGTAGATCATGACCGGATTTCGCTGAGCAACCTGCAGAGGCAGACGCTTTACACCACCGCAGAAATCGGAGAACTGAAAGCGATAACGGCTGCCAAAAAACTCATGGCATTAAATCCGGAAATTACAGTTACAGCATATACCGAAGAAGTTACCGTATCAAATGCCTGGAATCTGATCTCGGAATATAACCTGGTGGTTGATGCCACGGATAATTTTGCCACCCGTTATCTGATCAGCGATACGTGCTGCCTGTTGCAGAAGCCTTTGGTATTTGGTGCGGTGTCCAAGTATGAAGGGCAGGTGGCGGTTTTCGGACTTAATGATCAGAAGCAATACATCAGTTACCGTGATCTCTTTCCGGAACCTCCGCGTCCCGGTGAAGTTCAGGACTGCAATACAGCGGGTGTGCTGGGCGTACTGCCCGGAATGATCGGGATGATGCAGGCCAATGAAGTCATTAAGCAGATCACCGGACTCGAAAACGGATTAACAGGGCAGCTCCTTACATTCAATATGCTTACGTATGAAACAATGCTCCTTGAGCTGTCCAAAACAAAAGATTCCGAAAATCTGATTCCAAAGAATCGCGAAGAACTTGAAAAGACCGATTATCAATTCCTTTGCGGGTTATCTCACCCGGAGATCGAGGCATTGAATCCTGAAAGTTTTTTAAATAAAATAAAAACAGGTGAAATTACCGCCATTGATGTAAGAGAAAAGGGAGAGCTTCCGGTTGCCGGTTTCCCTCATCTTCATTTCCCGTTATCTAGGCTGGAAAAAAGTTTAGACAAAATTCCGGAAACGGAAATTGCATTTTTCTGCCAGGGCGGAACCCGAAGCCTGAAAGCCGCGGAAATTTTTATACAAAACCGAAAAACACAATTTAAACCAAGCCATCTTGAAGGAGGAATTCTGGCTTTAACACAACTGCATAATGAAAAGAGAGATTAAAAATATTTTTAAGGAAGGTGCCATCGATCCGCTGTTTATTTCGGAAAGCATTGCCGGGCATTCCGCTAAAAAGAACATCGGGGCGCACAGTATTTTTCTGGGCCAGATCCGGGAAGATATAGTCGACGGAAGGTACGTAGCCGCCATTGAGTATACGGCTTATGAAGAAATGGCACTGGAAAAGATGCATCAGATCCGGGAAGACATCTTTGACAAATACGATCTTACCTGCATGCATGTTTACCACAGTCTGGGAACAATCAGGGCCGGCGAAATCTGCCTCTTCGTATTCACTTCGTCGAAGCACCGGCTGGCAGCGATGGAAAGCTGCAACGAGCTGGTCGAACGCATCAAAAAAGAACTGCCGGTCTGGGGCCGGGAAATTTTCGAAGACGATTCCCATCAATGGAAAGTCAATCGGTAAACAGTTGAATGAATTCATATCAGTTTGATAACAAGTGTTATGTATATCAATAGGGACGGGCTTTAGCCCGTCTTCAAAAAAGAATAAATCACTTGGCTTTAGCCAAAGCTTATTAATGGAATCAGATTAAGGCAATAACATTAACTGCAAAACTGCTTTTATCGAGATTGATCTTCGACATTCATGAATAAAACAGTGGACATCAACCTTCAACTTTAAACCCAAAACTTTCAACCTTAAACTCTGAACTTTAAACTTTAAACCCTTTAAAATGGTCAACATTACCCATAAATCATCAACCCTTCGGATGGCAATAGCGACTGCGACAGTTACAACTTCATCGCAGACTACGATTGATGCCGTGCAACAACGGAAAGTCCCGAAAGGGGATATTTTTGAATTTTCAAGAGCTGCGGCCCTGTTCGGCGTAAAAAAAACCAGCGATGTCATTCCCGACTGCCATCCTCTTCCGGTGGAATATACGGCGGTAACTTATGAAATTGAAGATCTATCGATCATCATATCGGTGGAAGTACATACCATCTATAAAACCGGGGTGGAAGTGGAAGCCATGCACGGCGCATCGGTAGCGGCATTGGTGATGTACGACATGCTGAAGCCGATCGATAAGCATGTGGAAATCCAGAACATCAGGCTGCTGGAAAAGAAAGGCGGAAAATCAGATGATAAAAAATATATATCCGGCGAATTAAAAGCTGCTGTGGTGGTATGCTCAGACACGGTTCATCAGGGGCGGAATGAAGATACCTCTGGAAAAATAATTGTTCAGAAACTGGAAGAATACGGATTCACGGACATTGAGTATCTGGTGGTTCCTGATGAAGCAGAGGCCATTCAGCAGGCACTTGCAGGATACAAAACCAATAAATCAGACCTCGTAATTTTTACCGGAGGAACCGGTGTTTCGCCAAGAGACGTCACCCCGGAAGCTCTGCAGCCGATGATCGACAGGCCATTGCCCGGAATTATGGAAACTGCCCGGGCTTATGGTCAGGAACGCATCAAAACCTCCATGTTATCCACGGGAATAGCTGGTTTCAGCGGAGAGACACTGGTATTAACTTTCCCAGGTTCTGTAAAAGGGGCCGCCGAATACATGCAATCCTTATTTCCGCAGGTCCTTCATGTTTTTGAAGTCAAAAAAGGAAAGAGACATGGGGAAGGATGATTGATGTATGGTTGCTGATAATGGATGAGGACATTCATTAAAAATGATTAAAATTAACCGCTTGAAAGCAATTTAGATCCATTCTTAATACTGGAAAATTTTATAATGCACCTGTCTGTTTTATTGATTGTTTTTAGAATTAAGATGCTGTTAATGGCTGAAAATCTGATATTTATGTATGCGTGGGTCATCCTGATTTAATGATTAATAAAACTCAGGTTCCATTATAAAAAATTTCCGGCATCGGTAAAAACAAAGCCCTTTAATTTTACATACCTCACTTTACCGTAATCATAAGATTGCGGTTCTTTTTTTGCATAAACACTTCAATACCAAATCTTAAAATTATGCTTGATCAGAATAATCAGCCGGTTTCCTTAACGGTAAACGGACAACAGCACCAGCTTGAGCTTAAGCCCTGGGTATCCCTTTTGGATGCCCTCAGACATACCCTAGGTCTTACCGGTACCAAAAAAGGGTGCGACCACGGACAATGTGGTGCCTGCACCGTGTTGGTAGACGGCAAGAGAGTCCTAAGCTGCCTTACGTTGGCAGTGATGAAAGACGGTTCAGAAATCACGACCATTGAAGGCATCGGAAGTTCCGATCAGTTACATCCGGTACAGAAAGCATTTATCGAACACGATGCTTTCCAATGCGGCTATTGTACACCGGGTCAGATCTGCAGTGCCGTCGGTCTTTTGGAAGAAGGCAAAGCGGAAACCAGGGAAGATGTACAGGACCTGATGAGCGGAAACCTTTGCCGCTGCGGGGCCAACAGAGGAATTATCAATGCCATCATGGCGGTAAAAAATGAAGCGAAATGAATAATTTTTCCTATACCAAAACAAAAGAGATCGCCGATGCATCGGTATTGCTGAAAGATAATGCCGGCAATAAAGCAATCGCAGGTGGAACAAATATTGTCGACCTGATGAAATATTTTGTCGTGGAAGCCGATAATCTGGTCGACCTCAACGGAATTCAGGGAATGGATGACTTGTCTGAAACGGAGAACGGCAATGTCCGTCTTGGTGCTTTAATGACCAATGCAGCAACAGCCTATCATCCTGTTATCGAACAGAAATATCCCCTGCTTTCAAAAACCATTCTGGCAGGTGCTTCAGGACAAATCCGGAATATGGCAACCAATGGCGGAAACCTGCTGCAGAAAACACGCTGCTATTATTTTTACGATCATTCGGTTCCGTGCAACAAGAGGGAACCAGGATCAGGGTGCCCGGCCGTTAAAGGTTACAACCGTATCCATGCAATTCTGGGACACTCACAGGAATGTATTGCTGTCTTCCCTTCCGATATGTGTGTGGCATTGGCCGCCCTGAATGCGAAGGTGCATGTACAAAGTGCAGATGGTGAAAGAATGATCGATTTTGAAGATTTCCACCGGCTGCCTGGAGATACGCCGGAGCTCGACAACAATCTGAAACAGGGAGAGATCATTACCGGAATTGAATTGCCCGCTGAAGACTTTTCACAATATTACTCATATTTAAAACTAAGAGACAGAAGTTCTTATGCTTTTGCACTCGTTTCAGTGGCAACGGCCTTTAAAATTGAAAATGATCAGATTACCGAAGCAAGGATTGCTTTAGGAGGCGTAGCGCATAAACCATGGCGTAATAAAGAAGCTGAAGAATATCTTAAAGGAAAAGCACCTTCCAGAGAACACTTTGCCCAGGCCGCCGATCTTATTTTAGCAGAGGCACAGGGTTTTAAGCATAACCGTTTTAAAATTGATCTTGCCAAAAAAGCAATCATCCGGAACTGCATGATGGCTCTTGAACCTGAAACCCAAAGACCGGGCGCAAAACCTTCTTTATAGTCTTCCAACACCAACCCAAAAATTAGTTATGAAAAATTTACCATCGATAGGACAGCCGCACCACCGCCTGGAAGGTGCCCTGAAAGTAACAGGCAGTGCAAAATATGCCGGTGATTACAATGCAGACGGGCTTCTGTACGGTTATGTGGTCAACAGCACCATTACCAAAGGAAAAATTAAAAGCATCGATACTACAGGAATGAAAGATCTTGAAGGAATCGTTGAGATATTAACACACGAAAACCGTCCTTCCACAGCCTGGTTCGATTTCCAGTATGCCGACATGGATGCACCTCCGGGAACGGTTTTTAAACCTTTGAAGGATAATATTATCCGCTACAACGGCCAGCCGATCGCGCTTGTAATTGCCGAAACTTTTGAAATGGCCCGCTATGCTGCTGCAAAAATTAAAATAGAATATGAAACAAAAGCCTTTGCCACGGAAATGGCCGCCAATCTTGAAGAAGCCCGTGATCCGAAAAAAGGCCTTGCCTCTTTACTGAAACCGCCGCCGCCAAAACCGAAAGGCGATTTTGATACCGCCTATAAAGAATCTTTTGTAAAAACAGACAGCCGGTTCAGCCATGGGACCGAGCATCACAATCCGATGGAACTGTATGCTTCTACGGTTATCTACGAAGGCGAAGGTAAATTAAAGATTTATGATAAAACCCAGGGAACCATTAATTCCCAGATGTACGTAGCCAATGTTTTCGGACTTAAAATGAAAAATGTACAGGTTATTTCACCGTTTGTGGGAGGTGGTTTCGGATCGGGATTGCGGCCGCAGCATCAGCTGTTTATGGCAGTAATGGCCTCTTTGCATCTGAAAAGAAATGTACGGGTAACGCTTGACCGTGCGCAGATGTACATGATCGGTCACCGCCCGCCGACCTTGCAGCATACCAAATTCGGTGCTGATGAAAACGGGAAAGTGAATGCAATCTTTCACGAAGCCATTGGGGAAACTTCCCAATTTGAAGACTATGTGGAAATTGTTGTCAATTGGGCCAACATGCTGTACCCGGCTGAAAATACGTTGCTTCAACACAAAATCGTCCCATTAGATGTCTACACTCCTCTGGATATGAGAGCACCCGGCGGAAGCACCGGAATGCACGCCATTGAAGTTACTATGGACGAAATCGCTTACCAGCTGAATATTGATCCTTTAGAACTGAGGCTGATCAATTATTCAATGATCGATAAAAGCAGTGAAAAGGAATATTCCAGTAAAGAACTGAAAGAATGTTATATGAGGGGCGCCCAACAATTCGGATGGGATCAGCGAAATCCTGTTCCAAGAAGTATGAAACGCGGAAACAAGCTGGTGGGCTACGGAATGGCTACCGGAATGTGGGATGCCAACCGGTTATTAGGAAGAGCAGAAGCCATCCTTAAATCCAACGGAAAGGTGGAAGTCCAAAGTGCAGTTACCGATATCGGAACCGGTACTCTTACTGTGATGACTCAGATTGCTGCCGATCAGCTCGGCTTACCCTTGGAGGAGGTTACCTTTTCTTACGCTGACAGCAAGATGGCGTTTGCGCCAATCCAGGGAGGCTCTTTTACGACGGCTACCGTTGGACCGGCCGTTAAGGCAGCGTGTGAAGCACTGAATAAAAAACTATTGAAAATTGCCAGCTTAATGGAAGGGTCCGCTTTTAAGGCAGCTAAGTTTAAAGATGTCGGATTTAAAAATCGGTATATTTTTATGAAAAGCAATCCTGAAATAAAAATCAGTTATGATGAAATCTTAAAGCATAACGACGGAAAAGAAATCCGAACCAAAAATTCGGCAATGCCGAATCCGCTGACTTCCGGAAAAAAAGCACGGGCAGTGCACAGTGCTGTTTTTGTAGAAGTGGAAGTCGATGAAGAGCTGGGTGTTATTGAAGTTAAGAGAGCTTTAACGGCAGTGGCCGCCGGAAAAATCATTAATCCCAAAACGGCTGAGAGCCAACTGCTGGGAGGGATGATATGGGGAATCAGCAAAGCGCTCCACGAAGAAACCATTACCGACCACCGACTTGGCAAATATATGAATGACGATTTGGCGGAATACCATATTCCGGTTCATGCCGATATTCATGATTTACAGGTTTTATTCGTTGAGGAAGATGATAAATTTGTGAATGATCTTGGCGTAAAAGGAGTTGGCGAAATCGGTGGGGTAGGAATGCCTCCGGCTATTACCAATGCAGTTTATCATGCCACCGGTAAAAGAATTTACGACCTGCCGATCCATTTCGATTATCTGCTTGAATAATCATTGAGATATAAAAATCAATATAAACGGGCTTCGGCTCGTTTTTTTTTGAACTATATTTAAACTGAATAAGAAAACCTGTAGATTTTTGTACACGATGGCAATTAATACATAAGTAATAGAGAAAGAATTTAATGGCTTATGTAATATTTTAGAACACATCAGATAAAAGATAAAAAATCAAAGATTTTTAAAAGTTTGGAGTTGAGTTTGAACCACAGATTCACAGATGATTAGATTTATTTTAAAATCTTCACGTCCTATTGATCATTGATTACGTCGAATCTTCGATTTCTGTAGGAATCTCAACATCGTATTGGCAAATAAAATGGAAAGATTCGCGTCTGGATTTCTTCGAAATGACAAAGGGAATCTATTATGGAGTGAGTAATGATGGTGTAGCTTCGGCTCCGCTCAGCCAACCAGGATTGCCGATTGTTTCAACACTGTCGTATAAAAATATTCGATTTGACTCATCGCGTATCAATAAAAGAATCCGACAACCACTTTAAGGTTTTTAAAAACTTTTATGGGCTTACTTAATGTAAAGTATTCAACTTTTTAAGCAGCATCAATATTTTTTATGCTTTTGACTTCGTCGAACTTTCGGTTTATATTTGAAAAACAGAATATTGAATTCGTATGCATTAATTCATCGAAAATCTTTGATTTTTCCTAATGTGTTCTAAGATATACGCAAAGCTTGACGCTTATATCTTATGATGTTCATGTGTTACAGCATCTGATATTCAGATTATATATTTTGACTCTTTTCCAATAAATAAAAGTGTCCCAATATCTTACTCTTTCCTAAACTGCGCCACCAATTTCGAAATTCTCTTGACCACCGCATCAATCTCCTCCTTCGTATTGTCTTTTCCCAGGCTGAACCGGATCGAGCATAAAGCATCTTCATCACTTAATCCAAGGCCTTTCAGGACATGCGACGGTTTAGTAGTTACTGACGAACAGGCTGAGCCGCTGGACACCGAAATATGTTGCAGAGATATGATCAACTGTTCTGAAAATACATTTTTAAATACCATATTGGCCGTGTTAAAAATCCGGTTCTGCACGGAACCGTTAATAGCAGTCCCGTCGATAGCCAGCAGTCTGTTTTCCAGTTCATCGCGCAGGATTTTTATGTGAGCAGCATGGTGGCCCATATTTTTTTGGGCGATTTCACAGGCTTTCGCCATACCGATAATTCCCGGGACATTCAGTGTTCCGCTGCGCCTGTTTTTCTGCTGTCCGCCGCCGGTGATCTGAGAATTTAAATACTTTTTTACAGTGTTTGAGACATACAGGGCACCAATACCTTTCGGTCCGTGAAACTTATGTGCGGAAAAGGCCATCAGATCGATTCCCAGTTCCTGAACATCCACCGGAATTTTCCCCACGGCCTGGGTCGCATCACACAGCAGAAAAGCACCTTTGTCATGTACGAGTTTACTGATTTTTTTAATATCCTGGATAGTTCCCGTCTCATTATTCACGAGCATCACGCTCACCAGCAGCGTTTTATCCGTAATGGTTCCTTCAAGCAGATCAAGGTCAGCCATCCCATCTTTTTGAACCGGAAGGATAGAATGGGTTAAATGATTCTTTTCTGCATGATCTTTAATGGTATCGAGAACAGCCTTGTGTTCTGTACACAAAGTGACCACATGATTTTTTTTACCTTTAAAAATTCCCCGCACGGCAAGATTGATGGATTCCGTTGCTCCGGAAGTGAATACGATTTCATCTTCGCGGGAGCCGATAAGGTCGGCTACCTGCCGAAAAGCCTCTTCGATATATTCATTAACGGTAAGTCCGGCAAGATGGCTGCTGCCTGGATTTTCATAATATTCCGTAAAAAACGGAATCATGGCTTCCAGCACGTTTTCGTCAAGCCTGGTAGTTGCATTATGGTCGAGATAAATATTGCGGGAAGTCATATCAATGTAAAGAATTGTTTCTGTTCATGCTTTATAAATATACGAAATCCTTTTGGAAAAAGGGCGTCCGGCTGGGTGAAGATACAGCATTACTTATTGAAAACGGAAAAAATGCTGTTTGCAAAGGATCGGGAATGACGATTGTTTTAAATCCTCACGCCATTCGGAATACCAATTGCGGATCCGTTGAAAAAGGATGCCCCATATTTGTAGACCATATCATGATGACGATTCTCACAGACGGCTGCAGGATCAGTTTATCCACCGGACAGTTCGAAAATGCCCGGGAAACGGAAAACAGTACCGAAAGGGATTAATAATAATCAAAGGTAAATTTTGTGACGGCAATCATGAAAGGCTTGGTCATAAATCGCTTTTTTTACGTAAAAACGGATATGAAGATTTTAGTATTGTTTTTGGTCTTATGTGGAAAGCTGCTTACAGCACAGTTGCTGACCGTCAATAACCTCAGACACCTTACGAAAGGTTCACTGCAGAATCTGGATACCAAGTTGGCATAACACTTTGATCTTGAAAGAAATGTAGATATGGAAGATTCCGGCAACAGGGTATATGCTACTGTAAACCGGGACATCAGCCACTTTAAAGTACTTACCGTATTTACAAATGCACGGAATTGCATGGCATTTTCACTGGTTACCCATGATGAGGCGGAGGTGCACCGGTTCCATCAGGATCTTTTGAAAGAAGGTTTTGCGGTGGGAGAATACAAAGACAGTCAGGGAAATTACGGTAGAAATTATACTAAGGAACAGATTCTGGTTACTATTAAGGGAACGGTTACTGATATTCCTGCTCACCAGGTGATCTGGAGATGCCGATAAACCTCAGTCGGGATATGCGTACTGACGGTCAATCCGGCACAGGTAATTTTCTAATGAAACTAACAGCCGGTATGCTTTTTCTGCTCAGAACGGGTAAGCAAATTACGAAACAGATGATAATAAATATTAGTTTTTAATAATATCCCTGCACACGTTTAGTTTGATTCAATATTTAATGATTATGATTGATTTTTTATTCTTAATATTATTAATTTGCTTGCGTATGAATGAGATATTTGGTAATTTTTTTTAATTTTACTTAAAAATACAACAACAGTAATCACTATATGGTTATATCCGAAGAAATTTTATTGGAACATGGAGCAATTCTGCAGGATTTTGCGCAGGAGGAATTTATTTTTAGGGAAGGCGGTTTTTCACAGTATTATTTCCAGATCAGAGCTGGTGTGGTAAAAATTAATAATTTTTTTGAAGACGGAAAAGAATTTGTCCATGGCTTTCCCTATGAAGGGCATTGCTTTGGCGAGACTTATCTCCTTACCGATAAGCCATATGCCGTAAATGCCATAGCCGTTACGGATTGTACCGTGATTAGGCTTGATAAAAAGTCGTACCTTGATCTTATCCATCAGCAGCCGCAGATCTTTTTTAAAGTCAGCCGGTACAGTGCAGAGCGTTTGCATTTCCGCTATGTGATTTCTTCTTTCCTGGCTATTCTCGATCCGCAGATCAGGATCCAGAAACTTCTGGACTACCTGAAAGGCTATTTCGGCTACCAGGAAAAGTACAGTTTCCTCGTTCCTTTCACAAGATACCAGTTGGCATCTCTTACCGGGATGCGGGTAGAAACCCTGATCCGCACCGTAAAAAAAATGGAAAAGCTGGATATTTTAAGGATCGACAATACGAAAATTTATTATTAACGGATAAATAAAGTGAAATCGCAGTAAAAACATGTTAGAAAGCTTAGAAAAGTTGAATTTTCGTCATGTTAGCCTTTAAAATGAAATTCTTTTTATTCAATTTAAGATAATACCATCTAAATCCTGATGATATTCTGCTTTTTTTATTTTTTTGTTAAATCAATAGAAAATAATTATTATCGGAAATTTATGGTAAAAGAAAACAGGAATATCTGTGAAAGTATATGCTATAACTATTGTAGAAATTTCCTGCATATACTGTTTCTAAGAAAGGATCATCAAAAGTTCAGACATCGTAATTTTTGCAAGTGCCATTCCTTGAAAATCAATATTTTAGAAATAATAGTTGAATTAATGAATATCGTAAAATTTATTCTGTTTTTGCGATATTCTGTAGCTTAAACGAATAATTTTTGATAAAAAGTCAGTGTTTTTGAAAATTAATTATACATTTGTACCAGAAATATAAAAAATGAACCACACGATTATCATTATTGTCATTATTATCATTATCGGATTGCCGGTGATGAGTAATGGCTCGTGATAATTTGTTGAAACCAGATAACACAAACCATTCTCATCACGGGAATGGTTTTTTTTATTTCCTGAATTTAAAAAATAATAAAATATAAAAACCAGTACAGCATGTATTACAATGATGACAGTGTTCTCTTTTTCGATGGAGAGTATGTAAAAGCAAAAGACGCAAAAACCGATTTATATGGGCAATCCTTACACTATGGCTATGCAGTGTTTGAAGGCATCAAATCTTATAAAACAACAAATGGCGCGCGGATTTTCAAAGCGGAAGAACATTACGACAGGCTCAGGAAATCAGCCGAAGCCATGATGATCCCTTTCAGCTATTCTACAGAAGAAATGGTGTTGGCTACCTACAGGTTGCTGGAAATGAACAAACTGGAAAACGCCTATATCCGCCCGATTGTAATCTGCTCCCCAAATATGGCTTTATCCAAAGGACAGAAAAGCTACCTTGTCATTGAGGTCTGGAACTGGGACAACGGCTATCTCGCCAACAAAATGAGGATCATGACATCTTCCTTCCAACGCCCGAATCCAAAAGCCTTTAAAGTGGAGGCAAAGGTGAGCGGTCATTATGTAAATTCCATTCTGGCGTGCCAGGAAGCCAAAGACAAGGGTTTCGACGAAGCATTGGTGCTTGACGAAAACGGAAATGTAGCGGAAAGTTCCGGTGCCAACGTATTCTATGAAAAAGACGGAAAGCTTTTTACACCGGCCAAAGGTAACATCCTTCCGGGAATCACACGGGCTACAGTCTTTCAGATCTGCGATAATCTGGGAATCCCGACAGAGGAGAAATTTTTCAGACCGGAAGAAATGCAGGGCGCTGATGCGGGGTTCTTCTGCGGAACCGCGGCCGAAATCGTCGCACTGGATTCTTTAGATAACGTCCCTTTCAAGCTTAATTGGGAAAACAGCCTTTCCGCCAAAGTACAGCAGGCTTACCGCCATCTTGTGCTGGAAGAGGATTATGCTTACCTAAAAAACCAGCCTCAATATGTGTAATATTTTGAATAAATATTCCAGGATCCTGACGAAAGATCCGACCCAGCCTGCTACCCAGGCCATGTTCTACGGAATCGGATTTCAGGAGGAAGACTTTGATAAAGCACAGATCGGCATCGCTAGCATGGGTTACGACGGAAATACCTGCAATATGCACCTCAACAGCCTTGCTGAAACTGTTAAGCAGGGGGTAAAGGAACAGAATCTTGTTGGACTGATGTTCCATACCATCGGAATCAGTGATGGTATGACCAACGGTACCGACGGAATGCGGTATTCGCTGGTAAGCCGCGACATTATCGCCGATTCCATAGAAACAGTATGCGCAGGTCAATATTATGACGGACTGATTACCGTACCGGGCTGCGACAAAAATATGCCGGGCTCCCTGATCGCTATGGCAAGGCTGGACAGGCCTTCCATCATGGTCTACGGAGGAAGTATTGCGCCGGGGCATTACAAAGGCGAGGATCTCAATATCGTTTCTGCTTTTGAAGCCTTGGGAAACAAAATTGCAGGCAAGATCTCCGAAGAGGATTTTCAGGGTGTCGTAAAAAATTCATGTCCGAGCGCAGGGGCCTGTGGCGGAATGTACACGGCAAATACCATGGCTTCTGCTATTGAAGCATTGGGCATGAGCCTGCCGTATTCATCCTCTTATCCCGCACTCAGCCGAGAAAAGAAAGAGGAATGCCGGTTTGCCGGACATTATATGAAGATCCTTCTGGAAAAGGACCTAAAGCCTTCAGATATTATGACGCCAGAAGCCTTTGAAAATGCTCTACGGCTGATCATGATCCTGGGTGGAAGTACCAATGCCGTTCTTCATTTTATTGCCATTGCAAAAGCGATCGGTCATGATCTTACCCTGGACGATTTTCAAAGAATCAGTGACGAAACACCTTTCCTGGCCGATCTGAAGCCAAGCGGAAAATACCTGATGGAAGACCTGCATAAAGTAGGCGGTGTTCCGGCAGTGATGAAATATCTGCTGGAGCTGGGACTTCTTCACGGCGATTGCCTTACGGTCACCGGTAAAACAGTGGCGGAAAACCTGGAACACGTAACGTCGATCATTGACAGAGAACAGAACATTATCCGGGATATTAAAAATCCGATCAAGGAAACCGGGCATATCAGGATCTTGTACGGAAACCTGGCCGAAAAAGGTTCGGTGGCGAAAATTACCGGAAAAGAAGGAAGCTACTTCCGGGGAACAGCAATTGTGTTTGATGGTGAAAAAGAATTCATCAAAGGAATCGAAGACGGGAAAATCCGGGAAGGAAATGTAGTGGTTATTAAAAACGAAGGCCCGAAAGGAGCACCCGGAATGCCGGAAATGCTGAAGCCGACCTCTGCACTGATGGGCAGCGGTTTGGGAAAAAACGTAGCATTGATTACAGACGGCCGCTTTTCTGGAGGAACCCACGGTTTTGTCGTCGGCCACATTACACCCGAAGCGTTCTGTGGCGGACTGATCGGACTCATTAAAGATGGCGATCTCATTGAACTTGATGCCGAAAAAAACACCATCAATGCCTTATTGTCAAATGAGGAGATAGCCGCAAGAAAAGCAGAATTTCAGCAGCCTGATTATAAAATAAAAAAGGGAATCCTCTACAAATACGCAAAATCGGTAGCAGATGCCTCGCAGGGCTGTGTTACGGATTTATAAATTTAATGGGCTGGGAGGGGAAGCTGGATGCTTTTGTTCGGGTTTCCCTTAAAAATCAGCAGCCGGATCAAATCAGTCTTTGACGGACTTTGTGATGGCCTGACTATTTACAGTTTAAAATAACAAAAATGAATACAACAACCCTATTAAAAACAGAAAATAATAAGGCACCGCAACTGGAAACGGTAGAATTATCTGGTTCACGTGCTCTTCTGGAAGCTTTGCTGGCGGAAAATGTAAATACGGTTTTCGGATATCCCGGCGGGGCCATCATGCCTATCTATGACGCACTGTACGATTATTCCGAAAAGCTGAAGCATATTTTGGTCCGTCATGAGCAGGGCGCAATACATGCTGCCCAGGGATTTGCCCGCACTTCCGGAAAAACAGGCGTGGTCTTTGCCACCAGCGGCCCCGGAGCTACTAATCTTGTAACCGGACTGGCAGATGCGATGATCGACAGCAACCCGATAGTCTGTATCACAGGACAGGTATTCGCTTCGCTTTTGGGAACGGATGCCTTTCAGGAAACGGATGTCATCAATATTACTACGCCGGTAACCAAATGGAACTATCAGGTGACCGATGCAACGGAAATCCCGGAAGCTATTGCCAAAGCCTTTCACATCGCGGCAACCGGCCGGCCCGGGCCCGTCCTGATCGATATTACCAAAAATGCACAGCTGCAGCTGTTTGAATATGCAGGATATAAAAAATGCACCCACATCCGGAGCTACCGTCCGGAGCCGGAAATCAGAAATGAATATATCGAACGGGCTGCGGAATTGATTAATCAGGCAAAAAAACCTTTTGTGGTATTTGGACAGGGCGTAATCCTCGGAAAAGCAGAGGAAGAATTCAAAGCTTTTATTGAAAAAGTGAATCTTCCGGCGGCAGCCACAGTGATGGGGCTGAGCGCTTTGCCGACCGATCATAAATTGCATGTCGGAATGCTGGGAATGCACGGCAATTATGCCCCGAACGTGATGACCAATGAGTGTGATGTGCTGATCGCCGTCGGAATGCGTTTTGACGACCGGGTAACGGGCCGCCTGGACAAATACGCCAAACAGGCAAAAGTGATTCATCTGGATATTGATCCCGCCGAAATCGATAAAAACGTAAAAACAACCGTCCCGGTATGGGGCAACTGCAAAAAAACGCTTCCGATGCTCACGGCTCTTCTTCAGAAAAATGATCACTCGGACTGGCTGCAGCAATTCCGCGAACTGGAAAAAGAAGAAATCAGGGAAGTTATTCAGAATGAACTGAACCCTGTTACCGATACGATGACCATGGGTGAAGTGATTAAAGTATTGAATGAGCTGACCAATGGTGATGCCATTATTGCCACTGATGTTGGTCAGCACCAGATGGTTTCCTGCCGGTATGCCCAATTTAACCGGTCCAGATCCAGCGTGACCTCGGGCGGTTTGGGAACCATGGGCTTCGGGTTGCCTGCAGCAATCGGTGCATGGTATGGAGCACCGGAAAAAACCGTGGTAGCTATTATCGGTGACGGTGGCTTCCAGATGACGATTCAGGAACTGGGAACCATCATGCAGTTTGGTGCCAAAGTAAAAATCCTGATCCTCAACAATGAGTTCCTCGGAATGGTAAGGCAATGGCAGCAGCTGTTCCACGACCGTAGATATTCCTTCGTCAATATTACCAGTCCGGATTTTGTAGCGGTGGCAAAAGGATATTACATCGAAGGACAAAGAGTATCGGAGCGAAAAGATCTGAAAACGGCAATGGAAAGCATGCTCAGCCATGATGGAGCTTACCTGCTGGAAGTGATGGTCGGAAAAGAGAATAATGTATTCCCGATGGTTACGCAGGGCTCGTCCGTTTCAGAAATCCGTTTAAAATAAGAATAAATTTAAAAAGATAAGATTAAAAATCTTGGTAAAATCAGATTGTTAAATAAGTATAAGTTTTAAAGCATAGTTGCTTTGAACATTAATCTAAACCTTAATCTTAGCTTCAGCCTAAATCAATCAGTCATGGAAAAGAAAGAATTTACCATCACCTTATATACTGAAAACTCGATCGGACTGATCGGCCGGATCGCCGGGATATTTTCCCGCCGGAAGATCAACATCGAAAGCCTGAATACTTCACCTTCGGAGGTGGAAGGTATCCACCGGTTTACTTTGGTCATTACCGAAAATGAAGACATCGTCAGAAAGCTTTGCCGTCAGCTGGAAAAGCAGATCGATGTCCTGAAATCCTATTACAATACGGATGACGAAATCGTATGGCAGGAACAGGCCCTCTACAAAGTTCCGGCAGAAGTCGTTACGGAAAAAGTTTATGTGGAAAGGCTGCTCCGGCAGTATGGTGCTTCTACGGTAGTGATCCGCCAGGATTATATTGTCTTTGAGACCGCGGGACACCGGGAAGAAATCGACCGGCTGACCGAAGAGCTCAATAAATACGGGCTCATCGAATTTGTACGCGGGGCCCGTATCGCCATCATCAAAAACAGCGCGGGCATCCACGAAAAAGTACTTCAGTTTGAAAACCGGGAGCCTTCCCCTCATATCGTCGAAAACGAATATCTCGATCAGCGGGACAATGTTTTTACCATGTAAAAAACCATAAACTTTGTCAAATTTAAAATCTTTGACAAAGTTATTTCATCAATCATCATTTAGCAATCATCATCAGTTATGTCAAATTACTTCAATACCTTATCACTCAGAGAACAGCTTCACCAGTTAGGTCAGGCGGAATTTATGGACCATTCGGAGTTTTCCGACGGTGTTTCCGTATTAAAAGGAAAAAAAATCGTTATCATAGGCTGCGGTGCGCAGGGACTTAATCAGGGGCTTAACCTCAGGGACAGTGGACTTGATGTCTCCTACGCATTACGACAGGAGGCCATCGATCAGAAAAGGGATTCCTGGAAAAATGCCACGGAAAAAAGTTTCCTGGTAGGAACCTACGAAGAACTGATTCCTTCGGCCGACCTGGTTATTAATCTTACGCCGGATAAGCAGCATACTGCCGTAATCAATGCAGTACAGCCTTTAATGAAAGAGGGAGCAACGCTGTCCTATTCGCACGGTTTCAATATTGTGGAGGAAGGCATGCAGATCCGCAAAGACCTGACGGTTATTATGGTGGCTCCGAAGTGCCCCGGTTCCGAAGTCCGCGCCGAATACCTTCGGGGTTTCGGTGTTCCGACACTTATTGCCGTTCATCCTGAAAATGATCCGCAGGGAAAAGGCTGGGAACAGGCCAAAGCCTATTGTGCGGGAACCGGCGGCCATAAGGCAGGAGTTTTGAAATCCTCTTTCGTGGCAGAAGTAAAATCCGACCTGATGGGAGAGCAGACGATCCTGTGCGGACTCCTGCAAACCGGCTCGATCCTTTCTTTCGACAAAATGGTGGAAAAGGGAATCGATGCAGGGTACGCTTCCAGACTGGTGCAATACGGCGTTGAGGTGATTACCGAAGCTCTGAAGCACGGCGGGGTAAGCGGAATGCTGGACCGGTTGTCTAACCCGGCGAAATTAAAAGCGTTTGAACTTTCGGAAGAACTTAAAGAGATCATGCGTCCTTTGTTTCAGAAGCACCAGGATGACATTATCTCGGGTGAATTTTCCAAAACCATGATGGAAGACTGGGCCAATGGTGATGCCAACCTGTTGAAGTGGCGCGCGGAAACCGGCGAAACGGCTTTTGAAAAGACTCCGGCTGGAGATGTACAAATCCCCGAGCAGGAATATTTTGACCATTACCTGCTGATGTCGGCATTTATCAGAGCCGGGGTGGAATTGGCTTTTGAAACCATGGTGGAAGCAGGGATCAAACCGGAATCTGCGTATTACGAGTCTTTGCACGAAGCTCCGCTTATCGCCAACACCATTGCCCGGAAAAAGCTGTTTGAAATGAACCGGGTAATTTCTGATACCGCCGAATACGGCTGTTATCTTTTCGATCAGGCCTGCAAGCCGTTGCTCGCAGATTTCATGAAAAAAATCGATACGGATGTGGCGGGGAAAAATTTCAATCAAGGAAAAGATGGCGCGGTAGACAACGCACAGTTGGTGCACGTAAACGAAGTGTTAAGAAACCATCCGGTAGAAGTCGTGGGCAGAAAACTGCGTCAGGCTATGACGGCTATGAAATCCATCAAAACCGTTTAAAAAAAGAGAAAATGAGTGAGACGGCTACATTTCCCACGTTGGAAGCAGTAAAAAAAGCCCGGAAGAGCATAGAGAGCGTTGTCAGCTACACGCCGTTGCAATACAGCCAGCGGCTGTCGGAGAAATTCGGGGCCCGTATTTTCCTGAAAAGGGAAGACCTGCAGCCGGTGCGCTCTTACAAGCTGCGGGGCGCATACAATAAGATCAACAGCCTGTTTCTGGAAGGAAGCACTTCAGATGGCATCGTCTGTGCCAGCGCAGGGAACCATGCGCAGGGGGTTGCTTTTTCCTGTCGCCAGCTCGGTATCAGGGGAACCATCTTTATGCCGGTTACTACCCCGAGGCAGAAATTGGAGCAGGTAGAAATGTTCGGAGGAAACGCCGTGGAGGTAAGGCTGACCGGAGACACTTTCGACGCTTCAAAAGCGGCAGCCCTTGAATTTGCAGCCCTTTCCGGTGCGGCTTTTATCCATCCTTTCGATGATGTCCGGATTATTGAAGGACAGGCAACCCTGGCCCTGGAAATCCTAGAACAGCAGCAGGATCAGATCGATTTCGTCTTTATTCCGATCGGTGGCGGTGGATTGGCTTCCGGGATTGCAACGGTATTTAAGACGCTCTCTCCGGAAACCCTGCTTGTCGGTACCGAGCCTAAAGGAGCTGCTTCCATGAAAGCTTCCCTGTTCAATAATGCCAATACGGAACTTCCGGAAATTGATGGCTTCGTGGATGGAGCTGCCGTAAAAAGGGTAGGAGACCTAAATTTCGAGATCTGTAAAGACGCACTTTACGACTGTATCGCGGTAGACGAAGGCAGGGTTTGCGACACCATCCTTCAGCTGTATAATAAAGATGCCATTGTGCTGGAGCCTGCAGGCGCCCTGTCGATTTCCGCTCTCGATCAGTACCGGGATCAGATCAAAGGCAGAAATGTGGTCTGTATCGTGAGCGGCAGCAACAACGATATTACCCGGATGGAAGAGATCAAGGAGCGCGCATTGCTGTACAAAGGACTTAAACATTATTTTATGGTAAAATTTCCGCAACGCCCCGGCGCCCTCAAGGATTTTGTGCTGAACGTCCTGGGTTCCGATGACGACATCACCCATTTTGAATACACCAAGAAAAATTCGCGGGAAACCGCCCTTGCCGTTGTCGGTATTGAACTTTCCGACCCTTCAGGTTTCAGCGGCCTCAAAACCCGTATGCAGGAGCTCGGCTATTTCGAATCCTATCTTAACGATAACCCGGATGTGCTGAATATGTTGGTCTGAGGCAGAATTTGGTTCAGCAGGCGAATTAGGAAAGATGACGGCCGAAATTTTTTCTGCCGCCATTGTTAGTGATCGTGCTGAGAATGCATTGGTATTGTTTTTCAGTTCGTTAAGCAGAAACTCCTTTTCATCCAATCAGCTTGGGTGCAGGATAAATTATGATAAATAAAGCGGCTTTGCTATCACAGGAAATACAATGAAATGCTGTTTTTTTCAGTGAAGCTGTTAATTATTTGACATTCGAAAATACAAAATGTCATGACAAAATGTATATACATTTTATATGCATTGTATATACATTGTATATACATTTTGTTATATATTTGCAATATGCAACGTTGCAAAGTGTGACAAAACGTTGCATATTGATATACTAAAGTGATATATTAATTAAAAAAATACTCCTTGCGTCAACAAGGAGTACTAAATAAAAGGAAATTATTTAATTTCTACATAGAAAACAAATAAGCCTCCTTTTGGATGGTAAATAGTTTTACCATTCTTTTTAATTGATCTGGTAAAAACTTTTTTATAAGTTTTTCCATTTTTTTCAAAAGTTTCCATTGTGTCGGATTTTTGAATTAAACCAATTACCGAACGACTCAGGCTGCCACCTGAGTCGTTCTGCTTACAAACTCAGCGTTACCGCCTGTAGAATACATCCACATCTTTATCATCAACTTTAGCAAAGATAATAAATTTAAAAATCAGTTTTACAATAGTTATTGAGGATCAGTGCCAAAACCTGGGGACTATGCAAAAAGTTTGGTTAATCTGAATAGGAAGAAGGTCCGGTCTTTGACTCCCCGGAGCTGCATCCTGAAGTTTTTGATTTTGGCATTAAAGGATTCGGCGG
>CAJYXJ010000058.1 GCA_913778085.1 uncultured Chryseobacterium sp.
TTGTCGATCATAACTATATAGGTTAAAAATAATAAAAAGTTATTTCCGTAAAATTTTTTGAGCTGTAAGGGCTCAAAATTTTCCAGAATAACTTTTTAACTTACACAGTTAGTGAGACACTACCAAATATATTTTTTTCAATTAAAGAATCTAATTTTCTTTCTTATTTTCCAATTACTTTGGAAAATAATACCTAGATATATCTTTTTTAATCTGTCGATATTATGAAATTTTTTTTCTAATTTATACTGTTTTTCATAATGATATACTTTAAAAAAACCTTCAATCGGATAGATATCGATTAATCTACTTTTTAAAAGATATTCTCCATATATAACACATTCCGATGGAGAGGTCACTTTATCGATTTCATTGAAAAAATCTACAAAAGTTTTGTTTTGTTGTTTTAAATAAACTTCTATAAAATGACTCCATACCTTACAACTCCAAAGATAAGGAGAAGGGCCATAATCCCATTCTTTCCCCTTATTTCCGAATAAAGGTCGGGTTGCTCTTAATGCTTCTTTAAAGAAAATATTTTCAGAGTCCAGACCTATATTTTCCATTGTTTCTAAAAAGGGCTTTGATTCATGCATTATGGTATATGGGGTGCTTTCATCATACATAAAATCCGAGTAATAGAAATTTTTAATAAACTCTGAATCAGAATCAATGCATAAATAATTTTTGCATATATTTAGTTTATAAACGTGAGATTTAACTATTTGTTGATACCTCCATCCATCTTTATTATCTGCAATAATAATATCAGAATCTTTATAAATATCATACTCTTTCAACTTATTTTTAAAAAAATCAAAGTCTTCATCATTAACAGAAATAACAACAGGAATATCATCTTCATTGTACTTTTCAATTGAATGTATGAGTTTTTTAACCCTTTCAAAATCTGGCCGATATGTTTTAATAAATAAAATTAGGGAATGCATTTGTATATTATTTAATTTATTATATCATTCCAAAGTTTAAGAGTTCTATTTTCAGAAAAATTATTTTTAAAATAATCTTCAGCCCGGTTTCTCATAGCCTCGTAGTAAGCTCTATCCTGTAGTAGTGCTATGATGTAGTCCTTGAATATTTCCGGATCATTATTCACTAGACATCCATTGTCTAATTTCGAAGAAAAGCCGTCAACAGCCCTTTCCGTTCCTACCACAGGAAGTTTATAAGATAATGCTTCTACAACTTTTATTTTTATACCAGTTCCTTTGATCATAGGGCAGATGGCTATTCTGCTTTGTGTATAATAACTACTGAGATCTTCCGCAAAAATAATTTTGGTTATATTTCTATAATCAGGGACATGTTTGCAAACCCTTCCTACTATACATATTTTTATAGTTTCCGAAAGCAACGGCAAAACGTTCTTCAAAAACCACTGTATTCCTTCTATATTAAAAGGGTTGTCTGAACCTGTAAAAATAAGATCGTACTGCTTTTCTCTATTTTCATCAATAAAGTTTTTTGGGAAACTCGGTGGGATATTGACGACCCGATCTCCTAAAAAGCTTTTAAAAACAAAAAACTCCTCATTTGAAATTGTAACTATTTTATCAAATTTGGATAAGTTGTTTATTTCTTCATTAAATCGTCGGCCAACATCTAATGATTTGTTTTTATAAAATTCATTTAATGTAATCCAATCATGAGTGTCTACAATTTTAAGACAATTTTTCATAGAGTTTGGATCTAATAAACCCGCCCAGAATTCATAATTAATGATAATAACATCGTATTTTTTTTTGTTAAAAATATCTCTGAATTCTTTTTTAGTAAAGTCTGTTAATGACTGATTGGATGAGCTTGGTTTTTTATAAGCTTTTAAAATTTTATATTTCCAATATTCTATTGTTGTTTTTTTCTTAGGAGGTCTGGGCGATATGAAAAATAAATTGTCGATAATTTTTTCATCAAAATCATTAGTGTCTTGCATATCTTTATAAATATGCTTTACTCCAACCAGATCGATGCTATGTCCTAGTTTTTTTAGAATGGCAAGGGTGGTTTTGGCCCGCATTACATTTCCTGCTCTGTTCGAAAATGGATTTTCCGGGAAAAAAAATAAAATCTTTTTTGACATTTATAATGTTTTAATGGCTGAATTGAATGTATTGATGATAGAATCCCAGGAGTAGTTTTCCAGCACGTAGTTTTTTGCCCTGCTTCCTTCGGCTGCAGATTTCTCCGGAGTCCGGGTAAGATAATAAAGAAGGGCTTCCGAAAATTCAGTATTGCCGGAAAAGCTTTTCCCGGTTTTGCTTTTTTCAATATGGTCATGTAAAACCTCACAGT
The DNA here is from genome assembly GCA_913778085.1 of uncultured Chryseobacterium sp. Classification (GTDB taxonomy): domain Bacteria; phylum Bacteroidota; class Bacteroidia; order Flavobacteriales; family Weeksellaceae; genus Chryseobacterium. The sequence goes on from CAJYXJ010000058.1 coordinate 2,314, forward strand.
TTCCGTTAACGATCACCGGAACTTTCAGCAGCATGGCTTCCAAGGTGATCAGCGAAAGGCTTTCATAAAATGAGGGTATAATAAGTGCTGCGGAGTGGGTTATCAAAGCGTTTTTTAGGGCATGATCCACAAATCCGGTAAGAATGATATCTTCGCCTTGGGTGATTTTTTCATTCAACTCATTTTTACCGGCCAGCACAAGTCTAATATCATGGTATTTGGGATGGTTTTTTTTGAAGTCTCTGAAATACTCGATCATCATCGCACAGCCTTTGTCTTCTACAATTCTTCCGACATAGACAAAGTATTTTCCGGCAGAAAGATATTCCGGTAATTTGCCTATAGAAGTATCATAATCGTCAAAACCGATCCCTGCAATTTCCGAATTGATCCTTTTTGTCTGGGGATAGACTTGTTCAACAAGATCCTTTTCGGTCTGGGTATTATAAATAATGAATTTAGGGAGAGAAAAAAGTGTTTTATAACCTTCAAGATAAAACTGGGGCTCATCGTGTGCCGTCGGGATCAGGATACTTTTTTCGGCTACTTCTCTCATTCCCATATTGGCAGGGTGGTATAGATAAGTGAAGAAAATAAAGGCTTTGTAATTTTCCTTTTTTTCTTTGATGAAATGAATCAAATCGACAGAAAAAGGCCCTTGTGCTTCCAGCCATTCATTAAAATTAAACCTTTTCTTATTATACTTCTTTCTTTTATATAACAGGTAGACAAAGTTCAGAGGCGTTAATTTCCGGTTACCGTATTTGTAGATATTCCGTACTGTTTTACTCAGTTTATTGAATTTTTTCAGATTTTTTTTTAAGGTTTTAAAACGTCTGACCTTAATTTCGTTAACAGATTCTGTCCCTTCTGAATAATGATTATCCCATAATTCGTATTCTATTGCACAGGTTGTAAGGACTTCCACCTCATAAAGTGAAGAAAGCTTTTCAGCCAGCAGCTTTGCATGAAGCTCTGCTCCTCCGTTGATCTCCGGGCCGTATCTCTGGACAACTATGGCAATTTTATCTTTCATATAATAACGTTATTGAAGCTGTATTATCTTCCTTTTATCTTCTTTAAAATTTCATTTACCTTTTTTCTGGCTTTATTATACAGTCCTTTTTCCAGGTATTTTACCCGTTTTTCTAAAATCTTATTTTCACTTATAATTTTAAGCAGGTTGTTTTGTGCTTCAAAATCATTCCTTTCCGTGAGGATTTTATTTTCAATAATATCAAGTCTGGTTTTCATCCGGTTGCCGATGGCTTCTAAGGAAAAATAAGTCTGGATGTCTTCCTTTGCCTTCCGCCCGGTCTCTGCAGCATGTTCCTGATTTTCAAATACAAATTTCATCAGTTCGGCAGCATGTTCCGTATCCGGTTCAGACCAATAATTGTTTTTTGGCAAAACGCTTAAATCCACTTCATGCTTAAGCATTTTATATTTAACCAGAAAAGAATTGTTGACATGCGTAAAATCCAAATTACCGGAATATGCTGTTGTAATCACAGGTTTTCCTAAAGCCATTGCTTCCGCTATGGTAAGGCCAAACCCCTCTGAACGATGTAAGGAAATATAGCAGTCGGCTTTGTTCATCAGTGCTAGTAATTCCGGCCTGCGCAGCATTTCCTCTTTATAAATGATGCTTGTGTTGTTTCCGATCCTATCCATAACCTTTTTCTTGGATTTTCCGTGTTGATTGGAAAGAGAGGTTTTCAGGACCAGCTTTACTTTTTCGTTGTTGAGTCCGAAAGCTTTCTCATAAGCATCAATCAGCCCGATAGGGTTCTTCCTTTCAATTAAGCTGTTATAATCGAAAATAAACAGAAAATTAAAACAATCTTCTGATAATCCCGTTTCGAAAGCCAAATCAATATCTTCTTGTTTTATATCAATCGGATGGGGGATGTTTACGACAGGAATGGGTGCTTTCAGCGACATGGAATCCAGGCAATACCTTGAGCACGTCCATATTTCATCATAAAATTTAAAATATTCGGCATACGCATCCGGAAATTCTTCCATTTCCCATGCCCAATACCCGATGTTGTATTTTCCCTGGAAATAATCGGTCGATTTTTCCTGGATGAAACTTAGGATGGCATCAATGTTCAGGTGTACAATATTTACCGGATAATTGTTGATGTTATCCTCAAAACTCACTGAAGTATCATTAAGACGGTTTCTTACGTTTTGGTTAAAATTAATTGGTTTTGCAGGAACTCCTACTTTTTTAAGCGCATTCAAGTTATTTCGGATTGCTTCTCCGAATCCGATTTCGGCATTAAAAAAGCCAGACATATTTACACCAAATATCTCTTTATTATTGCTCATATCAATTAATTTTAAATATTTCTTTTAGTTTTTCTTCAAACAAAGCTTCTTCCCTTAAAACTACTTCTTTATAAACTTTAAAATGAGGAATATGTTGCGGATAATTTTCCAAAACCTCTTTTATTTTCGTAATGATATCAGGAATTTGATCTTCACTGAAATCAAATTTATAATCATCGGGGATCATCAGGTCTTCATAATAAGCTGAAGAGCCGTTTCTGCCGGAAATGATGCAGCAATCCCGGGATACCGATTCCCTGAGCATCTTATCTCTTCCCGGGTTCTCGCCGAAATCCACATATAACAGGGATTTTGACATCAGATCCTTGATCTGAACGGCATTCATGCCCTGGATCGGGATCCATTCCAGTTCCGGAGAAGCCTGAATAAGTGCGGCAATTTCCTTCTTCCCTTTTTTCGGGTTATAAAGGATGGTTTTATTGTTCAGATCCTTTAAAACAGGCTGGCTGCTTTCCGTAAAAATAGGGTTGATGTAATCGCAGACATAATCGATCTGATCTTCAGGAATCCCGTGATTCTTTAAATAAATACCGGACCGGAACGACTGTGCCCATTGAAAGACATTCGGAAGCGGTTCAAAATAGTATTCTTTATCCTTTTGCTGATAAAACAATTTAGTGAAAAAGCTTTGCTTCCTGATGCGGTAATCCATCAATATCTTATAAAAATCGACACTGAGCCACCAGATGATTTTCTGGCTTTTAGGATATTTTTTAACCAGGTATGTCATCGATTCCGGAATGATCAGGATATTTTCCTCGTTGTCTTCAACTGAGCTGATTTCACGGGTTTTATAAACATCATAGTTCTTTGCTTTGGCATGGCTCCTCTGCGGGACATAATGCATATACACATTTTCATAATTCAGCTCATAAAGCTTGTCCGACAGCTGATGCAATGCTTCCGGACCACCTGTGACTTTTCTCGGAGGGCAGAATATGATGATGGAGGAAATATTTTTATAGGAGATCATAAGGGCTTTTAATCATTGAATTTGAAAATTTTTTATCACTTAGCGGTGCTATAATACCATTTAATTTTCAAAATTACAATTTATTACTCTACCAATTCATCCACCCAGTTATCAATTAGGTATTTATCAAAAATTTCTTTCGGAATTTCAGTGTAGGATGTAGTAAAAAAAGAGACGGGGATCTGAATATTGTTGATATCTTTAACAACATAGATGTTTTCGGGATTGTAAAAATCGTAAGTCACAACATCCGTATTGGTTGTTATTAATTTCTTTTTCAATCCCATGCTTTCAAAAACCCTGAAACTTAATCCCTGCTGCCCGGCTCTGCTCACATCAAGCATAATTTCGGATTCTTCCATAAAAGCGTTGATTTCCGAAATAGATAAGGGAGCATTTACAAATTCAAGATGAGGTTCGCTGTTTTTTTTAGGCTTGAAAACAATGATTTTACTCTTGATCTCCATCCGGTAAAGTGCCTTGGCGATTTTTTCTAAAACAGGAAATCTTTTGTCGTAGGAGCTGATATTGAAGACTTTGTATTTATAAGATGAAGGAGTACTTTCCACGGTATTATAAATAAAATTCGTCTTAAAATCCAGGTTGTATCTTTTACAGTCCTTCTTCTCAAATGAAAAAACCTTATCGAATAAGGAAAGGATCTTTTTCGTCTTCGGATAACGGTTGATGGAATCGCTGATAATGAAAACCGACCGGCGCGATTTTTTATTGATGGCCTGTATGGTTTCAGGGGATAAAAAATCCGCTTTTATATAAATAGAAGTATCTATTGATTCTAAATCCTGTATTTCTTTCAGGATAATTTCGTTATAATGGATATGTTTAAGGTTGGAAATACCTAAGTTTTTGGTGAAAAAATTTAAAGCTTTATGTCTGAAGCTGGGGTATTTATAACGGAAACTGTGAAAATTGATATGCTTTACCGTGAACGATTTTCTTTCCAGTGTATCGGCAATATATTGATTATATCCCCAATTGTCATAGGTAATCAGCAGTATATTTTTCTTTTCTTTCATCTTTGTTTTTTATTTGTAATCAAGTTACCTTAATGTTTTATCTAAAAATTGTTCCAGATCATTCTTCAAAAGCAAGGGCTTAAAATCCTCATAGCTATGTGAACTTTCAACAAAATTGCTGACATGCAGGAACTGGTCTGTTTCAGGATTGCTGCTCCAGGCCCAGTCCGAAAGCTGGATATGGGGAGAAAAGATCGTGAAAGTGGGAATGTTCAGTGCTTTGCTTACGTTTGTCGCGCCGCCTTCATTTCCGATAAGGCACCGGCAAAGGCTGGTAACCGCTGCAAATTCCCGCAGATCTTTCGTATCGAATTGCTGTACGATCGATTTTTTTGTTTCAGCGGATACTAGGTGTAGAAGATCTTCAAAAAGTTTCTTCTGAGAAGGAAGATAATTGCAGAGAATTTTTGCATCAGGCTTATATCCTGCAATGTAATTCAGCAATTCAGCCATGTACTCTACAGGGTAGGTTTTCTCCTCCGAGCTTCCGAAGGTGCTGATCATAATTAAATGATCATTTTCAGACAACCCGTATTTTGCCAGAACTTCATGGGCATTCCTGATTTCCTCATCCGTCAGGTAAACTTTTGGAAAGGCCTCCTGAAACGGGATCCCCAATGGTTCCAGCAGCAGCAGCCGGTGCTCGATTCCCAAAGTCGTGTTCTTCGATTTTATCCGGTAATCCCTTTTCACGGGATGGGTGTAAAAAAAACGGGTATATTTTTTTAAAAAGCCGATGCGTGTTCCGGCACCGGAAAAGAAAGTGATCGCTGCCGTTTCCAGTTTGGAATAAAGATCAATCACCAGATCGAATTTTTGGGCTTTTATTTCAGATAAAGTATCCATCAGGCCATCTTTAAAAAAGATTACCTGATGGATGTAAGGATTGCCGATTAAAATCTGGGCATACCGCTCTTCCAGAAGAAAGCTGATTTCAGCTTCCGGATATTTTTTTTGTAAAAGAGGCAGGATTGTACTCGTAACAAGTACGTCTCCCATGAATTTTTTCTGTATAATTAAAATCTTCATTAATTTTTATATTCCAGCACCGTCTTCTCAATAATCTTTACACAATCCGTCAGCTGCTCTTCAGTAATGACCAACGGCGGTGCAAGTCGGATGATGTTTCCGTGCGTAGGCTTGGCAAGAAGCCCGTTTTCCTTTAACTGCAGGCAAAGATTCCAGGCGGTAGAACTTTCAGGCGTATCGTTGATTAAAATGGCGTTTAGCAAACCTTTTCCTCTTACTTTGGTAATGAGGTCCGTCTTTTCAATCAGTTTATCGATTTCAGAACGGAATAATTTTCCTAATTCTTCCGCTCTTTCGGAAAGTTTTTCTTCTTCTACAACATCCAGAGCAGCTACAGCCACGGCACAGGCAATCGGGTTTCCTCCGAAGGTAGAGCCGTGCTGTCCCGGTTTGATGACATTCATGATTTCGTTATCGGCCAGCACTGCCGAAACGGGATACATTCCCCCGGAAAGAGCTTTTCCTAAGATCAGAATATCCGGTTGTACATCCTCATGATGACAGGCAATCAGTTTACCTGTTCTCGCAATTCCGGTCTGTACTTCATCGGCGATGAAGAGAACGTTATGCTTTTTACAAAGCTCGGAAGCATTTTTCAGGAATCCGCTGTCCGGAACATATACTCCGGCTTCTCCCTGAATGGGTTCTACTAAAAATGCGGCGATATTTCCAGCTTCTCTGTTTAAAATTTCTTCCAATGCATTGATGTCGTTGTAAGGAATTTTGATGAATCCCGGGGTAAATGGCCCGTAATTCTGGTTCGCATCCGGATCATTGGAGAAAGAAACGATGGTGGTGGTTCTTCCATGGAAATTATTTTCGCAGACTACGATTTTTGCAGCATTTTCAGAAATGCCTTTCACTTCATAGCTCCATTTTCTGGCTAATTTTACGGCCGTTTCCACGGCTTCAGCTCCCGAATTCATTGGTAAAACTTTATCAAAACCGAATAGGGTAGTGATCTTCTGCTCGTACTCGCCAAGTTTTGAATTGTAAAATGCCCTGGAAGTTAAGGCCAGCTTCTGAGCCTGCTCTACCAATGCTTCCACGATTTTAGGGTGAGAATGCCCTTGGTTTACAGCAGAATAAGCCGAAAGGAAATCATAATATTTTTTGCCTTCCACATCCCATACAAAAACGCCTTCCCCGCGGTCCAGAACCACAGGAAGTGGGTGGTAGTTGTGGGCACCGTGCTTATCTTCAAGGTCAATAAAATATTGTGAATTCTTTACTGTTTCTGCTGTTGACATAAATTTAGGTTTTTACAAATGTAAACATTATTGATGAGATGAATAAACAGAAAGCAAACACTGAATTAATTCCTGATGTAAGGGCATTTTGAGGCTAATAATCGGAACGTTAGAAAATATTGCCCAAATTAATTAGGCGTTGTAGTTATTATATCTTTTAAGTGTAATTTTATTTATGCGTAGCTAAAAAATGCCTGATCAGACCAAATATCATCTCCTATAACAAAAATTAAAGTATTGTGTATATTTTTCTATCTTAGACTATTAAATTAATACAATAGTGATAAAAAATATTTTGTCTTTGGTGTTAACTGGAGTTTTGGCCTTGTTTTCGGGACAGCAGACCGCAATTTCTCCTTTTAAGCTTGAAGACTATAAAAAATTTCAGGAAAAATATATTGCTTATGTAAACGAAAACCCACAGAAAGCAATAAAAATACAGGATGATTATTATTCGCCGAAAAAACTGGACAGCTTGCTTTTGATTAAAGATAAACTGAAAAAAGCAAAACTATCCTTAATATATTCTGATCCCAAGAAAATAGAAGAATATTATAAGCAGGAACCTGATGATGTTATCCTTCCTTTTGCTTACTTCCGATTAAAAGAAAGTGATTTCTACATGAGAGCCAATCGAAGAAGTGTTTTTATGTTGGGTAAAGACAAACAAATATCTGTAGCATATATTGATAAACTGGGGAAGGATTTTTCGAGGGATGCTATTTTTGAGAGGATAACGGATCTGAAAAATGAAACAGAAACAACCAACCGGTATCAGTCTGCAGGAATACTTATTTCGTCAAGCAACGCTAATAGTACTTATGGTTTTCCTGTAGGAATAAACAAAGATTATGATAAGACTGGAAATTTAATATCTTCTAAAGATTGGGATAAAAATATTGAGTTTGGGCTCAAAGATTTATTGAAAACATACAAGGAAAAAATTAATGATTATCTCCAGAAAAATAAAGATTCTCTTGGCTACAGCTATCAACAGATGATAAAAGCACTTCCTAAAATAAATCCGGGAAGTAAAAGTAAAATTCTTATACAGGATGAGTTTTCAGGAATTGAAAAAATCGAAATTAATGGTGTTTTTTTCTGGAAAGTGTACGTTGGCTCGCTCAACTATTTTTTATTTGATACAAAAACAGGCAAAATATTTACATATGAAAAAATTAACTTTATCGGGTAAAGTTGCGTTCATTTTTTTGATGTTTTTATATATAGAATCCTTCTCTCAGATTGTTTTTCCTTCATTTGACAGCAAAAATCTGAAATATGGATTTAAAAATTCTGCAGGCGAATGGATTTTAAAACCCAAATATAAAAGCGTTCAGAGTTTCTATACCTATCAGGGAATCAGGATCGATACAGTTGCTGTGGTGCAGAAAGATGAATTCTATAAGCAAAGCAATATCGTTATAAAAAGTAGTTATGGCCTGGTAAATGAGAAGGGGAAGACGATCATTCCTGTACAATACAAAACATTACTTTGTAATAAAGGAGTTTGCGCAGCCGGTACTCATGATAACAGAACGGTTATTTTAAACCTTAAAAATGAAAAACTCGCTGAAATTAAAGGAATTCCGCAAAAATTTCAGGATTCCGTAGTGGTTGTGTATAACGACGAAGATGGATTCTTTTATTTTACCAGATTGGATAAAATAAATCCTGCAGGACCTTTTTTAAGCGTGGAGTTTTCAGGAAAATCAAAATTATATGCATTGTCTCCATCCAACGAAAAGGCTTTTTACAATAAAGATGGCAGTGTTTACTTAAGGAACGATTCTATCTATGACAGTAAACCGGAACTTTATCCTTATGATCTGTTCCTTATAAAAAATCAAAAAGGAGTTACTTTTTCAGACCGGAACGGAAAACTGTATGAAACGTATTATCAAAATGTAAATCCATGGCAAATGACGTACTGCAATAAACCTGTAAGTCATGGTGATTACACCACATGTAAAGATGGCGGAACTATTGATATAAAAAAAATAGTTGAATATTATGGCTTTGATCCGTCTGTACTGTATATTACAAAAGGAAAAGAGTTGGAGTACAACATACTTTCAACTTTTTCGGTTGACGATCTGAATAATGAGAATTTTGAAAGCTACCAAATTGTGCAGTATAAAAATCCCGAAAATCCTGCGAAAAGATATGCTGTTTTAGATAAAGATCGTGTCGTTTTGAACTCGGAATTTCCTATTTTGAAGTTTTTTATTGATAATGCTCTAACGCAAAATCCTGAAAACGGCAAATATTACATTGTAAAAAAGGATAAGACTGTTGAAGTTAATGAAAAACAACTGAATGAGCTTAAAAGTTTTGGATCCGTGAATTTTAATATATCTTTTAATTCTAAAAATAATGTGATTAAAGTGTATAATGATTTGAATACAAAACTATTCATCATTAATGAAGAAGGAAATATTAAAGAAATAAAAGGAAAAGATATTACTAATTTTTATAACGGTTTTGCATATCTGAATGATGGAAATAAAATGTTTTTAATTAATGAAAATCTGGAAAGATTGAAGCAAATAAATAATGGTAATAATACGCTGGGATCTTTCAAAGATTTTGACAGCAACGGGATTCTTATTTGGAGTTCCTATAAAAATATTCCGGGCAAGCAGGATAAAGAATTTTATGGAGCATTAAATTATAAAGGAGAAAAGATTATTCCAGAATCTGAAAACCAAATCTATAAAGAAAATCCGGTATTTTATATCTCGTATTCCGAAACTGAAAAAGATGAAGAAGGAAATCAGAAAAATTTCGCTTTTAATAAAAATGGTAAAAAGATAGATCCTAAGGATAAAGTCAATGGAATTTATTTTTCCTATTATCCGAATTATTTAGTAATTCACTATGATTATGTTTCTTATTACTATTATTATTCTGGAGAATATTTGGGGAATAATAAAGACGGATTGGATTGGGAAGCTGATAAATTAGAAAAGCTAAGATTTTAAACAAAATAAAACCGGTTTCTGATTGAAGCCGGTTTTTATATTAATGATTATCGTATTTTCTGTCCATTACAAAATCTTCCATGAATTTCGTCGTGTAGTTTCCGGCAAGGTAATCCTCGTGATCCATCAGCTGTCTGTGGAAAGGAATCGTTGTTTTTACTCCTTCAATATAAAATTCCTCTAGTGCTCTTCTCATTTTGGCAATTGCTTCCTCACGCGTTTGAGCGGTAGTAATAAGTTTAGCGATCATAGAGTCGTAGTTGGAAGGGATCGTATACCCTGAATAAACGTGCGTATCTACCCTTACCCCGTGTCCGCCAGGAATGTTTAATCCTGTGATTTTCCCCGGGGATGGTCTGAAATCCATGTACGGATCTTCCGCATTGATCCTGCACTCGATCGAATGAAGTTTAGGGTAGTGGTTGATTCCGGAAATAGGCGTTCCGGCAGCCAATAGAATCTGTTCTCTGATCAGATCATAATCAATTACCTGCTCCGTGATCGGATGCTCTACCTGGATTCTGGTATTCATTTCCATGAAATAGAAATTCCGGTGCTTGTCTACCAGGAATTCGATGGTTCCAACGCCTTCATATCCGATGAATTCTGCTGCTTTTACGGCGGCGTCACCCATTTTCTCACGAAGCTCGTCCGTCATGAACGGGGAAGGGGTTTCTTCCGTCAGCTTCTGGTTTCTTCGCTGTACGGAACAGTCCCTTTCTGAAAGGTGACAGGCTTTACCGAACTGATCTCCGGCAACCTGGATCTCGATATGTCTTGGCTCTTCAATCAGCTTTTCCATGTACATGCCTCCGTTTCCGAATGCGGCTACCGCTTCCTGAATGGCAGATTCCCAATGATCTTTAAGGTCTTCCGCCTTCCATACTGCTCTCATCCCCTTTCCGCCGCCTCCGGCAGTTGCTTTGATCATTACCGGATAACCGATTTCTTCAGCCGTTTTAGCTGCAATCTCGTAAGATTCGATCAGGCCGTCGGACCCGGGAACACAAGGAACACCTGCAGCTTTCATCGTAGCTTTGGCATTGGCCTTGTCTCCCATCTTTTCAATCTGTTCAGGAGTGGCACCAATAAACTTGATCCCGTTTTTCTGGCATATTCTGGAAAAGTTGGAATTTTCGGAAAGGAATCCGTAACCCGGGTGGATCGCATCTGCATTGGTAATTTCAGCAGCTGCGATAATGTTAGGGATTTTCAGGTAGGAGTCTTTGCTCATTGCAGGACCGATACAAACCGCTTCGTCAGCAAACCTTACATGAAGGCTGTCTTTATCCGCAGTAGAGTATACCGCAACGGTTTTGATCCCCATTTCTTTACAAGTACGTAAAATACGCATTGCAATTTCGCCACGATTGGCAATTAATATTTTTTTGAACATCTTAATATACTTTGAAATTTGAAAATTTGAGAATTTGAAACTGACCGCATGATCAATTGTCAATTATCATTCATCAATCATCATTAAGATGGATCTACTAAGAATAAAGGTTGGTCGTATTCTACCGGAGTAGCATCATCCACTAAAATCTTAACGATCTTTCCGCTTACCTCAGATTCAATCTGATTGAAAAGCTTCATAGCTTCAATAACGCAAACTACTTTTCCGTTGGAAACTTCATCGCCAACATTTATAAAAACGTCTTTGTCCGGAGATGGTTTTCTGTAGAAGGTACCGATCATTGGAGATTTAATCGTTACATATTTGCTGTCGTCAGATGCTGCTTCCGTATTTTGTGCAGGGGCCGCCGCCGGAGCAGCAGCGGGTGCAGGTGCTGCAGCCATTTGCTGAGGTGCCGTGTGGTAAACCGCAGGCTGTGCATAAGCTACTTCGCTTCCCGCTAATGGAGTTTTAATGGTGATTTCGAAATCTTTAGTCTTGTATTTCACTTCAGAAACTTCTGCCTTGGATACAAACTTGATAAGATTTTGTATGTCTTTAATGTCCATAAAATTGATATTTGATTTTGCTCCAAAGATACCAAAAAAACATAAAAAACAACAAAAAACCGCCAAATTTTATCAAAATCGGGCGGTTTTTATATTAAAATGAGTGTTTTCGGGTGAAAACGGACTCTTTAGTTTTCTTCAGTAGCAGCTACTTCTTTTTCCAATACTACTTTACCTCTGTAGTAAAGTTTTCCTTCATGCCAGTGAGCTCTGTGGTAAAGGTGAAGCTCTCCTGTTGTTGCATCTTTAGCCAATTGAGGAACTACCGCTTTGTAGTGTGTTCTTCTCTTATCTCTTCTTGTAGACGACTGTCTTCTCTTTGGATGTGCCATTGTGTAATAACTTTTTTAATTGATGAGCGATGAGATTCATCATCTCATCATTAAACTATTTAATTTTTATTCTTTAAATTTTTTAACGCGTCCCATCTCGGGTCGCTTTCGTGTTCTTCCTCTTCAGCGGTTTCCTTCGGACTGAACTTTTCCAGGATCTCCAGATCTTCCTCACTTACATTGGGTGAAATCTTTTTCATCGGGATGGAAAGGGCCACGTTTTCATAAATCAGCTGGGCGATATTAAAAGCGTGATCTGCAGTTGGAATCGTGATTACATCTTCTTCACTGTCATCATATTCTTCCCCGAATTTTACCAGTACTTTAATTTCATTTTCAATGGGATGATCGAAATTTTCGCTGGAAATATCACAAACCAATTCTACCGTCCCTTTTGCTTTGATCTCAAATTCCAGAAATGTGCTGTGTTTGTCCAGTAAAACATCCACCGCAATTCTTGGATTTGTAAATTCCTGTTCAGTGTCAAATAATTGAAAGAACTCTTTATCTATCTCAAACCTGAACTCGTGCTTGCCGGTTTTCAGTCCGGAAAAGCTTACGTCATAGTTTCTTAACTTGTCCATAAAATGAGTGTGCAAAAATATGCAATTTTTTTATAATAACAAATAAAATTTCCAACAAATTAATTTTAAAATCTTCATTAAAGATTTAGGCCTCAGTTTCATCCGGAAGATCTTCGTCGATTCCGTTGTCTACCGCCATTTTCCTAGGTTGCAGGCGGTTGGTCATCAGATCGTTGTATTCGCTTCGGTGCTTGAAGATTTTAATCGCCGTAAAAATAGCTTCCGTAAAACTCTGGGGATCTGCAACGTTTTTCCCTGCAATATCATAGGCTGTTCCGTGGTCCGGCGAAGTTCTGATGAATGGCAGTCCGGCCGTATAGTTTACCCCTTCTTCATAAGCGAGTGTCTTAAAAGGAGCGAGCCCCTGATCATGATACATCGCTAATACCGCATCAAAGCTCCTGTATTTTTCCGGCTGGAAAAAGCTGTCCGCAGGAAAGGGCCCGAAAGTCATAATGCCGTTATCCGATAATTCTTTAATGGCCGGGGAAATAATTTCAATTTCTTCGTTTCCTATCACGCCACCGTCTCCCGAATGTGGATTCAGCCCCAAAACCGCGATTTTAGGCCTTACAACATTAAAATCTTCGATCAGCGTCTGATTCAGAATTCTGATCTGCTTTTTGATTTTTTCTTTAGAAATATTCTCAGCAACCTGTGAAAGGGGGATATGATGAGTAAGAACCGCTACTTTAAGATCGTCTGTGACTAGGAACATCAGTCCTTTTTTATTGAACTTTTCCTCAAAATATCCGGTGTGCCCGGCATGCTTGAAACCCATTTTTACCATTTCATCCTTGTTGATCGGAGCGGTTACCAGAACATCGATTTCTCCTTTCAGTAAAGCTTCCGTTGCCGCTTCCAGCGAGTCAATGGCCATTTTGGTGGATTCTTCCGTTGGTGTTCCCAGTTCTACCGTAGAATTTTCTTTTACAAGGTTTACCATATTCAGCTTTCCGGCGTGGGCCTGCGAAGCCTCATTGATGTAATTGAAATTCAGGTTGAGTTTAAAAATATTTTTCTGATAGGTGAATAATTTTCCCGAGCCAAAAATTACCGGCGTGAAAAAATCCGTGATGGTTTTGTCGGAAAGGGATTTCATAATGATTTCAGGACCGATGCCGTTGAAATCTCCTATTGAAATTCCTACTCTTACTTTATGGTTTTTTGGGCTCATTTTGATTATCTTTGAAGATTAATAAACTACAAATTTAGCAAAAAATAATATGTTCACAGGAATTATTGAAGCAGTCGGAATAATTGAGAAGATCGAACAAAACGGAAGCAATATCGATTTTACCTTAACCTGTCCTTTTACCCATGAATTGAAAATCGATCAGAGCCTTGCCCATAATGGCTGTTGTTTAACGGTTGTAAAGATAGACGGCAGCCAATATGTTGTAACTGCCATCAATGAAACCCTGGAAAAAACGAATCTCGGACATTGGAATACAGGAACGGTTGTCAATCTTGAACGCTGTATGAAAATGGATGGAAGACTGGACGGGCATATTGTGCAGGGGCATGTGGATAAAACAGGCGAGGTTGTGAGCATTGAAAATAAGGACGGAAGCTATTTCATTACCATACAGTATGAAGACCAGGGGAACTTTGTAACGGTACCACAGGGATCCGTCACGGTAAACGGGATCAGCTTAACCGTTGCAAAGAGCGAAGATTCCCGGTTTTCAGTAGCCATCATTCCTTACACCTGGGAATTTACAAATATGAAACATTTAAAACCCGGGGACAAAGTTAATTTAGAATTTGATATAGTTGGTAAGTATATTGCTAGGTTAATTAAAAAATAGCGAATGTCAATTAATATGTATAAAGGATATAGCTTAAGGAATCGGGTATTTTTCGGTTTTCTTCTGGTGTGCCTTTTAAGTGTTGTCGCTTCTTCGCTGGTGCCTTACTTTGTTTTAAGGAGTAATTCAAAAAAACAGAGTGAGATCGATATGCAGAATAAAACAGGAGCTGTTATAAGGTTCCTGGATTATGCCGTGAGCATGAAACATACCGAAACACAGGACCTTCCTGAAATGCTGGACAATAAAATTTTTGAAATTGCAGACATTAATCAGCATCCTGTTGTTCTTTATGATCTTAGAGGAAATTACCTGCTTTCCAGTGTAGAAGGTAATGAATCGTACCGGAAATCCATCCCAATTAATATTGTCAACAGAATTCTTGCGACCAAGGCAAGAGTCGACATAAAAAGCTATGATGCTTCTAAAGATGCGCTTCTTACTTCGTCATATTTATTGCTGAGAAATAACGACTTTGAGCCGATCGCTATCGTATATATACCGCTGTATCATGATGAAGGCTCTTATCTCGGTGTTCTCAATACCTATTTAAAATACATTGTCCTGGTTGATGTAATCCTGATTCTTTTCAGTGTCTGGTTTAGCTGGGTAATGTCCAATAACCTTGCGAAAAATATTACCAAGTTTTCGGAGATGATCACACGCATTACTTTATTTGAAAATGAGATGCGTCCGATCCGTTATTATAAAAATGATGAGCTGAATGCGCTGGCGCGGGCTTATAACCGTATGATTCTTCAGATCCAGGATCAGAAAGAAAGGCTCCGTTTCAAAGCTTCTGAAGAAGCATGGCGGGAAATGGCCAAGCAGGTAGCCCATGAGGTAAAGAATCCCCTGACGCCGATGAAGCTGACCATCCAGAACTTTGAAAGAAAATTTGATCCCGAAGATCCGAATATCCGTGAGCGGGTAAGGCAGATGAGTAAAACGATGGTCGACCAGATCGACCTTATTGCCACCGTGGCTTCCGCATTCTCCGAATTTGCAAAACTTCCTGAAAAAGACAATGAGATCATCAACCTGAATACAGAAGTGGAAAACATTCTCCGGGTATTTAATGATGACAGTGTTTTTATGCATGCCAATAAAAACAATATTATGATCAACATGGATAAAATTTACTTGTCCAGGATCATTACGAATCTGGTAACCAACGCAAAACAGGCGGAAAGCGAAGACCGGAAACTCATTGTGAATGTAGATATTGAACAGCACCAGCGCAGGGTTATTATTTCCGTACAGGATAATGGTGTCGGAATTCCGGAAAACATCTACGAAAGAATCTTTGAACCGAATTTTACTTCCAAAAACAGTGGAATGGGATTAGGTCTTTCCATGGTCAGGAAAATGGTTGAAGATTATAAAGGCGAAATCACTGTAAAATCAGAAGTAGGAAAAGGTACCACATTTACTATCACTTTACCATCCAATTTATAGTGAAACCTTTTACATTCAGACAATTCGAAATTCAGCAATCAAAAAACGTCTTCCGTGTAGGTACGGACGGTGTTTTGTTAGGTTCTTTAGCTACTGTGTCCCATGCCTCGGCGATATTGGAAATCGGTACAGGAACAGGGCTTATTTCCCTGATGCTCGCTCAGAGAAATTCTGAGGCCAGGTTTTTGGGTATTGATATTAATGAAGAGGCAGCTGCTTTAACCCGGCTTAATTTTGAAAATTCTTCTTTTGCACCAAGATTAAGGAATATTCATCAGGATTTTAAATCTTTCAGCACGTATGAAAAATTTGATCTGATTGTCTCAAATCCTCCATATTTTGAAATATCGGATTCTGAAAAAGATAAAATTGCCAGGCAGACTGTGGAATTGAATTTCCAGCAGCTGATTTCAAAATCGGCAGAACTGTTATCGGAAAAAGGCATTTTATCAGTGATTATTCCCGCACATTCAGGAGGGGGCTTTATTAAGACGGCCAAACCACATGGGTTAATTCTGATCCGGAAAATTAATATTAAAGGCATTGAAACGGCTAGTGTTAAAAGGCTGATCCTCGAATTCTCTTTATCCGAACAGCCTATTTCAGAATCTGAATTCATTATAGAAAAAAGTCCGAGACAATACTCGGACCCATATCTTGAACTCACTAAAGAGTTTCATGTTTTTAAGAAATAAATATATTGATTCTAAATCATTAAATCTGGTAGAAGTCTGTTGATTTAAATAATCTGATTTTCTCTGCTGAGCGGTTCAATCTTATTCAAATAATTCAGCGGTATCCAGAACGGAAACTTTCCCGTCTTCACAGCGGATGGCCTCTCCCGGAAAATTCTGGATCATGTGGTAGTCATGGGTCGCCATTACGACAGCTGCTCCGTTTTCCAAAGCAACCTGCTTCAGAAGTGTCATGATTTCATTGGAGGTTTCAGGATCCAGGTTTCCTGTCGGCTCATCGGCCAGAATAAGATCCGGATGATTTAATAAGGCACGTGCGATAGCAATACGCTGCTGTTCTCCTCCTGAAAGTTCATGAGGCATCTTGTGTTTCTTGCTCTTCATGTTTACACTGGCCAGTACCTCATTGATGCGTTCTTCTATCTTTGTCTTGTCGCTCCAGCCGGTAGCCTCCAATACGAACCTCAGGTTTTTCTCAACCGTTCTGTCGGAAAGAAGCTGGAAATCCTGAAAAACGATACCTAGTTTTCTTCTCAGGTTCGGCACGTCTGAAGCTCTTAATTTAGCCAGGTCGAAACCTACGACTGCTCCATGCCCTGATGCTAGAGGAATATGCCCGTACAGCGTCTTCAGCAGTGAACTTTTTCCGGAACCTGTTTTTCCGATAAGGTAGCAGAATCTTCCTTTCTTGATGTTGAGATTCACATCAGAAAGAACCGTAAAGTTTTTTTGTGCAATCTTCGCGTGCTGCAGGCTGATGATATTGTCTCCGGCAAGATGTGTATGTGGCATAATTCAGTTTTAAAGTACTATTCTAAAATATTTTTTCAGATTTTAAAAATAGGAAAAAGAAGACTTAAGAACCTAAATTTTAGGAAATTTTAACAACAAAAAATGCCTGAAAAATATATTTTCAAGCATGATTTGTATATGATAATAAAAAGATTATCTCTTAGCGCGTGATGCACTTACAGTTAAACTCTTTCTGCCTTTAGCTCTTCTCGCAGCCAAAACTCTTCTTCCATTTGGCGTAGACATTCTTTCTCTGAAACCGTGTTTGTTTCTTCTTTTTCTTTCTGATGGCTGGAATGTTCTTTTACTCATTACTATATGTTTAAATCGTAATTATCTATTAATTTTCAGGTTGCAAAGATATGGAATTTTTTAAAAGTTGCAAACTTTAGTAATATTTTTTTAATTTTTTTCATCTCTTTTTTTAGTCCTTTTTTTACAAAGCCCGTTTGCCAGACGATTTTTCCCGTAATCAAAAATAATCGCTGTGGTTTATTTAAAAGCTCTATCTTTGGAAACTCAAATTTAAAGAAATATAAACATCATGATGTTTACACCGGCAGAACTTTTAGAAATCAATACATTACTTACTCCAGAAAACAAAATTGTAATTCTTACCCACTACAATCCGGATGGTGATGCGGTCGGTTCAAGTCTTGGTCTTAAACATTACCTGAAAGCGAAGGGCATTCATGCCGAAGTAATTGTGCCGAATGATTTTCCTAAGTTCCTCAAGTGGATGCCGGAAGCCAAAAGGGTATTGATTGCCGACTACAAAAGGAAATTTGCTTCAGACCTCATCAGTGAAGCCGATGTTATTTTCTGCCTGGATTTCAATGCGCCCTCAAGAATCGGGATTTTGGGAGACTGGCTCACGAATGCGAGAGGAAAAAAAATCCTTATCGATCATCATCAGCAGCCTGAAAAATTTGATTTTGTCTATTCCGATACCGTTATTCCGGCGACCTGCCAGATGGTGTATCATTTCATCGAAGCGATGGATGATGAGAAACTTGTCAATAAAGATATTGCAGAGTGTCTTTATACCGGAATCATGACCGATACCGGAGGATTCCGTTTCCGCTCCACCAGTGCGGCGACCCACCGTATTATTGCCAATTTAATTGAGCACGGTGCGGATCCTGCCCTGATCACTTCCAATACCTGGGATACGAATACGGTTTCCCGTCTTCTTCTGCTGGCCTTGATTCTGGGAAGGATAGAAGTGGTAAAAGACGGTAAAGTGGCTATTTTATATCTAACGAGGGAAGAGCTGAAAGAATACGGCTTCCAGAAAGGAGATACGGAAGGCTTTGTAAATTACGGACTGAGTATTCTCGGAGTGAAAATGGCAGCTTTCTTTATGGAGGACCTGTATGAGAATTTCATTAAGATTTCTTTCAGGAGTAAAGATGATATGGATGTAAACCAGTTCTCAAGAAAATACTTTAACGGGGGAGGCCATATCAACGCAGCAGGCGGAAAATCACACGAATCTTTACAGGGAACCATCGAAACTTTTAAAAAGAGAATAGAAGCGGAGGAAAATCTGTAAACGGAATCTTTTGTTACCCTTTTTAAAAATTCATAGCTTTACTATTATTCTGTACTTCAATGAAGCATCTGATATAAAAAATCAAATATTATCGAATTCACTTTAGAATAATATACTAAATATTAATATTAGGAATTCCGGTTATAATCATTGACCGAAAGAACTTCCTGCATGAAGCTTCCAGTTTGTCAGCTTTTGCCGGACCTTGAATATCCTTTGTCTTCCAGCTCTTTGCAGGTATATTCGTAAACTTCCTGAAACATCGTATCCAGAAATTTCTTACTGAATAAACTGAATTTCGTCATCTTTGGAGGGTCCAGGAAGATATCACATGATTTTGCTTTGATATAAACCGATTTGGCAATTGCCAGGTGCAGGATCCGGTCAAATTCTTTCATCAGGCTCATCTTTTCCAGGCTGTCGTAGCTGATGGAATTCACATGGGACCCGATCAGGAAATCGCATTTGTCCATAATCGGCTCGATCGGCAGATTGTCCAGAACTCCGCCGTCCACATAAATTTTTTCACCGATTTTCACCGGAGGCAGGATAAACGGAACACTGGAAGAAGCCAGTAGCGGGGCAAACAATTCGCCTTCCGAAAAGAAATCAACAATACCATGCGTCATTTCCGTTGCCGCTACATAAACCGGGATTTTAAGAACATTAAAATTGTCGTCCGGAAAATAATCCGTAAATAACTTCAGGATAAATTTAGAACTGAAAATACCGTTTTTGGAAAGTTTAAGGTATGATCGGGAAAAGAAAGTGGTCTGCTTGACGATGTCCATCATTTCATCCGGAGTTTTCCCCAAAGAATAAAACGCACCGACAATAGAGCCTGCGCTGGTTCCTGAAATAATATCCGGTTTCAGATGATACTCTTCCAAAGCCTTGAGAACGGCGATATGGGCGATTCCCCGCATGCCTCCGCCTGAAAGCGTAAGCCCGATCACCGGCTTCTTTTTTTTGAAAGACAGGAAATCGAACATATCAGAATACAAGATGTTTCGGCAGGTTGTGGAGAAGTTCGGTATTGATGATGGCTGCGCAGATGGCCGGTTTTTCCCAATGGCCGTTGTGTCCGCAGTCGAGGATATAGGATTTGATGTTCGTCCGGTCCGGAAGGCCTTTGATCATCACTTCAGTTTTTACGGCATTATCATGTTTGCCGGCAAGAATCAGGATTTTGGCATCCAGATTTTCCAGGATGTGTTTTTTATCCGTTCTTTCCACCATTCCTTTTACAGAAGCTAAAGCGCCCAGATTATTGGTAGAAAGGGCAACTTCAAGAGCAGTTTCTATTTTCCCCTCCAGGATATCTCTTTCATTAGGGTTGAACAGATTTGGTACGCCAGCTCTGGCATAATGGGCAAAAGCGTCTTTGATGATGCGGTAACTTTTGATTCTTTGCTCTTTCTTTTCAGCATCATCGGGAAGATAAGTAGAGAAGAATAGCGTGAGACTTTTTAATGACTCGGGAAACTTTTCGGCAAAAGCCAGGGAAACGTAGCCACCCATAGAATGGCCCAGCAGATGGACTTTATTCACGTTCTGGTCATCAAGCACTTTTTTTACTGCTTCCGCCATTAGTTCCATCGTCTGTACTTCAGCGATGATTTCCGACTGTCCGTGGCCGGGAAGATCAATTTTAAGCAATGAAAAACGTTCTGAAAGATGAGATTCCAGATCACTCCAGATCGAAAGGTTTTCCATAAATCCGTGAAGAAGAACCAAAGTTTCCTTTCCGTTTCCTTTTCTCTCGAAGTTCAGCATAGTTCGGCAGTTAAAAGTGAATATCGATATGATCAACAAATCCCGAACCATTTACCATATCCTGCAGCCTATATGTTTTTCCGCCGTCTTTGGACATGAAAGTCTTGGTCCCTTTCCTTGTGTATGGCTTTCCGTTGTCATTGCTGGAAATGCTTTGCGTGATTTCTCCTGTGAAATTCATATGCTTGTCGGAAACTGCAGCCATGAAGCCTTTTATTTTAAGCGAATTTTTTCCGGATGCAATGGTTCCGGAAACATCGTAATGATCTGCTTCGCCATCAATTTTTTTAAACTCTACGGTTCCTTCCGAATTGATCTGGCTGTGGGTAAGCTTGTGGGTTCCGCTAAAATCCTTAAAATGATTTTTAGACCGGATGCTGTCATTGATCTTCATTCTCGCAGCGTTAATGGAATCCACTATTTTCGTACTGTCTGCTTTATCCGAAGCAGGAGTGGCTTCTTTTTTAGAACATGAAACAAGTACTGCTGAAACAGCAATGGCGGTTAAAAAGTTTTTCATTCAATAAAATTATATTCAAAAATAAATAAAAAAAGAGCATTCTGAAAATGCTCTTGCTGTTTTTATCGGGTTAATTCTTCGTAAACTTTCTTTTCCCAGGGTTTGATATCGGTAACGCCGTATCTTTCCTTCTTCGAAATCGCGATATTGTCCAGTACATCAACGAAGTTTTTATAATTGGCATCGTCGGTCGGTTCGATAATGATCGTGAAATTTTCCTTTTTAGGAGCTTTGTTGTAAGCTTCGGAAATAATTTTGGTAATATTCAGTCCGTTGAAATCCGTTTCTTTAAGATTATTTTTGTTTAAATCTTCTTTGGACTGTTGATGATAGAATACCCTGTTGTCTTTACCGAGGATAAAAGTGACCTGATTTCTTACATCTACTACATTGCCGGGTTCATGTGGCCCTTTTGCAGGCAATCCGAGATCCATGACGTTTGGTTTCGTAAAGTTCGTGGTAAACATAAAGAAAGTGATCAATAAGAACCCCAGATCAACCATTGGGGTCATGTCTACGCGGATCAGTTTTTTTCGCTGCTTGCTTCCACCCTGCTTTTCTGCAATTACTTCTGCCATAATTATTAGTTTTTAAATGTTAAACAATTTTTAATAAAAGGTATTAAATACTTGCTTTTATAACGGAATAAATACAAAATTCGTATCTGAAATATAAAATTAATATTAAATGCTAAATCAATTTTATATTTTATGTTAAATGTATTAATTACCAGCAGAATAAAATAAAAATCCCGTTTGGTGAAAATTTATTATTCATATAAAGCAAAAACCCACACCTTTCGGCATGGATTTTAAAAGTATTTTGAAATTTTTTATTTATTCTGTTTGTAGTAATTGACACCGCATTCCAGGAATTTCTTGAATTTTTCCTTTTCCATATATCCGGAAACCGGGGTATTGATTACTTTTCCGTCCGGAGTCAGCAATACATAATGCGGCTGGGAATTGTTATTGAAATTTGCCGTCTGGAAGAGACTCCACCGGTCTCCGATGGTCTGTACTTTTTTCATCTGCCCGTCGCCAAGATCGATTTTGGTCTTTTGCTCTTCAGGAAGTTCTTCTTTGTCATCTACATATAAAGAAGCCAATACGACGTCGTTCTGAAGGATCGGTAAAATATCCGCCTGGCTCCAAACAAATTCCTCCATTTTACGGCAGTTTTCACAGCCATAGCCTGTAAAGTCGATTAGGATTGGTTTATTCTCTTTTTTGGCAATCTCAATCGCTTTGAAGAAGTCGTGTTCGGGATGCATTCCTAGAATTCCGTCTTTTTCGTCATGGAAATAGCTTACGTTCAGCGGGGGCAGAATTCCGCTTAACAGCTGCAGCTTCGGACGTTCGGCAGGAATCAGTCCCTGGATCAGGTAAATCACAAAACCGATTCCCAATACCCCCAATATTTTCCTGGTAATGGATATTTTAGGCTTTTTATCATCATGCGGGAATCTGATCAGTCCGAATAAGTAGATCACTAATCCGATGGCAACAATGATCCAGATAGCGATGAACAGTTCTCTTTTAATCAGGAACGTTTTGGAAACCAGGTCGGCCTTTGAAAGGAATTTCAGGGCCAGGGCCAGCTCTACGAAACCTAAAACCACTTTTACCGTATTCATCCATCCTCCTGATTTCGGAAGGCTCTGCAAAGCCTGTGGGAATAAAGCCAGCAATCCAAAAACAATGGCCCATGCCAGTCCGAAGCCTCCTAGAGCAAAGGTCAACAGCATCGGAACGTTTGCCGATCCTGTAATAGCACTTCCTAATAAACTCCCTAAAATAGGGCCTGTACAGGAGAAGGATACGATCACCAACGTTAATGCCATAAAGAAAATTCCGATAATCCCTCCGGCTTCTTCCGCCTTTGAAGATTTGTTGGCAATAGAGCTGGGTAATGTAATGTCATAATATCCGAAAAAGCTTCCTGCAAAGAAAATAAAGATGATGAAGAAAATAATATTCAGCCAGACATTGGTCGAAATTTCATTGAAAATATTTCCGGCTATCCCGTCGATCAGATGGAAAGGTACACTTAGCAACACAAAGATCAGCAGAATGAAAAAACCGTAGATCAGGGCGTCTCTTTTTCCTTTTGCCGGATTCTTGTTTCCTTTGGTAAAGAAAGAAACCGTTAAAGGAATCATCGGGAACACGCAAGGAGTCAGCAGGGCAATCAGCCCTCCGATAAATCCTAATAAAAGGTACGTCCAGTAATTTTCGCTGATCTTGGAAGATCCGGTTCCGCAATCTGTCAGCGGATGGGCAATGTCAATTGATTTTATTTTCAATTGTTTAGGATCGAGTTTGGATGTTTGCGTCACAGGAACATTGTTCTGAACAACAACTCCCAACGTATCGATTACAGGCTGTACGGAATCTTTCACCAAACCAGATTTATCATCCGTCTTGGCTTCTTCGGCAGTTCCTTTTGGTGTTACCTGCTTGTTGAATTCCAAAGTATTCGGTGCAAGACAAACCCTGTCGTCACAAGTCTGGTAAGTAATTTCCGCGACAACATCACCCGGTTTCGTACCGTCTTTTAATTTAAACTTCTGCCTAAAACCCGCTGCGTCCGAATAATAGACAATTTTTCCTCCGAAAGCTTCGGAAAATTCTTCATGTTTTTTTCCGGTTTCTGTAAATTTTCCGATCAGCTCGATGTTTTTCCCAGAAACTTTGTAGCTGGTCGGAATTCCTGTATCTTCGGGAAGATCCTTGGAATAGATGTGCCAGCCGCTTTCCATCGTCGCATTCAGCACCGCTTCGTACTGGTTGTCGCCTAATTCGTTGATGGTAAATTTAAATTTTACAGGATTTTTGATTTGTGCATTGATCCCGGTTGCCAAAAACAGCAGAACCAATAAAAACCAGTTTCTAAACTTCATTTTACTTTTTATTAAAAATTTTGAGAATATGTCCGGTATTCTCATCCCCTGAATATCTTCGGTCCTGCCGGAAAGGAATTACTCCAAGCACGGAGTTTTCGGCATCGGCCAGGATCCATATTTTTTGCCTCGCTAAAATAGATAATTTTTCGTCCCTAAAAAACTTGGAAACTTTCTTTTTCCCCGAAAAACCGGAAGGGTAAAATTCATCCCCTTCTTTCGGCCTCCGTAACCGCAATGGAAAACGGAGTTTACGGGCATCAAAATCCCATTCAAAACTTTTATTGATTTCCTCGATGGCCATTATATTTTCGAGATTTATCTCTGTTTGGTTTTGAGAAAGATGGGATTCTTCAATTAAGGCAATCTCTTCATCTTTTTGATCGGGTATACTATGATCCGTTTTGGCAATTAAAATCAATTCGTCGTAACTCACCATCAGCCGGTACTCTCCAGATAAAAACAGGCTGCCGTTTTCAGCAGTGAAAATTTTCAGGATCTCTATTTCCTGGTCGAAGCCGTACTTTTTTAAAATTTCAAACTTTACGAAATTGCTTTCGCGGCTTAACAGGTCTTTTGATAAAATTTTATAAGGGTTGTTAAAGAGGGTACAGCGTTTTTCTATTTCCCCGATCTGCTGCTGAACAAAATCTCTGGCCTGGTTTAAGTAAGAAGAGCTCTTCTTGAAATTGTCTAAAAAATGATCATTGGTTTCCAAGAGTTTCGGAACCACTTCGTTCCTGATTTTATTTCTTAAATAATCATTTTTCCGGTTGGAAAGATCTTCCCGGTATTCGATTTGGTTTTCTTTCGCAAAGGCATAGATTTCTTCTTTTGAAAAGGGCAGAAGGGGTCTTAGGATCCGGTTGCTGTTGGCGGGGATTCCGCTTAATCCGTTAATGCCGGCTGCTTTCGAAAGGTTGATGATAAAAGTTTCCAACTGGTCGTTCAGGTGATGGGCCGTAACCAGGAATTCCAGGCTTTCGCTCTTTCGGACCTGTTTAAAAAAATCATACCGCAGTTCACGTGCCCAGAGCTGGATGGAATGTTCCGGCTTCCGGTCTTTTTCCGAAACCTGATATAAATGAAATTTAATATGATGCTTTTTACAGAAATCCTGTACGATCTTCTGATCCAGGTCCGAATCTTCCCCGCGCAGTTTATAATTGATATGCGCCACCTGGAAATCAATCCCTGATTTCTTAAAGCAATAAGCCAAAACCATTGAATCGGCCCCTCCGCTTACAGCAAGGAGATAGCTTTGATTATCAGGAAAATGGATCAGTTTATCCAGCTGGCTTTTGAATGCTGACAGATTCAACATAGGAATTTGAAATTTCTTTATGCAAAGATAACCCATATAATTAAATTGAATTTTGTTACCTTTGATCCGTCTAAAAATGATTATTTATGAAAATTTTTAAAATTTTAGCAGTTTCTGCAATGGCGCTGGGAATGACCTCTTGTATCAGCAAAAAGCAGTATGATGCATTAAGCTCAAATTACAAGCAGTGTATTGAAAACGTAGGAGAAAGGCAGAGAGAAATTCAGGATCTGAAATCTCAGAATTCAGCTTTAGCCAGTGAGAATAGTTTACTGAAGAGCCAGCATGATGCGCTGAAATCCTCATTGGATGCGTGTCTGTCGAACTCAGGGAAAAGCTCTGCGAATATCGATAAGTTAGTAGGGGAAATCAACTCTTCAAACTCTTATATTAAGCAGCTGATTTCCAACAATGCGAAAAATGACAGCTTAAACATGGCCTTGTCTAATAAACTGAAGAGATCTTTGGATAATGTGGCAGACAGCGATGTTCAGGTAAAAGTTCTGAAAGGGGTGGTCATGATTTCGCTTTCAGACAAAATGTTATACAAAACCGGAGATTACAACATCTTACCTGCCGCTCAGGAAGTGTTAGGAAAAGTTGCGAAGGTCATCAACGATTATGACAAATATTCAGTATTGATTGAAGGAAATACCGATAATGCCGCTTTAAACTCACCGAACCTGCCGAGAGACAACTGGGATCTTTCTGCTTTAAGAGGAACTTCGGTAGCGAAAATCCTGCAGACTCAGTTTGGTGTTGACCCGGCAAGAATTACAGCGGGCGGACGTTCCGAATACAATCCTAAAGCGACCAACATGAGCGTTTCCGGAAGAGCGGAAAACAGAAGAACGGAAATCATCATTATGCCTAAGCTGGATGAATTTATGAAATTAATGGATATCGCACCGAAGAAATAATTTCAAACCGTTTAATCAATATAAAAAAGAAATCCCGAATTTTTTCGGGATTTCTTTTTTTAGCTAATCAAATTAATTCTTCTTTTTTAAGTAAAGAAATAATTCTCTGAAAAAATGAATTGGATATTTCTGGTTTATTAGTCTTCTTTAAAGAAGAATCTAGGGTGCCTTTCGGCACCGGATTCTTTTGATTCTTGTGGTTAATTTGTTTTTTTTCGCAAACATTATTACATGTGTTTCTACCCTTCGATACAAAGATACCGGTATCCGGAAACAAAACCATCCGTATTTTTACGGTATTTGCATACGGGATTTCCCCATGTTGCCAGAATATTTGGGTTTATATTCTCGTTTTTGTTATATTTAAGTAAATTTGAACTGCCTAAAATTTGTAGAATGAGCTTTTTTGAAGAGAAAAATCCGGAGATGGACAGGTATCTGGAAACCCATGCGTCATCGGAACCTGAGATGCTGAGAAAACTGAGACGTGAAACCTATCAGAAGACGACGCAGCCGCATATGATTTCCGGGTATCAGCAGGGAAGGTTATTAACGATCGTTTCCCAGATGATGCAGCCGGAAAATATTCTTGAGATCGGAACTTTTACCGGATATGCCACGCTTTGTCTGACGGCAGGAATGGCAAAAAACGGGAAGATTACTACTCTGGATGTAAATGAGGATCTGGCATATCTTCCAAGAAAGTATTTTGCTGAAAGTGAATTTTCAGAACAGATTGATTTTAAGCTTCAGGACGCTAAAGATTTTTTAAAAGAAACCGATGAAATCTTCGATCTGGTATTTATAGATGCCGACAAAGAAAATTATGCGGAATATTTCAGGCTGATCAAACCGAGAACAAAATCGGGATCGGTCGTCATGTTCGATAATGTGCTCTGGTACGGAAAAGTACTGGAAGAACACCCGAAGCAGAAATCAACCCAGGTAATCAAGGAATTGAACGATTTGATTGCGAAAGACGACGATTTTGAAAATCTTATTTTACCTTTGCGGGACGGGGTAAATTTCCTGAGAAGAAAATAGACCTGAGCGGGCAAAAGTTGAGATATATGATATTTTTTCTCAGCCTTGGCCCAAACTTTCAAATTAATGTAAACTGATGGATAAAGGAATTTGTAGTGTTACGGTGGCACCGGTCCGGGCAGAAGCATCTGACCGGGCAGAAATTGTTACGGAAATACTGTTTGGTGAAAGTGCGGATATTCTGGAAGTGAATAAAAACTGGACCAGAATAAAAATGCATTACGACGGCTACGAAGGATGGATGGATACCAAACAGCTCCGGCAGGTAGCGGATGAGGTGCTGGCAAAACGCAAAGTGACCATCGTGACTGAAGATTTCTCTTCCGTCATGATGAATGACGGGAAAACACTGCTTTCCATGGGTTCGGAAGTGGAGTTTCCTGCGGTGCCTTCAAGAAGGAGCCATGATGTGCGGGAAAGCATTGCGCTGACGGCAAAAGAATTTATCAATGTTCCCTATCTGTGGGGCGGCAAAAGCTTTTTTGCAGTGGACTGTTCCGGGTTTACCCAGCTGGTTTATAAGATTCATGAGATTAAATTACCGAGAGACGCTTCCCAGCAAGTCAACGTAGGGGAATCCTTAAGTTTTGTTGAAGAAAGCCGGCCCGGCGATCTCGCCTTTTTTGAAAACCCGGAAGGAAAAATCGTTCATGTGGGTATTATGCTCGAAAATCAGCGCATTATCCATGCTTCGGGGAAAGTAAGAATCGATACCCTGGATTCTACCGGAATCTTTAATAAAGAACTGAACAAGCATACGCATAAACTGAGAGTAATTAAAAGTGTTATCTAATTTACAACCGTTCTGAAATGGAAAATATTCTTCTGGGCATTTTTGATATTTTAAATTTCGGGCTGCTTGTTTTCTTATGGTGGTTTACCATAAAACATTATAAATCTTTACCACAGATCATTCCTACCCACTTCGATTTTGATGGAAAAGCAGACCAGTTCGGCAATAAAAAGTATTCTTTTCTGATGCCGGCGGTCTTAACGGCCTTGTATTTTCTATTTGCCTACGTGGTCAGAAGTCCGGAATCTTCCAATTATCCTGTAGAAATTACTGAAGACAATAAAAATGCACAATTTTTGATTATGAAAATTTTTATAAGATGGCTCTTTCTGTTGATTTCGTTTATTTTTCTAAATGGTCAGGATCATATGTTCAGATATTCCAGGGATGAATCGGCTAAGCCCAGAGTGGCAATTTCTTCGGCTCTGCTCTCGATAATCGGAAGCCTGATCGTTGTATTCATCTTTGTAGGTGTCTTTAAATGATAAAACAATACAATTCGGGATGATGAAGCAGGAAAATATTTCAGTGGATCGGCGGGGTAAAATGGTTCATTTTAGTATTTCTAGCATAAAATGATTATAAAAATTTAAAATTGAATTATGATGGCTTTCCTGTATAATCTGTTTATTAATCTTCTGATTTTCGGAATGAAGATGTTCTCCCTATTTGACGATAAAACTAAAAAAGGCGTTGATGGCAGAAAAGATTCCCTGCAGAAAGTAAAAACCGGATTTTCAAAATCCGATAAAGTGATCTGGATGCATGCTTCAAGCTTAGGGGAGTATGAGCAGGGACTGCCTGTCCTGGAAAGATTGAAAGACCATTTTTACGATCATAAGATCCTGGTGACTTTCTTTTCACCTTCCGGATATGAGCATGTGGTAAAGAAAAAAAACATAGCCGATGTAGTCTGCTATCTCCCTTTTGATAAAAAGTCCTGCGTAAAAGAATTTGTAGATCAGTTTGATGTTCAACTATTTTTTACGGTGAAATATGATTACTGGTATAACCTGCTCGAAGAGCTTAAAAATAAGGGTGCTAAAACCTATGTGATTTCCGCGCTGTTTTATGATCGGCAGTCTTTCTTTACATCTTACGGAAAATGGTTTGTAGAGCAGTTGCAAAAAAATGTTGACTGGTTCTTCCATCAGACCCAGATGTCTTATGCCCTGGCAAAAAATGTAGGACTGATAAAGTCCTCCGTAACCGGAGATACAAGATTCGACAGGGTAAAGCAGTTGAGGGAGCGAAATAACCATGTTGATTTTATCCGGGAATTCATCGGAAAGGACAAAGCCGTTGTTTTCGGGAGTTCATGGCAGGCAGAAGAAAAAATGGTGGAGGAAATTTCACAGCTTAGCCCTTATGCAAAGCTGATTGCTGCTCCGCATGACCTGAAAAGGGTTCAGGTCCTGAAACAGATGTTTCCAAGTGCCCTTCTGTACAGTGAAATTGATGCTTCCGTAGCTGATTTTAATTCCCATATTTTAATTATAGACAGTATCGGCCTGCTCTCGAAACTATATTCTTATGCAGATATTGCGGTAGTAGGCGGAGGCTTTCATGATGCAGGACTTCATAATATTCTGGAAGCGGCAACTTTTGGCGTTCCTGTGATTTTCGGAAATCATTATAAGAAAAACCCGGAAGCCGACGAGCTGATTTCGGTTGACGGGGGAAGGGCTTTCGAAAACACAGGACTTGCGGCGGATTTTATTCTTTTTCTGATTAATAACGAAGAATTGCTTAAGTCGATGTCTGAAAGTGCTGCAAAATTCGTTTCTGAAAAACCTGAATCTACGGAGCTGATCCTGAAGAAAATTTTAGCGTAAAAAGCCCCGGCTTTTAATGTCTTTAATAATCTGATCAAAATTTTCAGGAATTTGGTCACTGGTCAGCCATTTGAAATCTATTCCGTTATTGATGAAAAGCTTTGACAGGTATTTGTTCTGAAGGATTTTTTCTTTCAAAGGGTCAAGATATTCATCAATCTCCATCCAGTAATCAGGATCCAGTTTTCTGGTCAGAAGCAGAGTTCTTACCGTTTTATTAATCAGATACAGATACAGCTTATAAACATTGTCGAACCGCTGGTGGCTGAGGTCTTCGTTGTGCTTCAGGATTTCATTCACCAAAAGGATATTCAGGGAAACTTCCCCGAATTTATCCGTGGTAATCTTTACATGTTCGGTAATTTCCGCACTTATCTTACGGATCACCGACAGGAAATATTTCTGGTTGCTGATGTACTTTGAGGCCAGAAGAACTTTCTCCTGAACTATTTCTTCCATGGCATCCCTTTTATTATCAGTCGTTTCAGGATCGATCAGTTCGAAATACAGTTTTTTAGACAGCAGCTTGTCTTTCTTCAGCAATCTGAAAATCAGCTTGTCTTTTTCTGCAGATGAAAAATTACTGAGTGCAGCCTTGAATTCTTTTGAATATTCCATTTTTAAATTTAATTAAAAATTTTCGAATATTTCAGGAATCCGTTGAGGGCCCAGTTGGCGGTGTAGTATAAAGAAGTTAAAGTGGAAAAGCCCATGAAATCTTTATATACCAGATATTGGTCTTTAATAATATTTTTCTTTTTCCGGGAAACACTGTTTTGCCGCATCCGGTATTTGGCCAGGGTTTTTTGTAAAGGATAGCCTTTCGGGATTTCTTTCAGAAGATTCAGCCACATCACATGGTCTTCACGTTTGCTTTTTATGGGAAAGAAAAATTTTCCGACTCTTTTGCTATCATACATCGTAGAAACCGGGGCGAGCCTGCAGGTTTTAAGCAGGTTGGAAAAAGTAACGACAGTATCAGCTTCAAAATCCTTTAAGATCGGCTCCATCGTATGTTCATCACATCTTGAATAGTTGCAGTATACCAATTCTGCTTTGTTTTCCTGCATGAAATCGGTCATCGTTACCAGATATTCCGGGAGCCAGAGGTCATCGGAGTCCAGAAAGGCGATGTATCTTCCTTCAGCCCTTTCCAGGCTTTTGTTGCGGGCATTTCCTGCACCGCCGTTCTGCTCCAATATCTGAAGTTTGATTCTGGGATCGTTGTATTGACGGATAATCTCAACCGTATTATCGGTAGAACGGTCGTCGGAAATCAGCCATTCCCAGTTTTCATAGGTTTGGTTCAGCACCGACTGTATGGTTTCCTCGATAAACTCTGAGGAATTGTAGGAAGGCGTAATAATGGAAACAAGTTCTTTCATTCGTGTTTATAAAAATTTTTTCTCGTAAAAATGCCATGAACTTATCCCCACAGCAATCACTGTCAGCATACAAACTACAGCCATCAGATAAGGATTGTAATCCCTGAAAAGGCCTAATGTGGTAAAGGTTCTGATGATCGGAAAATGGAAAATATAAATGCCGTATGTAAAATCCCCGTATTTCCCAAAATTATTCAGGAATTTAAAGGAATACGCAATGTACAGCACGATGATCCCGATCATCATGGGTGAGAAGAGTTTGATGTTAAAAATCAAATCGATCCAAACCGTAAGAATGGCAATGATAAAAAGTGTGTGTTTATGTTTGATGAACTGATCAAAATTAAAATAGATCAGCATTCCCGGAATGAAATAAGACAGGGTTCCGGGAAGCTGTTTGGCTACCGAAATCTTATTCAGCGATTCAAAATAATTAAGATAAATCAATGAGAGGAAATAGATCATAATTAAGCTGATGTTCCTGTATTTATTATTCTTTCCAAAAAGAAGAAACAGAAGGGGAACGGAGAAGTAATAGCACATTTCGATCTTCAGGGTCCATAAAGCTCCGTTCACGGCCTGGTTGCCGAAAACCCCGGGCAGCCACGGTGCTTTAAAGTTCAGAAATATGGAATTCCAGAAAAGGTATTTGTAAACCTGGATATTGCTGAAATATTCTTTAAAAGTATAACTGCTTACAAGGCTTAATAAAACAGCACAGAGAAAAACAACCAGCAGATAAGCCGGAACAATTCTCCGGATTCTTTTCTTAATGTAGCTTTTCAGACTGGAAGAACGCTCGTAGCTTCGGGCGATCAGGAAGCCGCTAACTACGAAGAATCCGAAAACGGCAATTTCAATAGGGCTGTTCTCTAAAATTTTAAGATCAGGAGAAGCGCTCAGAGCGCCCAAGTGCCCAACAAAAACAATAAAAGCGAGAAGAACACGGATGAAATCAAAATTATTTTTCGTTAGGGCCTGCATTTGCAATGTTTTATGCAAAAATAGTTTTTTTCACAGAATACAGACGGGTCTCTGCCAACGAATGTTTATTAAATAAAGGTTATTTGAAAGGTTTTATAAAGCCGGTAAACAGAAAATGATAAATTTTAATAATATTTTTTCAAAAAAATTGTATAATAATATAAATAAATCATAATTTTAGCCCTTGAAAAATTTGATACATGAAGAAATTAGCATTATTATTTGCAGGTTTATCATTATTCGTAGCCACGGGTTGTACCGACGATACCACGGAAGTAATGGAAGCTCCGCTGGTAGGGGTATGGCAGCCGGTGAAGAAAGTAGTCACCACGGTGCCCACTACAGGTACGCCGGTTTCCGATGGGATTTCTTTTGATACTACATGTCAGCAAACATCAAGATGGACGTTCTCTTCAGGCAATGCCGGGAAAAGAAAAGATATGGGAGACAGTTCTACGCCGGGGGTGTGTACGCCGACTTTCGACAGAAACTTTACCTATACTTATGATAAATCAAGCAAAGCGATCCAGATCAAATACCAGGGAATTGTAGAGCCTGATCAGGGAAAAATCATCAGCATCAGCGATACTTCTATGAATATCATGATTGAAGATAAAACGGATCCTACTAAATTCCGTTCCGAAACCTATACCTTCAAGCGAATTCCTCAGTAATCTCTGAACAGATTATATACCATACAGAATCTCATCCTCGGATGGGATTTTTTGTTTTACTAGATTTAATTCAAAATTAAATTTCCATTTCTTTTAAAATCATTATTTTTGTGATTCTTGAATAAGGAATTGATCCTGATTAATCCGATTTCAAAAGTCTAACATCTAACATCTATAATAAAAGTGTTTTACGATCATCAGCAGATAGAAAAAAAGTGGCAGAAATACTGGGAAGAAAATCAAACCTATAAGACTTCCGACAGCACAGACAAACCAAAGTTTTATGTTCTCGATATGTTTCCGTATCCTTCCGGAGCCGGGCTTCACGTAGGCCATCCGCTGGGGTATATCGCATCCGATATTTACGCGAGATATAAAAGGCATCAGGGGTTTAATGTGCTTCATCCCGTAGGCTACGACAGTTTCGGACTTCCTGCTGAGCAGTATGCCATCCAGACCGGACAGCATCCTGCGGTTACGACCGAGCAAAACATTACAAGATATGAAGAGCAGCTGAGAAAGATCGGTTTCTCTTTCGACTGGAGCCGGGAAGTGAGAACTTCCGATGCTTCATATTATAAATGGACGCAGTGGATTTTCATTGAACTGTTCCATTCCTGGTATAATAAAAATACCGATAAGGCAGAATCTATTAAGACTTTGATTAAACATTTTGAAGAAAAAGGTACAGAAGGACTGAATGCCAACCAAAACGATGAACTTGATTTTACTTCAGAAGAATGGAATTCCGCTTCTGCAATGGATAAAGAGGATATTCTATTGAATTACCGTCTGGCTTACAGGGCAGAGACTACCGTAAACTGGTGTCCTGCTTTAGGGACAGTGCTGGCAAACGATGAAGTAAAAGACGGAAAATCCGAAAGAGGAGGCTTCCCTGTTTTCCAGAAAAAGATGATGCAGTGGAGCATGAGGATTTCTGCGTACTCTGAAAGATTGCTGCAGGGTTTAAAAACACTCGATTGGCCGCAGCCGCTGAAAGATTCTCAGGAATACTGGATCGGAAAATCTCAGGGCGCGCAGGTAAAATTTAATATCGAAGGACAGAATGAAATCGTGGAGGTTTTCACCACGAGGCCGGATACGATTTTCGGGGCAACCTTTATGGTGCTGGCTCCTGAGAACCCTTTGGTTGAAACCCTTACGACTGAAGCCCAGAAAACGGAAATCGAAAACTATATTGAAGAAACTTCTAAAAAAACCGAAAGGGACAGGATGTCAGACGTGAAAAACGTTTCAGGTGCTTTTACCGGAAGTTATGCCGTCAATCCCTTCAGCAATGAGAGAATGCCGGTTTTCATTTCGGACTACGTGCTGATGGGCTATGGAACCGGAGCTGTAATGGCTGTTCCTGCACATGATGAACGGGACCATCGTTTTGCTAAGAAATTCAATCTTGAAATCAAGAAGGTAGTGGAGACGGACGAAGATGTTCAGGAAGCTTCCTTTGATTCCAAAGACTCGGTCTGTGTAAATTCCGATTTCCTGAACGGGCTGAATTATAATGACGCCAAAGCATTGATTATCTCTGCCATTGAAAAAAAAGGAATAGGCCACGGAACAACGAATTACAGACAGCGTGATGCGATTTTCTCCAGACAAAGGTATTGGGGAGAACCGGTGCCCGTATATTATAAGGATGGAATGCCATATACTTTACCGGTTTCTGCATTGCCGTTGGAACTTCCGGAAGTTGAAAAGTATTTACCGACCGAAGATGGGGATCCACCGTTGGGAAATGCAAAAACATTTGCCTGGGATGAAATCAGC
Source organism: uncultured Chryseobacterium sp. (assembly GCA_913778085.1). Taxonomy (GTDB): domain Bacteria; phylum Bacteroidota; class Bacteroidia; order Flavobacteriales; family Weeksellaceae; genus Chryseobacterium. The sequence continues at coordinate 37,082 of CAJYXJ010000058.1, forward strand.
CAGCAGGTAGTGGATACCGATTTAATTAATGAAACGACCGTTTTCCCATTAGAGCTATCAACGATGCCGGGTTGGGCGGGAAGCTCCTGGTATTTCCTGAGATATATGGATCCGAATGATAACGAAGCATTTGTGAAAAAAGAACTTGCCGATTATTGGGGGCAGGTGGATTTATACATCGGCGGAAGCGAGCATGCGACCGGCCACTTATTATATTCCCGTTTCTGGAATATGTTTTTAAAAGACAGGGGATATATCAGTCATAACGAGCCTTTCCAAAAGCTGATCAACCAGGGGATGATTTTGGGGATGAGTGCTTATGTCTACAGAATAGACGGTACCAATCAATACGTATCTAAAAATTTAGCAAAAGATTACCGGACCCAGCAAATCCATGTAGACGTATCCTTATTAAAAGGAACTTCCGACGAATTGGATACAGAAGCTTTCAAAGCCTGGAGACCGGATTATGCGGATGCGGAATTTATTCTTGAGGACGGAAAATACATCACCGGACGTGAAGTGGAAAAAATGTCCAAGTCAAAATACAACGTGGTAAACCCGGATGATATCTGCGAAGAGTATGGAGCAGATGGATTGAGGCTGTATGAAATGTTCCTTGGACCATTGGAACAATCAAAGCCTTGGAATACGCAGGGACTAAGCGGCGTTTATGGTTTTCTCAAAAAATTCTGGAACCTGTATTTTGACGGTGATACATTTTCTGTTTCCGACGAAGAGCCTACAAAAGCGGAATATAAAGTTTTGCATACTTTAATAAAGAAAGTGGTTTACGATATCGAAAACTTCTCTTTTAATACCTCCGTTTCATCGTTTATGATCGCGGTAAATGAACTGCAAAAAATAAAATGCAGCAAACGCAATATTTTGGAACCCCTTGCCGTTATCATTTCTCCGTATGCGCCTCATATCTGTGAAGAGCTTTGGAATTTACTCGGACACAACAAATCCATCGAGTTTGAAAAATTCCCTACACTGAATGAAGATTACCTGGTAGAAGACGAAATCCAGTATCCGGTAAGTGTAAACGGTAAAATGAAGTTTAAAATTTCCCTTTCTGCGCAGCTTACTGCTAAAGAAGTAGAGGATAAGGTACTGAAAGACGAAAAAATGCAGCAGATTCTGGAAGGTAAAACACTCAAAAAAATCATCGTAGTGCCTCACAGAATTGTGAATATAGTAATTTAAATAAAAATTAACATTGGCAATTTAAAAAAAATGAAGGCTGAATTTTTTTAACTTTTTAATGTAAAAGCTGAAATTAAAAAATATTGCCAAAAAAAGAGAAAATAATTATAATATCGGAATTGTATTAAAATTTTGTTATCAAAAAAAAGCAAAATGTTTATTTAAGACTCTTGCATTTTAATTATTTTTGCCTTTAATTTACATCTTGTAAAATTTTAAAACAATATAATTTAGTTAAATATGGAAATGAATGTTTCAAAAAATGATGAGCAAGTAATTGCTAGAAAATCGGGAGGTCTAAACCCGGCTATTATTATTCCTATCATCTTTGCAATAGGAATTTGTATTTATTTATTCGTTTTGGGTAGCCCAGGAAACTTTAAAGATGCAGAAAAGCTTGGTGCAGGATCTGTAGCTTTCTCGGATGTGGAAGGAAAAGACATTCACCCAGAGTCATTCTTAGGTATTATCTACAAAGGTGGTGTTATCGTACCGATCCTTATTACCTTTATGCTTACCGTAATCGTATTCTCTATTGAAAGAGCATTGGTTTTAGGGAGAGCTGCTGGAAAAGGAAACTTAGATAACTTCGTTATTCAGGTAAGAAGCTTGCTTAACCAGAACAAAATCGACGAAGCATTAGAAGAATGCGACAGACAGCAAGGTTCTGTAGGTAATGTAGTAAAAGAAGGCCTTACAACTTACAAAGCTTTGTCTCACGATACCACGCTTAACAAAGAGCAGAAAATGGTAGCACTTAACAAAGCAATTGAAGAAGCGACTACTCTTGAAATGCCAATGCTTGAGAAAAATATGATGATTCTTTCCACTTTAGGTACTGTTGCAACGTTGGTAGCACTTTTAGGTACGGTAATCGGGATGATCAAGGCGTTCTTCGCATTAGGTTCAGGAGGAGGTACTCCGGATGCAGCTGCACTTTCTACAGGTATTTCCGAGGCTTTGATCAACACTGCTTTAGGTATCGGTACTTCAGCAATCGCTATCATTCTTTATAATTACTTTACTTCTAAAATCGACGGATTAACTTATAAGATCGATGAGATCGCTATGAGCATCCAGCAGTCTTTCGCTGAATTTAACTAATCAGCAGAGAATTTGTCTAAGTAAAAGAAGTTTAAATTAAAAATCATTAATAATAATGGCGAGAGTCAAACCAAAAAGACATGGAGTAGTGACGGATATGACGGCAATGTGTGACGTTGCGTTCCTGCTGCTTACATTCTTTATCTTGACCACTCAGTTTAAAAAACCTGACGTGGAGCAGATCAAACCGCCATCTTCAATATCAGAGAAGTTACTCCCTGATGCGAGCTTGATGACCATCAACGCTACTCCGGACGGAAAATTTTATTTTCAGCCCGTAGAAAATGCATCGGAAAGATTACAGCTTTTGGAAAATATGGGTAAAAAGTACGGGGTTACTTTTAACAATAATGAAAAAGCTGCATTCCAAAAAGTACAGGCTATCGGCGTTCCTATGAACCAGCTGAAAAGCTATCTTGATTTGCCAGATGACGAGCAGAAGAATTTCAAGAGTCCTACAGGGATTCCTATGGATAGTACAAATAAGCAACTAGTAGATTGGGTAAAAGAAAGTTTGGCCGTTAATCCTGGTTATAAACTAGCGATCAAGGGTGATGTTACTACCGAATATCCAAAAGTGAAAAGCTTATTTGAGGGTTTAAGAGATATTGATTTTCTTAAATTTTGGTTGATTACATCACAAGAAGGTAAACCTAATGAATAATATCATTTAGAAATGGCAGAAGTACAAGTACAGGAAAAAGGCGCCAAAGGCGGCAAGGTACGTTCCAAGAAACAGAGTACCAGAGTCGATATGACTCCGATGGTGGACTTGGGTTTTCTATTGATTACCTTCTTTATGTTCACAACCACATTCTCTAAACCGAATGTGATGGATTTGGGTCTTCCGGCAAAACCGAAAGATGAAAAACAAAAACCACCTCCAACTGAAATTAAACTTTCAAACTCTATTTCTTTATTATTAGGGAAAGACAATAAGATTTTCTGGCATCAGCAGGATAATACTTCCCTGACAGATCAGAATCTAAATGAAACAACTTTCGATAGAGAAGGGATCAGAAAGGTAATTGAGCAGGCAAAAGCAAATGCGGCAGATAAATCCAAATTTACGGTAATTATCAAACCGACAGACGATGCTGTATACAAAAACTTTGTAGATATTCTTGACGAAATGGCTATCACAAAAAGTGAGCAGTATGGGGTTACCGATCTGAAACCTTGGGAGAAAGCCATTTATGACAGAAAAGTTGGGAATTCCGGAGCGGCTGCTGCAGCGCCAGCTACAAAGTAATTTAAACCATAAAATTGTAAATCTATGGCAAACGAAAATATATACGATTCTAATCTGACCTTAGACGAAATCGTATTTGAAAATAGAAACAAGGAATATGGTGCGTACGATTTAAGACATCAGTATCCAAAACTTCTGACAAAATCTTTTATCATTGGAACCGCATTATTCCTAGTTGCTGCTTTGTCTCCATTTATTTATCTTACCATTAAGAGACTTACCGCACCGCCTAAACAGGAAGTGAAGGCAGATTTGGTAGATGTTCTTCAGGAAGATAAAATTATAGAGCAGCCGAAAGAAAAAGAACCACCTCCACCACCTCCACCTCCGAAAGAGGAAAAAATCGAGGTTATTCAAAACGTGGTTCCTGAACCTGTTAAGGCACCGAAAATTGAAACACCGCCGCCGCCAATCTCAAAGCAATTGGAAACGACGACTGGTCTTAACAATCAGGAAGGAGTAAAAGCTCCGGCTTATACACCTCCGCCTCCGCCGCCATCTACTGGTACCAGAGCTTCAACTGCCGAGGTTAAACCTCAGGTTAATGAAAACCAGGTATATACCGAAGTAGAGCAGACAGCGGAATTCCCTGGAGGGATCAATGCTTTCCGAAACAAAGTTTCCAGTAACTTTGACGGCTCAGCAATGAATGGTGATGAGGGTACTGTAAAAACGGAAATCACTTTCGTTGTAGAAAGAGATGGAAGTATTACCGATGTAAAAGCATCAGGAGGAAACTCCGATTTCAATGCTGAAGCCATCAGAACGATTAAGTCGATCAAAAACAAATGGACTCCGGCTAAAATCAACGGTCAGTCTGTACGTTACCGTTTCAGATTACCACTGACGATGAATTTTGAAGGATAATTAATGTTATCTATCTTTTAAATAATATGAAAAAAGAGAAGCTTATGCTTCTCTTTTTATTTTTTTTGGTATTTTTGTTAGATGATGTTCAATTGGTTATCCCTCGTTACAGGGTTATTTTATATCGTTTTGGGAGGTGTCGTAATTTTTTATAAATTCTTCTTCACCGTACTGGAACCGGGTGTGGCCTACGCACTGGGTACGCTGCTTATTCTTTATGGGATTTTCAGGATCTACAGGGCAATTACAAGAATTAAAAGTTCAGGAAATGAAGAGTAGCATTACAGCCATCATGCTGTTTTTTCTTAGTGTTACAGCAGTAAGCTGTAAAAACGAAGACAAATCACCTTCTTATCACAAAGGCGAAATGACGATTCTTACCGATGAATCGTTTAAAAGTGTCACTGAAGCTTTGGCAGAAGGATATATGATTAATTATCCGGAAACAAAGATTAAAGTTTCCACAAAAAAAGAAGACTTGGGGTTTCTTGATTTACTGAATGATAAAGCAAGAATTGTTGTCATGTCAAAAGATCTATCTCCGGAAGAAATGAAAACCTATAAAGAGCGCGTAGACCGTAATTTTTTACCTGCTCGGTTTGCGGCTGATGCAGTACTTTTCATCGTACCAAAAGATTCTCCTAAAAATAGTATTTCCATGGAAGAGATCGCGTCGGGAATGCAGTCTGATCAAAAACCGTTTATTTTTAATGGAGTTAATTCCAGCAACCTTAATTTTGTAGCGCAAAAGCTTAAAAAACAACCTAAGGATTTAAAATTTTCCGTAATTCCGGGCAATAAAAATATTATCGAAGAGTTAAATAAATATCCTGATAAAATAGGAGTTATCGGATTAAATACTTTCAGCCGCCCATATGATAAGGAATCTGAACAACTGAGAAATAGGGTTAAGATTCTTCCTGTTGAAAGCAATGGGAAACTTTACGATACGGATTATGAAAACCTGCGGAAGATGAATTATCCCTTTACCAGAATTTTGTATTTTTTAACAAATGAAGGGAATTTCAATATTGCCAACGGGTTCATACGCTATTCCTGCACCCAGCTTGGGCAGATGATTGTCCAGAAGGAAGGATTACAGCCTTATAATCTGTATAAGAGAGAGGTACAGATGCGTTAAAAAGTATTAAATTAATCCTTTAACCAAAATAATTATAGTATTTTGGTCTGGAAATTGTGTAAATATAAATCGAAATTTAGATTGAATTATAAAATGAAAGATATAATGAATATGAATGTAAAGAAGATTGCTTTTGGAGCAGCCGTGGTGTTTTTTACCAACTTCGCCTATTCGCAGACCGTACAGGACGGGATCAACAGCGTAGACAGCGATAAATATGCTCAGGCAAAAACTAATTTTACGAACATGATTGCTTCAGCACCTACTGCTGAAAATTATTTCTATTTAGGAAATACTTATTTGAAACAAGGCGAGCCGGATTTTGCAGCTGCTACGGATAATTTTAACAAAGGTCTTGCGGCAGACAGCAAAAGCTATCTTAATAAATTGGGATTGGCTACGGTAAAGCTTGGAAAAGGAGATAAAAATGCAGTGGCTGAAATTCAGAAGATCGTATCTGATTCCAGAGAAAAAGACGCTGAAGTTTTATTCAGAGCTGCAGAAGCACTGACTTTATTTGAGAAAAATAACTCTCCGGATCTTGCTATTCAGTTCCTCAATAAGGCTATTGAAAGAGCAGAGAAAAAAGGAGTTCCTGCTTATTACTACTATACTTTGGGTGATGCTTATCGCTTGAAGAGAATGCCGGGAGATGCAATGACGGCTTATGATAAAGCATTGCCTTTAGCAAAAAACAAAGCTTCTGTGTATACAAGAATTGGCACGCTTTGGATGGCTGCACAACAGTGGCAGCAGGCTAAAACAAGTATTGACAAAGCCATTGCGACAGATCCTAGCTATGCCCCTGCTTACAAAGCATTGGCGGCTTATGATATCAGATATCAGCAGAATGCCAAAGCAACTCAGGATCTGATCAATTATACAAAATATGCGGATGAGGATCCTTATACCCAACTGGAAATTGCCAAACTTTATTTTACCAATGAAGATTATGCAAACTCCAAGCAGGTACTCGATAAAATCTTTGATAAGATCAATGATCCGATTAAATTCAAATTGAGAGCTTATCAGTTATATGCTGACGGAAAATATACCGAAGCTAAACAGAATATCGATAATTTTGTTTCTCAGGCAGAAAAATCCCGGGTACAACCTGCGGATCAGGGGCTTCAGGGACTTATCGCAGCAGGCTTAGCCAAAACTGAGACAGATGCTGCCAAGAAAACAGCTTTAATGACGGAAGCGCAGCAGAAAGTGGCCATTGCAAAAGCAGCGAAGGATGAAACATTGAAGTGGGATATGGAACTTGTGAAGATCGCTGGAGGAGGAGCTTCTCAAGCTGATGCAGATGCAGGTCCTACCAATCCTACCATTGAAGGATTAAAGCAAAAAGTTGCTGCTAATGCTCAGGATTCCGATTCTCTGTTCAAACTGGCAACTGCTTACCAGGATGCTAAAAACTGGAATGGAGCAATTCTTACATGGCAGAAGATGAACGCTCTTTTACCGGATTGGGCACCTGGATATTACAGCCTTGGATATTCTTACCAGCAGGCAGGAAATAACGATGCAGCCAAAATGGCTTACGAAAAATTCATCAGTACCGTAAAACCGGCTGATCAGGAAGCAAACAAGCAGACTCTGGCTTATGCTTATTTCGCAGTAGCCTATATGAACAAAGATTCTGATCCTGCAAAAGCTAAAGAATATGTAGCAAAATCAATTCAGCTGGATCCTACATATCAGGATGCAGTAAAACTGAACGCAGAAATTAACAAGTAATTTAAATTTTAAATTATAGATCATAAACTTCCCATTCTTAGGTTTGGGAAGTTTTTATTTTAAATCTTATCTTTGAAATCATGAAAACAGACATACTTGCTTTTGGGGCACATCCTGATGATGTTGAACTGGGATGTGGAGGAACAATTGCCAAAATGGTATCGGAAGGAAAAACCTGTGTGATCGTGGATCTCACCAGAGGAGAACTTGGTACCCGCGGGACTGAAGAAACCAGAAGGGAGGAAGCCGCAGATTCAGTTAAAATCCTGGGAGTGGCGGCGAGAGAAAATCTTGGAATGAAAGACGGCTTTCTCGAAAATTCTGAAGAATACCAGATGCGGATTGTAAAAATGGTCCGCAAATACAGGCCGGAAATCGTCTTGGCCAATGCAATTGATGATAGGCATCCGGATCATGCAAAAGGAGCGAAATTAGTGTCGGATGCATGCTTTTTAGCCGGTCTAAGAAAAATCGAAACGGTTTTGGAAGGTGAAATTCAGGAAGTCTGGAGACCGAAGCATATTTTCCATTACATCCAGTGGAAAAATATCGAACCGGAATTCGTTATCGATATATCAGAACATCTGGATAAAAAAATCGCAGCCTGCATGGCCTTCAAAACCCAATTCTATGATCCAGCTTCCAAAGAACCCCAAACTCCGATTACTTCAAAAGACTTTTTTGAAAGCCTGACTTATCGCGCGCAGGATTTGGGAAGACTTTCGGGAGTGACTTACGCTGAGGGATTTACGTCTGAGAAGTTGATTGCGTTGAAAAATTTTGACGGAATTGTTTGGTAATTAAAAAATCTTTCCTATATTTGCACTCACAAAACGGTGATTGTAGCTCAGTTGGTTAGAGCGTCGGATTGTGGTTCCGAAGGTCGTGGGTTCGAGACCCATCATTCACCCAAATTAAAGTACACTTTTCAAAAGTGTACTTTTTTTATTGACAGACCTGACAAAGGTATCGGTTGAATGGCAAGCCCCAATCTTCATTACCCGTCAAATTTTATTCTTATTTTATTTTTGGAGCTTTTTCGGATCAAGCACAAAAGTTGGGGGACTATGCAAAAAGTTTGGTCAATCTGAAAAGAAAGAAGGCTCTGTCTTTGACTCCCCGGAGCTGCATCCTGAAGTTTTTGATTTTGGCATTGAAGGATTCGGCAGCTGCATTGGTGCTTCTCTGGTCAAAATAGTTTAAAATATCCCTGTAATGATTCTTTATTGTTTTTCTTAAAGTGGAAAAAGATTCAAAGCCTGATTCCTCAACCTCATTGAACCAGCGCGCCAGCTTGGTCATGGCTAAAGATTTTGGAATGTTCCGGTTATAGATCTTCCTAAGCCCATCGGCCAGTTGATAGGCTTTTTCCAGGTCCGGATATTGTGAAAAAAGGATACAGGCCCTTTGGCTTTGGGAGAGGGTCCATTTTTCACGGCTTTTATAAAGCAGATACCTGCTTCTTGCCAAAAGCTGTTTGCGGGAATCTCCGTT
>CAJYXJ010000059.1 GCA_913778085.1 uncultured Chryseobacterium sp.
GTGGTTAAATCTTCTCCATTTTTAAAGGACTTGTAGAAATCCTTGTTGTTTAATAATTCTTCTTTGTCTATCATAACTATATAGGTTAAAAATAATAAAAAGTTATTTCCGTAAAATTTTTTGAGCTGTAAGGGCTCAAAATTTTCCAGAATAACTTTTTAACTTACACAGTTGGTGAGACACTACCTTTAATTTATTACTTTCACGTCTTACAATCTACAGACCGGCAGAAATTAAGAGGAATTATTTATTTCCCTTCAGTTTAGTAAACCACTCCGCATAAGCATCCACCGCCGATTTCAGGAACTTTTTATTGTCTTCGCTTTTAATTTTTCCGTCATCGTCAAACCAATCGGCGACATTAGCGATGTAGACTTCCGGCTGCTGCATGGTGGGGAGATTCAGGAAGACAAAACACTGTCTCAGGTGATGGTTGGCTCCGAAAGCAGAAATATTTCCCGGCGAACTGCTGAAAACGGCTGCCGGTTTGTTGTCCCATACGCTTTTTCCTGCGGGCCTGGAGCCGACGTCAACTGCATTTTTTAATACACCCGGGATTGACCGGTTATATTCCGGGGTGATGAAGATAAAACCTTCGATGTCTTTCAGCTTGGTTCTGAATTCTGTGTACGATTCGGGCACTTCATTGAAATCGTCAAAATCCTGGTTGTAAATGGGTAGATTGTCGATGGAAAGGATTTCAAATTCAAAACCTTCCGGCTGTAAACCAACGACGGCCTGGGCCAGCTTTTTTGAGAATGAAGCCTTTCGCAGACTTCCGGCAATAATTCCGATGCGGTTGCTCATAATATGTAAATTTTATCTTTACGCTTCAAGAACCAAGCCATACAAACTCCGCTAAATTAATTTTATGCCGCCACAATAGGATAACTTCAGTGCAAAAGCGCTGAATTGATTTTCAGAAAAAATAAGAATCTAAAAGATGTATAGAGATTCATTTGTAAGATGGACAGATGACGGCATATTCAAAAGGGTCAGCCGTGATTCTGACGAAAAACTTCCGGCACCCTGCTTTCCTCTCCCAGCCTATTGCCTCTACCCCTCATCCTCCCAGATCACATGCACGATTTTCCATACGCTATTCTCTTTCATGAGCTGAAACATTTTATGGCCGGATGCCTCAAAATATTTCCCGTGAAGCAGTCCTTTTTTCCGGTAGGTTGAATACCGCTGTGCGATACTTCCTGCAATCCGGGTTTCTTCTCCTGTCTCCCATTCGCTGAATTCCGTCAGCATCCCGTCGGTCAGGATTTTTTTCCGGGGATCTATAAACGATTTCAGATCATAAATTTCCGCACCTTCGGCTGATTTTTTAATTATACTCGCTGATGGTGAACAGATTTCATAAATTTTTTCAAATTCGGGCTGACAAATGGCGTTTGAAAATACACTGTAAAAATCATCGACACATTTTCCGATCAGAAAATGATCAGTTTTTGCAGCATCCGGCTGTAAAAATTTCCCATCTGTTTTCGAATTGCCGCTCATATTAAAATTAATCTTCCCATCCATAGCAGAATATTTGTATTAAATGTTGTAAATTCAAGATTATATAATTTATCTTCAGCTGTTTATTAAAAATATTGGATTCAGCCTGGTGATTCAGGATATTAAGTAAATTTTCTGCTGATAGTAAACAGATGATTTGGTCATTAATACTTTTAAAAATAATTTTGGCAGGCTGAACTCCTGCATCCGGCTTCTCTCTTCCTGCCTGCCACGCCGGTTTTTACTTCTGGTTCATGCTGATTCTATTTAAGTGCGATGTGCTTTTTCAATAGGTAAATCTCTTAGAAATGATAGAGGAAAATAACATCGCCGGTGTAGGCTGGTTTAGCCTGATCTTTTATCAGGAGCTTCGCTTCTACGGTTACTTTCACCGTTCCTCTCAGATCGTTGACAGACTTTACGGTAGCCTGTAGACACACCTCATCATTTACCTTTACCGGAAGGCCGAACCTGAAATTTTCGATCCCGTAATTGATTTCCATCTTTACATTCCGCACCTCTGCAATCTGTTTCCAGAGATAGGGAATCAGTGACAGCGTAAGATAGCCATGCGCTATCGTCGAACGGTAAGGCCCCTCCGCCGCCGCCCTTTTTTCATCCACATGAATCCACTGGTAGTCCAAAGTGGCCTCCGCAAACCGGTTGATCTGCTGCTGATCGATGCTATGCCAGGAAGAAGTTCCGACCATACTGCCTTCCAGACGTTTGTACTCCTCGAAATTATTAATGATGACCATTTTATTTTTTCACGAATTTATCATTATTATTAAACATAACCATCATATTATTGCCTGATCATGAAAAAACCTCCCGCATAACACGGGAGGCCGATGAACATAACAAAATAATAAGTAATTGCTTACATCTTATTTTCCAAACCGGTATATTGGTCAACTGAAATTATATGAATTAGTATGAGATTCAGCATATAACGGCTGGATGTTATGCAAGCTTTATCATAAAACCCGATTAAGCAAGTCTTACGTTAACCGCATTTAAGCCTCTTTCTCCTTTCTGTATATCAAAAACCACCTGATCGTTTTCACGGATCGAGTTGGTACTTAGTCCTGAAGAATGTACAAAGATGTCTTTGCTCCCGTCTGCCGGGGCTATAAATCCGAAGCCTTTTGCTTCATTAAAAAATTTTACGGTGCCTTGTTGCATAGTAATGATTGTTAAAATTATAATATGATCACGATCCCTACACTTTAGAGATCTGTTGATTATTCTTGTTTTTGTATATCCACTCTCAGGATACATGACGGATGCCTGCTTCGTCCTGTTGATAATGACTTACCATCGCTTCTACCGGCTTCCGGAGGACTGCCTCCGCAAATTTCCTGATCCTTTCGGGCATCACCGATGAAAAAAACAGCGTCTGTCTTTTATTGGGAATCAGTTTCAGAATTTCTTTCACCTCTTCTGCCCTTCCTGTTTCAAAAATCCGGTCAGCTTCATCCAATACCAGTATTTCGACTCTGGAAAGATCAATAGACCGCTGAACTGCAAGTTCCAGTAATCTTTCAGGAGTGGCTACAAGCAGGTCTACCCTCTTTTTCAGAGCAGAACGCTGGCCACCGTCCGATATACCGTCGAATATAGAAAGCTGCGAGAGCGGAAGGTATTTGCTGTAAACACCCAGCTTATCCTCAACCCGCATCACATATTCCTTTCCGGGACTCAGGATCAACACCCTGATCTTCCGGTGCTCCTGCGGATTTTTCTGTAGCAGCTGAAGGATCGGCATCACAAAAGCAGCCGTTTTTCCGGTGCCTGAATGCGAACAGGCGATTACATCATGCCCTGCCAGGATATGCGGTACTGCAAAGTTCTGCAATTCGGTAGGTCTCGAATACCCTGCTTCCGTAACGGCTCGGATGATAGGATTGATTAAATGTAAGTTTTTAAAACTGATCATAATCGGCCGGTTGCCCGGTATTTTATAAACAAATCCGTTTCTGGAATCTGAATAGGTATTGTAGGGATGATAAATAAAGATGCTCTATCAGTTTACCATTTTATTTGCCTTGTTTCTTCAATAATTTTAAATAAGAATATTGAATAGACGGCAATGACATATCATTTCTAAAATAAAAGGGATGCTATACCGGCTCTTATAATCGAAGTCAGATTAATAATAGGGCAGCTGAAAAAGCAAAACTGAATGATAAAAATGTAATTTAAATTAAATCAGTACGGCGAAGGCAGGAACCTGTTTTATGAATACCCTGCAAAGATACAGGAAAACTTCCTTAAAAAACACAAATATAATTAACTGATTATCAAAATTTTATTCGTAGATTACGCACACAAACCAAATTGTTTGCAGACTGCGGATAATTTTAAATTCAGCCTTATGCATACGTATTCTCCTATTCCACAGCCCCGGTTCCAACCTACCGAAACTTCTCCTTCCAGGCCTGTACGAATCGCTTACTTTATCATGGTGCACCATAAACCCAATGTTTTTAAAGCCATGTTTGAGAAGATCTATACGCGCGACCAGTTTTATCTTATTCATATCGACCGGAAAGCCAAAGCGAAATTTACGGAAGAAATCCAGATGTACCTGCTGCAGTTTCCTAATGCCTACCTCCTTGAAAGCATGAATATCGTCCCTGGAGGCTTCAGTGTAATCCAGGCCGAACTCAATGCAATGGAATACCTGCTGAATGTAAGCCGGGAATGGGATTATTTCATCAATTTAAGTGGAGAGGATTACCCGCTTCGGTCACAGACCATCATCCGCCATTTTCTCACGGCCAATAGAGGAAGAAACTATCTTTTTTATTATGACCAGAAATTTTACAGACCCGATACCATGCAGCGGATCCAGAATCATTTTACCGAGCTTACCCATAAAATTTCTTCTATGGTATACAGGCGGGAATTTATGGAAGGCGTTACCCCGTATATTGGGGAAAAATGGTTTATCCTTACCCGGGAAACCTGCATTTTCCTTACCAGTAATAAGAGGGTGATGGATTTTGAAGACTATTACCTCCACACTCTTCTCCCGGCAGAATCTTTTTTCCAGACCGTTCTTATGAATACGGATTTTAATGACATCATTGTAAATGATGATAAAAGGGCTAGCATTGAAAAGACTTTTTTCAGATGCGGACGTCAGACGGATGATTTCCTTACCTCCCTTACTGCCGGCAACCACCTCTTCATCAGAAAAATCAATGGCAGGACTGATGAAAACATCCTGCAGTACATCCGTGCACATTACGATCTGCCGCTGGCTGAAATCGACGAGATTGAACGCGAACTCAAGAGAAATGATCGGGACAATAATTGATTTGTTCTCATTTTAAACCCTCTCGTTTGAATTTATCCTGGAAATTACGCAGATAAGAAGGCAAGTAATTACAATTCTTCATATCATAAATGGCTCTTGGTAGCAATTAGCTTTTTCCTACTGGCTTTGTATTCAGAATTTTAAAATTCAAAAACGAATTATTAAATTATTTCAAGTACTTAACTGTTGTACTAAAAACTTCTTTCCTTCAATTTACACAGTAAATAACACTCTTATTTAACTTGAATTCGATGATATTTAATTTATTTTCAGTTATGTAAACCGAAGAACCTTCCAGCATCCAGCCTCCCTTCTTCCAACCTTTAAACCCGGTGTATACTTCGAGTTCACGTTATTTAATACTAAAAGCCTAAGCTGCGATATTGAGACAAAAAACTTCCGGCATCCGGCTTCCCCCTTATCATTTCAAATCTGAGTCAGCAGCTTCCCGTACATTTCGATAGTCTGCGCTTGGTCATTCGATACATCCTGGATATAGATCTGGGAAAATCCGCAGTTGATATCTTCCTTCAGCCATTCCAGATGCTCTTTTGGGTTCGAAGATGCCCGGATGATCTTATTGGTCTGCGCTACCGTAATATTTTCTGCGGCACTGTCGAAATCTTCGGGCGTCCGGATTTCCGACTGCAGATTTCCGCCCAATACGGCATGCCGCCAGTTGTACCAGGCTTCGTATTCGGCCTGCTGCTGATCGGGATGATATGACATAATCGCCTGCAGATGCAGCGAATTTCGGTCTCCACCGCCCTTTTCGTAAGCATAGATAAATTCTTTCTGGTCTTCCACCGGTTTGATAACGGTAATGATTCCGTCCGCACATCCGGCCAGCTCGTGCGCGGATTCATTAGATAAGGCTGCCACCAGGATTTTGGGCTGAACAGAAGGAAGGGTATATAATTTTGTTTCGTAAACCTGAAAATATTTGCCTTCAAAGGTTACGGTTTCTCCTTTCAGCAGGCTTCGGATAATTATTATCGCTTCTTTAAGCCTTTTGTTACGTTCGCTTTTTACCGGCCACTGGTGATTGCTGATATGTTCATTCAACAGCTGTCCGCTTCCGAAAGCCACCCAGAATCTATCCTGATACATGGAGGCCAGTGTCGCAATATATTGGGCAATAATTACCGGGTTGCAACGGTCGGTGGGTGAAGTAACCACCCCGAATGGCAATTCTACTGCATTCATTGCACTTCCCAACCAGGGCCACGAGGCAATTGAGGCGCCCTGCCTTTTGCTCCACGGATAAAAATGATCAGAACACGTAATACCCTTAAACCCATGTTTCAATGCCGTTTTTGCATTGCTCAGATGTTCCTGCGGCGTAAATCTTTCCAAAGAACAATGGTAGCCAATTAGTGGTTTCATATAAACTATATTTTTTGTGATTGATTATGTTTGTTAAATTTCTGAGAAGCTGTTTGAATTAAATTCTATTGACTAGTCTTCTGATGTTTGCGATGACAATAAAGGCATTTGCATTTTCAGTTTTCCTTTCATAATCTTTGGAACACCTTCTGTTATTGAGTGTCCAGGCAA
>CAJYXJ010000060.1 GCA_913778085.1 uncultured Chryseobacterium sp.
GTGGTTAAATCTTCTCCATTTTTAAAGGACTTGTAGAAATCCTTGTTGTTTAATAATTCTTCTTTGTCTATCATAACTATATAGGTTAAAAATAATAAAAAGTTATTTCCGTAAAATTTTTTGAGCTATGAGGCTCAAAATTTTCCAGAATAACTTTTTAACTTACACAGTTAGTGAGACACTACCACAAAACCGCCTCAGTTATGAAGCGGATTCATTTATTTTATAAATACTTTAAAACATTAAAATTAAATTACTATTCACCATTCACCTTCTAATCCATCTCCTTCAAAGTAATATTCTTTGAGATCTTATAGCTTTTCTTCTTCCGGTCCGGGTGCTCTTCCTCGCCGAGCAGTTTTCCCCACGGCTGTAAGCCATTCACTCTTTCAAAGATAATTTTAATGATGGCGATTGCCGGAATGCAGAGAAACATGCCTGCAATACCCCAAAGATGTTCGCCGATAATGATTCCGAGGAAAGAAAACAAAGCATTAATCTTTACTTTAGATCCCACAACAAAAGGAAGGACAATGTTTCCGTCAATGATGTGTACGCCGATGTATCCGAGTGCGACATAAATACACGTAGATGGTGTAGCAGTCGCAAAAGCGATAAAGCAGGAAATCAAAAGACTGATGCATATTCCAAGATAAGGAATTACATTGAGCAAACCTGTTAAAACCCCTAGTAAAATAGCATATTTTACTCCTAAAACGGTTAGTATAATGGAAGTCAGGGTAGACACAATAAGTATCTGAAGGCAAAGCCCAATGATATATTTTTTCGTCATAATCCTTACTTCCCGTACAATTTCAAGAACGCTCGCTTTATGTTTTTCGTTAAAAACCGTAATGATAAAATTATTTAAGACCCTTCGGTAATTCAGGATAAAGATAAAAAACAATAGAAAAAACACCACGAATCCCAATCCGCTGGAAAAGATCCCGAATGTAAATCCCAGAATTACTCCGGTAGAAGAAAGAAGCTTGTTGAGTCCTTGATCTATATACGTTAACTGCTGGTCGATCTTTACATGAAATGTTTTGGAAACCCAATGCTGCAGATCCGCTGCTACCGAATTGAACTGGTCTTTCAGATGAGGAATGTCTTTGCTGAAATCCGAAAGCTGTGAGCCGAAGAAGTAGATGAGTCCCATTAAAACAACCAGCATAATCATTAAAGAAGCGATTGTTGATAAAGTCCTTTTGAATCGAAGCCTTTTTTCCAGGAAATTGGCAATCGGCAGGAAAAGCATGGCCATCAGGAATGCCAGGAAAAACGGAGCCAGAATACTTTCTCCTAAGGCAAGAAGATAGCCGAAGCCGATAATGCAAATAATAACAAGGGTAAGTTTTACAAGAAAAGGAAGCCGGAATGTATTCATGATTTAATCTGTTTCTGAAAATAATAAAACCCTCTGAACGGTAAGGGTTGCTGTAAGTTTAAGCTGATTCTTTTGATGGCATGAGAAAATTCTGTGCCATAGAATGGTACCACGAAAAAAAATTAGAGTTAGTAATATTATATAACATGGGATATAATAAACACGTCTCTGCTGAGACGTGTTTATTATATTTATCTGCGATCTAAATTATTATTTTTCAATAGCAATTTCAATAACCTCTTCCATTCTGCTTACATAGTGAACCGTAAGGTTTTTTAGATAATCTTTTTTGATTTCCTCTACATCTTTTCTGTTGGCTTCACATAAAATGACATCTTTGATTCCTGCTCTTGTGGCTGCCAGAAGCTTTTCTTTAATTCCGCCTACAGGCAGTACTTTTCCTCTCAAAGTAATTTCACCTGTCATAGCAAGATGAGGTTTCACCTTTTTGTTTTTATAAGAAGACACCATAGAAGTCAGCATCGCAATTCCTGCAGAGGGACCGTCTTTCGGAGTGGCTCCTTCCGGAACGTGAACGTGGATGTTCCTCTTTTCGATATCGTCCTGAGAAATACCAAGTTCGTCATGTTTAGCTTTGATATATTCCAAGGCAATGGTGGCCGATTCTTTCATTACGGTTCCCAGGTTACCGGTCATTGTCAGATTTCCTTTTCCGTTGCTGAGAATGCTTTCGATAAATAAAATATCCCCGCCTACGCTGGTCCAGGCCAATCCGGTTACTACTCCCGGAACTCCGGTAATCTCAGATAAGCTTTTCGGTCTCGGTACCCCTAAAATATCATCAATCTTTTCCACGGAAATCTTAGGGTCATAATCTTTTACCAAAGCGGTCTGAAGGGCTACCCAACGGGCAATTCCGGCAATCCTTTTTTCCAATGAGCGGACACCGCTTTCTGATGTGTGGGCTTCGATGATATGCTTTAGTTCATCATATCCAAGCTTGAACGATTTCGTGGTAAGCCCGTTTTCTTCCTGCTGCTTTTTAATCAGATGCCTTTTCGCGATCTCAATCTTTTCCTCCAACGTGTAACCCGCGATCTGAATAATTTCAGTTCTATCCAAAAGCGGAGTCTGGATGGTGGATAAAGAGTTTGCCGTAGCAATGAACATCACTTTGGAAAGATCATAGCCCATTTCCAGGAAATTATCGTAGAACGATTTATTCTGTTCAGGATCCAGCACCTCCAGCAATGCAGAACTCGGATCACCGTGTAAGCCCTGTCCGATTTTATCGATCTCATCCAGTACGATCACAGGATTTGACGTTCCTGATTTTTTAATCGACTGAAGGATTCTTCCCGCCATCGCCCCGATGTAGGTTTTTCTATGGCCCCGGATTTCGCTTTCGTCATGAAGTCCGCCTAGGGAAAGTCTTACATATTTTCTTCCTAATGCATCGGCAATGGATTTCCCTAAAGACGTTTTCCCGACTCCCGGAGGTCCTACCAACAGAAGGATCGGGGATTTCATGTTATTTTTAAGCTTTAAAACAGCCATGTGTTCCAGAATTCTCTTCTTGATATCTTCCAGACCGAAATGGGCTTTGTCTAAAATCTTTTCTGCCTTGGCAATATCAAAAACATCTTTTGTGTAGGTTTCCCATGGAAGATCCGTAAAGAAATCCAGGTAATTACGCTGCACATTATAATCCGGTGAATTTGGGTTCTGACGCTGTAACCTATTAATCTCTTTTTGGAAATGTTCCTCTACTTCATCGCTCCATTTCTTATCTTTTCCTTTTTTGATCAGGTCGTCTACATCACCTTCAGGCCCGCCGCCCAATTCTTCCTGGATGGTACGGATCTGCTGGTTCAGGAAATATTCCCTTTGCTGTTTGTCGAGATCTTTAGAAGTTTTCTGATGGATTTGGTTTCTCAGCTCCAGTTTCCTGAAATCTTCATGCATCATTTCATAGCACTTGTTGGCCCTTTCCATCAGGTTTTTTTCTTCCAGCAGCTTCTGCTTGTCTGAAGAAGGAAAATTGGCATTGGTGCAGATGAAATTCAGCAGATCATCATTGTTGTTGATGTTTTTTATAGCGAAGTTAGCCGCATTCGGAATATTGGGATCAAGTTCGATAATCTTTAAAGCCAGATCTTTTACATTTTCCAGCAATGCTTCGTATTCTTCTTTATTTTTAGGCTTGGAATCTTTCAGTTTTGAAATCTCGGCCTTAAAATACGGCTGGGTTTCCACGATCTTTTTCACTTTGAATCTGTAGAACCCTTTGGTAATTGCCGTGATATTTCCTTCCGGAAGCTTAATAATCTTGATGATTTTCGCCAAAGTTCCAACCTGGAAAATATCTTTTTCGGTCGGCTGCTCCAGCTCGGAGTTTTTCTGGCTGACGATCCCGATAAAGTCGCCATTTTGCTGGGCCTCCTCAAGAAGCTGGATGGATGTTTTTCTTCCGGCTGTAATAGGAATCACTACATTCGGGAACATCACCATATTTCTTACAGGAAGGATCGGGAATATCTTTTGCTCGGAATTTTTTTCCGTTTCCGCAAGATCATCAATACTGATTTCCTGGGCTACAATATCAAATCCGTCGCTTATCATTTCTTCTAAACTAATATCTTCAAATTCTGTCATAGTAAATCGAATGACAAATTGTCATTGTCGTTTTAATTCGTTAACGTGAAATTACACAATATGTTTTGAAAAGAGAGTACTTATTGTGTGAGCTTATAAGGCACAAGACTTATGCCATTTGTTTTTTACTAAAAAATATGGTCATAATTTCCTTTTTTTGTAAAAATTAAATTTTAAAAATTAAAATAAAGGACTTGTGTTTCCGTAATTTCTTAAAAATGTGTATTTTCGCAAACTGATAAAAAACTATAATATATATAATGGCAATTTTAGGACAAATTAGGAGTAGACCTTGGCTTTTGATGGGAGTAATTGCACTGGCGCTTTTGGCGTTCCTTGTAAACCCCGACAGTATTGATAAGGTTTTTGGTAAAAATCCTGATGTTTTAGGAAAAGTAAATGGTGAGAAAATTACCCGTGAAGAGTTTAACGATCAACTTTTCGTGCTTCAACAACAAGCTGAGCAGCAGGGACAGCCAAAAAATGGTCTTGAAGAGCAGGCGTGGCAATTGCTGGTGCAGTCGAAACTGATCAAACAGCAATTCGAGAAAATGGGCTTCGAAATGACGGAAGACTATTTCTGGAGCCAGCTGCAGTACGATCAGATGTTCGCGCAGCAGAAGCAGTTTTTCGACGAGAAAGGCAACTTCAAAACCCAGGAGCTTAAAAAACAGATCGAAGACATGAAGGCTGCTTCGCCGGAAGGGTACAACCAGTGGCTGAAAACCAGAAAATCGGTTGAATACCGATTAATGGCAAGACAGGTGTTTGCTAATGTTTCCACAGGCATCACTACCGGTAAGAAAGAGGCGGAGGAGCTGATGAGAGAAAGAGACCAGTTGGCAGACATCGATTTTGTAAAAATCGATTACGCAACCTACCTTCAGAAAAACAACATCAAAGTGACCACTGAAGATCTGGCTAATTATATCAAACAGCATCCGGTGATGTTCAAAGCTGATGAAAGCAGAAACATCGGGATCGTATATTTCCCTTCTCAGCCGAGTGCAGCAGACGATGCGGCGGCTCAGAAAGAGATCAATAAGCTGTTCTCAGCAGGAACGGATGCAAGCGGAGGCTCTGAAAATTTCCAGAATACCAAAAACGACTCCATGTTCGTAATGGCCAATTCAGATATGCCTTACAATCCTCAGTATGTAAAGCCGAATCAGTTGCCGCAGGCAATCCAGGCGCAGCTTCCTACAGCGGCAATCGGTCAGACTTTCGGTCCTTACAAAGAACAGAACTTCTATGTAGTATCTAAGCTTTTGGATAAAAAGACTTCAGATTCTACCTTATCAAGACATATTCTTATCGCTTTCAAAGGAAGCCCTGCAGGAGAAGGCGTGACAAGGTCCAAAGAACAGGCTAAAAAATTGGCTGATTCTATTGGAGCAATTGTAAAAGCAAATCCTGCTAAGTTCACGGAATTCCTTAAGCTGTCCAATGATCCGAATTCTGCAGCACAAGGCGGAAGCCTGGGGTGGACAACGCCTGAAACGCCTTTTGTACCTGAATTCTTAAAGTATCTGGCAGAAAACCCTAAAGGAGCTACAGGAGTGGTGGAAACACAGTTCGGTTACCATATCATCAACATCGAAGATAAAAAGCCGGGAGCTATGGCTTACAAAGTGGCTAACCTTGTAAAAGCAGTGAAACCTTCTGATGCTACGGAAGCGGAAGTAAATAAAAAAGCAAGCCGGTTTGTTCAGCAGGTTCAGGGGAAATCATTTAATGATTTCGTGAACATTGCGAAGAAAGCAAATTATCAGTTCTCCAATCCAAAGCAGGCGAAGAGATTTGACGGTCAGCTTCAGGGCTTAGGAACAGAAAAAGATGCGGATATCCTGGCATGGGCATTCGATAAGAAAAGAGAGAAAGGGGATACCGAATTATTTACGGTAGACGGAACAGGTGATAAGATTGTTGTTTACCTAAACGGTAAGCAGGAAAAAGGAACTGCAGATCCGGAGTCGGTTAGAGACCAGATCGAGGTTGTAGTGAAAAACAAACTGGCTGCAAAACAGATCACAGAGAAATTGGGTAAACCGGGAAGTCTCGATCAGGTGGCAAAACAGTTCGGAACAACAAAACAATCTGCGCAGGTTAACCTGTTGAATCCATCCGTAGCGGGTTCTATGGAGCCGAAAGTGGCAGGTGCTGCATTTGGAGTGAAAAAAGGGCAGCTATCCAATCCTGTTGAAGGTGGAACGGGAGTTTACGTTTTGGTTAAGAAAAATGAAACAACCAACAAGCAGCCGGGAGACCTTAAACAGTTTACGGAATCTGTTACCCAGAGAAACGGCGGAATGTTCGGACAGGCTTGGTTAAAGAGCTTACAGGACAATGCGAAGATCGATGATTACAGAATCGAAATCTGGAACAAGTTGGGTTCTCAGCAGCAATAAAAAAATAATTTTCTTACAGATAAAAAGCGGCAAAGTTTTTGCCGCTTTTTTTGTGTGTAACGCAGAGCAATAAAAGAAAACATTAATTTAATTGTAGTATATTTGCTCATTAGAAAAAATTTAGCAAGTGAAGTTCAGTAAAGAATTAAAAGCTGGTGTGATCGCACTATTGGCCATCGTTGGCTTTGTGGTGCTTTTTCAATTTATGAAGGGCAGAAGCCTTTTTACTACCGACAATATATTTTACGCAAAATATGATAACGTAGAGGGATTAGCCCAGTCTGCGCCTGTTTCCATCAATGGTTTGAAGGTAGGACAGGTTGACAAAATTATCCCCAACACTTCCAAAGACGGAAAAATCGATTTTCTTGTAAAAATTACTGTAGATAATAATTTTGAGTTCTCGAAAAATTCAACATTAGAGATTTTTGAACCCAGCCTGATGGGCGGTAAAGAAATGAGGGTCAACCTGATGTATGGCGGTCCTACGGCCAAAGACGGCGATACTTTGAGAGGTGCCTTCAAACTGGGTACACTGGGAAGTCTTTCTTCTCAGGTAGGTCCGGTAAAAGACCAGCTGCAGGTAGTTCTTCATCGGGTAGATTCATTAATGACCAATGCCAATCAACTCGTAGATGCTCAAAACAGGCAGGAAATTAAATTATTATTAGTTAATCTGAATAAAACGGTTGGTGCTTTGCAGACGACTGCCGCAAGTGTAAATTCTTTAGTGGGACATAATGATCCTAAACTTCAGAAAGTGCTTGATAATGCAAGTCTTACGATGCAGAGTGGTAAAGTTACTTTAGATAAATACGGGAATTTGGCAGAAAGCATCGATACCAAAAAACTGAATGCTACTATTGCCAATCTTGATGAGACCGTAGGCCAACTGAATAAAGTGGTTTCCGGGATCGACAGAGGGGAAGGAAGCCTGGGAAAAATCATGAAAGACGATCAGCTGTATAACAATCTCAATGCTGCTTCCAATAATCTAAATGCTTTAATCGAAGATCTTAAAGCACATCCTAAAAAATATGTTAACTTCTCCGTATTCGGAAAGAATAATAAAGACTAATATATAACCATGCATTATATTCCTCACATTATTTTTTTTATTTTACTAGTAGCGGGTTTCGGGCTTTTTGCAAAGAGTCTGCTTAAGATTTACAGAAATATCAGGTTAGGAAGAGAAATCAACCGGAGCGACAGAAAAGGGGAGCGCTGGGAAACCATGGCCAGAGTGGCGATGGGCCAGAGTAAAATGACGAAACGCCCGATCGCAGGAGTCCTGCATCTTTTCGTATACGTGGGTTTTATCATTATCAATATTGAACTTATAGAAATCGTAGTAGACGGAATTTTCGGAACCCATCGTTTTTTATCTACCATTGTAGGAAACGGTGTTTACAGTTTCTTTACGGCTACACTGGAAATTTTAGCTTTATTGGTAGTGATCGGAGTGGTGGCATTCTTTATTCGCAGAAATTTCTACGGCGTAAAAAGGCTGACGATGAAAGAACTTCTTGGATGGCCGAAAGAAGATGCCAACTGGATCCTGATTATAGAATTTGCCCTAATGATGGCTTTCTTTATGATGAATGCCTCAGATTCTATTTTACAGAGCAGGGGATACGGTCATTTTGCAAAGGTAGGATCTTTCCCGATCAGTAATATTTCCTTTGTTCCTTTTCTGGAGACTTTCAGCTTCGACAGCGGATTCCTGTTCGGAATTGAGAGGGCAGCCTGGTGGTTCCATTTTGTGGGTATCCTGTTTTTTATGAATTACCTCTATTATTCAAAGCATTTACATATTATCCTGGCTTTCCCAAGTACCTGGTACGCCAATCTAGAAAAGAAAGGAAAATTCAATAACCTGGAATCCGTAACCAAGGAAATCAAACTGATGATGGATCCGAATGCAGATCCTTATGCGGCACCTGCCGGAGGAGAGGCAGAAGCACCGTCAAAATTCGGTGCGGAAGATATCTTTGACCTCAATCAGGTTCAATTGTTAAATGCTTATTCATGTACGGAATGCGGCCGTTGTACAGCGGTTTGCCCGGCGAATATTACCGGAAAAAAACTTTCTCCTAGACTTATCCTGATGAAAACCAGAGACCGTCTGGAAGAGGTAGGAAAAAATATCGATAAAAACGGTAAATTTGAAGATGACGGTAAGAAATTGCTGCACGATTATATCACCAAAGAAGAACTCTGGGCCTGTACCACCTGCAATGCCTGTACGGAAGCCTGTCCGGTATTGCTGGATCCTTTATCCATCATTAACGATATGAGAAGGTTCCTGGTAATGGAACAGTCGGCGGCACCGCAGGAGCTTAACCTGATGATGGCGAATATTGAAAACAATGCCGCCCCTTGGCAGTACAACCAGGCGGATCGTCTGAATTGGGCAAAAGACTAACTAATGTAACAACGTAGCAATATAACGATGCAACAAGCATTTATTGGCGAACTGTTGCACTAGTATATTCGTAAACTGAATTAAAATGGACTTCAATATAAAAACAATGGCAGAATATGCTGCCGAAGGAAAATCACCGGAAGTTTTATTCTGGGTGGGCTGTGCGGGAAGCTTCGACGACCGCGCTAAGAAAATCACCAAAGCATTCTGCAAAATCCTAAACAAAATAGGGGTGGAATTTGCGGTTCTTGGACAGGAAGAAAGCTGTACCGGAGATCCTGCAAAACGTGCCGGAAACGAATTTGTTTTCCAGATGATGGCTTTAACGAATATCGAAGTGCTGAACGCATATGAAGTAAAAAAAATCGTAACGGCCTGTCCGCATTGTTTCAATACCCTGAAAAACGAATACCCTAGTCTGGGTGGAAACTATGAAGTGATCCACCATACCCAGTTTCTAAGAAACCTTATGGAAGAAGGCCGCCTGAAGATCGAAGGCGGTGCTTTCAGCGGAAAAAAAATTACTTTTCACGACCCTTGCTACTTGGGACGCGCCAACGGCGAATATGAGGCACCTAGAATGTTGCTTGAAAAGCTGGACGCCGAACTCGTCGAAATGAAACGTTGTAAGACCAATGGCCTTTGTTGTGGCGCAGGAGGTGCACAGATGTTTAAAGAGCCTGAAAAAGGAAAAAAAGACATTAACATCGAAAGAACCGAAGAAGCTCTATCGACCGAGCCCAAAGTAATTGCTACAGGCTGCCCGTTCTGCAATACGATGATGACGGATGGTGTGAAGCATTTCAATAAAAACCATGAAGTTGCGGTAAAAGATATCGTTGAGCTTTTGGCGGAAGCAGAAGACCTGTAAACTTTTTACAGCAGTTGAAAGCAGTTAAGGTTTCTATGAAAGCCGGATGGAGAATTTCTTTCTTCTGTATCATAAGTATTCTGGCATATCTTAGTTTCTGGAATTATAAAAACAGGGTTTACGACTGGGATATGCCGGGTTATATCGGCTGTTTGTATACTTTGAAATTTCCTGATCAACCTGCTAAAGTCCATAAGCTAACTTATTCGGAGATAAAGAAAAAGGCTTCGGCATACGAATACAAAGACATCACCGGAACTTTAAAAACTCCGGATCAGGCACGGCAGGCTTTTGCTTTTAATACGAAAGCTTTTACGGAACAGCTGCCTTATTTTAAAATCAAAGCCGGCTACAATCTCGTTGTTTTATTGCTGTATGAATCAGGATTTTCATCACCGGATGCCGTCACGTTTCTCAGTATTTTCTCCTACTTTATTTCGGGAATCCTGATTTTTTTTATCCTGAAATTCATATTTCCTGAAAACTATTTATTAGCTGACTTATTAACCGTCGGAATCATGCTTTTACCTCCGATGACCTATATGTCCAGGGTATCCACTCCGGATCTTTTTGTCCTGCAGTTTTTGCTGGTTTTTATAATGGGTTTTCTAAAAAAATGGAACCGGTGGATCATGTTTTCCGTCCTTTTTACCATTACCTTTACAAGGCCCGATTATTTGCCTCTTGCTTTAAGTTATCTTGGATTAACAGGCATATACGGATGTTTTAAAAATAAAAAATTAGATTTCAGCTTTTACATACAGACAGTGATTCTTTTAGCTCTGTACTTTATCATCATTAAAGCTTCCGACTACCCGGGATGGAAGCATCTCTTTTATGATTCTTTTATTTACAGACGGCCGCTTATTTCAGGATCCCTGCCGGATTTCACGTTTCGGGATTATCTGAATATTATTTATACTAAGATTATATATTTCAAACGAGTTACTTTAATTTCATTCCTGCTTACGGGGCTGATATTTTATTATTCAAAAGATCAGTGGATCAGAGCTTTTTCAATCATTATTCTGGTGAATATCTACATTAAATTTCTCATTTTTCCGCATTCGTCGGGATTAAGGTTTTTCTTCGGTTACGTTATCCTGCTGCTGTTCATATTCTTATCGGTGCTCAGCACAAAATATAATGGTTTCAGACTCAGGAAAATTGCGTAATTTTGAACTTTAAAATACATCAGCAATGAAGATTGAAGAATCCAATATAGTAGAAGCAAACGATTACAGAGTAATTATATATCCGGCATCAAGACCTTTTGAGACCAAAGAAGCGAAGCAGATTACTGAAAAGCTGTTTGACTTCCTAGCCACCTGGGCAGCACACGGAAAGCCGCTTTCTTCGTCTTTTAAGATCGAGAAGAATCAGTTTATTATCATCTGTGTAGATGAGGAAAAAGAAATGGCTTCGGGATGCAGCATCGATGCATTGGGGAAAGTCATGAGAGCAATCGATGAAGAATACCAGCTGGGGCTTTTCGATAGAATGAAAGCCAGTTTCGTAGAGAATGGCGAAGTGAAAACACTAAAGCTTGTTGATTTCAAGTCAAAAGTACGAAACGGGGAAATCTCCAGGGATATTCAAGTATTCGACTTTTCAAAAAATACGTACCTTGAATTTTTGGGAAACTTCCTGTTGCCTTTTGATAGAAGCTGGGCTGCCGGAATTAAATAAACAGATTATTATTAAGATGAATATAAAAAGTGGAGATACTCCACTTTTTTTGGTTTAAGTATATTTGCAGAAATATCTTTAAAGATTTAAACAAAAGATTCCGGACGCTAATGCCTAAAATACTATTTTTAACTACTGCCCACCGGCACGATGATGACAGGATCTTCTATCATCAGGCAAAAGCATTAAAAAATGAGGGTTATGAAGTTAAGATCTGCAGCCTTTCTTCAGATTTCCAGGGAATGGTTGATGGCATCGAAATCGAATCCTATCCGGTGCTGGATAAAAGTACGGAGGAAAAAACAGCAATTTTTGAGAAAGTATGTTACGGTTTTCAGCCGGATAGCATCATCTGTTCGGAACCGCTGGCCGTTATTGCCGCTAAAAAGTTTAAAAAGCAGAAGAAAAAGGTGTGTATTGTTTACGATATTACCGAATGGTATCCTTCGATGAGAATGATTGAGCCGTTTTCTTTTCCGCTGAATGTTTTTCATGCCTTTAAATTTTTCCTGATCCAGCTGTATGCCGGCTTCATCAGTACGCATTATATTTTCGGAGAGGATACGAAAAAGTTTCCGCTGGCCTATTTTTTTCCGTTTAAAAGGAAGATTGTCCTTCCTTATTACCCGGATGATATTTATATTCACCCCAATATTAAAAAACTTAAGCACAATACGATTACCCTTTGCTACACCGGGCAATTTTCAGAAGAAAAAGGGATCGGTAATTTTTTTGCAGCCGCAGACAGTCTGCGTAACAAGAGATCCAGCCTTGACATTCGTATTTTGCTGATCGGAGGGACAAGAAAAGAAAAAGACGAAAGATATTTTGCGGAACAGCTGGAAAAATACCGTTTTGAAAATATAAAAATAGGCAAATCGGCATCTTTCGAAACCTTCACGGAAGCATATGCAGAGGCAGACATCTGTTTTGACCTAAGGACCATGAATTACGAAAACCATCATTGTCTTCCGATTAAACTGTTCTACTACGCCGCTTCCGGAAAACCTGTGATCTATACGGATCTGAAAGCCATCAGGCAGCATATGGATGTTTCCGAATTCGGTTTCCTCGTTGATCCGGAAGATCCTGAAACAATAGCTGATTGCGTTATAAAATATATCGAAAATCCTGAATTGTATACAAATCACGCCAAAAGTGCGAGGATGGCATTTGAAAAAAAGTATAACTGGGCGGCGATTAATGATGTATTTGTCAACTTCATTGCTAAATCCATACAATAATAAGATGAAGCAGGGCACCATTCTGAAAACTTTTTTTTCACGATTTTTAATTCTGATCTTAAATTTCGGACTGGTGATCTATTCTACCAACACCTGGGGAAGTGAGGGGAAGGGAACCATTTCACTAATGGTGGCAGACCTTACGATGATCAGTTTCTTTGCCAATGTTTTCGTCGGAAGCAGCATGAGTTACTTTGCCAAAAGATTCCGGACGGAAGAAATACTGCCGTTCGCTTACCTTTGGTCGGTATTGATGGGTATGGCAATCCCGATTTTTTTCAGCTTTACGCATGCCCCCGAATATTATGGTTACTTAATCATACTTTCGGTGCTGTCATCCCTTTTATCAGCCAATGTAAATCTTTTTGTCGGCCAGCAGAATATCAGGATGTTTAATCTTTATACGGTTCTGCAGCAGATCATACATATTGTTTTTATAATCATTATTGTTTATCTGGTGAAGATTGCCTCTGTAAATGCTTATTTTATGGCCCAGATCAGCTGTTTCGGGCTGCTGTTTGCCATAAGTTCTTTCCAGCTGCTGAAAGGTTGTGCGTTTAAGAATATATCTTTCCGTAAAAAGGTGGGGTATCAGCTTTTTGATTACGGGTGGAAGACGCAGGTAAGTGCTTTCCTGCAGTTTTTAAATTACCGGCTGTCTTTTTACTTCCTTGAATATTTTAAAGGAATTACCAGTGTCGGGATCTTTTCAGTGGGGATTGCCTTTTCCGAGGCGGTCTGGACGGTCAGCCGAAGCCTTTCGGTGGTTCTATATTCGGAAGTGGTGAACAATAATAATCCGTATGAAGCAGTCGAGAAAACCAAGGTATCTCTGAAGGTCAGTTTTTGGATAAGCCTTTTATTTATCCTGATCATGCTGATTATTCCGGCGCAGGTCTATGCCTGGATTTTCGGTAAGGATTTCAGCCGCACCAAAGAAATTGTTCTGTTGCTTTCTCCGGGGATCCTGGCAATTGCCGTAAGCAACATCATCGGGTATTATTTTGCAGGGATCAATAAGCTGAGGATTTTAAATGTAAAATCTTTAATCGGCTTGGTCTTTACCGTAATTTCTTCTTTTTATGTGATTCCTAAATGGGGTATTACCGGAGCCTGTATCGTGACTTCCATTTCATACTGTCTTTCGTCCGGGATTTTATTCTGGCGGTTTTATCAGATAACGGAATTTCGTGTAAGCGATTTTATGTTGTCCAACACTGATATGAATTTACTTTTAAATAAGGTCTTAAAGAAAAAATAAGACGACGGAATAAAAATAAGTTTTTATCTTTGTTGGAAATGAGGAATATTGTTTTCGGAATCCTGGTGGTATTTTTTGCCGTTCTGAGCTGCAGGACGGGGGATGAAGATCTGCAGAAGATTGACCAGATTTTAGATATCTACATGAAAAACGGCTCGGGGCGGGATCTGCTTCACCAGAAAAAGGATCAGACGTATTTTACCTATTCCATGAACGATGTATTCGGGATTAAAGATATTTCACCGGTAAGCAGTTCTTTACGGGCTACTGCGGATTCTACGCTTTTTATCGAATATATTGCGGGAGCCAGAAGAATCGGAGTGGATACTTTGGATCCGAATAACAAAACCTATCGTTCCCTGATTGCCATTTCACTGGTAAAAAGGCTGAACAATACGATCCAGGATACCATTAATGATACAATGAGAATAGAATACCGGATGACGCCATCCGTTTTTGAGGTCTCGAAAGTCTATTATAACGATACCCTGAGATTCACAAAAACAGCAGGTTCCCCGAACGTGGTAACGATCGTAAAATAAATTTTATACATTTGCAAAACTGCGGGCATTCCAATGCTTCGCATTCTAATAACTAACATCTAAATAAAATGTTACAAGTCAATTTTTTGCGCGACAATAAAGCGCGCGTTTTAGAAGGTCTTAAAAAAAGACAATTCAAGAATCTTGAGTTGGTAGACGAGGCTATTGCTACTGACGAAGAAAGAAAGAAAATTCAGTTTGAATTGGATTCCCAGCTTTCCGAAATCAATAAAATTTCCAAAGAAATCGGACTTTTAATGAAAGAAGGAAAAAAAGAAGAGGCAGAGTCCGCAAAATCTAAAACCGCACAATATAAAGAGTCGACGCTGGAATTGAAATCTCAGTTGGATATAAAGGAAAAAGAATTGATTAATATTCTGTACCAGTTGCCGAACATTCCGAACGAACTGGTAAAAAGCGGTGCTTCTGCGGATGACAACGAGATCATTTATCAGTCTCATGACGTGGAAGGTCTTGGAGAAGGAGCGATCCCGCATTGGGAGTTGGCTAAAAAATACAACCTGATCGATTTTGAACTTGGGGTAAAAATTGCCGGAGCTGGTTTTCCCGTTTATTTAGGAAAAGGAGCCCGGTTGCAGAGAGCTTTGGTTCAGTATTTCCTTGATAAAAATGTTGAAAAAGGATATACAGAAGTAAATCCGCCGCACGTGGTCAATGAAGCTTCAGGATATGGAACCGGTCAGCTGCCGGATAAGGAAGGGCAGATGTACTACATCCAGGCAGATGATTTATATCTGATTCCGACGGCGGAAGTTCCGGTAACGAATCTTTACCGTGATGTTTTGCTGGACGGAAAAGATTTACCGATCAAGAATACCGCTTTCTCCCAATGTTACAGAAGAGAAGCGGGAAGCTACGGAGCCCATGTAAGAGGCCTGAACCGTCTTCACCAGTTTGAAAAAGTGGAAATCGTAAGAATCGAAAAGCCTGAAAATTCTTATGCGGTGCTGGAAGAAATGGTAGAACACATTAAAGAAATCCTGAGCGACCTTGAATTACCATACCGGGTATTAAGACTTTGCGGCGGCGATACCGGTTTTGCCTCTGCCATGACGTACGACTTCGAAGTATGGAGTGCTGCACAGGAAAAATGGTTGGAAGTAAGCTCCGTATCCAATTTTGAGACCTTCCAGGCTAACCGATTAAAGTGCCGTTACAAAGCAGACGGAAAATCCCAGCTGGTCCATACCCTGAACGGTTCTGCGATGGCCTTACCGAGAATTATGGCCGCCCTGCTGGAAAACAACCAGACGGAGGAAGGCATTAAGCTTCCGAAGAAGATTGCGGAATATGCGAGATTCGATGTGATTAATTAATTATAAAAGTGCCCTTGTTAAGAGGGCATTTTTCATTTACGGATTATTAACCAATAAAAACATTATGAAGAAAATTTTTAATCTTATTATATTATTATGTGTCGTTTTTTCTGTCTCATTGAATGCTTCGGAAACCGAAAACCGCATTGAAGCAAGAATTATAGAGATTGCGGGACTTGTTACAGATGCCGGGAATTTAAAGGCCCTTGAAGATGCAAAAATCTATGATGAAAAAGGATTATTGATTGCCACAACGGATTCCAGAGGCTATTTTAAAGGAAAAATAGAATATCCGGGTAATGGAGCAATTCACTTTAAGATTAAAGTGCAGAAAAGTGGATATCAATCTTTCGTGCAGACCGAGAACTGGGGAAATTTAGGGAACAATATCCGGTGTGCCTATTATTTCGGAATAACGAGAAACGACAGCAAATCCTTTTCTGAAATGGTTTTCACTAAAGATCTTTCAATAGATTCGGTCATAGCAGGCTTGAGTACAGTTAAGGAAAAAACAGATTTCAGCAAAAAAATTGAAACGGCAAAAAAAGGTAACCAACAGGTGTTTTTTAAGATCGGTTCTGAATATTATCTGATCAACAACGGCGGATGGCTAAAAATCGCTTCTCCGGATGAGCTTATTTCTATTGATGGAAAACAAACGGTAAAGGCTTCCGAAATAAACTCTGTGATCAAAAGAAAACAGATCAAAGGGATGAGCCCTTTGGAATCGAAGGAGTATTCTTATGAAATTTACACAAAATAAAAATATACATATCGTTTGATATCAACAAAACCACCGAAAATCCCGGCGGTTTTGTTTATCGTAACTTTATTAAATTAACGTGAGTTCGGGATAAGAATAAATAAAATTTATGCTATAAAAAAGCAGAAAAATTAGTATATTTAAGGTATTGAATTTCAAATATTTAACTAAATTTTCTGCTATGATTTCTGATGATAA
>CAJYXJ010000061.1 GCA_913778085.1 uncultured Chryseobacterium sp.
GTCCTTTCCTACCGATGATGCCGTAATGAAATCAGTGTATCTCGCATTAAAAGAAGCTACTAAAAAATGGTCGATGCCTATTCAAAATTGGGGTATTGTTCTTAACCAGTTTATGCTTATTTTTGAAGAAAGGCTCAGATTATAAAATCCAAGCCCTAACTTTTTAACTTACACACTTCGCGGGATAGTGTCTTTTTTGTATGATTTAATTTTCAAATTTATTTGGTAATGATTTTGATTCTGCAAAAATCGTCTTTATTGTGACCGTAATTTTAGCGATCTATTTTCTTTTGTGATAACCCATAATTAATGTGCGCAATGTAAAATAATGAGTATATTTTCGTATTCTATTCTGTTATCACTAGTATCTATTTGGATATTGCATATTAAAAGTGAAGTGATATTTCTAATATTGTAGCGTAGTAATACTATTGATTATCTGATGTAACTATCATTACTTTTCCTAAAAAATTTATTTTTATCTATTTTTATTTTTTTTACATGTATAACAGGATTAATGATTTCGATTTTTCTATCTTTTAACGAATCTTTTATTTTCTCTGGAATAAATTTATTTGAAAACATGGTATTTAAATTTAAATAAACTATTTGCGAAGAATCTATTTTATATGATGTCGTACTACTTCTTGTGATAATCGGTAAATCTAAAGTTTTCTCTTCATGAGGTAATAAAACAGTGTATTCTTTTTTGTAATGAAGATACAATATCGCTTCTATAAATCCGATATCATATGATTTCATTGTTCTTTTTATCAAGGCCTCACTATAGTCATACTGATAATCTAAATAATCTTCTCCTGAAGATAAGGTCTTAGATTCTCCGGTTATTTCTGCGTTGTTATCCGTTAGTATACTATATTGAGTATTGTAATCACTATAATAAAAAATTAACGCTTTATTTCCTGTATTTTTTAATTTAATTTTTAAAAATTTACTGTCTATATTCTTTGTCAAAATATCTATATCATGGGTGCATAATTTTATGATATTAACTATACATATAACTACATTGAGAAACATATTTTTCATAACCAAGGCTTTATTGAGATTAAAGATTGAAAATAAAATCCTGAAAAATATTTGTAAATGCCATAGACAAATCCGAAGGACAACCTATAAGACAATCAATTGTACTATGAGCATATAATTTCGTAATTCTTCGGACCTCATGGCTTTCATATTTGTTAATCCGGATTTTATATATTCCAGATACCACACGTATTGAATGAATTCCTTTATAACATCAAAATGTTTGCAAAAGATAACGTATTCCTCTGTCTAAATGGCGAAATAAATATTTCTTCAAACTCAATCCTTACTAATTTAAGTTTTCATTTAATATATAAAATAAATAAGAACTAGATTCTCCTATTAACCTTTTGATAAAAGTCCTTTCCACCAAATATCCATTTATTATCGAGATATTTAAAATAATAAATTTCAAATCCGGCACCTATGCCTCTATCTTATATGACAGTAAAAGAAGAATATTGGCAGAATTATCAATTAAAAATTGGTAAAACTTACATTAACATCATCCTCATTTTTAGCTTCATAAGAAACTAATTTAACCAGCAAAGTGAATTTACCACTCACCGCTCATTTTAAACAAACGCACTGAACCCGGTAATCGACCTTCCTACAATTAAGGAATTGATCTCCTTCGTTCCTTCGTATGAGTAAATTGCTTCGGCATCGGCCACAAATCTGGCAACGTCATATTCCAGAAGGATTCCGTTTCCGCCCATCACTTCTCTTGCCCTTGAGACAACGTCCCGGGTTCTCATGGTACAGAAAACTTTAGCCAGTGATGCATGTTCATCTTTTAAAATCCCTTCATCCTGCATTTCCGAAAGCCTGAACACCATGGTCTGCATCGCGGTAAGATTCGACAGCATTTCTACCAGATGGCCCTGGATCATCTGGAAAGAAGCGATTGGCTTTCCGAACTGTTCCCGCTTTCTGGTATAGTCCAAAGCACTTTCGTAAGCACCTCTCGCACAGCCTGTAGCCATCCATGCAACACCGGCCCGGGTCATTTGGAGAACTTTCGCCGTATCTTTGAAGGAATTGGCATGCTGTAATCTGTTTTCTTCAGTAACAAGACAGTCTTTCAAAGTGATTAGGCCGTTCTGAACAATCCGCAACGCCATTTTACCTTTTATTTTCTCGACGGAATATCCCGGATTGTCTTTTTCCACGATAAACCCTTTCACTTCCCCATCATCAAGATCTCTTGCCCAGATAATAATAACATCGGCAAAGGTGGCATTTCCGATCCACTTTTTCTGCCCGTTCAGGATCCATCCTTCCGGTGTTTTTTTGCAGGTTACCGTTAATCCGCCAGCTGCCCCGGAGCCTACTTCCGGTTCCGTAAGGCCGAAAGCTCCTATCTTTTCAAATTTCTGCATCTGCGGAAGCCATTTCTGTTTCTGCTCTTCCGAACCGCAGATGTAAATGGAACCCATAGACAAACCGGACTGTACGCCGAAGAAAGTTGCAATGGACGCATCGATCCGCGCCATTTCCATCGCAATAACCCCTTCCATCAGAAAAGGCATGCCCGGACAGCCATAGCCTTCATAAGTTACCCCGCAGATATTCAGTTTCTGGAATTTTGGAATCAGTTCATGAGGAAATTCGTCTCTCAGCCAGTAATGATTTACCAGGGGCTTAACTTCCTTTTCCATAAAATCCCTTACTTTCAGCTGTACTTCACGATGTTCAGGGCTTAAGGTATGGGAAACATCATAAAAATCACCATCAATTGGCGGAAGCTCTTTCTTTTTCCGGTTTGGATCCAGCATTTTCATCATTCCTTTGAGCTGTTTATCGTCAAGTTTCGAGAAATTTTCCATCAGCTTCGGAAGATTTACTTTCTGGGAGATCTCACTCAGCTGATCAAAATCGATGGATCTGAATAATTCGATGGCGTTTCTGATTTTAGAAAAGGTGTTAGACATAATAGGAGTTGTGTTTGATTTTGTAAAAGATAAGCAAAAATTACTCCGAAAACAAGGCTTTACAACCTAGACTATTTTACAAATAACTCATTATCAAAATATTAAACAAGAATATTTCTTTACAGAATTTTTACCCAGACTTTTCAAACATTACAAGAGATTCCGTTTGAACTTTGGAGTAAGCAAACATTAAAAATTCAACTTTATGAAAACGACGTACATCAGATTATCACTTGCAGGAGCCCTTTTATTAGGAATATATTCATGCAAAAAAGGAGAAACCACAGCAGATTATGACACGGCTGCATCCAAAGATTCTGCTATGGCAGTTTCGGACAGCATCTCTTCAGTTGCTACCATGAAGGTAAAAGATAAACAATTTATTAAAACGGCAGAGGTAAGCATGGAAGTAAAAGACGTGTATGACGCGACAATTTCTATTGAAAAATCGGTTCAGGAACTTGGAGGTTTTGTTACGCACAGCGACCTGAAAAGCAATGTCGTTTCTGAGAATACCTATAATACCTCGGATGAAGAAGCAGTACTCGTCAAAAAATACCAGTCTGAAAATACCATGAAAGTGAGGGTTCCGACGGTCCGGCTCGGGGAATTGCTGACTTTGGTGAACAATAAAAAACTCTTCCTGAACTCCAGGACCATCAACGCCGAAGATATTACTTCCGGGATAAAATATGCTGAACTAGAAGGAAAAAGAATTAAAAAAACCGGAGAAAATATCGATAAGCTCAAGACCAACAAGGACAAAGTGAATATGAGCAATAATAATATGGCAGAGGACAATCTCCAGCAGATGGCCAATATGGATGTAACGGATCAGCTGAAGTACAGCACCGTTGATATTTATATTAAAGAACCTAAAGTGAGAATTGCCACTATTGCCGTTACCAATACCGAAAGCATCGACGATAAATATACGTTTGATTTTCTTTACAGCCTGAAATCTGCTTTTATAGAAGGATTTTATTTGATTCAGAAAATCATTGTAGGAATGGTTGCCATATGGCCGTTTATCCTGATCGGAACCGTTATTGTTTATGTTGTCCGGAAAAGAAAACCCGCTAAAAAACAGAAGACTACAGAAATATAGGCACTCCTAACCTCTGGTTATTTATATATTTTAAGTTTTACAAGAGAACCTCCGGTCTGCCGGAGGTTTTTACGTTTAGAATTTCAGATTTAAAACTTCAGGTTTCGTCTTATAAAGATGGAGCATCAGCTCACCGAAAAGCGTATTTGCCCAGGCGAACCAGGACCTGGTAAAATCTTTGGGATCGTCTACATCAAAAGATTCATGAATAAAGCCTGTTCCTGCATGAGTGGCTTTCAGCATTTTTAAACATGATATAATTTCATGATCATCATCCGTAGTTAAAGCCTGCATAATCAGGCCCAGCGGCCAGATTTTATGTTCTCCGATGTGCGGGCCGCCGATTCCTTTGGCAAATTTCCCTTCACTGTACCATGGATTGGCTTTACTTAAAGAAAATTTTCTTGTATTCTTATAAATGGCGTCTTCTTTTGAACGGTAGCCCAAATAAGGGATGGATAACAAATTCGGGACATTGGCATCATCCATAAACAGTCCGTTTCCGAAGCCGTCGATTTCCAAAGCATAAATTTTGCCGGCTTCCGGATGGTTTAAAACGGCATATTTCTGAATGGCAGCATCTACCTCCTGCGCTAAATTCCTGAATCTGGCAGCCGTATTTTCATCATGGAAAATTTTAGAGAAAATTTCTGCCGTTTCCCGCAGAGAAACCACAGCAAACATATTGGAAGAAATTAAAAACGGATAAAAGGTGGCATCGTCCGAAGGCCTGAACATCGAATGGATCAGCCCGACTTTCTTCGTCGGGTTCCCGTAGCCGCCTGCAAACTGGGTATCCAGCGGGTTGCCGTTGGAGCGCTGGAATTTATACGGTCCTTTCGATGCTTTACGCTGCTGTTCCCTAAACGTCTGCAGGATCAGAAGCATGGCTTTTTTCCAGTCGGCATCAAAAACGGAAGCATCACCTGTTGTTTTCCAGTAATTGCAGGACAAACGCATGACATAACATAGCGAATCCACCTCCCATTTACGCTCATGGATTCCGGGTTTCATTTCCGTGAGGTCATTTTTCCATTCGCTGACCTTGGAAGCATCATCGAAAAATGCATTGGCATACGGATCCAGCAGCACACATTCCACTTGTTTATTGATGACGCCTTTCAGCATATCTTTCAGTTTTTCATCTTCATTCGCCAAGCTGAGATACGGATACACCTGTGCGGAAGAATCCCGGAGCCACATCGCATCTATGTCTCCCGTAATGACATATGTAAAAGGTTTGTTGTTTTTTTGGTAAAATTTTACAGTGGTATCAAGGGTATTTGGAAAGCAGTTTTCAAACATCCAGGCCAGTTCTTTGTCGGCAATGGACTTTTTAACGGTTTTAATCGTTTTCTCAACAGCTTCAGAAGTAAATTTCCGTTGGCCTGCTGCCGGTCTTTTAGAAATATAATCATCATTCCATAACAACTTTACCGGAAAAGGCACGGCTGCGAAGCCAAGGCCTATAGATGATTTTTTAATAAATTCGCGTCTGTTGAAATTACCCATCGTTGAAAAATTTAATCTAAAATAACAATTCCCAGGCACATCTGTTCATTTCGCAGTCAAAATCATTTTTAAAGCCAAAAGGCATTCAATAAATTTAGAAAAAATGCGTTAAACTAACCAGAAAACTATACCATGATTAGAAAACCAATTATCATTTCACTTCTTACTGCATCCGTTTTATCCTTTTCACAAACTCAAATCAAAGTTTTAGATGAGGAAACCCAAAAGCCTGTTCCTTATGCAAAACTTATTTTAAAAGATAAAAACTATTATATAAATGCCGAAGAAAGCGGTACAGCCACTTTAGGACAAGAAGAAAAAATATCAGAAATTCAGTCTTATGGATATGAAAACTTTAAAGTTGAAAAATACCAGAATATTTATTTTTTGAAGCCGAAATATCTTGAAATTGATAAAGTCCATATAATCCGGCCTAAGTTATCAAAAACATTTACAATAGGAAAAATAGCTAAAGAAGGTACTTTCTTCGGCGTTAACAATACCATTTGGATGGTCGGTAAAGAATTCAGAAATACCATTTCTGATGAACCATTATTTATTAAATCCCTTAGTTTTTATTCGAGACTCAACGCAAAAAAGTCAGCAACAATAAAACTCAATATTTACTATGATGAAAATGGCGTACCGGGCGCTCTGTACAAATCGGTTATTGTTACCTGCTTTAAAAATAAAAAACTTACAAAATATATTTTTCCCAAGCCGTTTCTTTTTCCTCAAGAAGGATTTATTGTAGCATTTGAATGGATATTAAATGAAGAAAATTCATATCAAAAAGTAATGACTTTAAATGGAGAGCAGCAAGATATTAAAGCACATGATCCGCTGATCGGTTCAGTTACAGAACATCCTAAAAACATAATCATTGGCAATTTATCCGGTGAGAACTGGCAATTTGTAAACGGATCACAAAATCCGGGCAAAGGGATCGGAAATATCGGAATCGAGTTGGAGCTCACCAATTGATTTTTAATTATCCATTAACATCATTGGAGTAAAATTCCGTAAATTTGCACATCAATAATGTTGCGGAAGGATTCGGCCATTGAAGATCCTGAATCTAAAGCCTTAACACCCTAATTTCTAAATATATGCTATCGAAAATAAACCCTACCCAAACCAATAGCTGGAAAGCACTTGACGAACAGTTTGCCAATAATGACTTCGATCTGAGAAGCCTTTTTGAGTATAACCTCAACCGTTTTAATGAATTTTCAATCAAGAGAACCAACTTTTTATTTGATTACTCTAAAAACCTGCTGGATTCAAAAACAAAAAACATCCTGCTGAATCTGGCGGAAGAATGCCAGCTGAAAGATGCCATTTCCAAAATGTTTGCGGGTGATAAAATCAATGAAACAGAAGGAAGAGCGGTGCTTCATACGGCATTGAGGGATTTTTCCGATAAGGAAATTCTGGTAGATGGGGAAAACATAAAACCTCAGATCAAAAGAGTTCTTGATCATATGAAATCTTTTTCCGAAAGCATTATTTCTGGAACGCATAAAGGATTCAGTGGAAAAGAAATTACGGATATAGTTAATATCGGGATCGGTGGTTCGGATCTGGGACCGGTAATGGTGGTTTCTGCACTGAAACATTTCAAAACAAGATTGAACGTTCATTTTGTTTCTAATGTAGATGGAAATCATATCGCAGAAGTAGTAAAAAACTTAAATCCTGAGACTACTTTATTCATTATCGCTTCCAAAACCTTTACCACACAGGAGACCATGACCAATGCCCACTCGGCAAGAGACTGGTTTTTAAAAGCTGGATCACAGGAAGATGTGGCGAAACATTTCGTTGCTTTATCCACTAATGTTCAAGCCGTTAAAGATTTCGGGATTGCAGAAGAAAACATCTTCGAATTTTGGGATTGGGTCGGTGGAAGATATTCCTTATGGAGCGCGATCGGTTTAAGCATTGTTCTTGCCGTAGGTTACGAAAATTTCGAGCAGTTATTAAGAGGAGCCTACGATACCGACCAACATTTTCAGACGGCTGATTTCTCAGAAAACATCCCTGTTCTCATGGGGCTTATCGGAATCTGGTACCGCAATTTCTATGCGGCAACTACGCAGGCTATCCTTCCCTACTCCCAGTATCTGGACCGTTTCCCAGCATATTTTCAGCAGGGCGATATGGAGAGCAACGGAAAATGTGTAGACCGCAATGGTGAATTTGTAGATTACGAAACCGGACCTATCATTTGGGGAGAACCGGGTACCAACGGCCAGCACGCCTTTTACCAGCTGATCCACCAGGGAACTGAGCTGATTCCTGCCGATTTTATTGCCTATGCCAAGAGCCCGAATAAAGTTTCCGATCATCAGGATAAATTACTGGCTAATTTCTTTGCCCAGACCGAAGCCCTGGCCTTTGGAAAAACGGAAGAAGAAGTGGAAGCGGAACTTAAAGCATCCGGGAAATCCGATGAAGAAATCGAATTTCTGCTGAATTATAAGGTTTTCCACGGAAACACACCTACCAACTCATTCCTATTCAATGAATTAACACCTTTCTCATTAGGCCAGCTGATTGCCTTGTATGAGCACAAGATTTTCGTACAGGGAGTAATCTGGAATATATTCAGTTTCGACCAGTTCGGGGTGGAGCTGGGAAAAGTTTTAGCCAATAAGATCCTGCCGGAACTTGAAAGCAGTGAGACGGTTACCTCTCATGATACTTCAACCAACGGTTTGATTAATTATTATAAAGCGAATAAATAAGTAGTGCGGATTTTCATTAATTTTGATTAAAAATAAAGATATGACACAGATTATCATAAACCTGAACAATAAGGAAGAAGAGACCTTTGTGGAA
This sequence comes from uncultured Chryseobacterium sp., assembly GCA_913778085.1. GTDB lineage: Bacteria > Bacteroidota > Bacteroidia > Flavobacteriales > Weeksellaceae > Chryseobacterium. The sequence goes on from CAJYXJ010000061.1 coordinate 8,449, forward strand.
ACTTTTTTAAACAGAATGAAAATCAGCTTTGAAAAAAATGAGGACGATTTTGAGCTGACGGAAGAAATGATCGAAGCAATTGAAACGGCTTTGAAACAGGACAGATCTCAATATGTAGATGGAAAGGAATCACTAAAAAGAATCAGAGAAAAATATGGGCTTTGATTTCAGGTTTTCACCTCTGGCTGAGGAAAACATCGAAGACGCAACAGATTATTATGCCCACATTTCTGTAAAGGTTCTGACAAACTTTAATAAACAGCTAGACCTTTCGATTGACAAAATAATAAGAAATCCTTATTTTCAGAAAAGATTCAGACATGTAAGAGCTTTTCCCTTGAAAAAGTTTCCTTACATTATCTTCTATGAAATTAATGAGGAAGAAAAAATGATTTACATCCTCTCCGTTTTCTGCACTCATCGGAACCCGGAAAAATATCCTTAAATTCTAATAAATAAAGTAAATAAAAAGTAAAAATGGCAGAAATTCTTGACGGATTAAAAACATCCAAAGAAATAAAACAGGAAATCAAGGTTGAGGTTGAAAAAATCGTTGCCGGAAAGAGAAGAGCCCCACATTTGGTAGCCATTCTGGTGGGAAATAACGGCGCAAGCAAAGCGTACGTTAATTCCAAAGTAAAAGACTGTGAGGAAGTAGGATTCCAGTCGAGCCTGATCAAATTTCCAAGCACGGTTTCCGAATCCGAATTATTGGAAAAAATCGATGAGCTGAACAAGTCGAAAGCAGTGGACGGATTTATCGTTCAGCTTCCTTTGCCGGACCAAATTGATCAGGAAAAAATCATCAATGCCATCGACCCAAGAAAAGACGTAGATGGCTTCCACCCTGAAAATTTCGGAAGAATGGCCCTGGAAATGGATACGTTCCTGCCAGCGACACCGTTTGGGATTTTAACTTTGCTTGAAAGATATAATATCGAAACAAAAGGGAAAGACTGTGTCATTATCGGGAGAAGCAAGATCGTAGGAAGACCGATGAGCATCCTGATGGGAAGAAAAGACTTCCCGGGGAATTCTACCGTTACGCTGACGCACTCCTATACAAAGGATATCGAAGAGTATACTAAAAAAGCGGACATCGTGATAACAGCCTTAGGTGACCCTCATTTCCTGAAAGGAGATATGATCAAAGAAGGCGCGGTAATCGTAGACGTAGGTATTACAAGAGTAGACAACGATTCCCCGAAAGGATACTACCTTGCCGGTGATGTAGATTTCGACAGCTGTGCCGCAAAAGCAAGCTGGATTACTCCTGTGCCGGGAGGAGTCGGGCCAATGACCAGAGCCATGCTGATGAAAAATACCATCATCGCTTACAAAACTTCGGTCTATAACGACTAAATTTAAAATGAAAATAGAAGAAGATATTTTATTAAAAGAAGGTAAAATGCTCCCGGTAATGGAGCATTTTTACACTCTTCAGGGAGAAGGAGCGCACACCGGAAAAGCAGCCTATTTCATCAGATTGGGAGGCTGCGATGTCGGGTGCCATTGGTGTGACGTAAAAGAAAGCTGGGATCCGAACCTGCATCCGCTGATGAATGCGGAAGAAATTGCGGAAATGGCTGCAAAGCATTGCAAGACCATTGTTTTAACAGGCGGAGAGCCTTTGATGTGGAATCTTGATGTTTTAACCTCCCGGTTAAAAGCATTGGGCTGTACCATTCATATTGAAACTTCCGGGGCTTATCCGATGAGTGGACAAATCGACTGGATTACGCTTTCGCCCAAAAAGACAGGACTTCCGAAAGAGGAAATCTATGACCGCGCGCATGAGCTTAAAGTGATTGTTTTCAATAACAACGATTTTAAATTTGCTCAGGAGCAGGCAGCCAAAGTGTCCGCAGACTGTACACTTTATCTCCAAAGCGAATGGAGCAAGCGGGACGAGATGTATCCCAAGATTACGGATTTTATTCTGGAACATCCGGAATGGAGGGCTTCAGTTCAGACCCATAAATATCTGAATATCCCGTAAAAATTATGTAAATTAGCCCCTGTTGTATCCGAAATACTGATAGATGCAGAGAATCCGATATTCCAGATACCTGAAATCGATCATCATTTTGCTTGACCTTCTGGTTATGGCCTCTATTTTTATATTCTTTTTTCTGAGCAGGAATCAGGATTTAAGATACAATTCGGAAACCTGGTATCAGAATTTATTTTCCCTGGCCTTATTATTTTTGTTCTGGATGCTGCTCAGCGGCAGGACAAAGATTTATAACATCGCAAGGAACCTTACCTATACCTTATTTCTGGAAAGACTGCTTATCCACTTCCTGCTGTTTATCCTGGGGATTTTGCTGCTTGGCAAAGTCAGTTATAATGTATTTTTCAATTCTGATATTTACTGGCTTTCATTTTATCTGTTTTTCTTTATATTTCTTGCCAAATCCCTGATTTATTTTGGGATTAAATACATCCGGAGCTTGGGAATCAATCACAGGAATATTATGTTTCTGGATGAGAATGGCTCTACGGAAGTATTAAAAAATATTCTGAAGGACAGAAAAGATTACGGGTATAAAATTTTCGAATACAAAAAAAACGGTGTACATGCCGATGATCTGGTGGAATTCTGGAAAAGCAACGGTATCCACACCCTCTTTATTCCTATGGAAAACACGTATAATGACCAGGAAGAGAGGGAAATATTCAAACTGGCAGAAGCCAATAAAGTTAATATCTCCCTGATTCCAAGCATTACACAAAACAGTTTCTTTTTATATGACATGGGCTATATCCAGACGCAGCCTGTTCTGAATCAGGCCAAATACCCGCTGGATTCTTATTTCAATTTCCTGCTTAAAAGAGCTTTTGACATTGTTTTTTCCGTTATTGTACTGGTGGGAATCTGTTCCTGGCTTTTTCCGGTGATTGCCATTCTTATCAAATCAGGTTCCAAGGGTCCTGTATTTTTCATTCAGGAAAGATACGGCTTTCATGAGGAGGTATTCCGATGTATTAAATTCCGGACCATGGTTATAAATGATGAATCGTCCACAAAAACCACGGCGGAAAATGATGTCCGGATTACCCGCATCGGCAAAATTTTGAGAAAAACGAGCCTTGACGAAATGCCACAGTTCCTGAATGTCCTCAAGGGAGAAATGTCAGTAGTAGGTCCCAGACCGCATATGCTGGTGGTGGATGATTATTATAAACCCAAAATCGGACGTTACAGCCTACGGAGCATGGTAAGCCCCGGAATTACCGGGCTTGCACAGGTAAATGGCTTACGTGGTGACGCCGGGGATATGAAAGTAGAAATGAACAAACGGGTACTTGCCGATGCTTTCTATGTAAGAAACTGGAGTTTCGTCCTGGATCTGGTGATTATTCTGAAAACCATTTTATTGGTAATGACCGGCGATAAAAATGCAAAATAAATTGTTTTGGTCTACATTATGATATACTATTCCAATAGTAAAGGAAAGCCTGAGTCTTGCCCTCAACTTTAATTTAATTCAATAAAAAAAGTCTAATTTAGCAGAATGTTAAAAAAGTTTTTTACAGCTATCGGAGAATACATCCTTCTTCTAGGCAAATCCATTCAGAAACCTCAGAAAATGAGGGTATTCTGGAAGCTGTTCATGCGAGAAATCAATGATTTGGGAGTCAACTCATTCGGGTTGGTGATCTTTACGTCTATATTTGTGGGGGCGGTTGTCGCCATTCAGATGTTTAACAATTTTGATGCTTCTTCATTCCCTATTCCGCCATCGTTCGTAGGATATGCGACCAAGGCAGTTCTGGTATTGGAATTCTCTCCTACTATCATCAGTCTTATTCTGGCGGGTAAAGTAGGATCGTATATCGCATCCAGTATCGGTACGATGAGGGTCTCCGAACAGATTGACGCCTTGGACATCATGGGGGTAAATTCCCCGAATTTCCTTATTTTCCCGAAAATTATTGCCTGTGTCATCTTTAATCCTTTACTGATCGCCATCAGTATCGTATTTGGGATCGGAGGCGGTTATATTGCCGGAATTTTAACGGGAAACTGGACGACTAACGATTATATCACGGGTATCCAGATGTATATGCCCAATCTTTTTATTTATTATGCCTTTACGAAAACGATTGCTTTTGCCTTTATTATCGCAACTGTTCCTTCCTATTTCGGATATAATGTAAAAGGGGGTTCCCTGGAAGTAGGTAGAGCCAGTACGCAGGCGGTAGTTTGGACGATGGTCTTCATCATCCTTTCGGAATTGTTATTAACCCAACTAATTTTAAGCTGATGATTGAGGTAAAAGATCTTAAAAAGAGTTTTGATAATGTGGAAGTATTGAAAGGGATTTCCACTACTTTCGATAAAGGAAAGGTAAATCTAATCATCGGGCAGAGCGGATCCGGAAAGACGGTTTTCCTGAAAAGCTTACTGAATGTATACCAGCCGACTTCAGGTGAAATCCTGTTTGACGGAAAAGACATTAATGTAATGACCCGTGAAGAAAAACAGCACCTCCGGTCTGAAATCGGAACGGTATTCCAGGGAAGTGCCTTGTTTGATTCCCTTACGGTAGAAGAAAACATTATGTTCCCCCTTGATATGTTTACGAATCTTACATTCAGGGAAAAAAAGAAAAGGGTTTTTGACGTAATCGGAAGGGTTCATCTTGATAAGGCCAACCGGAAGTACCCATCTGAAATTTCAGGCGGAATGCAGAAGCGGGTGGCAATTGCCCGGGCCATTGTAAACAACCCGAAATACCTCTTCTGTGATGAGCCCAACTCCGGGCTGGATCCATACACTTCCAACGTAATCGACGACCTGCTCCTTGAGATTACCCAGGAATACAATACCACAACCATCATCAACACCCATGATATGAACTCGGTAATGACGATTGGTGAAAAGATTGTTTACCTCAGATTGGGGCTTAAAGAATGGGAAGGGAATAAAGACGTCCTGATTACCGCAGGCAATAAAAACCTGATCGATTTCGTTTATTCTTCAGAACTTTTTAAGCAGCTGAGAGAATATCTGCTTGAGAATAATAAGACTATTGATAATACAATCACAAAAATAGACGACAATGAAAAAGGCAATTAGTATAGCATTAATAGGATTTTCAGCCTTCGCTTCCGCCCAGGTTTCCCTGGCAGCCAAGGCCCACCTTATTTTCCCTACGGCATCTCCTTCATGGCAGAGCATCAAAGGAACGGTAAACCAAGCCATTCAGGGTGAAGGAAAGAACAATGTAGGTTTCAACATCGGACTCTCTTTGAAAGCTAATCTTCCCGCATCATTTTTTCTGATGCCTGAATTATACTACACGAATTTTAAGAACGAATTTACTACGGAAAATACGACATTCGATGTTAAAAGCAGTCGTATCGACCTTCCTGTCCTGGTAGGACATAAAGTATTGGGAGATCTGCTGGGCGTGTATATAGGTCCGGTAGCAAGTTATAACTTGGCCAAAGAAGACACGTTTAACGATTTTCAGGAAAATGCAACCAATAATTTCACGGTAGGCTACCAATTCGGAGCCCAGCTTGAAATTAAAAAGTTCTTGGTAAATGCCAAGTACGAAGGTGCCTTCAGCAAAGATTCCAGAAACTTTATCAATAGGGTTTCAGGTACGGAAATACGGTACGATAACAGACCTAACCTGTTTATGGTGGGAGTAGGATATAAATTTTAATCAGCGAAAAAATAACTTATAAAAAATCCTCAGATCATTAGATTTGAGGATTTTGATTTTGATACGTTGTCTGCTGACGCAGCTCGGCTTCACGTCTGGCGATTTCCGCAGCTTGCTTTTCAAGCTCTTCTTTTTCTTTCTGCAGCTGAAGGTATTCCTTTCTCTTCTGCTCGGCTTTGATAGCGCTTCCCTTGCTTACATAGCCTACCATTCCGCCGATAATCAGACCGATCCCGATTCCGCCAAGAATTCCCATGATATGAGGCATTCCAAGATCATTGATGGTAAAATTATTCGCTGTAAGATAGAACAGCAGGATAGAAACGGCAAGAAGCACAAGCCCTATAATGGTTAAATTTTTCATAATGATGTGTTTAGATTTGAATTAAAAAGCCTTATCAAATGTCATACAATTCAATAAGGCTTTATTTTATATTTACTTATAAATTATATTTTTCCACCTGCAGCTCTGTAATATTCAAGTGCTTTAGGCAAATCTTTATTGATATCTGCAATCCTTGTCTGCGGATTTGGGTGCGTAGAAAGGAATTCAGGCTGCCTTGCTCCATTGGAAGCCGCCTCCATCCTGCTCCAGAAAGGAATGGCTTCTCTTGGATCATATCCTGCCATCGACATTAGGTATAATCCCATTTCGTCTGCTTCAGACTCCTGGTTTCTGCCATATTTCAGCAAAGCCACCTGAGAACCGATCGGGTAAACCTGTTGGAAGACACTCGCCCATTGCGCATTCGAAATAGATCCTCCAAGGATTTGCCCGCCATACTGGGCGATCATAGCCTGGGAAATTCTTTCATTTCCATGTCCAGCTAAAGCATGAGAAACCTCATGGCCCATCACTACAGCAAGCCCGCTATCATTTTTTGTAACCGGCAGTATCCCGGTGTAAACGGCAACTTTTCCGCCAGGCATACACCATGCATTTAACTCATTGCTCTGAATAAGATTGAATTCCCAGTTGTAATTGGCAAGATCCCCGGAACGGCCGATCTGCTGATAATATCTTTCCGCAGCAGACTTTATTCTTGATCCTACGCTCGTCACCCTTCTTGCGTCTGCCGTTCCTGTAATTACTTTAGATTTTCCTAATGTAGCCCTGTATTCCTGAGCTGCCATAGTTGCAATTTCCGAATTATTGGCCAGCTGTAAAGAAGATCTTCCCGTAATCGGGTTCGTTGTACAGGCTGCTACCGACAGAGCCATGGCTCCTATTCCAAAAATTTGTTTTATTTTCATAATTTCGAGTGTATTAGTTCAACCTTTACAATTTTTATTCCAAAACAATTTCCGAGCAGTATATTTGCATACAATTTGCTATTTTAGAAGTATTAATTAATATTATAAAATCATGAAGAACTATATTTCAATGATATGTATCTTAAGTTTCCTGATGCTTTTTCAAAGCTGCTCAGCACAAGCAGGAAAAGGCGATCCTCAGGCTGTGGCTGCCCTTGTGAGCTCGGGGGATTTTTCTTTCCGCGCGGAAAGGGCAACTCCTACCAATTATGATGTCATTAATGTGATGAATTCCCTTCCTAATACCACCTCTACCCGAATCCTGGATCTTTCGGGAAGCAATTATTCTATTGATGTAAGGAAAGATAAACTGGATGTGGCGCTGCCTTATTTCGGGCGGGTTTTCAATCCTACTTACGGAAATACCCGAGAAGCCGGCTTCCGGTTTTCAACAAAGGATTTTGCAGTAAGCCAGTCTGCAGGGAGAAAAGGAAAAACCATTGTAAAGATCAAGGTAAATGACCAGAGTACAGTAGATGAGATTACTATTGAGGTCTTTAAAAACGGAAAAGCATTTACTTCCATAAGAAGCAACGACCGTCAGCCGATTTCTTATGACGGATACATCACTAAAAACGAAGAGCCTAAAGAGAAGCCTGATTCGGGCAATTAATCTTTGGATAAAAATTTTTCCACGAATAATTTTGCTTCGGTGCTGGGATTTGAAACCATCGCCGAAGCATTTTTTTTATGCTGGACGTAAGCTTCCTCTACAGAATTGTTTTTCTTCATCATTGACAGAATGTATTCCTGTACCCAATATTCAAACCGTTTTTCGGCCTGATGGATCCGAACTTCGTCAAAGCGATCTGTTTTCTTCTTCAGGCTGATAAAATCACTGATTTTTCCATAAACCTCATCGAGACCCGTATTGCTTAATGCTGAACCCAGCAATACCGGAATTTTCCAGTCTTTTTCCTTTGGTGGGATAAAATCCAGGGCACGTTTCAGTTCCAGTCTCGTATTCTTAGCTTTCTGCAGATTTTCGGAATCTACTTTATTGATGAAGATAATATCCACCATTTCCATAATCCCGCGCTTGATGCCCTGAAGTTCATCGCCTCCGCCGATAATTTTCAAAAACAGAAAAACATCGGTAATATCGGCTACCAGTACTTCGGACTGCCCTACTCCAACGGTTTCAATTAAAATATAATCATAGCCCGCCGCTTCGCAGATCATCATGGTTTCAAAAGTTGTATTAGCGACTCCTCCCAGAAATCCGGAACTCGGGGAAGGGCGGATAAAGGCATTTTCTTCCTTAGCCAGTTCCTCCATCCTTGTTTTGTCGCCCAGAATACTGCCTTTGTTAATGGCTGAGCTTGGATCGATCGCAAGAACGGCTACTTTTTTTCCCTGGCTAATGGCCAGCCTGCCAAAATTTTCTATAAAGGTTGATTTTCCTGCCCCCGGAACACCCGTTACGCCCACCCTCACGGAATTTCCGGTGTAAGGCATGATCTGTTTCAGCAGTTCCTCTGCCTGCTGCCGGTGTTCGGCTTTTTTGCTTTCCACTAAGGTAATGGCTTTTCCGATCAGGCGTTTGTTGCCCGACCGTATTCCTTGTATCAGCTCTTCTGTAGAAAATTTCATTAATTCAAAAATAAGGATTAAAGCGTCAAGAACCAATTTGGGTTGTCTTTATTTTTTGTTTTCAAGATATTGGAATACGCGATCAACGGCCATTCATAAGAACCGGAATTTTGAATGATTTACCGCTTGCCTTTGTCAATTGTGAATTCCTGCGGGTCAATGGTTAGTTTTCTTATGACTGTAAATTCACTTGCGGAGCAAAATTCACCATTCACCATTCACACTTCCCGTCCTTTCTAATTTGTATTTCTTCTAAATTAAGCGGTCACACATCAATGGCTAAGGGAATTTGCTACATTTGTTTCAATCAAAAAATTGTTTAGACATGAAAAAAATCATTGCTGTAGCTTCGTTCACTGCCCTTTTACTGGCATCATGTACTCCGAAAGCATCTACGGCAACTACACCGGTAGCTTCTAAATCTACGGCAGCGCAGATCGCACAGGGAAAAAGCATCTTCGAAAATTCATGCGGAAGATGTCATAAACTGCCGGATCCGGCTTCCCACACACCGGTACAATGGGTAGGCATTATGAACTGGATGGCTCCAAAGGCAAAGCTTACCGATGAGCAGCATCAGTGGGTATATGATTATATCGTGTCTGTGAAAAAATAATTCACTTTAAAAAAAATATTGTTATGAAAAAACTGATTTTTGGAATGATCGCAGCCTCCGCATGTATGGTGGTATCGTGCGGACCGAAAAGCGTAGCCGTAACCGGGCCGAAGTACACTTCATCCGAACAGCTGGCTCAGGGAAAAAGTATTTTCGAAAACTCATGCAACCGATGCCACAAGTTGCCTGATCCTGCAAAACACGACGACCAGGGATGGATCAACACCCTAAGCAGAATGGCTCCAAAAGCAAAATTAACCGACGAACAGCACCAGATGGTTTATGATTATCTGATCTCCGTAAATAAAAAATAGGCTTTCGCAAAAGCCTATTTTTTTATTTTATTTCTATTTAACTGATTTCTAAAATTAATAAAAAAATTCACGCGCTGAGCACATTAAACATTCACTATTCACTCTATAGCATTTCAATTCCCAGTCCCGGTTTTGAAGACAGGATGATCCTGCCATTATCTACGAAGCTGCCGGAAGCATAATCATTTGCGATGAGATTCGCCCCATCAAGATCGGCATAATCAGCCAGTCCGGCAAGGGCACAGCCTGCGGAAATTCCGACGGTAGATTCGGTCATGCAGCCGATCATGATCTTATAATTTAATGCTCGTGCTTTTGAGATCATTTCCAAAGCAGGAGTCAGGCCGCCACACTTCATCAATTTGATATTAATGCTTTTGTAGAAAGGAATCAGTTCTTCCAGCGAACTGATGTTCTGGCAATCTTCATCCGCCATCCAGTTGGCAAAACCGTCTTTTGATAACACCTGAAAACGGCCGACCGATCTGGGCTGCTCGAGATAAGAAAATTTACGAACATCCGTATTTTCCTGCAGCCAGATACAATCTTCATCGGTGAAGCTGGCGTTGGAATCCAGAGCAATATCGTGGTCCAGATGTAAGAGCTTTTCAACATGATGCTTGTTCAGGCTCTTGCATTTTACTTTAAACCGGTTCCATTTGCTTTGCCTGATTTTTTCGATCTGATGGTCAATCTCTCCTACGGAAACCGTGATGGAACTTTCGGCTATATTTCCAGAAGAAAAACTATTTAACGTGAGTTCGGGATAAGAATAAATAAAATTTATGCTATAAAAAAGCAGAAAAATTAGTATATTTAAGGTATTGAATTTCAAATATTTAACTAAATTTTCTGCTATGATTTCTGATGATAA
>CAJYXJ010000062.1 GCA_913778085.1 uncultured Chryseobacterium sp.
ACACTCAATAACAGAAGGTGTTCCAAAGATTATGAAAGGAAAACTGAAAATGCAAATGCCTTTATTGTCATCGCAAACATCAGAAGACTAGTCAATAGAATTTAATTCAAACAGCTTCTTAAAATTTTAAGCTTACATTTTCCCTTTATTGTCATTCCGCAGGAATCCAAACGCGAATCTCTCCATACTGTTCTCTAATGCTATGTTTCGATTCCCTTCGGGAAATCGGAGATTCGACGGAGTCAAAGACAAACAGGGTGCTGAAATTTTAAGCTGACATTTTCCCGTTAGCTTTGTCATTCCGCAGGAATCTCAACTCGAATCTATCCATGCTGTACTCTAATACTATGTTGAGATTCTCTTCGGGAAAGGCAAACAGCGTGTTGAAATTTTAAGATTACATTTCCCGGTATCTTTGTCATTCAGGAATCTCAATGCGAATCTCTCCATACTGTTCTCTAATGCTATATTGAGATTCCCTTCGGGAAAGACAAACAGGATGTAAAGTTTTAAGCTTACATTTCCCGTTATCTTTGTCATTCCCCAAGAATCTCAACGCGAATCTCTCCATGCTGCTCTCTAATACTATATTGAGATTCCCTTCGGGAAAGACAAGCAGGGTGTTGAAATTTTAAGCTGACATTTTCCCTTTATCTTTGTCATTCCGCAAGAATCCAAACGCGAATCTTTCCATGCTGCTCTCTAATACTATGTTTAGATTCCCTTCGGGAAAGACAAACAGGATGTAAAGTTTTAAGCTTACATTTCCCGTTATCTTTGTTATTCCCCAAGAATCTTAACGCGAATCTCTCCATGCTGCTCTCTAATACTATATTGAGATTCCCTTCGGGAAAGACAAACAGAACGTAAATGGCGATCTGTTAAAGAGAAGTACTAAAGATATTACGCACAAAGCTTGTCATTCCGCAGGAATCCAAACATGAATCTTTCCGTGCTGCTCTCTTATACTCTGTTTAGATTTCCGTGGAATAACAGCTCAACGTATAAGAAACAAGAAGTCTATACAGCGTTTTTAACTCTGTTTAAACAAATCGTTCCAAAAGTTTAAATTCGGATTTATAGACCGGATTAATTCTAATTTTTTGCTTCTTGAAAAGCTCTTAATTTCTTTTTCCCGCTTGATAGCCTCCTGAATCCATCCGAACTTTTCGTAATAAACCAAGAATTTGACATTGTATTTCGCAGTGAAGCTCTTACTGGTCAATTTTGTGGCATGCTGGGATAATCGCTGATGAAGATTTTTTGTTACGCCAGTGTATAAAACCGATCTGCTTTTATTGGTAAGAATATATACATAGAAAGTATAAATTCCTTCTGTGAATTCTATCATTTGTTGTTATTTTAATATTGAATATATCACTTAAAATGGTAACAACAAACAAAGTAAATAAAATTATATAAGAGTCAAAGACAAGCAGGGTATTGAAGTTTTAAGCTTACATTTCCCGGTATCTTTGTCATTCCGCAGGAATCCAAACGCGAATCTTTCCATGCTGTACTCTAGTGCTATGTTGAGATTTCCCTCAGGAAATCGAAGATTTGAAAGAGTTAAAGACAACAAGGTGCTGAAATATTAAGCTGACATTTTACCGTTATCTTTGTCATTCCGCAGGAATCTCAACGCGAATCTATCCATGCTGTACTCTAATACTATGTTGAGATTTCCTTCGGGAAGACAAACAGAATGTAAAAGGCTATCTGTTTAGAAGTACCAAAGATATTAAACCTAAAGTCTGTCATTCCCCAAGAATCCAAACGCGAATCTTTCCGGAGTATTCCTACACTTCCAGCTTTTTCTCCACTTCACCCGGATGATCCAGGCAGTATTGCAGCTGTTCTTTATCCAGCTGCTTTTCCCAGTTGGCTACCACTACGGTAGCTACAGAGTTTCCGATAACGTTCGTTAAGGCGCGGCATTCACTCATGAATTTGTCGATTCCGAGGATCAGTGTCATTCCTGCAATCGGAATTTCAGGAACTACAGCCAGGGTGGCGGCTAGAGTGACGAATCCGGCTCCGGTAACGCCGGCAGCCCCTTTTGAGCTGAGCATCGCAACCAGCAGCAGTATAATCTGTTTTTCGATCGGCAGATGAATATTTAAAGCCTGGGCAATAAAAAGGGAAGCTAAGGTCATGTAAATATTGGTACCGTCAAGGTTGAAAGAATATCCGGTCGGAACCACCAATCCGACGATGGCTCTGGAACATCCGGCCTTTTCCAGTTTCTCCATAATTCCCGGGAGAGCAGATTCAGAAGAGCTTGTTCCCAATACCAACAGCAATTCTTCCTTTAAATAATACATGAGTTTGAAGATGTTGAAACCATTGTACCACGCCACGGAACCCAGAACCAAAATTACAAACAGCGCCGAGGTGATATAAAAAGTTCCGACTAAAAAAAACAGGTTTAAAACCGAATGAAGCCCGTATTTTCCAATGGTAAAGGCCATGGCTCCAAAAGTTCCGATCGGTGCTAGCTTCATCAGCATATGCACGATTTTAAATACCGGAGCGGAAAGGTCCTGCAGAAATTCCGTAACTTTACGGCTTTTCTCCTGGGTCAGCACCAAAGCAACTCCTGTCAAAATAGCGACCAGCAGCACCTGAAGAATATTTTCCCCGACCAGCGGACTGAAAAGGGTTTCCGGGATAATGTTCATGATAAAGCCGATCAGGGTAGTATCATGTGCTTTCTGCTGATATTGCGAAACATCGCCCGAAAGGGTGGAAGGATCAATATTTAAACCATGTCCAGGCTGAAGAATATTTCCGACAACCAACCCGACAATCAGTGCCAGAGTAGAAAAAGTCAGGAAATAGATCATGGCTTTTACAGCGATTCTGCCTACTTTCTTGAGGTCGGTCATGTGGGCAATTCCCAAAGTAAGGGTAATGAAAATCACCGGGGCAATGATCATTTTTACCAGTTTGATGAATCCGTCACCCAAAGGCTTCATCTTTTCGCCCAGTTCGGGATAAAATCTTCCGAGAAGAATACCGGCCACAATGGCTACAATCACCTGAAAATAGAGCTGCTGATAAAACTTTTTTGCTTTCAATTGAATCTGAATTTAGTCCGGAAAAATAAGAAAATTTATGGGACTTATGATAAAAGTCATGAAATTTTTAGCGAAGAAATGATCTGTCATTCTACCTACAAACCTTATTTTGTATTCTTTCGGCTTCTTCGGTGCTTTGAAGGATTTCTACAAAGGTATCTGCTGATTGAAGACATTAATACAGAATTTGTGCGGAATTTTTTATCTTCGGTAAAAAAGGAATACAGCGAAACTACGCTTCACAGAACAGTTCATTTTGTAAGGACGATCCTGAATTTTTCCGAGAGTAAAGGAATTGCAACCCATGTACGTGAATTGGAAATCCGTTGGGAAAAACAGCCGTCCCGCATGATGATCCTCACTGAGTCCGAAATCGCAACCATAAAGCAAACCGAAGTTCCTGAAGAATATGAAACAGCTAAAAAATGGCTGTTGATCAGCTGCTACACCGGGCAAAGAATCTCAGATTTTATGGTTTTTCATAAAAATCAGCTTTCGGAAACGGGGAATCGTCTGTATATAACCTTCATGCAGCAGAAGACACAGAAAGAAATTATCCTTCCGCTCCATCCTGTGGTTTTTGAATATTCTGAAGAAAAACAATTACCGCTTTCCCGATCCCATTGACCATAATATTTATAACCGGCGAACCAGGAAGATTGCCAAACTGGCAGGGATCAACGAAAAGATCAATGCCAGGAAGCGTACCGGCCATCGTTCATAGGATGCTCCGGTAAAAAATGGGAAGTCATCAGCAGCCACAGTTTTGCTTCCAATTTTTACGGAAAGATCCCAACTCCTCTGCTGATGCAGGCTAACCGGACACAGTACGGAAAAAATGTTCTTAAATTATATCAATCACAACAGCCATGAGCGCCTGGCAACATTAGGAAAGTATTTTGATCAGCTTTATAGGGGATAGATGACTAAACACTAACTTCCATCTAAAAATCATAAAGGAGAAAGCTCGGTTTATATATTTTGTGAGAGGAATATCTGGTTATATATGAAACAATCGTAAAATTACTCAACTGCCACAGAATCATCGCCGCGGCCATCGGCGACCGCATGGATATTTCCGGCTTCATCAATCAGGATCATTTCCGTTCTTCCGATCTGCTCCCAGCGTTCCGTTTTGTAGCCTAATTTTTCGAGTTCGCTGATGATGGTTTCAGGAAATCCCTTTTCAAAAGCAACGGTTTCCGGAAGCCATTGGTGGTGAAATTTCGGGGAATTAACGGAAATGTTGGCATTCAGTTTAAAATCGACCACATCTACAATAGATTGATAAACCGAAGTTGGAATCGTAGTTCCGCCCGGTGTTCCAACGATCATATAAGGTTTTCCTTTTTTCAGGACAATCGTAGGCGTCATTGAAGACAACATTCTTTTATTCGGCTGAATGGAATTGGCTTCTCCGCCCACCGCACCGAACATATTGGGAACGCCTGGTTTAATGGAGAAATCATCCATTTCATTGTTCAGGAAGAACCCGGCTCCGGAAACGATGACTTTACTGCCGTACAATCCGTTCAGGGTGGTAGTAACGGCAGCGGCATTTCCTTCTTTATCGATGACGGAAATATGGGTGGTTTCTGTAGATTCTTTCGGCTGCCTGATAATCTTGCCCACTTCTGAACTTGGAGTGGCCTGACTAAAACTGAAACTTTTCCATCGGTTTCTCAGGTAATCATCGGAAATCAGATAGGCTGTTTTATCCTGAATAAAATCCGGATCGCCCATGTATTCGGCTCTGTCGGCAAAAGCCCTTCTTTCGGCTTCCACCATAATTTGTACCGCTTTGGTGGTATTCTGCTGGTATTTTTCGAGGTTTTCATAGCCTGCCATTTTCAGCATTTGGGCCAGCAGGATCCCGCCGCTGGAAGGCAGCGGCATAGAAACAATGTGGTTTCCTTTATAGTCGAATTCCAGGGCCTTCCGTTCCGCTACTTTATAATTTTTCAGGTCTTCTGAGGTAATGATCCCGTTTTCCCGTTTCATTTCAGCGACCAGCAATTCGGCGGTTCTTCCCTGATAAAAGCCTTTCAGGCCTTCCTTCTGAATCAGTCGTAATGTTTCAGCCAGCTCTTTCTGTACCAGAATATCACCTGCTTTCCACGGCACATTTTTGATAAAAGCAAGAGAAGATGAGTTGTGTTTTTGAAACTGTTCTTTATGGGAATTTAATAAACCGGCTTCCTGTTCGGTAATGGCAAATCCTTTTTCAGCCAGGTCGATGGCCGGCTTAATCAACTGATTCATGGGAAGCCTGCAATATTTTAACGTAGCAAAAAATCCGGCAACACTTCCCGGGATACCGACGGCCAGCCTTCCGTTCTGCGAAAGATTCGTATCGGCTTTTCCGTTTTTGTCGACATACATATCATGCGTTGCTTTTCGAGGAGCTGTTTCCCGGTAATCGAGGGTAAATTTTTCACCGTTGTTTTTTACCCCGACCAGGAATCCGCCGCCACCAATATTTCCGGCCTGCGGATATACGACGGCTAAGGCATATTGCGTGGCAACAATTGCATCGTAAGCATTTCCGCCCGCTTTCAGGATTTTTGCCCCGGCTTCGCTTGCCAGTGGGTGCGCAGAAACTACAACGCCTTTCTTCTTTACCTTAACTTCCTTTACAATATTGAGGTCTGTGTATTGTGCTGAAACTGTGGAAGAAAATAAAATAAGGGAAATAATAATCTTTTTCATTTGCAGATTTTGTAACCTAATTTACAATTTTGTTTTAAGATAGGGCTTAAAATATCTATTTTTGTTTTTGATCAATTAATAAAATTTAAAATGGAATCCCACACGGAAAGAATACTGATTACAGGTGCTTTAGGGCAGATCGGCACCGAGCTTACCAACCGGCTTGTTGAAATTCACGGAGCAGAAAATGTAGTGGCTTCAGGGCTGGACAGATGGCAGAAAGGAATCACTGCCGCAGGCCATTACGAAAGAATGGACGTTACCAATACCCAGCTGGTGAGACAGGTGATAAAAGATTATGAGATTACAACAGTGTATCACCTGGCTTCATTATTGTCTGGTACTTCAGAAAAGCAGCCTATTTTTGCCTGGAAGCTGAATCTGGAACCGTTGCTTCATTTTTGCGAAATGGCAAAAGAGGGGCTTATCCAAAAGATTTTCTGGCCAAGTTCCATCGCCGTTTTCGGAAAAGGAATCCCTAAGGAAAATGTAGGGCAGGATGTGGTTCTGAATCCTACGACGGTTTACGGAATTTCTAAAATGGCAGGAGAGAAGTGGTGCGAGTATTATTTTGATAAGCATGGCGTAGATGTAAGAAGCATCCGTTATCCGGGACTTATTTCATGGAAGACGCCGGCCGGGGGAGGAACCACCGATTATGCCGTAGAGATCTTTTACGAGGCTATTGAAGAAGGAAAATATACAAGCTTTATTTCAGAAAATACAGGAATGCCGATGCTTTATATGGACGATGCCATTGATGCTACTTTAAAACTGATGGAAGCTCCAAAAGAAAGCCTAACCGTTCGTTCATCTTATAATTTGGGCGGAATGTCATTCACCCCGAAGCAACTGGCAGAAGAAATCAAAAAAGAAATTCCAGGATTTGAGATCGATTATAAACCGGATTTCAGACAGGCAATTGCCGATTCGTGGCCGGCATCCATTGATGATTCCGTAGCAAAAAAAGATTGGGACCTTACCTATAATTTCGGTATTTCTGAAATGACGAAAGATATGATTAAGAATCTTAAAGTGAAATTAGGTAAAAATTAGAGATATTAAGCTTTACTTTAAATAATATAAGCTTTAACATCTGGTTTTTAATTTATTATATAATATATCTAAAATTTAATTTAAATGGTATTGTTTACTTTCAACATTATGAATATAGAAGCTGAGACTAAAAAAGGAGCCTCTGTAACGGATGAAGAAAGAATCAGAATAACAGAAAACAATTCTAAGGCCATTCTTCGGATTTTAGATATTCATGATGTGAAAGGAAGTTTTTTTATAGAAGTTTCCATTGCTGAAAAATTAGATAATCTTATAAAAGCAATTTCATCCAAAGGGCATGAAATTGCTTTTTACAATAAAAATTCCACGATTCAGAACATTGAAGAAACAAAAAAATGGACTGAGGAATTATTGGAAAAACAAATCAAAGGAATCCGGCAAAAAGATTATAAGCTGCCGCAGGAGGATCTTAAAATGTTAGGCTTTGGTTATGTTTCCAATATCGATCATGCCGATATTCTTTTTCCTTTCAAACGCCTGAAACGCGATACGGAAATTACCGAGGAAGACGGCATAAGTATTGTTCCTGAAAGTATTTCCCCGTACAGCCAGCTGCCTTATAATGATTTCGTCTTTCAGATGCTGCCGATGAAGTATTATAAGAATATGGTTTTTGAAACCCTCAAAAAAGACGATTTCGTATTAATTTATCTAAATTCTTGGCAGTTTACCGACTTCAGCAAATACCGTTTTGACATTCCTTTTTACAGAAAATGGAATTCAGGAAAGAAGATCGAAGACAAGCTCGATGAACTATTATGCTGGATTGATGAAAACGAGATGGCTACGGCAAGAATGAAAGACTATATTTTTTAATTCAAAATTCAAGGTTCAAGGTTCAAGACTTGTGTACCACGGGCAACCTTAAACTTTGAACCTTAAACCTTGAATTTATTAAGCCAGTTCAAACAGTGTAATTTCCGGCAGGACGCCCACTCTTCCGGGATAGCCCAATACACCGAAACCTCTGTTGACATACAACATTTTGCCTTCACTTTCATACAGATCGGCCCATTTCGGATACCGGTACTGCACCGGCGACCATTTTACATTTTTCAGATCGAGACCAAACTGCATTCCGTGCGTGTGCCCGGAAAGGGTCAGATGAACGTTTCCGGGATGGTTTTTAACCACGTAATCAAAGTGCGTAGGGTCATGGCTCATCAGGATTTTTACTGCCGATTCCGGTACGCCTTTTAAAGCGTCGTCCAGCCTTCCGAATTGTGGGAAAGGTTTCAGTCCCCAGTTTTCCACACCCAGAATATATATTTTTTCACCATTTTTCTCAATCACCCGGTGCTCATTACGGAGCATGTCGAATCCGGCCTGTCTTTCGTAATCGATCAGCGTATCCAGGTTTTTCTTTTTGGCATCCAGGGAATCCCAGGTTACATAATCTGCATAATCGTGGTTTCCCAATACGGCAAATTTCCCGTCTTTGGCTTTGATCTTGGAAAACAACGGGATAAAAGGCTTGAATTCATCCGCTATGTTATTTACCATATCTCCGGTAAACAGGACAAGGTCGGGGTTCTGCTCGTTGATGAGATGGATGGCATGTTCCAGTTTACCCGGATCAGAGAAGCTCCCGCTGTGCACGTCTGAGATCTGAACGATTTTGTAGCCTTTGAAGCTTTTCGGAAGATTGGTAAAATTGATCCTTACCCTTCTTACCTTATGCCGGTACTTTCCGAAAGTGATCCCATCGATAAACAGGGCAGAAAGAACACCGCCTAAACCTAATCCCATCAGGCTTAAAAACTTTCTTCTTTCCGGGAAAAAATTTTCGGAGGATCGCGTGAATCCGATCAGGTAGCTTCCAGTCCTGAAAATATCATCGATCAATAAAAACAGCACAATAAAAATTTTAGGAAGGATAAAGACCAGGAAGATGGAAATCATGATTTGTGCACGCATCATGCTTCTTTCGCCTTTACTGAAATGGGCCATTTCGTAGGCAAAGAATCCGTAGATGGCCAGGGACACGATTCCATATCCTATTTTAATCCATGAATTATCGGTTAATGTTCTTATGGCCTGGTAAATATAAACTTCGAGTAAAAGGAAGACGGCTGCGATGATTAAAAAATTTCTCTGCATAATCAGGTTTAAAAAAAGCACAAAGAATAATTCCCTGTGCTTTTCTATATTTTACATTATATTTTGTTAAGGAAATCTGTAGACAATAGCATTGATGTTCATTCCGGCACCTACCGAAGTCATCACAATGTTACCCTTTTCTTTAAACGATTGACCTTCCATTTTTCCTTTAATAATCAAGTCAAACATAGTAGGAATCGTTGCTACGGATGAGTTTCCGAATTCCTGGATCGTCATCGGAGAGATAGAATGGTCATAGTCTTTCACGTTATAAAGCTTGTGAAGCCTTTCGATCATTGCATAGTCCATTTTGGCATTAGCCTGGTGAATAAGGATTTTATTGATGTCTTCAATAGAAAGCCCGGCGTCCTCAATGGTTTCTTTAATAGCGGCAGGAACGTTTTTAAGGGCATATTCATAGATTTTTCTTCCCTGCATCCTTACGAACAGTCTGGTCTGGTCGGATTCTTTATTGATGGATGGTCCGTTGGCCAGATAATCAAGCTCAAGGCCGTTGTCGCAGATCGTATTATGGGCAATAATCCCTACGTTTTCCTCGTCGGTTGCTTTTACCACTACCGCTCCGGCTCCGTCCGCAAAGATCATCCTGTTGCGGTCGTGCGGATCGGTTACCCTGCTTAACGTTTCAGCACCGATTACCAGGATCGTTTTTGCTACCTTAGCTTTAATCAGGTTGTCGGCAAGGATCATGGCTTCCACCCATCCCGGGCATCCGAAAAGCATATCGTAGGTAATACATTTTCTGTTTTTGATGCCAAGCTTGTTTTTTACCCGGGCTGCCATCGTCGGCATAAAGTCTGCATATCCATTTACGGTAACTTCCCCGAAATTGCTGGCGTAAATGATATAATCCAGTTCTTCCTGGTCGATGCCGGCATCCGCAATCGCAAGTTTTGAAGCTTCGTAGCCGATTTGTGAGTTGGAAAGATCATCCTCGATGAATCTTCTGTTTTCAATTTCCGTGATTTCTACAAATTTTGCGATAGTTTCTTCAGCAGGTTTGTCGATTTTCACCCCGTCTTCAGTATAAAACTCTGAATCTAAGAAATAATCTCTCCCGACAACTCTGCTGGGAAGGTAAGATCCAGAACCAATGATGATCGTATTCGGCATTCGTTTAAATGATTTTTTAAAGATGCAAAGTTAATAATTAATATTAATAACGAAGAATTAAAAATATTATTAAATTTGCAGAAATTGTACTTTACAGTCCTATGAAAAACAATCCGTCCTTAAAAGGCTTACTTATTGCAGTCGTGGCGTTTATCGTTGCCTTTGGGATCTACTTCCTGTTTTTGGCCAAAAAGAACTATTATGTAGTAGATAATCCTACACCCAATACATTTTACTATAGGATAAACAACGGTTCGGAGGGCATTATTGCCGGAGGGCAGACGGTTCCGGTGGATCTGGAAAAAGGAAAGAATTCGATAAAGGTTTTTGACCGGAATAAAAAACTGCTTTTCGATTCCGCTTTTGAAGTAAATAAAATCCGCGGCCTCATCAATATTGCCCATCAGGATTATTATATCAATGATCAGTATTACGGATACAATCTTAAAAAAGATTCCTTACTTTTGGCACTGGATAAAACCATCATCGACGGGAAACCGTATTACGGAGGAGCAAGACGGTTCAGCAAACTGTATACCGACGATTTTTATTACAATGTAGATGAAGATTACGATAAGGTGATTAAAAATATCCAGCAGGTAGAGTCCAGATCGAAGATTTTCAGAAAGCAGGATTACCTTAATTATTATAAAGAATATTACAAGTTTTAAGTTTTGACAAAAGATATTACCAAAATTACGCCCTACAATTCTGACGCTACGAAGAAGAGCCAGGTAGAGGATATGTTCGACAATATTGCACCGAAATACGATGTTCTGAATCGTGTGCTTTCCCTGAAAATTGATGTTTTGTGGAGAAATACGCTGGTGAAATGGATGAAAAACGACAGCCCGCAGGAAGTGCTGGATGTGGCTACCGGAACGGGAGATCTGGCTATTGCCATTGAAAAGGGAACCGGTTCCAGAGTGATTGGTTTGGATTTATCGCAACAAATGTTAAATGTTGGCGTTATTAAAATAAAAAAACTTAAATTAGACGGCAAAATTTCCATGCAAAAAGGGGATGCAGAGAATTTACCTTACGAGGACAATAGATTCGATGCCGTATCCGTTGCATTTGGAGTAAGGAATTTTGAAAACCTTACCAAAGGTTTGGCAGAGTTGAGAAGAGTAGTGAAGGATAACAAGAGTGTTTATATACTGGAGTTTTCAAAAGTTGAAGGGGTTATGGGGCCATTGTATATGTTTTATTTCAAAAACATTTTACCTGCCATCGGCAGACTGGTTTCCAAGGATAACAGGGCATATACATACCTTCCGGATTCTGTAAACGCTTTTCCTTACGGGGAAAAGATGAGACAAATTCTTTTAGATACAGGATTTAAAAAAGTTGAATATAAAAAACTAAGTTTAGGTATAGCCACAATTTATAAAGCAACAAAGTAACCCTATGAATAAATTTTTATTAAGAGCACTGGTTTTAGCGTCAGTAAATGTTGCCGTTTTAGCGAACGCGCAATTCAGAACCCGTAATAGAATGGATAAACTGGAAGATTTCGACGAGCAGAAATTCAGCTGGGGTTTTTATCTGAACGGTAACAGGCTGGACTACCGTATCGTTCTGAATCCTAGATACGGGATGAATAATAATCAGAATCTTGTTTCATCTAAGGAAAGTTACAGTTTCGGTGCCGGTCTTATCGCAAAGTGGAGGCTGAACGATTATCTGGATGTGCGATTAGAACCGGGGTTACAATTCGGCCAGAGACAGTTGACTTTTAATACACAGTCCAATGACCAGTATGCAGCGGGTACTTTAACGAACGATCCTTTTATTCCGATCCCTTTAAAAGAAAAAGATAGGGTCAGGGATATTAAAAGTACATTGGTAGACGTTCCGGTATTGCTTGAGCTCCACGGGCAGCGATGGTATAATTCGAGGCCTTATATTGCAGCGGGGGTGAATTATATCGTGAACCTTCAGTCCAATTCCAGCTCAACGGATGATAACATTCAGGGGGTCTTCAGGTCTACCACGCATAATTTTGCATGGTCTGCCGAAATGGGGATCCAGTTTTACTTCAACAAGTTTAAGCTGACACCGGCGGTAAGAGGGACATCCATCATGAATAACGAAATTGTAGCGGATAATGCAACAACGCCTCCCTACTGGACGTCTGCGATGTCTACGTTACAGACGAGAGCGATATTCTTCGTTCTTAAATTTGAATAAGATATTCTTAAAATATAACAGAGGAGATGCAGTTTTGTATCTCCTTTTTTCTTTTGCCTCAAAATATAGACCGTTTTATTTTTGTTAGTATTAATATTTTGTTATTTTTGCTAATAGTTAGAATATACGAAAACCTGAAATGCTTCAAGATTTAGAAAACCATTTTTCAGAATTAGAGAAAAAGATTTTACAGTTGCAGAAAAGTTATAAAAATCTTACTGAAGAATTTTCCGAACTGAATGTTGAGCATGAAGAACTGAAGAAGAAATACGATGAGGAAAGAAGAAAAAATCAGGTATTAGCAGAAGAACAAAAAAATATAAAATTGTATTCGGCAATATCCGGAAATCCTGAACACAACCGGCTGATGAAAAACCACATCAACCGATTGGTAAAAGAAATAGATTTCTGTATTGCCCAGCTTCAAAACAGTGGATTATAATGGAAGTAAGGAGAATAACCATTAACATTGCCGGAAGGGTATATCCGCTGAATGTACCGGCAGCAGAAGAAGAGACGCTGCGTAAAGTCGGGAAGCAAATTGAAAATATGATTAAGGATTTTGAACAGAATTTCGATGTGAGAGACAAACAGGATGCTTTGGCGATGTGTGCCCTGAAACTGGGAACCAATGCCGAGGTGGTGTCTATGAACTACGATAAAACAATACAATCAACCAACGAAAGATTATCAAAGATCAATCATTCGTTGAATGAAACAGGGAAATAGATTTTTTTTCCCGACAAGCTGCCTACAATAATTCTAACACATTAAAGGTAAACTCAACGCTAAACAATTACCGAACAAATGTCCATTGAATGGCGTGCCGGTTCTCCGGATTACAGACAATGGAAATCAGTTCAAATCGTGTTGATTAGGAGTTTACTCTCAATCTCTGAATTGTTGTGGGCTTTTTTTATGCTAAAATGAGGACAATTAAAACTTATATATAGATATGACAATAACAGCCATTATAGTCGGCGTGATTTGCCTTGTCATTGGTGCAGCAGCAGGAATACTTTTTTCCAAAAGCTCACTCAATACAAAAGCAAAATTTATTATAGATGATGCAAAGAAAAATGCTGAAAACCTGATAGAAAAAGCTACCGTACAAGCCGAATCCATAAAAAAAGAAAAAAACATCCAGGCTAAGGAAAAATTCCTAGAGCTGAAATCCCAGCATGACGCAGACATCCAGTCCCGCGAAAAGAAAATGCAGGAGGTGGAAAAAAGAATCAAGGATAAGGAACATAAGCTGAACGACGAACTCAGCAAAGTAGGGAAGCTTGAAAAAGACCTTGATAAGCAGATTGCCGATTATGCAAAGAAAACGGAGATCTTGGAAAGAAAACAGCAGGAACTGGACGTTGCAACAGCCAAGAAAGTTGAAATTTTAGAAAAAATATCCAACTATTCTGCGGAAGAGGCCAAAGCCGAATTGGTAGAATCGTTGAAAGCAGAAGCCAAAACAAGAGCTCAGGCGCATGTTCAGAGCATTATGGAAGAAGCCCAGCTGAATGCCAAAAGTGAGGCGAGAAAAATCGTTATCCAGACGATCCAGAGAATCGGAACCGAACAGGCGATTGAAAACTCGGTATCAGTATTCAACATTGAATCTGACGAGGTGAAAGGACGAATCATCGGTAGAGAGGGTAGAAATATCCGTGCTTTGGAGGCCGTAACCGGAGTGGAGATCATCGTTGATGATACCCCGGAAGCGATTTTACTTTCATGTTTCGACCCGGTAAGAAGAGAGATCGCCAGATTATCCCTTCACCGATTGGTAACCGACGGAAGGATCCACCCGGCAAGAATCGAAGAAGTAGTAGAAAAGACAAGAAAGCAGATCGAAGAGGAAATTATCGAAGTAGGAAAAAGAACCATTATCGATCTTGGAATCCACGGATTACACCCGGAACTGATCAAGATCGTAGGCCGAATGAAGTACCGTTCTTCTTACGGACAGAACTTGTTACAGCACTCCAGAGAAGTTGCCAACATCGCTGCCACCATGGCTGCCGAATTGGGACTGAATGTAAAATTAGCAAAAAGAGCAGGTCTTTTACATGATATCGGAAAAGTTCCGGAGCAGGAATCTGAGCTTCCTCACGCTTTACTGGGAATGCAGTGGGCTGAAAAATACGGTGAAAATGCAGAAGTGGTAAATGCCATTGGAGCTCACCACGACGAAGTGGAAATGACCTCCTTATTATCCCCGATCATCCAGGTGGCCGATGCGATCTCCGGAGCAAGACCGGGCGCCAGAAGACAGGTATTGGAATCTTATATCCAAAGACTGAAAGATCTGGAATCTGCTGCATTGAGCTTTGACGGTGTATCTTCTGCATATGCCATTCAGGCCGGTAGAGAACTTAGGGTAATGGTAGAAAGCGGAAAAGTAAATGACGAAGTAGCTTCCCAGTTATCTTATGACATTTCTGAAAAGATCCAAAACGAACTTACCTATCCGGGACAGGTAAAAGTAACCGTTATCCGGGAAACCAGAGCGGTGAACATTGCAAGATAAAATGATCATCACCATATTGATAAAACCTTTCAAGAAATTGAAAGGTTTTTTTATTATAACTAAAGGACATTACCGCAAAAGATTTGGCTTTAACCTTACAAACAGGTTTTGGGCTAAAGCCAAATTCAAATCGCGATTATTACGTCGGGTTAAAGCCCGACACTATGGATAATTAATTTATCACTAGATTAATTTTATTTTGTTGTCTGATCTTACTGTAATGCTTACGTAAAAAATATAATCATCAATAGAAATGGGGCTTTAGCCCATTTATCCTATGACACCCTGTAATCGGCTTTAGCCGAAACTTATACTACGATCAGGCCAAAGTCAAAATTCCAATTGTAATTTGTAATAAGGATATCGGCCAAAGCCAGACTATTAAGATCAGTTTAATATTTAAATATCAATAAATGAGATTATTTATTTTCAGACTTGGGAAAAATGATAACATAAAAAAACAAGCATCCCGGCAGAATGCTTGTCTTCTCTGTAATTCTTAATTGGCATCAGCCTGCCTGATGATCAACATCTTATTCTCTTTCTGTTAAATTGTTTAAGGATAATGGATGGCCTCAGCGAGTTCTATCGGGTTGTTGTTCTTCTTGATGTACAATTGTTCGGTCTTTGTCAGCTCTTTATAATCCGGTACGAATCTTTTCCCGTTTTCATCCTGCCAGACTGCTTTTACATTTCCTGACTTCATTTCCCGGTACGGATCATTGTAATAGTCTTTTCGTACTTTAACCCACTGTTTCCAGGTAACATCCAAAGGTTTGGTAGAGAAATAAGGAATACTGATGGTTTCTTCTTTTTTGATTGCAGTCAGTGCAAATTGATAATTGTTTTTGGTATCCTTCAGGGATACGATCAGCCCTGGCAGCCCGTCAAATACATAAGGTCCGTTCTGCAAAGCGACATCGGTAGTAAACCAGGCTTCCCAGGTACGGCCGGAATAAATGAGCATTGCCTTCTGGCAGGTGTAGCCTCCGATTTTTTTAGTGTCTTTTGTAATTTCCCATTTAAAGAGAGGGCTTTTCTCTGAAATTCGGTAAAGATCCCTAAACAAAACCGTAAACCGGTAAATCTTTTTTTGCCGGTAATCTTTGATGACCATAAATTGATAATCGTATTTCTGTTGAGCCTCCATTCCGGCTTTTTCCTTTTCAATGACCAAGGAATCGTTCAGGTATTGATTTTGAGAATAAAACTTGGATTCTTTTCCTTTAATCAGCAGGACCATATCCTTGGTCTGCATTTCTTCAGAAAGGGAATCGGTTCTGTAATTCATCCGGTAATCGATCTTATAGCTCTGTGCATGCACTGCATTAGAAAATAAGCCTGTAAAGAGCAGGATTTTAAATATATTCTTCCATTCCATAATGTTGAATTGCTTTTTGTTTTAAAGGATGGGTACTCCATTCTTCCCATTCGCCGGTATAGGGATCATAGCCACATTTCAAAGGCTTTGAAATGTCGAGCCCGGCCTTGTTTGTATCGGTACGTTCGGTATAAGCTCTGCAATCTGTACAGACATATCGGAATTCACAGTCTTTACAGCCTTCGATGCTATCTTTGGTCAGATTCCAGTATCGTCTGAAATCTTTATGGTGCAGGCTTTCTTCCAAACGTGTATTTTCAAGATTTCCAAAATCCTGTTCCATTGAAGGACAGTTTTTTATATTTCCCGAACGGTCAATGGAAAGTTTACAGTTCAGGCAGGAGTTATGATGCCTGGATTCTGAAATAATTTCAAGGTTTACCGAGTCGAGGTTTCCCTGTATGACTCCGCAGTTTTCGGGTCCTTTAATGGATTTTTCCAGAACCTGAATTTTACTGTCTTCCACCGGAGCGGTCAATAATCTTTCATTTAATGTGTAAATGGTGACCCTACTCACAATGGGCAATTTGGCCAGTTTCTTCAGATCAGCAATTGTTTTTTCGGAATTTGATTTTTCCGGAATGCTGATTTCAAGCTGAATATCACGTACTCTATTGGAGGCATCTTCACTGAGGCAAGTGATGTATTTCTTAAGTTCCCGCAGTTTTGTTTCCGAAAAGCAACGGAACAGTATCGCTTCAACACCCAATTTTCCTATTTCAACATTTATTTTTGATAGGGAAGCAAAGGAAGTTTCATAATCGACATCAATAATCATATTGGTAATCACGCTTGGGCTATGCCACTTCATATCGATGGGCGGAAAAGCATTGATTTCGTCAGGTGCTATCTCAAAAATAAGATCGTTCTTTTGTAAGAAATTTTTGTATTCTTTCAATATTCCGGGATCATCAGGATAAAGCGCATTCAGATCTTCAAAATCAATTTCTTTGGTAAGGATCTCATACAAGGCATCAGGAATATACCAATACTTGTTTTTAGTGACATCAAACAGGATTGAGCGTGAGTACCCTTTAACGGGAATGATATCGGCATAGAGTTTATATACTGTATTTTTTGATGTCAAAACTTCGATATTTTTTTATAAAATTTTTTACTTACATAAATCCCCGACCCGTTTGGCAGAGAAGATTTAATATTGTAATCCAGGTAGTCCGGCAGGTTTTTGTTTGGAGTGAACAATAAATTGAGATCTCTTAAAATATAAGATCCCTTATTTCTTTTGATAATATCTTTCAAATAATCAGGCATATTCTTTCTTTTGTATTAAAAATTCAGCGACTTCTTTTTCCAGATAATAATTGCATGGTAAAGAGACCATGCCGAATTGTCCCACAGGGTTCACCTCTAAAAAGACATACCTCCCACGGATATCTTTAATCATGTCGATTGATCCGGAGGAAAGATTCAGATCTGCCATTAGCCTGATAAGGCTTTCTTTTAAAGTCTCCGGCAGATTATATGGTACGCATCGGTTGGGATCACAAATATCATAGTTTCTGAAATCTGTTTTTGTTTTATTGTTTTTGGAAGAAAAGATGGCCATCGAATAAAACTTCCTGTCCAGATAGAATATCCTTAATTCAAATTTCTTCTGAATATTTTCCTGGAACAGAGAAGGTATGAATTCTCTAATCTTAGTATTCCTGACCATTTGGGTATGGGTACTGTAAACGCCTTCAGCATCGGAAAATGTAACCCCCTCAAAAATCGGTTTTGTGATCAGGTTTTTCTTCTGGTTTGTGATTTTCAAAAGAGATTGCTTACTGTTGACAATATAGGTTTCAGGGATAAGCATATTATGTTTTTTAGCTAGCCTCAGCACCTCTATTTTATCAATTTTCAGAGAATCCCTGTAATAATCAAACCATTTCCAATTGGGATAAAAATCATAGAGGATTCTTAAAAAACGGTTTCTTTCAGCTGCATGAAACTTGGCGAATTTTATCAGGTTTGCGTCAATTTCACGTTCCTGTTTGATAACCTGTTCATATACCATATCTATAAATCTTCTGCACCACACCACCTTTATTTGGGTCAGATCGATATTCCTGTAATTTACTTTATCGAAAATCTCTAATGTATTATTATTCAGATCAACAAATAGGTCGTAATAATCAGGATCGGTTATCCGATCCACATTGATCCTCACAAAAGGTACCCCGTAATGATTCAGCCAATCGCATACACTGTTCGTAGTAAGTTCAAAATCGGCTTTCGATATAATTAAAATTTCACTCATAATTCCAGTCCTTCCATTTCCTGAGACATCTGATTCTGATAGATCGCGTGCTGGTCTTTATAAAACCTTTTATACTCTCCGATAAACAGATAATTTACATTACCGGAAATGAAATACCTTTTATAGATCTTCTTTCTTCCCTTTTTATAATTTTCAACGAAGCAGGTAACTTCTTTGTTGTAAAGTTTTACCTTTACCGTATCATTATTCCGAACGGTTTCTTCAGGAATATTTTTCACGATGAAAAGGCTGTAATACACATCATTGCCTTTTTCCTTTTTAATTTGCCTTAACCGTTCATAATAAGTGAAGACGAGTTCTCCATACTTTCGGTAAAATATCCTATGGGCTAAGTGCCGTCCGCCGTAGCTGTGAAATTTAATATCATGATCATTACTTTTAAACAAATAACTGTATCTGTCGTTTTCATTATGCCAATCGGAAACCGTTACTTTATAGCCGGAGCATGAGATCAGAAGGGTTAAAGAAACGAAAGCCAAAATTAATTGGCTTTCTGTTTTTTTCAGGATTAACATATCTTACAAATCTGAACCTGATGCCCAGTCTGAGTCGTCGGCTGATCCGTCATCGCACGTCTGCCCATGGCTGTTGGTTAAGATCATTGTTTTGGTAGGTTCTGTGCGGATTTTTCCGCCTTTCAGCGAAATCATATCATTGGAATTTAATTTTTTGCTTTCCAAAGATTTTAACTGTTTTTTCATTGTGTTGATATTTTATTATACAAACTCGAATCAAAGTTTAGACACATTAGATTCCTCCTGGTGCTGCCTGCAAGCTTATTTATCCATCGCTCATCCGTATTACGTACTGCGGAATCATCAATGTTTAACTTAATGTTTTTAATCAATCCTGTATTTCAGGAAAAACAAAATCCGGTTTATTATGTTTCAGATAAGCTTGCTGTGAGAAGTCAGGCATTATCTTTTTAAAACAATAAATCGTTTAATATTTTACAATTTTAAATATATTTTCTGATTTAAAAAAGCGCATTTGAAAATCTTTTGAAAATATTTGGGCAGCATTAACCTAATTGGAAAAAGCGTAGAAGAATGTTTCTGGATCTTGATTTTTAGATTAAAAATATCAAACGAATTATTGCCTTCAGGTTAAATTCATTTAATTCGGAATTAAAATACCTCAGGATTGAAATTAATTTTTATTTTTAGTCAAATTAAAAGATACCATGCAGAAACTTTCGTCTGCTTCAAAAATGAAGTACATTTTCTCTATTCCCGTCATCATTTCCGCTTTAGGATACTTTGTCGATATTTATGACCTGCTGTTGTTCGGCATCGTCAGGATTCCCAGCCTTAAAGCGTTGGGGCTGAATCCGGATATTGACGGTACTTTCATTTTGAATGCTCAGATGGTGGGGTTGCTCCTCGGCGGTATTTTCTGGGGAATTTTCGGAGATAAGAAGGGGAGGCTTTCTGTATTGTTCGGATCCATCCTGGTATATTCGATAGCCAATATCGCATGTGGCTTTCTTCCTTATTTCCCAAAAGAACATCTGGTTTACCAATATGCCGGGTTAAGGTTTATTGCCGGGATTGGTCTTGCCGGAGAATTGGGAGCGGGAATTACACTGGTTTCCGAAAGCCTGCCGAAAAATTTAAGAGCGATCGGTACATCTGTTGTAGCCGGTTTCGGTCTTATGGGGGCGGTGGTTGCACAGCTTACGGTAGAGCTGGCCGGCGGATGGAATATTTCCTACATCATCGGCGGTATATTGGGCATCATGCTGCTGTTTCTGAGAATCAGCGTTTCCGAATCCGGTATTTATAAAGACATCGAGCACCAAGCGGTTTCCAAAGGGAATTTTTTCTCGTTCTTAACCAATAAAAATCGTCTGATCCGATATCTGAAATGCATTGCCGTCGGGCTGCCGACCTGGTACTGCATCGGGATTTTAGCTGTATTAGCGAACCAGTTTGCACCGGAAATGGGCATTGCAAGTCTCAATCCGGGAAAGGCGATTATGTGGGCTTATGTGGGGATTTCCGTAGGCGATCTGGCCAGCGGATTTATTTCCCACCTTTTAAAATCAAGAAAAAGGGCTATTTTTTATATGCTGGCTTTTACTATTATCGGTGTGGGCATCATGCTGTTCGGGAATACGGATTCTGAAACGAAATATTATCTTTTCTGCGTATGGCTGGGTTTGGGGACAGGATATTGGGCAATGTTCGTAACGCTGGCCGCCGAGCAATTCGGTACGAATATCAGGAATACGGCAACCACTACGGTTCCGAATATGGTGCGCGGACTGGTTCCGGTAATGATTTTTGCATTTGATTTTTTTAAGAAAGACTTTTCGGTAATTATCAGTGCGGCACTGGTAGGAGGGATTGTTTTTGGGCTTGCTTTTTATTCTGCTCTTACCGTATCGGAAACGCACGACAAAGATCTCGGATTTGTGGAATAATTTCAGGTGTTTAAGAAATAATTAATACACTTTCTGCGTTATCCTCTTAATAAGTGAAAGAAGATAAACAAATTATAAAATTCATATTAAATTATGCTGTGAATAATTAATATTTGTTTAACTTTGAAAACTCACCAGATTGTTTAATCTCAAAACCAAATCACAATGCAAAATTTTTTAAAAAGCGCAAAAAAGCTAAAAAAAGAAGATCTTAGAAACATTACAGGAGGAATCAGCGGGACACCGGATCTTTCAAAATGCGGATGCAGTTGTTCAGGATCCGTAACAGGACCACTTTATTGTGTGCAGTACATCGCTTGTCCTCAGGTTTATACCTGCAAAGATGTTTATTAAAAATTATTTCAACCAGAAATAAACATTTCCACATTTAATACGCAAAAGCCTTTCGGATCTTCCGGGAGGTTTTTGTCATTTGCGCAATGCGTTGCTTTATGAATACGGAGCTCACAGAGAGTTTTTACAACAATACTATTTAAACGCTTCACAAAACCGCAGGTGCTCATACGAGTTTCGGAATAAAAGTATTGAGGAGGATCCAAACTGAAGTTCTGTCGGAGCTATCTGTTAATAGGTATCAATCGGTTTACTATTTAAGACTTTTGTTAGTGACAATGACGATAAAAACTTCAAGCATCCAGCGCCGCTCTTCCAGCCTTATTAATCAAACATCCTTAAAGCTTTTATCCGTCAGATGCTCAAACCTCTTGTTTTTGGCTTCCCCGATTTTCTGTTTTGTATAAATGCTGTTGTTTCCGGAAAACAGGTAAGACACCACACAGGCAATGGCCACATAGATCCCGCATTCGGCCCCGAACAACTCGATACCCATCAGGGTGCAGGCCAGTGGCGTATTGGTAGCACCGGCAAAAACGGCCACAAATCCCATGCCTGCCAGTAAACCATAGGGAAGCGGGACGAACCATGATAGAGCACTTCCCAGAGTAGCGCCGATAAAGAAAAGCGGAGTAACTTCGCCGCCTTTAAAGCCTGCGGAAAGGGTTATGATGGTAAATGCTATTTTTAAAGCGAAATCGTAAAAGGAGAGAGAATGCTCAAAGGATTCAAGAATGACCGGGATTCCCAGTCCGATGTAGCGGGTGGTTCCCATGGCAAAAACAGCGGCCGCAACAAGAGCGCCTCCAATTACAGGACGGAGCGGAGGATATTTTATATTGGCTTTAAATACCATTCCGGTCCGATGAAGTAATTTGCTGAATGCAGCCGCACAGATTCCGAAAACAATGCCTGCCAGAATGCTATATACAATCGGGAGAAATTCAGGTTTCGGAATAAAGTCAATGTGATAATGCGTGTGTTTTGCTTTCCACAGATTTGTAACCGTATTGGCTAAAACAGCCGATGCAAAGGCCGGAAAAATAGCGTTGTAGCGGATTCTTCCGATCAGGAAAACCTCCAATCCGAAAACAGCACCGGCCAGTGGGCTTCCGAAAACCGAACCGAATCCTGCGGCAATCGCTGAGATGAGCAGGGTTTTTCTCTCGTTTTTATCCAGTCCAAAGGGTCTTGCAAACTGGTCGGCAATTGCTCCGGCCATCTGCAACGCGGTTCCTTCACGGCCTGCCGATCCGCCGAACAGGTGCGTAACGATGGTTCCCAGGTAAACCAGGGGTGCCATTTTCAGAGGAATCGTTTCTTTCGGTTCGTGAATGTTTTCCAGCAGCAGATTATTACCGGCCTCTACGTTTTTCCCGAAATAATGATATAGGCAGCCAACCAAAAATCCGGCAAGAGGTAGAAAAGCAATGATCCAGAAATGGTGTTCCCGGAAATCCGTTGCCCATTGCAAAGAAGTAAGAAATCCGGCAGAAGCCGTTCCGACCAAAGCGCCGATGATCGCGCTGATCAAAAGCCATTTGATGACATACGGAAGTGATGGATATTTCCTGAAGAAAAATCTCAGATGAATTTGAAAGATTTTGCTTAAAGTACGTTGAGGTTTAGACATGATTTCCTGATCAAATTATGGTTGATAATCTATTAATCAGGCGTCATCAGCCCGTTTGAAACGAGGCGGTTGGGGAAGGAAGAACACCATTTCCTTTTAGCAGGACAAAGATAAAAATAATTTTCAATTTTTATAATGCATCACCTTGTCAATCTCAACAGGATTATTATACTTTTTGATGATTCCCTGCATATTTTTAACCTGAGCATTCAGTTCATCGATGGTAGAAATTTCTTTTCCGTTGATATTGATGTGCAAAGTGTCATTGGTAGTGAAATTTGTTCTTTCAAATGAAAAAGGATCATTAAAAAATTCCGCTAAAAGCTTTTGCCTCTGTTTTTCATTAATAGAAATTGCTTTATTTCCAAAACTGGATTCCAGAAAGTCTTCTGTATGAAATGTTTCCGGCAGCTCCCGACTTTTAACAAGGTGGTAAATGAAATTTTTCCGGGTATCGTAAATTTCGAAAACCAGACCCGGAAGTCCGGAGAATTTGAAAGGGCCTTCATTAAAAGGAATTTCCCTGCTGAACCAGGCTACCCAGTTTCTTCCTCCAAATTTTGCTGTCGCCTTTTGTAGCAGATATTCTTGGATCTGTCTTGTTTCACCGGTGATATTCCAGTTTATCTTGTCAGTTGTTTTAAATGAATAATATCCGAATTTAATATTGATAAAATTTTCATTTTCACTGGTATTCGTTTTTCTCTTTACCACCTGTCCGGTCATATCGATATGCCTGTTGTTCATATTCCCAAATTTTTTATTCAGGGAATCGGCAACCAAAAGGTCTCTTCCGTAAAATTTTACTTCTTTGGAATTGATATCCAGAATCATGTTGTATTTCTGATAATCTGTATCGGTAGAATCCATTTTCAACTTAAACTCATATATAAAGCGGTGTGTCTGTGAATTCAGGCCGGTAATTATCAATAGACAAAAAAGGGGGTAAAATTTTTTCATGATTTATTTTTTACCTGGTTTTTATCTAAAATAAGTGTGTTCAAGAATATATTTTTTACTTATTTTGATGCTTTCAAACATATTCTTATCACTTGAATCCTGCTCTAAGAACCAATATTCCAGGCCGGCTATCTCACGGGCTTCAAAAATCGTCTTAAAATCAATCGTTCCGCTTCCGATTTCGGCAAAATCCTTAGTGCCTGCTTTCATATCTTTCACATGCCACAACGGAAAACGTTTGGGGTATTTTTCAAAGTAGGAGAGCGGATCCATTCCGGCTTTGGCCATCCAGTACAGGTCAAGTTCCATTTTCACCAGTTCCGGGGAGGACTGTTTTAAAATAAAGTCATAGACCGTGCCTGATTCATCAAACTTTTCAAACTCAAAATCATGATTGTGGTAAGCGAACTGGATTCCGGCTTTGCGGGTGATTTCTCCTGAACGGTCAAACAGTTCCGGAAGTTTCCGGTAGTTGTCCGCAGTACGTTCTTCAGGAAAAAGGTAAGAACAAACCATATATTCCGCGCCAATAAAATTGAGGTCTTCCACCGATTGTTCCCAGCTGTTCAGCAAGGTCCCGCGTTCGTCATGAAGGATTCCGGTGGTGTGGTGGGAACTTACGACTTTCAGTCCGGTATTTCTCAGGATCGACTGAAATTCGTTCCGGGTTTTTCCGAAAAACGTTCCGTTGTAGCCGTAGATTTCAAGTTGTGTAAAGCTTAAGCCGGCCAGTTGTTCCAGTGTTTTTTCCAAGTCTGCGGAAATGGCGTCCCGAACGGTATATAATTGAATGCCCAATGTCTTTGTCTTGCTTTTAAAATGAGGAATCCCACAGGAATACAAACTCAGAAATCCCAAGGAAGAAATCCGGATAAAATCTTTTCGCTGCATGTTATAAAAAAGGTTTCATTTCGTCTTCGATCTGCGTCCGGAGCTGCATCAGGCGGATCGCGTACTGCTCTTTCTGTTTTTCTTCTTCGGTTTCAGGCGTCCATTTGGGAACCGGGAGCTTCTTGCCGTTTTCATCCACCGCCACAAAAACGATGATGCAGTGGGTTTTCTTATCGAATTTCGGCTGCTTCAGGTTTCTTGATGATACATTAATGGAAATATGCATGCTCGAAGAACCCGTATAAATTACCTGTGCTTCTACCTTTACTACTTCCCCGATCTTGATCGGTTCATAAAAACGGATTCCGCCAACATATACTGTTACGGAATAATTTCCGCTCCAGGTGGTCGCACACGCATATCCCGCCTGGTCGATCCATTTCATTACGCTTCCGCCATGCACGTTGCCTCCGTAGTTGACGTCCGAAGGTTCTGAAATAAACTGAAAGGTAACCGGTTTGTTCTCCATCCTGTAAAAATTTGATTAAAGGTATTTATAATTTTTAAAAGTTTGGATTAAATCTTACTTTTGAAAACCGAAAATATAAATAAACTCCTGAAAATAAAATGAAAAAAGTATTCTACCTGAAAACCTGTGACACCTGCCGGAAAATCCTTGCCCAATTTGACCTTACCGGCTGGGACATTCGGGAAATCAAGAAAGAACCGGTTACTGAAAACGAACTTGCCGAAATGTATGAGAAAACAAATTCTTATGAGGCCCTGTTCAGTAAAAAATCTACTCAGATCAAGCAGAGAGGTCTGGATGTAAAAACACTGACGGAAAATAATTTCAGAGATTTACTGCTTGACCATTATTCGTTTCTCAAACGTCCGGTTTTCATTACTGATGATCGTATTTTTGTCGGAAATGACAAAAAGAATGTGGAGGAATTGATGGCGTTTTTTGGAGTAAAAGATTTATAACAGATTAAATATAAACCTCATAGGTTTTCAAAACCTATGAGGCTTTACAAGGCTTTTATGCGATGAAAACACTGAATTTTTTAAGCTTGCTGACTGTGATTTTAAACGGATGTATCGTCATTGGTGCGGGGCACGGCATCGGCATCTTATTCATTTATGAAATTCTGGGGTTTGAATTCATATGGAATGAGGAGATAAATCTCTTAGGATCTTATGACGATAGATTATTACCCGTGGGACTTATTTCATTCATCTGCCAGATATTGCTCTTGATAAGTTTATGCGCTAAATCATGGAAAACGAAGAAAATACTTATTACGGTTTTCTGTTTGATCCTGGTGCTGGCATTTCTTTTTCTGGTCAGGGATTTTCCGGAATCCAAAATCGATACATTTTCATTAATAGGAGGAATTCCGTTTTTTATATCAGCGGTAATCTTATTAATCAGAGTGAATTTTATAATGAAGGAACAATAAACCTCATAGGTTTTCAAAACCTATGAGGTTTTCAAGATCAGCGATTGCTTTTTTTAATCAGAAGGAAATTTTTTTACAGGAAAACTGCTAACCTAACGGATTTTCAAAATACATTAGGTTTTGTTGCATATAAAAAGCAGCTATAAAAGACCGGAAGTTCAAAAAAGACTGCGTCCTAGCCCGGATAGAAACGGCATCCTTTTTTGTTTTTTCACTGATGTTGATGAATGGTCCGAATGCTGTAAAACAAAAAAGATACAGTGGATAGCCGGATTAAGCTCCTGGAAATTCATTTCTACAACATCATGATAAAAATAAAAATGGCTTTGGTTTTTTCGAATCCAAAGCCATGATGTTGAGAATGCAATATTGTTATTTTTTACGGATACTATTGCCTACGCCGGTAGACGATACAGCAGGTTTACCATTTTTATTGGGTGAGGTGCTGTAGAAGATTTTATTGTCGGTTCCTTCTACGGAAATGCGGGAAATTTTGTCGGTATATACCGTATTTCCGGATCCCGATACTTCCAGCCGTACGACATAACCGGTGATGGTAATGACGTTCTTCACGCCTGAAATTACTGCCGTACCTCCATCCGAAGAATAAGTTTTCGTCTGTCCGACACCGTCTACAGTGATGGTACTGGCACTCTGGCTGTTGGTGCCGGTCTGGGCGCTGGCGAGGTGTATACCAAATAAAAGGATACCCAAAGCGGCTGTTTTTTTCAGAATTTTCATAAGATGCTGTTTGTCAGATAGGGATACAAGAAAAATGCCACCTGCTGAAAACGGCAAAAAAAACCGTCCTGCAATGATGGCAGAACGGTCTCTTATATGTGAGTTTCCGTTTATACGAAAGGTGCTTTCACCACTTTTGCAGGAATGTTTTTATTCCTTACTTGGATAAAGATCTCAGAACCCAGTTTGAAGTGAGGTTTGTCGACATAGGCAAGACCCAAACCTACCTTTTTCATCGGCGACTGGGTACCGGAAGTTACTTTCCCGATCACATTTCCTTCGGCATCTACCACCGGATAATCGTGTCTCGGAACGCCTTTGTCCGTCAGTTCAAAACCTACCAGTTTTCGGGTAACACCTTCTTCTTTCTGCTTGGCAAAAGTTTCTTTGGAAACAAAATCTTTATCGAATTTCGTGATCCATCCCAAGCCGGCTTCGATCGGGGAGGTAGTATCGTCGATATCGTTTCCGTACAGGCAGAATCCTTTTTCCAGACGCAGGGTATCTCTGGCAGCAAGCCCGCAAGGGATAATTCCTTCTTCGGTACCTGCTTCGATGATGGCATCCCAAAGTTTTACGGCGTCTTCATTCTTAAAATAGATTTCAAAACCTCCGCTTCCGGTATAGCCGGTGTTGGAAATAATTACGTCATTCACTCCAGCCACAGAACCTACGGTGAA
The DNA here is from genome assembly GCA_913778085.1 of uncultured Chryseobacterium sp. Lineage (GTDB taxonomy): Bacteria > Bacteroidota > Bacteroidia > Flavobacteriales > Weeksellaceae > Chryseobacterium. The sequence continues at coordinate 27,573 of CAJYXJ010000062.1, forward strand.
GTTGTAGTAAGGAATTTCGGAAAGATTGGTTTCCGTTAATTTCTGAAGTATTCCGGTAGCTTTTGGTCCCTGAACTGCCAGCAGCGACATATCGTCTGAAGCGTTCGTCATTTTTGCCCCGAAAGTATTGTACTTGGAAATATGGTTCCAGTCTTTATCGATGTTTGAAGCATTGACTACCACGAAGTATTTGTCGTCATTCATTTTGTATACGATCAGGTCGTCTACGATTCCTCCGTTTTCGTTCGGAAGGCAAGAATACTGTGCTTTTCCGTTTTCAAGGGCGTCTACATTGTTGGTGGTCACGTACTGTAAAAGTTCTTTGGAGCCGGCTCCTTCAATGAAAAACTGTCCCATGTGGGAAACATCGAACAGGCCTGCCTTTTCTCTTACGGCAAAATGTTCTTCGGTAACGCCGGCATATTGTACAGGCATTTCAAATCCTGCGAAAGGTACGATTTTAGCGCCTAAAGATACGTGCTTGTCGTACAATGCTGTTTTCTTCATGTTTAATTTTTATATTTATTTCTTTATTTTAAAACTGTCGAAAGCTTCGTTGAAAAGTTTCATGTAATTTCCGTTCCAGTATTTCTGTCCGCAATTGATTGTTACGAGGAACAGGTCTTTTTCTTTCTGAAGAACTTTAGTGATCCAGACCAGCTTTTGTTTTTCATCAAAATACTCGTACCGGTATTCGGTGTAGCCTTTCTTTCCGCTCCTGGTTTTGATTTTGCTTTCGTCATCCGAAGATTGATAAAGGGCCAGAATGAATTTTTTGGTTTCCGTTTTCGGCAGGTTCAGATCATGGTATTCCGAAATGGTAATGGCACCTACTTCATTATTTGGAAAGATATTTATGATGTTGCTGTCATCCGTCACTTTCCAGCCGTCGGGAAATATAATGGTATAATTGTCGTTCTCGTAGACCTTCGTCGTACCTGACTGGGCAGACATCAGAAATCCTGTACAAATTAAAAAGGCTGTTATTAATTGTTTCATCAGGCCGAAAAATGATGTTTGTATTCTTCAAGGATGATCTTGAACCATTCTGTAAAATGTTCCGGGTTTTCAGCAATTTCTTTATCCAGGTCTTCCATGGAAACATAACGGACTTCTTCCACTTCGTCGGTATTCAGATGGAATTCATCTTCAAAAATGCCGGTGAAAACATGGTCGAGCTCATGTTCCCACAGTCCGTTGCCGACGTCCGCTTTATAGATGAAATGGAATTTTTCAGAAAGTTCAGCGTCTATTCCAAGCTCTTCTTTCAGCCTTCTCTGAGCGCCTTCAAGATAAGTTTCCTCCATTCTGGGATGCGAACATACGGCATTGGTCCATTTCAATGGAGAATGATATTTGCCACAAGCTCTTTTCTGCAGCAGCATTTCCCCTTTCCTGTTGAATAAGAAGACGGAGAAAGCACGGTGCAACAGGCCGTTAACATGAGCCTGTTGTTTTTCCATAAGGCCAAGAACGTTATCTTCGGTATTTACTAAAACGATGAATTCTTCCATTTCTACAAATGTAAGTGTAATAAATGTATTTTGGAAATTTTTGGTAAAACATCATGGTTTTTGGAATAATGTGAAGATGATGTATTGCAGAATTCCGGGAAAGATGTTTTATATTTCAGATGATCCGAGAATTAATGATAAAGAATCAAAGAGAGTAAAGAGAAAAATTTTAATTAAAATTATTTAAAATTAGAACTATAGTGAATAATATTCGTGAAATAAATGTTTTTTGGGTAAAAAATTAATATAAAGCAAGTTTAACAAGCCTTTTTGCTGTAAAAACCCTAACTTTGCCATTCAAATTTTTATGATGGAATTAGAATACAAAGATCACTTAAGTCCGATTCTGAAGGACGGCGTAAAAAATTACTTAATTGATATAGACGGAACCGTTACCGAGGACGTTCCGAACGAAGAACCTGAAAGGATGGTGACTTGTGAACCTTTTCCGGATGCTCTGGAGACCATCAACAAATGGTATGATGAAGGACATCAGATCTGCTTCTTTACTTCAAGAACCGAAAACCTGAAGCAAATTACCATCGACTGGCTGGATAAGCACGGTTTCAAATACCACAGCGTATTGTGCGGAAAGCCGAGAGGCGGAAATTACCACTGGATCGATAACCACTTGGTGCGTGCTACAAGATACAAGGGAAGATTCACGGATCTTGTAGAAAAGCAGGTAACAATTGAAGTATTCAAGGAAGAGGAGGAATAAAAAATTACCGTAAAGATTAAACGATTAAATATTGCAGCGTCAAAGCGGATGTTTAATTTTTTTAAATATTAAATCAATAAAAGTTTTATGAAAGTTTTAGCAAATGACGGACTGGATCAATCCGGTATTGATACATTAACGGAAAAGGGTTTTGAAGTAATTACCACCAAAGTTCCGCAGGAGCAGCTGGTAGATTATATCAACGAACACAAGATCCGTACGATTTTGGTACGCAGTGCGACGCAGGTACGCAAAGATATTATAGATAACTGTCCTTCCATCGAGATTATCGGAAGAGGAGGAGTAGGAATGGATAATATCGATGTAGACTACGCCAGGGAAAAAGGAATTCATGTCATCAATACCCCTTCGGCTTCTTCGGAATCCGTTGCCGAGCTGGTTTTTGCCCACCTTTTTTCAGGAGCGAGATTTTTGCAGGATTCCAACAGGAAAATGCCGGTGGTAGGCGATACGGAATTCGCAGGTCTTAAAAAAGCCTATTCCGCAGGAATCGAACTGAAAGGAAAGACGATCGGAATTGTAGGTATGGGAAGAATAGGACAGGAAGTTGCTAAAATCGCTTTAGGTCTGGGCATGCGGGTGATCGCTGCCGACAGCAACGTAGGAAGAGCAAGCATTAAGGTAAAATTCTACAATAACCAGTTCATCAACGTGGATATCGAAACGGAACCGCTTCAAGATGTGCTGAAACATTCGGATTTCATTACGCTTCACGTTCCGGCCCAGAAAGACGGCTATATGATCGGGAAAAACGAGTTTGAAATGATGAAGGATGGTGTAGCGGTTGTGAACTGTTCAAGAGGCGGTGTAATTGATGAAGCTGCCCTTGTTGAAGCGCTGGATTCAGGGAAAGTGAAGTTTGCCGGGCTTGACGTATTCATTAATGAACCGACGCCTGCCAAAGAAATTCTTACGCATCCGAAGATATCCATGACGCCGCACACGGGAGCTGCTACCCTGGAAGCTCAGGACCGCATCGGGCTTTCACTGGCGGAACAGATTTCCAGTATTTTACAGATCCAGTAAATTTCAATATTAAAATAACTAAAGAATCCGTCTCACAACTGAGGCGGATTATTCTTGGTTATTATTTTAGATTTTTGTATATTTACATCTGACAATCAGGTATTTATATATGAATTTCAAGTATTATAACCAAAATCAG